>NZ_JAVDWE010000014.1:0-172642 GCF_031457235.1 Hydrogenophaga laconesensis
TGCTGCCTTGGAACATCGCGCTCGACGGACTGTAGGCTGCCCTGCGCACATCGTTGCGACTCCAAGTGCAAGGGCGTGGTTCATAGACGGCTTACTGCTTTTTCCTGTGGATTGACGATGGTTGTTCCAGATCTCTTGTATGAGAGGGAACTGGAACCGGAAAACGGCCCATTCCTGCGAAAGCTGGGCTTGGGCGTGGTCGCGCTGACCTCTGAGGAGGTGGCTTTTGCGCAGCAACTTCGCACCGAGCGCAAAGCGCTCTCGTTGCCGGATTGCTTCGCGCTGAGCTGCGCGACCCGCGCCGATCACGCTCTCGTGACGGGCGACAGGATTCTTCGCAGTGAGGCCACCGCGCGTCGAAGGACCGTTTATGGACTACTCTGGATACTGGATCAGATGGTTGCATCCGGGGGAATCTCGATGGCTGCGCTCCATGAGGGCCTGACACGCATATCGTCCGATCGCCGCTGCCGTCTTCCTCACGCCGAAGTACGTATGCGATTAGATGCCTGGGCGAACCCGTAGCCACGTCGGCAAACCATGCTCATTCAGGGTGATCTGCGCGAACGCATCCCAATTTGTCAGGTCGCGTAAGGCCTCCCAAGGTTTGGATCACTCTCCTTCCCGTTTGCTGGAGGCAGCGCAGTGAAGGCACTGGCTGCCGTGCGCACTCCGATCAGTTGCCGTTGTGTCATTGCTGACCCCAGCACTGAAGGCAATCACGGGCGAAAATTTCTTGAAATCGCCATTAGGGGCCAGTTTCTCTTGCACAGCGGCCCCTGAAACTGGCACGAAAGGAGGGGATTCAGCTGCTATTTGACCCCAGATCTAGGGTCAAAATGTCTTGCGCGAACGCACTGCGCTTACACAAGAGAAGTTGTACTCAAACTGCAAGAGAAGTTGTGTTCTATGCAGCCTGTGGGCTTGGTTGCCGCTGATGCACCAAGCCTGGCGAGTCCAAACGCCAGTTGAACACCAGATTACGCCGATTCACGGTCCGATACAAGTCCGAGCCGACCAACTGCGGTGGCGCCGTCAGCCAGCGAAGGTGCGGGGCAGGCACATGATGGGGTTCAAGACATTCCACACGGCCCGTCGACTGATCACGGATATCGAGACCATGCACATGATTCGCAAGGGGCAGATGAACTGCCCCAAAGGGTCAACCACGTCGGTCGCACAACAGTTCTATAGCTTGACCATTTGAATTGAGAGGTCGTTGCACAAGTCAGCACGCCCCCCATCCGCTATCGCGACAGAACCCGGCCGATTGGCTGCACCGATATAACCATCATCGACCCCATGAATCCTTGGGCCGTGTTCCACCGGTCGAGTACCGTATAAAACAGTTTCCCAACCTCTACTTCTGACTGGCTCAGAAATTCGAGGGGACTTCAAGGCTAACAAAATCAAGTCCGGATTGCCGGGGGGGCTTGTATGCACAGGGCTACCACTGCGTCGGTCAGGGCATCAATCGAGATTCCCTTTTTAGGATTGAACCACAGCGCTGACCCGTTCAATAGTCCGAACATCAAATGGCGCGCAAGCGACACCTCGCCTTGCAAGCAGCCGGTCGACGCGAGTTCTTGGAGCACGGGCGTCCATGTCGCTTCGTAGTCACCTTGCAGCTTCGCGATGACATTCTGCTGCCTTCTGTTGAGAGAGCGGGACTCGTAGAGCACCGCATGCATGAAGTCTCTGCTCGGCCCCAGTAGCGTATCGAAATGCGATCGGATCAATTGCCGCAGCGTAGTCGCAGCGTCATGTTCGGCAAGGAGCACGATCGTCTGGCGCGCCAGCGCGCTACGCATGCCTTCCTGCATCACCTCATACAACAGCGCATCCTTGCTTTTGAAGTGACAAAACAGTGATCCGGAATGCATGCCAACGGCGCAGGCGATGTCGCGCGTGCTCGTGCCGTTGAAGCCGTTGCGTCGAAACAGTTTGGCCGCAGCCTTGACGATATCTTGGCGGCGGTTGCCTTCATTTCGCTCTTGCGGCGTCTTGCGTGGGCGGCCTCGCGGCCGCTTGGTTGCTGCGAAAGTGGGAAGGGAGCGCGCGGCACACATCATCCGCAAACGAGTAGCGACGCCTGCCAAAGGTGCCGGTTCGTAAGCTCAGGCCAGCCCGAAAGCGGCGGACGGAGGCCTCGACCGTGTTGCGAACCTTGGTCCGGCTGGTCGGCGCCGGGGATGACGGCCATCGGCTCAGTACGACTTCGGCAAGCCCAGCACATGTTCGCCGATGTAGTTGAGCAGCATCTCGTTGTTGATGGGCGCGATTTCCAGCAGGCGCACCATGGGCCACAGCGTAACGATGTCGTAGTCGCGGTCGAACCCGTAACCGCCGTGGGTTTGCATCGCGGCCTCGACGGCGGCTACTGCCGCTTGCGAGCCTAACAGCTTGGCCATGTTGGCATGCGCACCGGCGTCCTCGCCGGCGTCGAAGTGCTCGGCGGCGTTGTAGGTCATCAGGCGCGCCGCCTCGATTTGCGCCTTGGCCTGCGCCATGCGGTGCTGTAGCGCCTGGTAGGAGCCGATCGGCTTGCCGAATGGCTTGCGATCTTTCGAGTAGGCCACCGCCTTGGCCAGCGCATAGTCACCCAGGCCGATGGCGGCGCCGGCGGCCAGCAGGCGCTCGGAGTTCAGGCCTTCGAACATCAGCTTGGCGCCCTTGCCGGCTTCGCCGATCAGCGCGTCGGCGGGCAGTTTGACGTTGTCAAAGAACACCATGTACTGGCGCTCGGCGGTCTCGACCTGGATGTTGAGTTGCGTGAGCTGGATGCCGGGCGTTTTCATGTCGAGCACGAACAGCGAGATGCCTTCGGTGCGGTTTTTCACCTCGCCTGCCTTGGTGGTGCGGGCAATCACCAGCATGTAGTCGGCATCGCGCGCGCCAGAAATGAAGACCTTCTGGCCATTGAGCACCCAGCCATCGCCGTCCGGTGTTGCCAGTGTGGTCATGGCAAAGCTGTTGGTGCCGGCATTGGGTTCGGTGATGGCAAAGCACAGTTTCTTCTCTCCGGTGCAGGTGGGCGTGACGAACTTGCGGATTTGCTCGGGTGTGCCGTTGCGCATGATTGGCACCCGGCCCAGGCCGGTGACGACCAGAAACAGCGTGGGAACGCCGGCCAGCGCCAGGGCTTCATTGAGCGCGGTGATCTCCAGTACGCCGCCGCCTGAGCCGCCGTACTCTTCCGGAACCGACAGGCCTAGCAGGCCGAATTCGCCGAGCTTTAGCCACAGCTCGTCGGGGAAGCGGTCTTCCTTGATGCACTGCAGGATGTAGCTGCGTGGGTACAGGGTGGTGACGCCGCGGGCGGCTTCCTGCACGTCGCGGATGCGATCACGCAGGGCTGCGGAAGCGGTGTTGGCAATGGCGGTGGTGGCCGGGGTGTTCATGGTTTGTGACTCCGTCTTGGGTTAGTGGTTGAACGTTCTCAAAGAGCCATGTCGGCTGGAATGGGTACCGGAAAATCGAGCAGCATCTGGGCAAAGGCCTTGCCCTGCGAGTCCATGCGAACCGAAGCGATGCCGCCGCCGCCCAGGGCTTCGTGCATCAGAAAATTCAGCGCGTGCGTGCCAGGCAGATCAAAGCGCTGCACGCTGCCCTTGACGAGGTGGGCGAACCAGGCCGCCACCGCCTGCTCGCTCAGGGCGGCGCGGATGAAGGGCAGGTAAGCGGGCTTGCGCGCCAAGATGCCGATGTTGGCGGCGTCGCCCTTGTCGCCACTGCGGCCCCAGGCCAGCTTCACCAGCGGCACTATCCGCGTGCCGCGCGCATAGGCGTCGGCGTCAGGCAGCGGGCCGTCGACCTGGGGCAGGGTCGCCGGATCAAACGCCTGGCCGTGCCATGGCGGTGCCGCCACGGTCTGGTCGCCCATGTCGATGCTGGCGGCCACCTGTGCCTTGGGTACCAGGCAGGAGAACAGCCGCACCACCGGCTGCACCTTGGGCCGGCCGCCGGTGAAACCGGTGATGGCCGGTGCCGACATCAGGGCCAGCGGCGCCACTTCGCGCGAAAACAGTTCGAGCGCGTCCTTGACCGGGTGGCGCACGCCGACCTTGAGCATCACTTCGCGCGCATCGGGCCGCGCGTGGGGGCCGTAGGTGTCTTCGGCGCCGATGGCCTCGACACAGGTTTCGGTGAAGTCGGGCCAACCGCGCTGCGCATAGTGGCGCCGCACGCGCGCCAGCATGGCGGCGCCCACGCGCTGCGCCTTGGCGCCGGCATCGATGCCGCCGATCATGAACAGGCTCATGGCCCGAAAGCCGTCGGCGTAGGTGATGCTGGCCTTGGCCTGGTCGGTCGGCGGCAGGCCGCGCGCGCCCTTGACCTCGACGCGGTCGGGGCCGACCTGCGTCAGTGTCACGCCGGTAAAGTCGCACACCACATCGGGCAGGATGTAGGCGCGCGGGTCGCCGATTTCATAGAGCATCTGCTCGCCTACCGTGGAGGGGCAGACCAGCCCGCCCGTGCCTTCGGGCTTGGTGATGATGAAGCTGCCGTCGGCGCGGCACTCGGCGACGGGAAAACCCATGTCGTCCCAGCCCGGTACCGACTCCCAGTCGGTGTAGTTGCCGCCGGTGGTCTGTGTGCCGCACTCGATCAGGTGGCCGGCCAAGCTGCCCTGCGCGAGCAGATCGTGGTCGGTGGCGGCCCAGCCAAAGGCATGGATCAGCGGCGCCAGCGTGACCGCGCTGTCGACGCAGCGGCCCGTGACCACGATGTCGGCGCCGGCATCGAGCGCCGCGGCGATCGGGAAGGCGCCCAGATAGGCGTTGGCGCTCATGACCTTTTGTGGAAAGGGGCTGCCCGCGAACATCTCCTGGGTGTTGGCCGAGCGCAGTGCCTCTACCTGAGGCATCAGGTCGTCGCCCAGTACGGCGGCGATTTTCAGATCGACACCTTCGGCCTGGGCTGCCGCCACCAGCGCGGCGCGGCAGGCCGATGGGTTGACGCCGCCCGCGTTGGCAATGACCTTGATGCCGCGCGACTTCAGTTCCTTCATCAGGGGCTGGAGGGCGGTCACGAAATCCGGTGCATAGCCCAGTGCCGGGTCTTTGACCTTGGCGCGGCTGAGCAGCGACATGGTGATTTCGGCCAGGTAGTCGAACACCAGGACGTCGATGTTGCCGTGCTGCACCAGTTGGGCGGCGGCGAACTCAGAGTCGCCCCAGAAGCCCGAGGCGCTGCCAATGCGAAGGGTGTCTTTTTTCATGAATGTCTCCAGTTGATTGGGGGAGTGGGGTCAGCGCGGGGTGGTGGCAAGACTGCGTGGCCAGAATACACGCCAGATACCTTTGGCTGTGGCGCAGACGGTGCCATGGGCATCCAGGAACTCCCCTTCGGCAAATGCCGTCGTGCGGCTGATGCGCACCACCTTGCCGCGCGCCTCAAAGCTATCGCCCAAGGCAGCGTTGAGGAAGGTGATGTCGAGGTTGATCGTGAACTGGCGCAGCTCGAAGGGGTCAATGTCGGCCACCTCAGGCATGTCCAGCAGCGAGGAGATGATCGCCCAGCCCAGCGCGCCGTCAAACATATAGGAGATGACGCCGCCATTGATCACGGTGTCCGAACCGCCGCCGCCGCGTTGGGTGGGGAGGGCTTTGGGCAGTCGCACAATGGCTCTGCCCACGCCTGTTTCTTCCACTTCCAGCCCTTGCGCCTTCAGAAAGGGGTTGTCGTTCCAGCTTTTCTTGTAAGCGGCGATGCGGTCAAGGTGGGGGGCGTTGGCATTCATATGGGGTTCCTGAGGCTTGTTTAAAAATCGTAGGGGATTCAAAGCATCGCCAGTTGTTCGATGCGTTGCACGTGGGCCGCCAACGAACGGCGCGCCAGTGGCCAGAGCGCTGCGGGCGTGTCGTCATAGGCGAGTGGCAGCCAGTCGTCCAGGCTGCCTTGCGGGACGGCGCGCATGGCCGCCAGCACCGTGGCCTCGCGACGCAGGCGGTGCGCCCTGAGCTGCGCAATGGACTGCGCCGCCCAGCCGATGACGTGGCCGTGCGCCGGCAGGATGAATTCGATACCGTCCTCTTCGCAGGCCTGCGCCAAGCGGTCCAGCGAATCGAGGTAGGCGCTCATGTCGCCGTCGGGCGGGTCGATGATGGTGGTGCTGCCGCTGAGAATGTGGTCGCCCGAGAACAGCAGACCGTCTTCTTCGAGGATGAGGCAGAGGTGGTTGGCGGCGTGCCCTGGGGTATGGACCACGCGCAGGGTGCTGTGGTGCTCGCCATCGTGCAGCATCAGGCGCTCGCCGTCGGCCAGCGCGCGGTCGGGGGCGAAGGCTGCCGTGGAGCGGGCGGTGGCGGCGCTGGCCAGACCCAGCACGGGCGGCGTACGGCCCGTCAGGCGGGCGCAGGCCTGGGCCAGCGGCCGTGCGGCGGGGGAGTGGTCGGCGTGCGAGTGGGTGCAGACGATGGCCGTGATCTGGCCCGCTGTGAACGCCAGCAGGCGCTCGATATGGTCGTTCAGCAAGGGGCCCGGATCGATGACGATGTAGCCACTGGCCGCGTCACCCACGATGTAGCTGTTGGTGCCGGGGCCGGTCATGACGCTGGCGTTGGGGGCGGTGAGGCGATGCAGGTGCCGCAGCAGGGGCACCGGCCGTTCGTGCTGCCAGTCCAGCGCATGTTCCAGTTGTCCGGATGGGCACACCAGCGCGAGCTCGGCGTAGGGCAGGTCCTGTTCCATGAAGCGCTGCGGTTGACCGCCGACCAGACCACCACGGGGGGTGGAGTTCCACAGTGGTTCGTCCTCGGTGCAGGCCGCCAGGGCCTGCCCGGCCTGTTCGAAGGCCGACAGCCAGTGCAGGGTGCGGATGGTGGGGAAGATCATGAAAAAGTTGCCGGCCTGGTGCTGCGCCAGCGCATCCTGGGGCCGGACCCAGACCGGCTCGAACTGCTCCATTTCGTCGGCCACCGGTTCCTGCTGGTCGGGCATCAGCGCAGCGAAGAAGACGGTGTCGAAACGCTTGGGCACGCTGCGGTCGGTGGTCCAGCAGGCCAGCATGCGCGCCTGATCGACCGCCAGTGACCAGCCCTGGGCTTGCAGTTGCGGGTACAGCGCCCGGCTGCGGTCCAGCACTTGAAGGTGGGTGCGGGTGATGGGCCTGCCATCGGCCTGCACGGCCAGCAGGATGCCCAGTTCCTCGAAGGTTTCCCGCAGCGCCGCCAGCGCCGCCGTGCGGTAGCGTCCGCCCGCCAGCGTGTGTGTCTGGTGGTCGTCGGCGTCCACTCGCCCGCCGGGGAACACATAGGCGCCGGGCAAGAAGCTGGCGTTTGGCGAGCGCCGGGTCATCAGCACTTCGACGCCCAGCGGTCCGTCACGCAGCAGCAGCAGGGTGGCCGCTGGGTGCGCCACGGCCGGTTCTTTGTGGGGGTGCAGTTGCAGGGTGGGGCGGGCCATGGCGGTGTTCCTTGCGCGGGGGATGGGGGCTCTACGCGCTGGCCGAATGGGTGCGCAGCAAGGCGTCGAGTGTGCTTTCCAGGTGGGTGAGGGAATTGCATTCGCGCGCGATGTGGCAATAGGGCGCGTAGCGCTTCATCTCCGAATCGCCCAGGCCCCAGAACGAGGTGGGCTCGGGATTGAGCCAGATCACCCGGCGCGCGCGCTCATAAAGCTGCTTCATGACCTCGACATGCGCCTCGCCGCGGTTGTTGCGCGCGTCGCCCAGGATCAGCACCGTGGTGCGGCGGTCGATGTCGCCCAGCAATTGTTCTTCAATATCGAGCAGGGTTTGACCGTAGTCGGTGCCGCTGCCGCCCACGGCCTGCATCACTTTGTCGACCGCTTGCTCGACCGGCAGCAGCTCGAAGGTGTCGCTCACGTCCACCAGGTGGTTGGTGAAGGCGAAACTGCGCACGTCGCTGACCTGCTCGCCCAGGCTGTGCAGGAACAGCAGCAGAAAGCGCGCGTACTGGCGCACCGAGCCGCTGACGTCGCAAATGGCCACCACGCGTGGCCGGTCCACCACCTTGGACCGCCAGAAGGTCTCGAACATCACGCCGTCGTAGGCCGCGTTCTTGCGCAGGGTCTTGCGGAAGTCGAGCTGGCCGCGCACCCGCTGCTTCTTGCGCCGCGAGTGGCGATCAGCCAGCCGCTTGGCGATTTTGCTGACGATGACGTGCATGCGCGCGAAATCGCGCTTTTCGATGTTGGAGAGCTTTTGCGTTTGCAGGAAGTCGTCGTGCAACTGGCGCGTCGGGGCCGTGCCGAAGAGCGCGAGTTTGCGTTCGACAAAATTGCGAACCTCCTCGAACAATTTCTTGCGCGCCAGTTCAAGCTCCTTGGCGCGCTCGGGCGCCAGCGTCTGGCGTTTGGCGTCAGAGATTTCGCGGTCCAATAGTTCCAGGCCCATGGCCTGCTGGATCTTCTGGGTGTAAAAACCCTTTTGCGTGAAGAACCAGATGTCGGTCAGGCCCACCTCGCGCGCGGCCTCCTGCATGCGCTTGGCCAGCGCCGCCGAGTCGCCCGACAGCAACAACTGCGACAAGGCCTGGCCGCCGCTGCCCTGGCAACCGCCCGGCCCGCCGGAGCCGGTGGCTGTCTGGTTTTTGGGGCTTTGCTCGGGCGGGTCCTGCGCTGGTGTGGCGTCGGCGCCGGGTTGGACGCCGGGCCGGACCGCGCCGCCAGGGGCTGCCAGGTTTTCAAAAGAGCTGAAACGAAAGAAATGGTCAAAGGCCTCGTCGAACAGGGCGCGGTCGACCGTGGTCTTGGCCAGCGTGGTGCCCAGCGCGATTTTGAGCAGGGCGCGGTCGCTCCAACCCACCAGTTCGACGGCACGCGCCGCCTCGACCTGGGCGTTGAGATGGATTTCAAGGTCGCTGCCGCGCAGCGCCTTGAAAAAGTCTTCAAGCGTGGCTTGCACGGGGACTCTCCGCATCCTTGCGCGCTTGTTGCAGCAGGGTGGACATCTGCGCGTTGGCGGTGGCGATGTCTTGCTCGAACTTGAGGAAGACATTGAGCGTGTCGCGCACCACGTCCAGGTTCAGGTGTTCGGCGTGCAGCAGCAGCAGCGTCTTGGCCCAGTCGATGGTTTCGCTGACCGAGGGCAGTTTTTTCAGGTCCAACTGGCGCACTGCCTGGATGAAGGCCACCAGCTCCCGGTTCAGTGTTGCCGACAGGCCGGGCACGCGCCGCTCCAGGATGCGCCGCTCCAGCGCGGCTTCGGGGAAGGAGATGTGCAGGTGCAGGCAGCGGCGCTTGAGCGCGTCGCTCATTTCGCGCGTGTTGTTGCTGGTGAGAAAGACGAGGGGCTTGACCTTGGCCTTGATGGTGCCGAGTTCGGGTACCGAGACCTGGAAGTCGGACAGCACTTCGAGCAGGAAGGCCTCGAATTCGGGGTCGGACTTGTCGATCTCGTCGATCAGCAGCACGCAGCCGCGCTCTTGGTGCAAGGCCTGGTAGAGAGGGCGCGGTTCGAGGAAATGCTCGCTGAAAAACAGGTCGTCGTGCGCATGCAGCTTGTCCATGGAGGCGGCCAGGCCGACGGCGCCCTGCATCATCTCGCCCAGCTTGTCCTTGAGCAGTTGCGTGTAGAGCAATTGCTTGCCGTATTTCCACTCGTACAAAGCCTTGGATTCGTCCAGGCCTTCGTAACACTGCATGCGGATCAGGGGCACGTCGAGAATCTCGGCCATGCCCTTGGCCAGTTCGGTCTTGCCGACGCCGGCCGGGCCTTCGACCAGGATCGGCTTTTCCAGGTTGAAGCCCAGGTAGACCGAGGTGGCGATTTCGCGGCTGGCGATGTAGTCGACCGAGGCGAAGGCTTTGGAGACTCGGTCAAAGGAATCAAAGTGGGCTTGGTGCAGTGTTTTCATGGGTTGTCGTTGATTCCAAAAGGGTTTCTCCGGCCTGGAATTGCCGGGATTCGGCGATGCTGCGGGCGATGCCCTGCACCAGGCGCAGGTCGCGCGCCAGGGTGAGCAGGGCCGGTTCATGGTCGTCCAGGGCTGCGGCAAAGGATTCACAGGCGCCTTGCCAGCGATCAAACAGGCGGCGCGCGCCCAGGTTGAACGCCGCCAGCGCCTCGTCGGGCCCGTGCTGGTCCAGGTGCTGGGCGGCATGGCGTGCCACGGGCGAGAGGGCGTCGAGTTCGAGTTGCAAGCCACCCAGCTCCCGGGTCAAAGCCGGCGTGCGGGCTGCATGGCGAAACCAGCGTGCCAGGGTATCCAGCTCGGCTTGCATGGCGCCGAGCATCGGGCCCAGCAGCAGCGCGTCTTCGATCGCGCGCAGCGGCCGAGCGATGGTGTCGAAAGCCTGTCCAGGCTCGCCCAGGCGCTGGCTTTCCGGCACCCGGCAGCCGACCAGGCGCAGGCCGCAATGGCCCAGCGGCGCCAGTCCGCGCACTTTGTCGTCCAGTTCGCGGGTCAGGCCCGGTGTGTTGGCCTCAATGACGAAAGCATCGAAGCGCTTGCGCCCTTCTTTTTCGCCGCTGACGGCCAGCACGATGATGGCATCGGCGGCCGGACCGTTGCTGACGAAGGCCTTGTGGCCGTCAAGAAGCCAGTCGTCGCCGTCCCGTACCGCCCGGCAGCTCAGGTGTTTGGGGTGTGCGCCGGTGCCGGGCTCGGAGATCGCGAGTGCCAGCAGGGTGTCGCCGACCGCCATGGATTGCAGCAGCGCACGATGCCGGTCGCTGCGCAGATTCGGCGACAGCACGAAGCGCGCCAGCATTTGGTGCATCATCCACGCCATGCCCAGCCCCAGACTGGCGGATTCCCGGGCGACGATGCCGGCCAGCGCGCTGACCAGCGCGGAGTCCGCTACGGGCGCCCCACCGTCGCTGTCGAAGCCCACGCCGAGCAGGCCACTGGCGCCGAGGTGGCGCCACCAGGCGCGGGGGAAGCCGTGCGTGCAGTCAGACGCTGGCGCGTTCGCCAGGGCCAAGCGCATGGCCTCGGGCAGCGCCGGGTCCGACTTGGGTTGCTCAGGGGATTGAGAGCCGCTCATAGGTCCATCCAGATCAGGCGTAAAACCCGAGCTGTCGCGCCGCCAGGTCGCGCATCACTTCTTCGGCGCCGCCACCGATGGCGTTGACCTTGACTTCGCGGTAAATGCGCTCCACCTTGACGCCGCGCATGAAACCGGCGCCGCCGTGCAGTTGCACCGCCTCGCTGGCGCAATAGGCCATGGTCTGGGTGGCCTGGTTTTTCAGCAGGCAGATTTCGCCCACCGGCGTGTCGCCCTGTTCGACGCGCCAGGCGAGCAATTCCAGCATGGCCTGGGTCGCCTCGACGCGCATGGCCATGTCGGCGAGTTTGTGGCGGGTGACCTGCTGGTCGATCAACTTGCCGCCAAACATCTCGCGCTCACGCGACCAGACCAGCGCCTCGTCCAGGCAGACACGGGCAAAACCGTTGGCGCCGGCGGCGAGAAAGATGCGCTCGCGGTTGAAATTCTTCATGATGGCTTTGAAGCCCTGGTTTTCCACCCCCACCAGGTTCTCCACCGGCACGCGGCAGTTGTCGAAATACAGGTCGGCGGTGTCGGAGCACCACCAGCCCATTTTTCTCAAGGGCGTTTGCGTAAAGCCGGGCGTGCCTTTCTCGATCAGCAGCAGCGACACGCCGCCCGGCCCCGGCCCGCCGGTGCGCACCGCCACGGTGTAGAAGTCGGCGCGCATGCCGGAGGTGATGAAGGTTTTCGAGCCGTTGACGACGTAGTGGTCACCATCCCGGCGCGCCGTGGTCTTGAGGTTGGCCACGTCCGAACCGCCGGAGGGTTCGGTGATGCCGAGTGCGCTGATCTTCTCGCCCCGCAGCACCGGCGGCAAGACGCGCTGCTGGAGCGCCTCGCTGCCCACGTTGACGATGGGCGGGCAGCCGATGGTGTGCGACAGCAGACTCGCCAGCACACCGCCAGCACCGCAACGCGCCAGTTCCTGCGCGGCGATGATGGTCATGAACAGGTCGCCGTCGTTGCCGCCATGGCTTTGCGGAAAACCCAGGCCCAGCAGGCCGATTTCGGCCGCCTTGCGGTACAGATCGACAGGAAAGGACTCGGCTTCGTCCCAGGCATCCACGTGCGGACTGATTTCTCGGGCGACGAAGCGGCGCATCGCGTCGCGGAACGCCAGGTGCTCGGGCGTATAGAAGGGACTCTTGGCAGGCAGGGTTTCGGCAGGCATGGGTATTACTCCTCGTGGGTGTGGCGGGTGTCGTGCGTGCAGGGCGGTGCGCGCCTCAATCAGGCTGCTCGACCAGCGACACCAACAAGGCGCGCGTGGCCACCTGGTCGCCAGCGCGCACCGCCACTTGGTCCACCACGCCGTCGCGACGGGCCAGCAGTTGGTGCTCCATCTTCATGGCTTCGAGCACCACAAGGCGTTGCCCCTTGGTGACGGTGTCGCCAGGTTGGACGTCAACGGCCAGTACCCGTCCATTCATGGGGGCGAGCACACGTGACTCCGCGCTGCCTGCAGCTGCGGCCGGTGGGTCATAGGTCAGGTCTTCAAAGCTGGCGCTCAGGTCGCCCAGTTCCAGGTGCAACACGCCGCCGGCAAACACCGCAGCCGCGTGCTGTTGCACGCCATCGGCGATCAGGTGCAGGCACTCGCCTTGACGCCCGCTGAGGGTGACGTGGTGCAGCGCCGCGCCCACTTCGAGCGTGTAGCGGTGGGCGCCAGTGACCGTGATATGCACGGCATGTCGGTGTTCGCCCTCGCCGATCAGCATCGGCCAGCGTGCCGGTCCGCTGGAGCGCCAGGGCGCGGCTGCGACCGGCGTGGCGCTGGCTTCAAACCACAGCGTGCCGGCCAGCGCCAGCGCCAGCGAGTCGGGCTGGGGCCGCACCAGCGCCGCAGCGCCGAAGTGCTGGGCGATGAAGGCCGTGGTCGTTTCGCCAGCGGCGAAGGCCGGGTGGCTGGCCACGGCTTCGAGGAAGGCACGGTTGTGGGGCAGACCGAGCAGGCGGGTGCGTTGCAGCGCACCGATCAGGCGTCGCCGGGCTTCGTCGCGGGTGGCGCCGTGTGCAATGATCTTGGCGATCATCGGATCGTAGTGAGGGCTCACGGTCTGACCCGATGCCAGGCCGTGGTCAACGCGCACGCCTTCGCCCGTGGGCGGGCTCCAGAGCGCAACATCGCCACTTTGCGGCAGGAAGCCCGCGTACGGGTCTTCGGCATACAGGCGCACTTCGATCGCGTGCCCGTTCAATTGCACTTGCTCCTGCGCCAGCGGCAAGGGCTCGCCACGGGCCACGGCGATCTGCCAGGCCACCAGGTCCAGTCCGGTGATGCACTCGGTCACCGGGTGTTCGACCTGCAGCCGTGTGTTCATCTCCAGAAAGTAGAAACGCCCTTCGCGGTCGAGCAGAAACTCGACCGTGCCGGCGCCGACGTAGTTCACGGTGCGCGCCGCCGCCACCGCCGCCGCGCCCATTTGCGCGCGCAGCTCGGGCGTGACCGCCGGGGAGGGCGCTTCTTCGAACACCTTCTGGTGCCGGCGCTGGATCGAGCAGTCGCGTTCGCCCAGGTGGATGATGTGGCCGTGCTGGTCGCCGAAGACCTGGATTTCGACGTGGCGCGGCTCCATCACCGCGCGCTCCAGGATGAGCTCTTCGCTGCCGAAGGCGTTGCCGGCTTCCGAGCGGGCGCTGACCAGGGCGACCGCCAGGTCTTGCGGGTGTTCGACCAGCCGCATGCCGCGCCCGCCGCCGCCCGCCGCCGCCTTGACCATGATCGGGAAACCGATCTCGGCAGCTTTCGTGAGCAGCGTGGCATCGGATTGGTCGGTGCCCTGATATCCCGGCACGCAGGGCACGCCCGCCGCCAGCATCAGGCGTTTGGCGCCGGCCTTGTTGCCCATTTTCAGGATGGCCTGCGGGTCCGGGCCGATGAACACCAGCCCGGCGTCCAGGCAAGCCTGCGCAAAGCCGTCGTTCTCGGACAGGAAGCCGTAGCCGGGGTGTACCGCGTCGGCGCCTGTGCTGCGCGCCGCCGCCAGCAGCGCCGCAACGTTGAGGTAGCTCTCGCGTACCGGCGCCGGGCCGATGCACACGGCCTCGTCGGCCAGGGCGACATGCAGCGCCCGCGCATCGGCTTCGCTGTAAACGGCCACCGTGCGGTAGCCCAGGGCCTGGGCTGTGCGGATGATCCGGCAGGCGATTTCTCCGCGGTTGGCGATCAGGATTTTGGTGAAGTTCATCAGGGTTCTCACATCCGTGCCACGCCAAAAGTGTTCGAAAGCAAGGGCCTCAACCCGGCTTCCCGACACACCGCCAGGGTGGTGGCGAGCGCGCGGCGGGTGTCGCGCGGGTCGATGATGCCGTCGTCCCACAGGCGCGCGGTGGCAAACAGCGAATGCGATTCGAGGTCAAAACGTGCCAGGATCTCGCTTTTCATGGTGGCCATGGTTTCGGCGGGTGGCTCCTTGCCAGTGCGGGCAAATTTTTCTTCGGTGACGATGCGCATCACGGTGGCGGCCTGCTCGCCGCCCATCACAGCCACCCGCGCGTTGGGCCAGGCGAACACGAAGCGCGGATCGTAGGCGCGGCCGCACATGCCGTAGTTGCCGGCACCGAAGGAGGCACCTGTCATCACGGTGATTTGCGGCACGGTGGCATTGGCCACGGCCTGGATCATCTTGGCGCCATGCTTGATCATTCCGACCTGCTCCACATCCTTGCCGACCATGAAGCCGGTGGTGTTCTGCAGATAGACGATCGGGGTGCCCGACTGGCAGCACAACTGGATGAACTGGGTTGCCTTGGTGGCGCCTTGCGGATCAATGGGCCCGTTGTTGCCGATGAAGCCGCAAGGGTATCCCTCGATGGCACCATGGCCGCACACGGTGCCGGAGCCGTACAGCGGTTTGAATTCGAGGAAGTCGGAGTCGTCGATCACCCGCGCCAGCACTTCGCGCATGTCGTAGGGCTGGCGAAAGTCAACGGGCACCACGCCCGCCAGTTGCTCGACCGGATAACGCGGCTCTTTCCAGATCTTCACCGCGCGCATCGGCAAGCGGTCGTTCCACGGCAGCCGCGCCAAGATGTCGCGTGCGATGCGGATGCCGTCGGCGTCGTCCTCGGCCAGGTACTCGGCCACGCCCGACATCGAACAGTGCATCTCGGCGCCGCCCAGCTCTTCGTCGGTGGCGATCTCGCCGGTGGCGGCTTTTAGCAAGGGTGGGCCGGCCAGGAAAGCCTTTGCACGGCCGCGCACCATGATCACATAGTCGGACATGCCCGGAAGGTAGGCGCCGCCGGCAGTTGAGTGGCCGTGCATCACGCAGACCTGCGGAATGCCCCTGGCCGATAGCCGCGCCTGGTTGGCGAAGCCGCGGCCGCCTTCAATGAACACCTCGCCCACATGCATCAGGTTGGCGCCGCCGGACTCGACCAGTCGCACCACTGGCAGTTTGTTCTCCAGTGCGATGGCTTCGGCGCGCAGGCTCTTCTTCATGCCCATCGGTGTGATGGTGCCGCCCTTGATCGCGCTGTCGGAGGCGATCACCACGCAACGAATGCCCGACACCACCCCGGTGCCGCAGATGATCCCGCCCCCCAGCACGTTCTTCTCGCCGTCGTCGTCGTGCATCCTGAAGCCGGCCAGGGTCGAAAACTCCAGCCACGACGAGCCGCGATCGAGCAGCAGCGCGATGCGCTCACGCGGCAGCAGCTGCTTGCGGGCGCGGAACTTGGCTTCTTGGCTGTTCGACGTGTTGCGCACACGGTCTTCGAGCGTGCGGAAACTGTCGATCAGCGCGAGCATCTGTGCGCGCTCGCGCAGGAAGCTCTCTGACTGCGGGTCGACTTGACTTTGAATGGCGGGCATGGGTGGTTCTCGCTGAAAGGTCGCAGTGAACGAATGGGGTCACAGGCCTGCTTACAGGTCGTAAAAACGCTCACCCTGATCGGCCATGCGGCGCAGCAGTTGCGGCGGCGCAAAGCGCGCACCGTGCCGCTCGGCCAGGGTCTCGCAGGCCTTGACAAAAGCGGCCAGCCCCAGGCTGTGGATCTGGCCGATCGGGCCGCCCAGGTAGGCCGGGAAACCCCAGCCCAGGATCGCGCCGACATCGGCATCGATCGGCGCCAGCAGCACTTTTTCTTCGAGGCAGCGCGCGGTTTCGACCGATTGGATGAACATCAGGCGTTGCTTGACCTCTTCGACCGTGGGTTGCGTGGCCGCCAGCGGGAACGCCTGCGCCAGGCCTGCCCACAGTTGCTTCTGGCCATCTTGCGGGTAGTCGTAGAAACCCTTACCGGTCTTTTTACCCAGTCGTCCCAACTTGTCCACCATGCGGTCGCAGACGTCGTCGATGGCGCTGCGCTGGTAGGCCTTGCCGAGGTCGGCGGCGGTCTGTTTCCGGATGCGCGCCATCAATTCGAGCGAGACTTCGTCGGCCAGCGCCAGCGGCCCCACCGGCATGCCGGCCATGCGCCCGGCGTTGTCGATCAGCGCCGGCTTCACGCCTTCGGCCAGCAGCGCCAGGCCTTCGCCGACGTAGGTCGAGAACACCCGGCTGGTGTAGAAGCCGCGGCTGTCATTGACGACGATGGGCGTCTTGAGGATCGCCTTGACGAAGTCCATGGCACGGGCCAGGCATTCATCACTGGTGGCCTGGCCGCGAATGATCTCCACCAGCGGCATCTTGTCGACTGGCGAGAAGAAATGCAGGCCGATGAAATTGGCCGGACGTGCGGACGCCTCGGCCAGCCCGCTGATGGGCAGGGTGGAGGTGTTGGAGGCGAAGATGGCGCCGGGGGCGATCACCGCCTCGGCCTTGCGCGTCACGTCGGCCTTGATGGCGCGGTCTTCAAACACCGCTTCGACCACGATGTCACAGCCTGCCAGGTCGGCGAAGTCGGTGGTCGGTTTGATCAGGGTGAGCTTGGCATCACGCTCGGCCTCGGTCATGCGCTTGGCGGCCACGCGCTTGTTCCACAGGTTCTCGCTGTAGGCCTTGCCCTTGGCCGCGCTGTCGGTGCTGCTGTCGAGCAGCACCACTTCCATGCCGACCTCGGCGGCGGCGAAGGCAATGCCCGCGCCCATCATGCCAGCCCCCAGAATGCCGACCTTGCGGTAGCTGGCCTGAGGCACGCCCTTGGGCCGGGAGGCCAGCTTGCTGGCGGCGGGAATGCCAAAGAACAGCGAGTGAATCATGTTCTTGGCCTCTTTGCCGGTCGTCAGCTTGACGAACTCGCGCATCTCGACCTTGCAGCCGGTGTCGATGTCGACCTGGCAGCCGTTGTAGACGCAGTTCAAGATCGCCTCGGGCGCGGGATAGTTGCCAAAGGTCTTGGCGCGCAGCATGGCGTTGCCTGCGGTGAAGGTTTCGTAGCCCATGGGGCTTTGCACGGCGCCGCCCGGCAGCTTGAAACCCTTGCGGTCCCAGGGCTGAACAGCGGCAGCGGCACCGTCGGTCAGCAGCCACTGCTTGGCGCGGGCCAGCAGTTGGTCGGCCGGCACGACTTCATCGACCAGACCCGCTTCCAGGGCTTTTTTCGGGGCGAGCTTTTTGCCTTCGAGCAGGAAGGGCAGCGCGTTGCGCACGCCGATCATGCGCGGCAGACGCTGCGTGCCGCCTCCGCCCGGCAGTAGGCCAAGGCCCACCTCGGGCAGGCCGATGAGGGCCTTAGGGTTGTCGGCGGCAATGCGTCGGTGGCAGGCCAGCGCGACCTCGTAGCCGCCGCCAAGCGTGGTGCCGTTGAGGGCCGCGACGAAGGGCTTGCCGCTTTTCTCAATGCCGCGCATCAGGGCGTGCAACTGGGTGACAAAGTCCATCATGCCGGCCACGTCGGTGATGGCGAGCATCATGTTGAGGTCGGCGCCGGCGATGAATTCGGGCTTGGAGGATGTGACGACCACGCCCTTGACGGCAGAATCCGCTTGGGCACGCTTCACGGCGTCGGCGAAGGCGGGAATGGATTGCCCGTTGAGGACGTTCATCGGCACGTCCTGCATGGCCCAGGTGATGGTGGCGATGCCGTCGGCATCAACCTTGTAGTCAATAGTCATGGTGGTGGTCCAGGTCTGTGATGAGGATCGCGTCGTGCCGGGGCTTCAGACGCGCTCGATGATGGTGGCGGTGCCCATGCCGGCGCCCACGCACAGCGTGATCAGGCCAGTGGACAGGTTGCGCCGCTCGAGTTCGTCGAGCACGGTGCCCAGTATCATGGCGCCGGTCGCGCCCAGCGGGTGCCCCATGGCAATGGCACCGCCGTTGACGTTCATCTTGTCGTGCGGGACGTTCATCACTTCCATGAAACGCAGCACGACCGAGGCGAAGGCTTCGTTCAGTTCATATAGGTCGATGTCGCTGGCCCTCATGCCGGCGAGCTTGAGCGCCTTTTCCGCCGAGTAGGAGGGGCCGGTCAGCATGATGGTGGGTTCGCTGCCGATGGAGGCGAACGAGCGGATGCGTGCACGGGCTTTCAGGCCCAGCAGCTTGCCGGCCTCGGCGTTGCCGATCAGCACCGCGGCCGCGCCGTCAACAATGCCCGACGAGTTGCCGGCGTGGTGCACGTGCGCCATGCGCTCGATCTCCGGATAGCGCTGCATGGCCACCGCGTCGAAGCCGTATTTCTCGCCCTGCACCTTGAACGCAGGCTCCAGCTTGGCCAGCGACTCCAGCGTGGTTTCGGCGCGCATGTGTTCGTCGCGATCCAGTACGACGCAACCGTTCACGTCCTTGACGGGAACAATCGACTTGGCGAAGCGGCCTTCGGCCCATGCGAGTGCCGCGCGGCGCTGGCTTTCGACCGCGTAGCTGTCAACATCGTTGCGGCTGTGGCCGTAAAGGGTGGCAATCAGATCGGCTGAAATGCCCTGCGGCACAAAATAGGTCGGAATCGCTACCGCGGGGTCAGCCGCCCAAGCGCCGCCGCTGGTGCCCATGGGCACACGGCTCATGCTCTCGACGCCGCCGCCGATGACCAGTGGCGACTGGCCCGACATCACCTTGGCGGCGGCCATGTTGCAGGCCTCCAGGCCCGAGGCGCAAAAGCGATTGATCTGCACACCGGCAGCGCTTTCGTGGTACCCGGCGGCGATGGCCGCAACGCGGGCGATGTTGGCGCCTTGCTCGCCGGCGGGTTCGACGCAGCCGAGGATGATGTCGTCCACGAAGGCGGTGTCCAGGGTGTTGCGGTCGCGCAGCGCCTGCAGCGCGGTGATGGCCAGACTGATGGGCGTGCTGCCGTGCAGCGCACCCGAGCTGCGGCCCTTGCCGCGCGGCGTGCGCACGGCATCAAAAATGAATGTTTCGGTCATGGTGGGTTTCCTTCTTTCTGAATCTGTGGAAGCGATAGGCAAGATGGCGGAAAGCGGCTGGCGGCGTGTGCTACAGCGTACGGCTGATGATTTCCTTCATGATTTCGTTGGCGCCACCGTAGATGCGCGCGACGCGCGCATCCGCATAGGCGCGGGCAATCGGGTACTCCCACATGTAGCCGAAGCCGCCGAACATCTGCAGGCATTGGTCGATCACCTTGCAGTGCAGGTCGGTGGTCCAGTACTTGGCCATCGCGGCGGTGGCGGCATCAAGCTGACCATCCATCAGCAGGCCGAGCAGGCGGTCGACAAAGACCTGTGCGATCTGCACCTCGGTTTTCATTTCGGCGAGCTT
This sequence comes from Hydrogenophaga laconesensis, assembly GCF_031457235.1. Taxonomy (NCBI): domain Bacteria; kingdom Pseudomonadati; phylum Pseudomonadota; class Betaproteobacteria; order Burkholderiales; family Comamonadaceae; genus Hydrogenophaga; species Hydrogenophaga laconesensis. The sequence goes on from NZ_JAVDWE010000014.1 coordinate 19,569, forward strand.
GAAGCGGTTGTGCTGGAAATCGATCACGCGCTGGCCGAAGGCCTTGCGATCCTTGGTGTAGGCTAGCGTCCATTCGAGCGCGGCCTCGGCACCTGCGACCGCGCCGACGGCGATCTGCATGCGTTCCCAGGCTAGTTCCTGCATCAGCAAGAAAAAGCCCTTGCCCTCGCCGCCGAGAATGTTGCTGACCGGCACGCGCACGTCTTCAAAGAAGAGTTCCGAGGTGTCCTGCGCCTTCATGCCTATCTTTTCGAGGTTGCGTCCGCGCTTGAATCCGGGGCGATTGGTCTCGACCAGCACCAGTGAGGTTCCTTTGGCGCCTTGCTTCGGGTCGGTCTTGACGACAACGATCACCAGGTCGGCGTTCTGGCCGTTGGTGATGAAGGTCTTTTGACCATTGATCACCAGTTCGTCGCCGTCGCGCACGGCGCTGGTGCGCACGTTTTGCAGGTCGCTGCCCGCGCCCGGCTCGGTCATGGCGATGGCGCCAATCACCTCGCCGGTGGCCATCTTTGGCAGCCAGCTGTGCTTTTGCTCCTCGGTGCCGTAGGCCAGGATGTAAGGTGCCACGATGTCGGAATGCAGTCCGAAGCCGATGCCGGTGGTGCCGGCGCGCGCGACTTCTTCAATCAGCACGGCACTGTGCAGGCGCGTACCGCCGCCGCCGCCGTAGGCTTCGGGAATGGCCGGACACAGCAGGCCTGCGGCGCCGGCCTTGCGCCAGACGGCGCGCGGCACGATGCCATAGGTTTCCCAGCCAGCGTGATGGGGGATGACCTCTTCTTCCAGAAAGCGGCGGGCCTGGTCCCGGAAGAGTTCGTGTTCTTCACCGAAGAGGGTGCGGTTGAGCATGGGTCTGTCCTTGAAATCTGATTGACGCTGGCGTGGCCGACGGTCGCGAAGAGTTGCTCGTCCACACGGGAAGGCGCCGGAAGCGCCCAATGCGCGATGCACAAGGCTATCGACCAAACGCTTGTTAGATGATATAGTATATGGCATGACAAAGGAGCAAGACAACCCACTCCCGCGCAGAGATGCGATCCTGGCGGCTGCGGCGAGTCGGTTCCGGCGCCAGGGTTTCGAGCGCACCTCGGTGCGCGAGATTGCCCAGGCCATGGGCATGACTTCAGGCTCGCTCTTCTACCATTTCGCGACCAAGGAGGATCTGCTGGTGGCGATCATGGAGGAGGGTGTTCGCGACATCATGCGGTCGGTGCGCGACGGGCTGGCTGGCGAAGTTCGCTTGCCCGAGCGGCTGCTGTCGATGGTGCGCAGCCACCTGAAGGCTTTGCTGGGTACGAGGCTCGACGCCATGACCGTGCTGCTCTATGAGTGGCGCAGCCTTTCGCCGGCCGCCCAGACCCGGGTGATGGCATCGCGCGACGCCTACGAGACCTTGTGGATGACGCCGATCAGCGAGGCTGCGGCGCTGGGCCTGGTCGATACAGATGTCGTGTTGGTGCGCCAGACAGTTCTCGGTGCCCTCAACTGGACGGCGCAGTGGTACCAGCCTGGCGGGCGTCTGGACATCGATGCGTTGGCGCAGCGCATGTACGCGATGCTGTTTCCTCGTGTGGCCGCATCGGGAGTGAGCAGTGATTGAACGGGCCGGATTCGGCTTCCATCTTACCGTTTTCAATTGTTTATATTAGTCACATGGAGATAAAGTGAAGATATTGGTCGCTGTCAAGCGGGTGCTGGACTACAACGTCAAGGCCCGCGTCAAGTCCGACGGTTCGGGAGTCGATCTCGCGAACCAGAAATTGTCCATGAACCCGTTCGACGAGATCGCCTGCGAAGAGGCGGTGCGCCTCAGGGAGGCCGGTGTCGCTTCTGAAGTGATCGTCGTGTCCTGTGGCCCGACCGCTTGCCAGGAGACGCTGCGCAGCGCGATGGCCATCGGCGCCGATCGCGCCGTGCTGGTTGAAACCGACGCCGCGCTCGAACCGCTCGCGGTGGCCAAGCTGATGCAGCATGTGGCCCAAAAAGAGGGCGTTCAGTTCGCCATCTTCGGCAAGCAGGCGATTGATGACGACGCTGGCCAGACTGGCCAAATGTTTGGCGCGCTGATGGGCTGGGCCCAAGCCAGCTTCGCCTCCAAGGTGCAGATCGGCGGCGACACCGCCACCATCACGCGCGAGATCGACGGCGGCCTGGAAACCCTGGCCATGAAGCTGCCGGCCGTGATCACGACCGACCTGCGCCTGAACGAGCCGCGCTTCATCACGCTGCCCAACATCATGAAGGCCAAGAAAAAGCCGATGGAGGTGATCAAGGCGGCCGAGCTCGGCATCGACATCGCGCCGCGCACCGTGACCCTGCACGTCAGCGAGCCGCCGACCCGCAAGGCCGGCATCAAGGTGGCCGACACGGCCGAACTCGTCAAACGACTCAAAGAAGAAGCGAAGGTGATCTGATGACAACCCTGATCATTGCGGAACACGACAACGCCGTACTCAAAGCGGCCACGCTGAACACGATTGCCGCGGCCACGCGCATCGGCGGCGACATCCATGTGCTGGTGGCGGGCCGCAACTGCGCTGCCGTGGCCCAGACTGCGGCGGCGGTTGCGGGCGTGAGCAAGGTGCTGCACGCCGACGCGGCGCACTACGAGGCCCATATGGCCGAGAGCCTGGCCGAGCTGGTGCGCTCACGCGTGCGCGCCGATGCGGGCTACACCCATGTGCTGGCACCGGCGACGGCCTTTGGCAAGAACGTGCTGCCGCGCGTGGCGGCCTTGCTGGACGCCTCCCAGGTGTCGGACGTGATCGCGATCGAGTCGCCCGACACCTTCCTGCGCCCGTTCTATGCCGGCAACGCGCTGGCCCGCGTGCAATCAAAGGATGCCATCAAGGTGCTGAGCATTCGCACCACCGCCTTCGACCCGGTCGGTTCGGGCGGCACGGCAGCGGTCGAGACGCTGGACGCGGCTGGCGATCTCGGCTTGACCACCCTGGTCGGGCGTGAGGTGGTGAAGCTGGAGCGCCCGGAACTCGCCGCTGCAACGGTCATCGTATCGGGCGGACGCGGACTGGGCGCGGCCGACAAGTTTCACGCCGTGCTGGAGCCGCTGGCCGACAAGCTTGGCGCGGCGATCGGCGCCTCGCGCGCCGCCGTCGACGCCGGCTACGCGCCCAACGACTACCAGGTCGGCCAGACCGGCAAGATCGTGGCACCCCAGTTGTACGTGGCGGTCGGCATCTCGGGCGCCATCCAGCACCTGGCCGGCATGAAGGACAGCAAGGTGATCGTTGCGATCAACAAGGACGCCGAAGCGCCGATCTTCCAGGTGGCCGACTATGGGCTGGTGGCGGATCTGTTCACAGCGGTGCCCGAATTGGTGACTGCGTTATAGGTCGCAGCGGATGCCGAGGTAAAGCAGAGGCCAGGCTTGTTCCTGGCAGGATGGTCGGCGGCACCGGTCAAACAATTCAAAATGCAGGAGACATCGATCATGAACCCATCAACCTCCGTCATCGCTGGTGTGCCATCCCCTGGCGCAATTGCCCGCGTGGCCATCGGCGACTTCCTGCGCCGCTCGGCAGCTCGAGACCGCGCCAAGACGGCGTTCGTGCTCGGCGATCAGCGCATGAGCTACGGTGAGCTCGATGAGCGCGTGACCCGCTGCGCCAATGCCTTGCTGGCCGCTGGCTTGGTGCGAGGTGACCGCGTGACCACGCTATGCAATAACTCGCTTGAGTTCCTGGTGGCCATGTTCGGCATCCATCGCGCCGGCCTGATCTGGGTGCCGATCAACACCGGCCTGGGGCTGGATGACGTTCGCTACATCATCGACCACTCTGAGGCGCGCTTCCTGCTTGTGGATGCCGCTCTGCTGGTGCGCCCGGAGTTGCGTGCAGCCATCGAGGCGCAGCCCGGTCGCGGATGGGTGCTGGAAGGCGAGGGGGCTGGGGCTTTCAGCAGCTTCGCTGCAGCGATTGCTGCGCAGTCTGCCACTGAGTCCGAGGTTGAAATTCATGACCGCGACGTAGCCCAGATCATGTACACCAGCGGAACCACCGGCCGCCCTAAGGGGGTGATGCAAAGCCATTTGTCGGTGGTGATGGCAGCGATGAACAACGCGCTTGAGTTGGGGGTGTGGCGCGATGCCGTGAACATTGCCGTGCTGCCCCTCTTTCATTGCGCCCAGCACACGCTGATGTGCGGTGTGCTGGCGGGCGGCGGCACGGTGATTGTGATGCGCGCTTTCGAACCCGCCGCCATGCTCGACGCCATCGAGCGTGAACGGGTGACCTTGCTGGTGGGCTTGCCGCTGATGCACCAGGCCATGCTCGATCATCCCTCGCGCCCGGGGCGAGACCTGTCGAGCCTGCGCATGTGCGTGTACGCCATGGCGCCCATGGCCGAGACCCTGCTGCGCCGCCTGATCGCCGAGTTCTGCCCGAATTACTCATTGGCCACCGGTCAGACCGAGATGTACCCGCTCACCATGGCCTTCCGGCCGGAAGAGCAGCTTAAACGCTTTGGTTCCTACTGGGGCGTCAGTGCATTGATCAACGACACGGCGGTGATGGACGACGCGGGCCAGCTGCTCGGCCCCGGCGAGGTCGGCGAGATCGTGCACCGCGGTCCGAACGTGATGGAGGGCTACTACAAAAATCCCGAAGCCACCGCTGAGGCACGCGCTTTCGGCTGGCACCACACCGGTGACCTAGGCATGTGGGTCGATGGCCAGATGATGTTCAGGGACCGCAAGAAGGACATGATCAAGACCGGCGGCGAAAACGTGCCGTCCATCAAGGTCGAGGCCACGTTGCTGCGCCACCCGGCGGTGGCCAATGTGGCGGCGGTTGGTTTGCCGCACCCGCGCTGGATCGAGGCGGTCACCGCCTTCGTGGTGCTCAAGCCAGGGGCGCAGGCCGACGAGGCCGAGTTGATCAACCACTGCAAGGAGCATCTCGGTGGCTTTGAGGTGCCCAAGGCGATCCGCATCGTCGATGCCTTGCCGATGACCTCCACCGGCAAGATTCAAAAGCATCCGCTGCGTGACAGCTATCGCGCCCTGTACGAGGACATTGAACGATAGGTGTCGGGAAGGTCATGGGGTGTGCAACACACGCCCGCGCCTGTGACCAGGCTGCTTGCAAGGCGTGCTTCGGCTTGCGGTCCTAACTAACCACCGTTCTATCAATATGTTCGCATGACGTTTATCGAAACCAGCCGGTTTCCGGCAGGCGCGGACAGTCGCCCTTGATCCTTGATCCTTGATCCTTGATCCTTGATCCTTGTTCATCCCACCGTCAGAAAGGTTTTCCATGTCCGTCGTTCCTGCCATCTTGCTTGCGGTTGATGCCGACGGCATTGCGACCCTGACCCTCAACCGGCCCGATCAGCTCAATGCCTTCGATCTTGAGATGGTGGATGCTTGGCGCGCAGCACTTGAGCAGGCCGAAGCTGATGAGCGAGTCAAGGTGATCGTGGTCACCGGTGCCGGACGCGCCTTCTGTGCGGGTGGCGACTTCGAGGAAATGGCTAAGTTCAGTGAAATGGACAGCATGGGACGCAAGGATTTTCTGTACCGCCACGTGCATCGCATTGCGCTCACGCTGGAGCGGATGGAAAAACCGGTCATTGCCGCTGTCAACGGCGCTGCGCGAGGCGCTGGCTGCGACATGGCCTTGATGTGCGATATCCGCTTGATGGCCAGCTCGGCCACGCTGGCCGAGAGTTATATCAACATCGGACTGATGGCCGGTGATGCCGGTGCCTGGTACTTGCCGCGCCTGATAGGCACGGCGCGCGCGCTCGAGTTGTTCTGGACCGGTCGCGTGGTGGGGGCGGAAGAGGCCGACCGCATTGGCATGGTCAATCGCGTGGTGCCCGATGCCGAACTGATGACCGCCACCTACGATATGGCGCGCACCATTGCCGCCAAGCCGCAGCAGGCGGTGCGCTTCTTTCGCCGCGCCGTCTACCAAAGCCAGACCATGGCGCTCGCCACACACCTGGACATGGTGTCCTCGCACATGGCGGTGCTCGAAGACACGCCCGAGCATCGCGCCGGCATTGCGGCCTTCCGCACCCGCTCACGCGCCAGCAAGTAGAAAAGGGCGTTGCCGTGCAAGGTATTCTGAGTGGCATCACCGTCGTCGATCTGTCTCGCTTGATAGCCGGGCCTTACGCGGCCATGGTGCTGGCCGACCTGGGCGCCCGCGTCATCAAGGTCGAAGCCATGACAGGCGAGGAGGGGCGGCATTTCGGCCCGCCGTTTTATGGCGACTCCAGCGTCGCTTTCATGACCTGCAACCGGGGCAAAGAGTCGATCGCGCTGGACATACGCACCCCTGCCGGGCGCTCGGTGCTGGAGCGGCTGATTTCAAAAGCCCAGGTTCTGGTGCACAACTTTCGCCCCGACTTTGCCGAGACACATGCGCTGACCTACGACGCGGTGCGGCGCATCAACCCGACGCTGGTGTACTACATGGTCAGCGCCTTCGGTGAGCAGGGCGATTACCGGCTCAGGCCCTCGGTCGACAGCGTGGTGCAGGGCATGACGGGGGCCTTCTACGCCAGCGGGGAAGAGGGCAATCCACCGGTTCGTATCGGCTTGCCGATCATCGATGTGGCGTCCGGCATGTGCGGCGCGTTGGGCGTGCTGGCCGCGGTGATGCATTGGCAGCAGACCGGCCAGGGGCAGCGCGTGGAGTTGTCCCTGGTGGACACCATGTTCAATTTTCTTGCCAGCAAGGTGGGTGAATATGCGGTTGAGCAGCGCGAGCCGGTTCGTGCGGTGAACCTGCCGATTGCTGTGCCGAGCCGTCACTTTCGAGGCTCCGACGGTGCCTGGTTCAGCGTGTCGGTGGTGAATGAAGGTGCGTTCAAGCGGTTTTGCGCCGTCATCGAGCGGCTGGAGTGGCTCACCGATCCGCGTTACCAGCGCAATGCGGTGCGCATTGCCAACCGGCCGGCGCTGCTGGCTGAACTGGAGGCGATTTTCATCACCCGTTCGGCGGCTACCTGGGTGGCAGCCTTCGAGGCCGCCGATATTCCCTGTGGTCCGGTGAACACGGTGTCCGAGGCCATGGCCGACCCGGTGCTGGCCGCCCGTTTCGTGGAGCACCCCGAGATGCCGGGGCTGCCGCTGATCCCTTTTCCGGCGCAGCTGGCTGCAGGCATGCGCAAGATCGGTGAGATGCCGGCGCCTCCTGCGCTGGGGCAGCATACCGGGCAGGTGCTGGGCGAATTGGGCTACGGTGCGCCGGAGATTGCCCAACTGGTGCGCGACGGGGTCGTGCGCCTGCAAGAAACCGCCATGGCAAGCACAGCAGGAGGGAAGCCATGAGCCCGTCTTCCACCGACATCTTGTGGACCCCCCGCGCGGATCGCATCGCGGGTGCCGAGGTGACCCGTTTCCAACAATGGCTGGAACGCGAAAAAGGCCTGCGCTTTGCCGACTACGAGGCCTTGTGGCAATGGTCCGTGGATGACCTGGAGGGCTTCTGGCGCGCCATCGTCGAGTATTTCGAGTTGCCGCTCGACGACTGGAATGGCCCGGTTCTGAGCGATCGCCGGATGCCAGGCGCGCAATGGTTTGTGGGCGCGCGCACCAACTATGCGCGGCAGGTGTTCCGGCACGCCACGGACGCCAGACCGGCCATCGTCTTCCGCAATGAAGCGGGCGAGCGGGCGGACATGTCCTGGCGCACGCTGCAAGACCAGGTGGCGGCGCTGGCCCAGTGGCTGCGCGCGGCGGGCGTGGGGCCGGGCGACCGCGTGGTGGCCTACCTGCCCAATATTCCGCAGACCATCGTGGCTTTTCTGGCCACGGTTTCGGTGGGGGCGGTCTGGTCGGTGTGCTCGCCCGACATGGGGGCGCCCACGGTGCTGGACCGTTTCCGGCAGATCGATCCGAAGGTGTTGATCGCGGTCGATGGCTACCACTGGGGTGGCAAGCGCTTCGACCGGCGCGAAGCCGTGGCCACGCTGCTCGACGGGCTGCCCAGCGTCGAGCGCTGCGTGCTCTTGCCCTGCCTGGAGCGCAGCGCCAGCGCGGACGCGCTGCGCGGTGGCGTGCTCTGGAGCGAGGTGGTCAGCGCCCCGGCTGAACTGCGCATCGAGTCACTGCCTTTCGACCACCCGCTGTGGGTGGTGTATTCGTCGGGCACCACCGGCTTGCCCAAACCCATCGTGCACGGCCATGGCGGCATTGTGCTGGAGCAGGTCAAGCTGATGCGCCTGCACAACGACCTCGGTCCCGAAGACCGCTTCCACTGGTTTTCCACCACCGGCTGGATCATGTGGAACTGCCAGGTGGGCGGTTTGCTGGTGGGGGCGACGGCCTGCCTGTACGACGGCAACCCGGCCTGGCCCGACTACACCACGCTGTGGCGTTTCGCTGGGGAAGTCGGCGTGACGTTTCTGGGTGCCGGTGCGGCGTTTTATGCGGCCTGCCAGAAAGCCGGTGTCGAGCCGCGCGAGGTGGGCGCGCTGGGGCCGCTGCGCACCGTGGGTTCGACCGGCTCGCCACTGTCCCCGGAAAGCTACCAGTGGATTGCCAAGCATGTCGGGCGCGATGTCTGGATCAACCCGATCTCCGGCGGCACCGACTTCGCCGGGGCCTTCGTCGGCGGCGTGCCGACCCTGCCCGTTGTCGTGGGAGAAATGCAGGGGCGCTGCCTTGGGGCGCGCGTCGAGGCCTTCAGCGAGCAGGGCCAGCTGGTCGTGGACGAGGTGGGTGAGTTGGTCTGCACCGCGCCCATGCCGTCCATGCCCCTCTACTTCTGGAACGACCCCGGCAACCGGCGCTATCTGGACAGTTATTTCGACATGTACCCCGGCGTCTGGCGGCATGGCGACTGGCTTCGCATCACACCGCGCGGCGGCGCAATCATCTACGGTCGCAGCGACACCACCATCAACCGCCACGGCGTGCGCATGGGCACGAGCGACATCTACAGCGTGGTCGAGGCGCTGCCCGAAGTGCTCGACAGCCTGGTGGTCGACCTTGAATATCTGGGGCGCGAAAGCTACATGCCGATGTTCGTCGTGCTGCGTCCGGGCGTGGTGCTGGACGCGCCGCTGATCGGGCGCATCCAGAGCGCCATCCGCGCGGCCGCGTCGCCGCGCCATGTGCCGGACGCGGTGTTTGCCGTGGCCGAGGTGCCGCGCACGCTCACCGGCAAGAAGCTCGAACTGCCGATCAAGAAGCTGCTGCTCGGCCAGCCCATCGACAAAGTGGTCAACCGCGATGCACTGACCAACCCCGCCAGCCTGGACTGGTTTCTTGAATTTGCACGCGGGCATGCCACGCAGAGCCGCTGATTTTCCCCAACTTTTTTTCACGAGGAAACACCATGAGCGATCAGGAAGTCATTTACGAAGTCAAGAACTTTGTCGCCACCATCACCATCAACCGACCCAAGACGCTCAACGCGTTCACCGGCGATACGATCAAAGAGATGGAGCGGCTGCTGGCCCAGGCCGGCAATGATCCGAAGGTCGGCGTGATCGTGCTGACCGGTACGGGCGAGCGCGCCTTTTGCGTCGGCGGTGATGTCAACTGGGAAAAGGGCGACAGCAGCGGCAAGAGCGGCCTGCAGGACCTGGAATTCAACTTCAACCGCCAGATCGCCGAATGCCCAAAGCCCGTGATCGCGCGCGTCAACGGCTACGCGATTGGCGCCGGTCACCACATTGCCTATTTCTGTGACTTCACGATTGCCGCCGAGCACGCGATCTTTGGCCAGAACGGCCCGCGCGTCGGTTCACCGGCGGGTGGTTACATCGTCTCGCATTCGGCCAATGTGCTTGGCCACAAGCGTGCGCGCGAGCTGTGGATGCTGTGCCGCCGCTACAGCGCGAAGCAGGCGTTCGACTGGGGTCTGGCCAATTCGGTGGTGCCCATGGCCCAGCTCGACGAAGAAGTGCAGAAGTACTGCGACGAATTGCTGTCGCTGTCGCCGACCTGCCTGAAGATCGTCAAGTGTTCGTTCTACCACCACATGGCCCCGATCATGGGCAAGGACATGAACGACCTGATCCAGGAAGTGGCACCCAACTATTTCAGTACCGGCGAGCAGCAGGAAGGGGCCAGCGCCTTTCTTGAAAAACGCAAGCCCGACTTCAGCAAATTCCGCTAACCGGTAATCTTTGTCCTGCGCGGCTCAGCGGGGAACTTTTAGAGACTGAAAAATGATGAACCAAGAACGTTACCCCGAGTTGCGCGCCGCCCTGCGCGATCTTTTCAAACGCTTCCCCGACGAGTACTTTCGCAAGATTGACGATGCCCGTGCTTACCCCGAGGCGTGTGTGGACGCGCTGACCAGGGCCGGCTGGCTGGCGGTGATGATTCCGCAGGAGTACGGCGGAGCTGGCTTGGGTCTGGCCGAAGCCTCGGTGGTGATGGAAGAGGTCAACCGCTGCGGCGGCAATGCCGGCGCCTGTCACGGCCAGATGTACAACATGGGCACCTTGCTGCGCCATGGCTCGGATGAGCAGAAGCGCCTCTACCTGCCCAAAATTGCCAGCGGCGATCTGCGCCTGCAGTCCATGGGCGTGACCGAGCCAACCACAGGCACCGACACCACCAAAATCAAGACCACCGCGGTCAAGCAGGGCGACCGCTATGTGGTCAATGGCCAGAAGGTCTGGATCTCGCGGATTCAGCACTCCGACCTCATGATTTTGCTGGCACGCACCACCCCGCTCAAAGATGTGAAGCGCAAGTCAGAGGGCATGTCGATCTTCATCGTTGACCTGCACCAGGCCATTGGCCAGGGCATGACGGTGAACCCGATCCGCAACATGGTTAACCACGAGACCAATGAGCTGTTTTTTGACAACCTCGAAATCCCGGCCGAGAACCTGATCGGCGAGGAGGGCAAAGGTTTCAAGTACATCCTGGACGGACTGAACGCTGAGCGCACGCTGATTGCCGCCGAGTGCATTGGCGACGCCCGCTGGTTCGTCGAGCGCAGCGCCCGCTATGCCAGTGAGCGCCGCGTGTTTGACCGCCCGATCGGGCAGAACCAGGGCGTGCAATTTCCCCTGGCCGAGGCACACATCGAGACCGAGGCCGCTGACCTGATGCGCTGGCGTGCCTGCGAGCTGTTTGACGCCCACCAACCGTGTGGCGCAGAGGCCAATATGGCCAAGTACCTGGCCGCCAAAGCCTCCTGGGAGGCGGCCAACACCGCCATTCAGACCCATGGCGGCTTTGGTTTCGCCTGCGAATACGACATCGAGCGCAAGTTCCGCGAAACCCGGCTGTACCAGGTGGCGCCGATCTCCACCAACCTGATCCTGAGCTACGTGGCCGAACACGTGCTGGATCTGCCCCGTTCATTCTGAAAGAAATTGCCATGCGTCCATTGGAAGGAATGCTGATCGTTACGCTGGAGCACGCGATTGCCGCGCCGTTCTGCACCCGCCAACTGGCCGACCTCGGCGCGCGCGTCATCAAGGTCGAGCGCCCGGGTGAGGGCGACTTCGCCCGCGCCTACGACAGCCGGGCCCACGGCTCGGCTTCCCACTTCGTCTGGTGCAACCGCTCCAAGGAAAGCCTGACGCTCGACCTCAAGCACCCAGATGCCCGCGCCGTGCTGCAAAAGCTGGTGGAGCGCGCCGACGTGCTGGTGCAGAATCTGGCGCCCGGTGCTGCCGCGCGCATGGGACTGGACCACGCCAGCCTGGCGCCGGTCAATCCGCGCATCGTGGTGTGCGACATCTCGGGCTACGGCGACGGCGGCCCCTACACCGAGAAAAAAGCCTATGACCTGCTGATCCAGAGCGAGGCCGGTTTTGTCTCCGTCACGGGCACGCCCGAACAGCCCTCCAAGGCCGGCCTGTCGATTGCCGACATCGCCGCCGGCATGTACGCTTACAGCAGCGTGCTGGCCGCCTTGCTGGAGCGTGGGCGCACCGGGCGCGGCCAGCGGCTCGAAATCTCGATGCTCGAAGCCATGTCCGAATGGATGGGCTTCCCGCTCTATTACACGCTGGACGGCCAGCCGCCGCCGCCGCGTGCCGGCGCCTCGCACGCCGCCATTTACCCCTACGGCCCCTTTGCCTGCGGCGACGGCAAGCAAGTGGTGCTGGCGGTGCAGCACGACCGCGAATGGGCCACCTTCTGCAACCAGGTGTTGCAATTGCCCGAGCTGACCGCACAGTACCTGGGCAACGCCAACCGGCTGGCCCAGCGCGAGAAACTGCGCGGCATCATCGAAGGCGTCTGCGCCACCCTGACCGCGGCGCAACTGGTGGCGCGGCTGGATGCGGCGCAAATCGCCAATGGCCAGCTCAACGAGATGGCCGACCTGTGGAAGCACCCGCAACTCGCGGCGCGCGGGCGCTGGACCGAGATCGGCTCGCCCGGCGGCACGTTGCCGGCGCTGTACCCGCCGCACCACGTCAATGGCAGCGAGCCGCCGCCGCCCATGGGGCCGGTGCCTGCGCTGGGCCAGCACACCGAAGCCATCCTGACCGAGCTCGGCTACGGCGAGACTGACATTGCCCGGCTGCGTGCGGACAAAGCCATCTGACTGCGAGATCGATGCCATGACCCTGGATACAAACCCGAGCGCGACGCTGGCTGCCTTTGCCGCCGATCTGTCATTCGACACCATTCCGGCGCCGGTGCTGCGCCGCACCGAAGACCTGTTCCTCGACTGGTACGCCTCCGCGCTGGCGGGCAAGGGCGCCCGGCCGGTCGAGGCCATCGAAGCCTATGCCCGCACCATGGGGCCGGACTCGGGCCGCGCCGAGGTGCTGATCTCGCGCCGCACCACCTCGCCCCATTTCGCCGCGATGGTCAACGCGGCCGCCTCGCACTTCGCCGAGCAGGATGACGTCCACAACGGCTCGGTGTTTCATCCCGCGGCCGTCGTGTTCCCGGTGGCGCTGGCCATCGCGCAGGACATCGGTGCCAGCGGCCGCGAGTTCCTGGCCGCCGTGGTGGCGGGCTATGAAGTCGGCATTCGTGTGGGCGAGTTCCTGGGCCGCTCGCACTACCGCATCTTTCACACCACGGCCACCGCCGGCACGCTGGCCGCCGCCGCAGCGGCCGGACGGCTGCTCAAGCTCGATGCCGCCACCATGCTGCATGCCTTCGGCAGCGCCGGCACACAAGCCGCCGGACTGTGGGAGTTTTTGCGCGACGCCGCCGACTCCAAGCAGCTGCACACCGCGCACGCGGCATCCTGCGGTCTGACCTCGGCCTACCTGGCGCGAAGCGGTTTTACCGGCGCGCGCCAGATTCTGGAAGGCGCGCAGGGCATGGCCGCGGGCATGTCGAGCGACGCCGATCCGGCGCGCCTGACCGACCGCCTGGGCCAGCGCTGGGCCACGGCGGAAACCTCGTTCAAATACCACGCCTCGTGCCGCCACACCCACCCCAGCGCCGATGCGCTGCTGACGCTGATGCAGACGCACGGCGTGAAAGCCGACGACATCGAAAGCGTCACCACCCAGGTGCACCAGGGCGCCATCGACGTGCTGGGCCGCGTCACCGTGCCGGCCACCGTGCACCAGGCCAAGTTCTCGATGGGCACGGTGCTGGCGCTGGCGGCCGAATACGGCTTTGCCGGGCTGAATGAATTTGAAGCGCATTACCTCGCGCCGCGCGTGGCCGCCTTGCGCGACCGCGTGACCATGCAGCTCGACGCCGAGGTCGATCAGGCCTACCCGCAGCGCTGGATCGGCAAGGTGACGGTGACGACGCGCGATGGCCGCAGCTTGAGCGCGCGGGTCGATGAGCCCAAAGGCGACCCCGGCAACACACTGACGCGCGCCGAGATCGAAGACAAGGCGCAGCGCCTGGCAGCCTACGGCAAGGGGGCTACGCCTGCCGAGGTTCAGGCGCTGATCGCGCGCGTCTGGGCGGTGGCCGAGGCGCCGCGCATGGACCGCTGGTTGGAGGCACGCGCATGACAGCCCATACCTCTGGCCCAAAGGCTTTGCTGCATGCCTATCTTTTTGTGCCCGCCGACCGGCCCGAGCGCATTGCCAAGGCGCGCGCCAGCGGTGCCGACGCGGTGATTGTTGACCTGGAAGACGCAGTGGCCCCCGAGGCCAAAGTGCGCACGCGCGAGGCGCTGGCGGCGCTGCTGGACGAGGCCGCGCCGCTGGTGGTGCGCATCAACGCCGCCGGCACGCCCTGGTTTGACGATGACCTGGAACTGTGCCGCCACCCCGGCGTGGCCGCCATCATGCTGCCCAAGGCCGAAGGCATCGACGCCGTTTGCACCGTGGTCGAGACCACCTACCAGGACGTGCTGCCCATCATCGAGTCGGCGCGCGGCCTGCATGAGATGGACTGCATCGCACGCGTGCCGGGCGTGATCCGGCTGGCCTTTGGCAGCGTCGATCTGGCGCTGGATCTGGGCATTGAGTGTGCGCCCGATGGCACGGAAATCGAGCTGCTGGCCTTCCGCTCCCAACTGGTGCTGGCTTCGCGGCTGGCCGGGCTGGCGGCGCCGGTGGATGGTGTCAGCACCGCCATCGACGACCTGCAACGCTTGCAGGCCGACACCGAACGCTCACGTCGACTCGGCTTTGGTGCCAAGCTGTGCATCCACCCGAAGCAGCTGGCCACCGTCCAGGCGGTGTTCACGCCGAGCCCTGAACGGCTTGACTGGGCGCGCCGCGTCTGCAAAGCATTTGAAACGGCGGGTGGTTCCGCCGTGGCCGTGGACGGCCAGATGGTCGACCTGCCGGTGGTGCAGCGCGCGCGCGCCGTGCTGCGCGACGCGGGTCTGAGCGCCTGATTTTTTAACCCACTCCAATCGACTGGAATTCCTTATGACTCGCAAAGCCAAACCCATCCGCTCCGACATTGCCTGGAGTACCCCCGACCGCATCGAGGTGCACGGCAAGAGTCTGCCTGACGAAATCCTCGGCCATCTCAACCTGGGTGATATGGCCTTCTTGCAGATCGTCGGGCGCATGCCAACGCAGCAGGAGTCCAACGTCTTCAACGCCATCGCGGTGACGCTGGTCGAGCACGGCATCACGCCCAGTGCGCTGGTCGCGCGACTGACCTACGCCGGTGCGCCCGAGTCGTTGCAGGCCGCAGTGGCGGCCGGATTGTGCGGCCTGGGCAGCGTGTTCGTCGGCAGCACCGAAGGCACCGCCAAAATGCTCTACGAGGCCCTGCCACCCGGAACGAAAGGGGCTGACCTGGAGCGCATCGCCATCGACACCGTGGCAGCCTTTCGTGCCCGCGGCCAGATCATCCCCGGCCTGGGACATCCGCTGCACAAGCCGGTCGATCCGCGCGCCCCGCGCCTGTTCCAGATCGCCAAGGACAATGGCTTTTCCGGCGACTACATCCGGCTCGAACAACTGATCTGCGCCGAGGCCGAGCGCGTCGCTGGCAAGTCGCTTCCCGTCAACGCGACCGGCGCCATCGGCGCCATCAGCTGCGAGCTCGGGCTACCATGGAAAATTGTGCGCGGCATCGGCGTCCTGGCGCGTGCCATAGGGCTGGTGGGACACATCCTGGAAGAGAGCAAGAACCCGATGGCGGTCGAGATCTGGCAGCGGGTCGAAGACGAGGCCACCCAGCACATCAGACCACAAGGCGCCTGAAGCGCTGTGGCTGGCCTTGCAGGCACGATGCGCCCGCGTCGACCTATCGATTGAATTTTGCTGGACACCACTGGAGTATTGCGCAATGAATGACACGATCCTGAGAGAAGAACCCATCCACTGGGTGCAATCACCCCCGCAGCCTGCCGAGGCATCGAGCGTGGGAACCTTGTCGGTCGAGGCCCGCCAGCAGGCCTGGCCGGTGGCCGAGGTGCAGGCCCTGCTGGACCTGTCATTCCCTGAGCTGATGCACCGCGCGCAGACCGTGCACCGCGAGCACCACGACCCCACCGAGATGGAGCTGGCCACGCTGCTGTCCATCAAGACCGGCGGCTGCCCGGAGGACTGCGGCTACTGCCCGCAGTCGGTGCACTACGAGACCGGCGTGCCCGCCACCAAGATGATGACGTCCGAGGAAGTGCGCGAGGCCGTGCTCGGCGCCAAGGCGGCCGGCGCCTCGCGCTTCTGCATGGGTGCCGCCTGGCGAGCGCCCAACGACCGCGACCTGGAAAAGGTCGAGGAGTTGGTGCGCGTGATCAAGGACGAGGGCCTGGAGGCCTGCTGCACCCTGGGCATGCTCACGGGCGACCAGGCGCAACGCCTCAAGGGTGCTGGTCTGGACTACTACAACCACAACCTGGACACCGCGCCCGAGCTGTACGGCGACATCATCACCACCCGCGACTACCAGGACCGGCTGGACACGCTGGGCCACGTGCGCGGGGCCGGCATCCACGTCTGCAGCGGCGGCATCGTGGGCATGGGCGAGTCCCGCGCCGGGCGCGCCGGCCTGATCGCGCAACTGGCCAACCTGGCACCGTACCCCGAGTCGGTGCCGATCAACCACCTGGTCAAGGTGCCCGGCACGCCGCTGGCCGACGAGCCCGACCTCGACCCGCTGGAGTTCGTGCGCACCGTGGCGGTGGCCCGCATCACCATGCCCAGGGCCAAGGTGCGCCTGTCGGCCGGGCGCCGGCAGATGGACGAATCGACCCAGGTGCTGTGCTTCCTGGCCGGCGCCAACTCCATCTTCTACGGTGACAAGCTGCTGGTGACCGGCAATCCCGACGTGGAAGCCGACCAGGACCTGCTGGCCCGCACGGGCATGCACACCACGCGGGCGCACGCCTGACCTTGGCCCTGTCGATGGCCGAGGCTCCCTCCGTTCAAGCAAATCCCCTATGTTCCGCACCCTGCTGAAATCCAAAATCCACCGCGCCATCGTCACCCACTGCGAGCTGCACTACGAAGGCTCTTGCGGCATCGACGAAGACCTGCTGGAGGCGAGCAACATCCGCCCCAACGAACAGGTTCACATCTGGAACGTCAACAACGGCGAACGGTTCATCACCTACGCCATCAGGTCGCCGCGCGGCAGCGGCATCATTTCGCTCAACGGCTCGGCCGCCCGGCGCGCCAGCGTGGGCGACCTGGTGATCATCGCGGCCTTCGGCATGGTGCACGAAGACAAGCTCGACGAGGCCGTGCCCCAGCTGGTGTTCCCCGACGCTGCCAACCGCATCGTCGAGATCCGCAGCGAGCCCGCAGGTCCGCAGGCCGGCGACCCGGTCATCCTGCCCCTGGGCGCCGAGCTTTGACGCAGCCCGTGTCGGCCAACGCCGTGGCGCCAGCGCAGCCCTGGTGGGTCAACCTGTTCGGCCACAACCACCCCACGATCCGCGCCGCGCTGATCGACCAGCTGCACACACTGGGCCACGTGATGCTTGCAGGCTTCACCCACGGGCAAGTGGTTGAACTCTCCGAACGCCTGGCCGCGCGCACCGGCCTTGGCCACGCCTTCTACGGCAGCGACGGTGCTAGTGCCACGGAGTTCGCGCTGAAGATGAGCGCCCACCACTGGCGCAATGCGGGCCGGGCAGGCAAGTGCCGGTTTGTCAGTGTCGCCGGGGGCTACCACGGAGAGACGGTGGGCGCGCTGGCCGTGACCGACATCGCGCTGTTCCGTGAAGCCTACGCGCCGCTGGTGCGCATGGCCGCCACCGTGCCCAGCCCCGACGCCAGGCAGGCCGCGCCCGGCGACACCCCGGCCGACGTGGCCGAGGGGGCCGCCGCCTCACTGGGCGACTGGCTGGCCGAACACGCGCACGAGACCGCTGCGGTGATCATCGAGCCGCTGATCCAGTGCGCCGCCGGCAAGGCCATGCACGACCCGCTGTACCTGAAATGTGAAACGCGCGCGTGAGCTTTGCGACCGGCACCAGGTGCACCTGGTGCTCGACGAAATCGCGGTCGGCTTCGGCCGCACCGGCACACTGTTCGCGCACGAGCAGGCGGGCATCCGCCCCGACTTTCTCTGCCTCTCCAAGGGCCTGACCGGCGGCACGCTGCCACTGTCGGTGGTGCTCACCACCGACGCGGTCTATGCCGCCTTCTACGACGACGAGGTGGCGCGCGGCTTCCTGCATTCGCACAGCTACACCTGCAACCCGCTGGCCTGCCGCGCCGCGCTGGCCACGCTGGACCTCTTCGCGCAGACCGACGCGCTGCGCCAGAACCTGGGCACCAGCGAGCGGCTGGCCGCGCAGTTCGCGCCGATCTCCAAGCACCCGCGTGTGCGCTTCGATCGACGCAAGGGCATGGTCTTCGCGTGGCACGTGCTCAGCACGCCTGCCCGACTTCGGCCGCCGCTATGCCTGCCGCGCGCTGGCGCAGGGGCTGCTGCTGCACCCCATCGGCCACACGATCTACGCCATCTTATCGACGATGCCCTGGTGCGACAGTAGTGGTCACGCCACCTCCAAATCCACCATCGCCTCGATGCACAGGTTGCGTTCGTACAGCAGCAACGCGCGGATCGCGCGCAGCCTGACCGCCAGGCACGAGGCGTCGGGAGCAAAAGCCAGCTCTTCGGTCAGCGCCGAGGTGCTGTCTGCCAGGGCCTCACGATGCCGCCCCGCCTTGAACAGCAAGGCGGAAAAGATCACCCGCACCCACATGTGGCCGAAAGGCGAAGGAGCCTCCCCGAACTTCACTTGCACCTCGCGCAAGGACTGGGGGGCCACGGTGAAACGTCAATTGCATTTGTGCGCATAGGCCAGAACCGTTTGTGCGGCGCCATAGTGGAATGGGTCCTGATCTTGTGGTCCTGCCGGCCACTGGCGCACAAAGACCTGGCATAGCGGCGCAAAAAAGCATCATGGGACGACGACGTTGTCCAAGGGCCTGCAACAACGCCAGCAAGCCGCTCTCGACCACCGCCGCCGCGTCAATGGCCCCCATCGCGACCGGCTCCGACGGGCCTCCGATCGCATTCAACAAGGAGCGAACAAAGAACACCTGGTCGCGCCAGGAAGCATCGAGTCCCACCCACACGGGGTCTGCGTCTTTGCAAGCGCGAAACCATCCGCCCATCAATGTCGTCTTGCCATAGCCGACCGGCGCAACGATGGCCACGATCCGTTCATGCATGGACAAGGGCGCAATCGCCCGCCGCGCCACTGTGGCCGTCGTCAGGTCAGGAGGAGCCCCCTCGACTGCCGCCTGGGAGGACGGCGCAGCAACAAGCTGCGGCCACCGAAATCCCGCGTTGGGTTGGGTCATGTCCTCAGACACTCAGAAGGCGCACGACGACGCTGCCTCACGCTGGAGGTCCGGCCGCCCGGAATCGCGGCAGCGACACACCACCACCGACGGGTTCGCAAACCAACTCGACAGCCATGTCGAAAGTGACTGCTGAAGGGTCTGCGCCGATGAAGGAGCTGATCATCCGCGGACCTTCTTCGAGTTCGACCAGCAGCACCGCATAGGGCGTGTCCTGTTTGAAAGCCGGGCCGGGCGCCCGGTGAACCACGCTGAACGAATGCACCTTGGCGCGACCGCTGGCGGCCCGGTGCTCTAGGCGCTCGCTACCGCACTCACGGCAGATCGCCTGTTGGTAGAGCTGCACGTGGCCGCACGCTGGGCAGTGCTGCAGCAGCAGCTTGCCCTCCTGAATGCCGCGCCAATAGATGTCCGAATCTGCATCTGGCATCGGCTGTGGCTTGAGGTGGGCGTCTTTGAGGTTGATCACAGCGTGGCCTCCGTTCCCAGGATGGTGGTGGCGTTGGTCGCAAAACCGGCGCCCAGGCTGTGCACCAGGCCAAGTTCAGCGCCCGCGACCTGGCGTTCACCGCAGCTTCCGCGCAGCTGGTTGACGACCTCGTAGAAATGAAACAGCGAACCCGGCATGCCCGAGTGCGCAAACGACAGCAGGCCTCCATGGGTGTTGCAGGGGATGGCGCCGCCGTAGGTGATCTGCCCGTCTTCGACGAAGCGCCCACCTTCGCCCTTGGGGCAGAAGCCGAGGTCCTCCAGCATCATGATCACCGTGCCGGTGAAGCAGTCATAGATCCCGGCCACGTCGATGTCCTTGGGCCCGCAGCCGGCCATGGCGTAGGCCTTGGCGCTCGACTGCACCGCGCCCGTGGTGGTCAGCGAGGGCATCAAGAAGATGTGCTCGTGCGTGTAGCATTCGCCGCCGCCGAGGATGTAGATGGGCTTGGCAATTCCCAGCGCCCTGGCGCGCTCGGTCGAGGTGACGATGAAAGCTGCTGCGCCGTCGGAGATGAGCGAGCAGTCGAGCTTGTGGTAGGGCGTTGTCACCCAGCCGGAATTCAGCACGTCATCGACGCTCAGCGGATCGGTCATCTGCGCCCCCGGCGTGCGGCGTGCGTGTTCGCGGTGGATCACCGCCACCTTGGCAAATTGCTCGGAGGTGGTGCCGAACTCCTTCATGTGGCGATGCGCTGTCATGGCGAAGGTGTTGGCCACGGGAATGCCGAATGGCATTTCGTATTGCTGGTCCCGGCTTTCGGTCATCGAGCGCAGGGCCAGGTCGGGCGACAGACCAGTCAGCAAGCTGTCGCCGCCCACCACCAGAACGGTCTCGGCCAGGCCGCCAGCAATGGCGGCGGCGGCGATGTTGAACAGGGTGGCCGCCGTGGCGCCGGAGACCTGCATCGTGTTGGAGAACGTCGGCTGGATGCCGAGGTACTCACTGAAGGCTACGCTGAATCGGTGAAACGGCGAGGCGAAGGCGGAGCTGGAAAGCACGCCATCGACCTCGTGCTTGCCGATGCCGGCATCGGCAAGCGCCTTGCCTGCTGCGTCGGCGGCCAGCGCGAGCGCGCTCTTGCCCGGCACGCGGCCGACGGCCGAAATGCCGGCGCCGATGATCGCGGTTTCACCGCGGAGACTGCGCGGCGATGAGTTCGTTTGAGGGGTCATGATTGAGTGTCCAGAGTTGGAGGTCACGCCCCCGAAGCATGCACGCGTTGTCGCAATTGCGCCTTCAAAATTTTCCCCACCGGGTTGCGCGGGATGATGTCAAGGTACTCAATATGCTCGGGCAGCTTGTAGACCGCCACGCCAATTTGTTTCAAGTGGTCAACGATATCTTCCAGCGTCGGCAGCCGGGCCTTGTCCTTGGGCACGACGTAGATACAGGTCTTCTCGCCCATGATTTCGTCGGGCACCGCCACCGCTGCTACCTCTTGCACACCGGGGTGGGTGAGTACCAGGTTCTCGACCTCGGCGGCGCTTATATTGAAACCACCACGAATGATGATGTCCTTCTTGCGGTCAAAAAAGCCGATGTGGCGTTCATCGCGCACGATGAAAAAATCACCGGTACGAAAGAAACCGTCGGCCGTGAACGAATTCTGCGCGAGGTCTGGCCGCCGGTAGTAGCCGGCAAACACGTTGGGTCCGCGATAGACCAACTCGCCCACCTCGCCTGGCCGCGTGCATTCTTGGTCTTGCTCGTCAAGCAGCTTGGCTTGTACGCCTTCCATTGTCGACGGCCATTCAAGTCCCGGCTTGCCCCACCAGGGAAAATGTTCCGATCGCATAGCGAAGTCCGGCACGTCAACCGGGCCGCCAACCAAGCCTGTGCCCTCGGTCTGCCCCCACAGGTTGCAGATCTCGATGTTCCAGCGGCGCTTGAACTCCTCCATGCTCCAGCGCGAGGGCGGCGCTGAGCCTGTGGCGATTGAGCGGATGGATGACAAATCGAGGCTGTCGACATTGGGCAGCTTGAGGATCATGTTCAGGATTGCAGGCACCAGAATCGTGAACTGAACCTTTTCCGTGAGTATTTGCTTGAGGAACAGTTCGACATTGAGCGGATGGTGCAGCAGCAGCGTGCCACGCGCTGCCAGCCAGCTCAGCCAAGCCACGGCACCCGTCATGTTGACCATCGGTGCTGGTGCCAGTACACGGTCACCCTCTTGAATGCCCGCCGTATTGGGCACCAGCCGCATCTGGTAAAGCCAGTTGTTGTGCGACATCGGACAGCCCTTGGCATGTGATTCAGTACCCGAGGACCAGCACAGGCTGAAAATATCGTTGGCACTGACGCTGACAGCGTCCAGCAGGGCCTGGTCTGGTGCCTGTGCGGCCAAAGCGGTGACGTCTTCAATCGCCACGGTGGCGTAGCCTAGCTTGGCAGCCATCGAAATGTGGTCGAAGCCCTTGAAATTTTTTACGCCGATGTAGAGCTGCGCCTGACTGGCCTCTGCGACGTTGCGCAACTCGGTTTCGCGCCACTGCATGGCCACCGGAGACAGCACGCCTCCGGCGCGGGACACAGCAAAGTACAACGCAATCAACTCCCAGACATTGGGTAACTGCGCAACCACAACATCGTCTTTTTTAAGTCCACGGCGAATCAGCCCGGTGGCAATCGCGTCGACGGCTTTGCCGAACTCGCTCCAAGTTACCGAGGTGGCGGGCGTGCCGATGAGCGCCTCACGGTCTGGTGTATCGACGATGGCCACTCGTTGCGGAACATCGACAACATGTGCCGCAACCACATCAAGCAGGGTGCGGCCCCCCCAAAGTTTGGCGGCAGTGTAGTGTTCAATCGTAGAAGGCGAATGCAGGATCATGAGTAGTTTCTTCAGAAAATTTTGATTAAATCAACGAAAAGCTTTGGTCAGCTCTGGGGATCGAAACCATGGAAGCTGGCAAACGCCTCCACATCGGTTCGTTCGGTAATGAAGGCATTCTCCGGGGCCGACAGATCCTCGTGCCCGAGGGCGATGCCGCAGGCGAGGATTTCGTGGTCACTGATCGGCAACTGGGCGCGCGCCACCTTGTGGAACCAGGCAAACGCGGCCTGCGCACAGGTGTGCAGTCCCTGCGCGCGCGCGGCCACCAGAATGTTCTGGATGAACATGCCCAGGTCCATGAAGCTGCCAGTGTTCAAACGGCGGTCGAGCGTGACGAGCAGCCCCACCGGCGCGTCGAAGAACGTGTAGTTGCGCAGCATCTGGCGCTCGCGTGCCGCCGCGTCGTCGCGGGCGATGCCCAGGCTGGCATACAAACCGAAACCGCAGCGACGCCGGCGCTCCAGATAAGGCTCGACCCAGGTCGTGGGGTAATACGCGTACTCGGGCTGATGCCGGTCAGGCTCGTGCGTGGCCGCCTCAATGAAGGCATCACACAGGCGCTGCCGGGCCTCACCCGCCACCGCATACACCTTCCACGGCTGCACGTTGTTGCCACTCGGGGCACGCGCCGCCACGCTCAGAATGTGCTGCACCACCGAGGAAGGAACGGAGGCAGGTAGAAACCGCCTGACCGATTTTCGGCTGCGAATCGCTTCGTCGACATGCACGGATAGACCGCCTTTCTGACTACGTAGAGCTGCGGAGAAGAAACGACGCGGTGAGACTGCACCGCTGGACTCCAATACGACGTTCGGATAGGATTGCCACATGAATTCTACCAAACAACCGTTTGATTGGGCGCCTTCCCCTGAACTGATGGCGCAGTCCAACCTGACCGCTTTTTTGCACAAAGTGGGCGAGTCCGACTTCGAAAACTTGAGTGCCCGTGCCGACGCCGATCCGGCCTGGCTGATGCAAGAGGTGTTCGAGTTCTGCGACTTCCGCTTCTACCAGCCCTACACGCAGATGCTTGACACCTCGCGCGGCATCGAATGGGCACGCTGGTGCATCGGCGGCACCACCAACATCGTGCTGAACTGCCTGGAACGGCACCGCGGAACGCCGGTGTGGGACCAGCCTTTCCTGGTGTGGGAGGGCGAAGACCCGAAAAACCGCAAGTCCTTGAGCTACCGCGAATTTGACGCCGAAGTCTGCCGCCTGGCCGGAGCGCTGCAGTCGCTGGGCATCGGCCAGGGCGACCGGGTCGGCCTGTACCTGCCCAATCTGCCGGAGACCTTTGTCGCATTCTTTGCCGTACTGAAAATTGGCGCCGTGTTGATGCCGCTGTTCTCCGGCTTCGGGCCGCAGCCCATTGTCGCCCGCCTGAACGACGGCGAGGCCAAGGCGGTGCTGACGGTGGACGGCACCTGGCGGCGCGGCACGCCCGGCGTAATGAAGTCGGTGCTGGACGAAGCACTTGCCGAGGTGCCCAGCGTGCAGCACGTGGTGGTGCTGCGCCACCTGGGCGACGCCGCCCCCTGCCCGATGACGCCGGGACGCGACCACGACTGGGCCAGCCTGGTCGCCGGCCAGCCTCACGACATGCCGACCGCCGAGATGGCCGCCGACGCGCCCGCCGTGCTGCTCTACACCTCTGGCACCACCGGCAAGCCCAAGGGCTGCGTCTGGACGCACGTCGGCTTCCTGGGCTCGATGGTCACGCGCGACATGCACATCTGTGCCGATTTCAAGTCGAGCGACCGTTTCTTCTTCATGAGCGACATGGGCTGGATGGTGGGCGCCATGTGCGCCTGCATTCCGAGCTATTTCGGCGGCAGCCTGCTGGTGGCCGAAGGCACGCCCGACTTCCCCGACACGGGCCGCTTCTGGCGCCTGGTGCAAGATCACAAAGTCACCTACCTGGGTGTCGCGCCCACGCTGATCCGCAGCCTGATGCGCTACGGCGACGAAGAAGTCCAGCGCTACGACTTGTCTTCGCTGCGCATCACCTGCTCCGGCGGCGAGGCCTGGACCGAGGCGCCCTGGCGCTGGTTCTTCAAGCACATCTGCAAAGAGAAATTGCCGTTCCTCAACATCGTCGGCGGCACCGAGGTGGGCGGCTGCAACTTCACCGGCACCCTGCACCATCCCTTGCGGCCAGGCTCGTTCGGCGCGCGCGGGCTCGGCGCCGGGGTTGACATCGTCGATGAAAGCGGCGAGCCGGTCGGCGCGGGCCAGGTCGGCGAGCTGGTGCTGCGCAACCCCAACATCGGCTTCACCAAGAGCCTGTGGCGCGACGACGAACGCTACCTCGACAGCTACTGGCGCACCATTGCGGGCGTCTGGGTGCATGGCGACTTTGCGATGCGCGATGCGGACGGCCTGTTCTACATCCTCGGACGCAGCGACGACACGATTAAGGTCTCAGGCAAGCGCACCGGCCCGTCGGAGATCGAAACCCTGCTCACCGGCACCGGCAAGGTGTCAGAGGCGGCGGTGATCGGCGTGCCCGACGAGATCAAGGGCTCGGCCATCGTCTGCGTCTGCGTGCCGATGCCCGGCGTGGCGGCGGACGCGGCGCTGAAGGCCGAACTGTCGCAGGCGGTCGTCCATGGCATGGGCGCCTCCTACCGCCCCCGGCAGGTGCTGCTGGTCAGCGACCTGCCCAAGACGCGCAACATGAAGATCATGCGCCGCGTGGTGCGGGCGTTGTACAAGGGCGACAGTCCGGGCGACTTGTCGTCGCTGGTCAACCCGGAAACGGTGGCCGAGCTGCAGGGCAAACTTGCAAAAGCTTGAGCCTGGTTGTGCGCCATATCCTGCCCTGACGGGCAGGATGTGGCCCCGGATTTTTCACGCATCTGACGATGTCGCCGCAGTATGCGACGCCGTCAGCAAATCGCAAACCACCTGCAGTTCCTCGTCGTCACGCGGCCCATAGACCATCACGATGTTCCCGGGCAGGTCATATTGACCCGCCAGCGGATGCAACTCCGCCCAGCCGTTTTCGATGACCTGGGGAACGATCTCGGGCGGCAAGGTCATGTGCAGACTGCCGTCACTGGGCGGGTGGATGTGGGCGAACTCCTTGCCGAACATGAAGGCGCCGAAGGACTGGCATCCGCATCGCGGTAAATAAAAGGCACGCGCTCCGGGAACAGACACCTGGCTCGGAACAACTTCCACGCTGCCCAGGGACTGCCCCCTCTCGAAAACCAGCTCTTGCAGTTCTACCGGCGCATTCTGTTCAAGCTGCGTGTGCGGGTCGCTTGGCGTCGTTTGTGGGCGAGCGCCACGGCGCTGATGGCTGAGATAACTTGTCATGCGGTTCTCCGTCTTCGCACTTCATCGTTTGTTGCTGTACACCTGCCGCGAGGGTAACCGGCAACACCCCTCCGGCGACAAGCGCCTACCGGCCCAGCAAGCCACCGCCACTCAGACCCCGCCTTCCTGGCCGAACCTGAAGCTGGAGACGGTGACGCCGCCAAAGAAGCCTTCCTCGTGGTACACGCACACGGTTTCATCATGCCCGGCGGCACCCACCGCCACCATCAGGGGCAGCAGATGGTCTTCTTGCGGATGGGCCACGCGGGCGGCCGGCGCGTCTTGCCAGTCGATCAGCCGCTGCTCACGCTGGTGCGGCTCGGTGGTGATCAAGGTCTGCTGCAGCCAGTCGTCGAATTGCATTGACGGCCCTGCGGCGGACGGCCCCACGCGGCGCGTGTTGTCGTAGCTCAGCCCGCTGCCGACGATCAGCACGCCCTGCTCGCGCAGCGGCGCCAGGGCACGGCCGACGGCCAAATGCTCTGCCGGGTCATAGCCCGCGCGCAGTGACAGTTGCACGACCGGCACATCGGCCAGCGGGTACATCACCACCAGCGGCGCGAAGCTGCCGTGATCGAACCCGCGCTGGGCATCGAGCCGCGCCGAGAACCCTGCGCTCTGGATCAACTGCCGCGCCTGCTCGGCCAGCGCTGGCAGGCCCGGAGCCAGGTACTGGACATGGTAGGTATGCTCGGGGAAGCCAGCGTAGTCGTAAACCATGGGAGGCCGTTCGGCGGCCATCACGGTGAACTCGCGCTCCTCCCAATGGGCGGAGATCACGAGCACCGCCTTCGGTCGCTCGCCGAGCTGGCGCGGCATGTCCCGCAGGGACTGCGCCAGACGGTCGTACATGCCGTTGGACTGCGCCATCATGTATCGCCAGGGCCCACCGCCGTGTGAGATGAAGTAGGTCGGCAATCGCTCCGTTGTCACGGGCATGGTCCGCTCTTACAGAGCTTTATGCGTGCCGTCGCAAAGCGCGCCGTTCTTGCTTTGCTTGCAGCCGCAAAAATAGACAGTCTTGCTTTCGTCGGCGCTGTAGTTGGTCGGCACGAACTCGCCGCCCTTGTGGCTGCCGTCGCAGAACGGCTGCGATTTGCTGAGACCGCAGGCACACCAGTAGTAGTCCTTGCCTTTTTCCACGTCGATTGCGAACGGCGTGGTGGCGGCGATATGCGGCTTACTCATGTTGAGCTCCTGAGGATGATTAAGAAGTGATACGGCATTGGTTGAAGGCATCAACGAAAGCGCGGCTGATGGGCAGCCTCTTTGAGACTGGATGTCTACCCGACTGACCATGAGGAATAGCTTAATGTTTAATTTTGGTTAATCAATAGCTGTATTATTAAAACATCATTTCCTCACAAGAAACCATAAATGGATCGTCTGACCAGCCTTCGCGTTTTCAGGGAAGTGGTCGAGGCTGGCAGCTTTTCCCGCGCCGCGGCGCGCCTCACCATGTCCGCTCCGATGGCCAGCAAGCATGTCGCCCAGCTCGAACGAGACCTCGGTGCGAGGTTGCTGCACAGGACCAGCCGCAAGCTCAGCCTGACGGAGGCCGGCGCGATGTACTACGCACAATGCCGCGAGGCGCTCGACACGCTGCAGGCTGCCGAAGCGGCGCTTCGGCAAAGCGCGCAGGCACCACGCGGACAATTGAAAATCAGCGCGCCCGTCTGGTGTGCAAACCGGCATTTCGCCAGCGTACTGGCGGCCTACCGCAACACCTATCCGGAGGTGCTGGTCGACATGCGACTGGAGAACCGCAAGATCGACCTGGTCGCCGACGGCTACGACCTCGCGCTGCGCGCCACGCGCGAACTGTCCCCGGCGCTGATTGCACGGCCGATTTGTCCCGTGCAGTTCCACCTGGTCGCAACCCCGGCTTACCTGAAGCGCGAAGGCTCTCCGCGCAGACCCTCCGATCTGGTCAGGTGCAGCGCCGTGGTACCCAACTACGTGAACCTCGATGGCCTCGAAATGCAGGGACCTGCCGGCAAGGCGCGGATCAAGCTGAATGCGGTGATGCGCTCGGACGACAGCACGCTCACCTATCACGCGATGCACGCCGGCATGGGCATGGCGTTCCTCCCCGAATGGACGGTCGACGACGATCTGGCCGCGGGCTGCCTCGCGCGCGTGCTGCCGACCTACACGGTGCCCCCTTTCACGCTGTATGCGGTTTACACGAATCGGCAGTACGTGACACCCAAGCTGAGAACCTTCATCGACTTCTTCAGTGAAGCGCTTGGCGGGGGCAAGTCGTTAGCGCAACAGCCGGATCGATGAACCGAAACTGTTGCAAGCCCCGGGTGTCGATCACTTCGCCGCTGATCGTGGGCACAAAAGCGGCGGCTAAACAGACCGCACAAAATCAACGATGGACACATCGGCAGAAAGCACGCGCTGGCCGATCAACACATTCCAGTGCGCCTCCGAGCCATGCGCCATGCGCCACTCGTGCAGGCGCCGGGTCAGCAATTGCAGGTCGTATTCTTCCGCAATACCGATAGCGCCGTGCAGTGCATGCGCGATGGAGGCGACCAGAACCGCCGCCTCACTGGTGCGGGACTTGGCCATCGCTGCGGCGAGCAGGGACGGTGCCGCAGCGTCGGTGTGGAAGGCCGCTTCGGCTGCCATCGAGGCAGCAGCCACATGTTCGGCCATGACGCTCAACTGGTGCTGCACCGCCTGGAACTTGCCCAGGGTTTTGCCGAACTGGATGCGGTCATTGCAGTGTTTCAGTGTCATTTCGAACACACGGGTCATGGCCCCGCTGAGCACGGCGGCGTGCAAGGCCGCCGCGAACGTCGGCAGCAGCGGGCCAGCGCCGGGCACGTGCGTCGCGACGCGCGCATCGGACCAGCGCAGGGTGGCCGTCAGGCTCCCGTGCACGCCGCTTGCTTCACGCTGCGCCGCTGCGCAGTGCAGCAGCAACAAGGCATCACCATCTTGGGCCAGCACGAAATCCGCCAGCATGCCGTAAGGTGTGAAAGAGCACACGATAGCGCCACCGGCCTCGCGCCGCAACGCAGCGCCCAGCGTAATCATGCCGCTGGGCATCGCAAACTGCGACCCCAGCAGCGCTCGCGCCACAATCGTCTGCGCCACCGGCACCGGCACCGTGTAGCGGCCGAAGCTGCACAGTATCGGGAACAGATCGGCCAGCGGGAGGCCGGCACCGCCAGCGTCCTCGGACGCCAGCAGTTCGAGGAAGCCGGCACCTTGCAGCGCCTGCCACAGCTTAAGCGGCGAGCCGCCCGCTTCAATCGCGCGCACCACGGCGGGCGTGCACTGGTCCTGGAGGATATCTTCAATCGCTTGTGCAAACATGGAATGCTTTCTTTTTCAGCGCAGACCCAGACCGCGCGCGATCATGCCGCGCAGGATCTCGCGCGTGCCGCCGCGCAGGGAATAGGTGGGCGCCATCTGGCTCACATAAGCCACGGCGCGGTACAACTCGGCATCGACCAGGGCGTCCGGGTCCATGGCGAGGGCGGCTTCGATCACAGAGGGAATGCTCTGCTCGAATTCGGTGCCAATGTCCTTGACCAGGGCCGCTTCGACCAACGGGCTGTCCCCGTTGACGAGCTTGGCCGTGACGGCGATCGACATGTTGCGCAGCGTGGCCAGGTGCGTGGCGAAACGCCCGATGGTGGCGGCATGGACCGAGACCGCCGGTGTCTTGCGCAGGCAGGTGATCCAGTGCTCCAGCAGCACGATGCTGGAGTACACCCGCTCCGGGCCGCTGCGCTCGAAGGCCAGTTCGGCATTGACTTGCGCCCAGCCGCTGCCTTCATGGCCGATCAACGCGTCGTCGGTCAGCAGCACGTTGTCGAAGAACACTTCGGAAAAATGTGCATCACCCGCCAGGTCACGGATCGGGCGCACCGTCACGCCGGGCAATGCCAGATCGACAATGAACTGCGACAAGCCTTTTTGCCGGTCCTGCGGCTCGCCCGACGAGCGCACCAGCGCGATCATGTAGTGGCAGTGCTGCGCGTTGGTGGTCCATATCTTGCGGCCGTTCAGCCGCCAGCCGCTTGAACCGTCAATTTGGCAGCGCGTGGCCCGCGTGCCGACGCTGGCGAGGTCGGAGCCTGCATTGGGCTCACTCATGCCGATGCAGAAAAACGCCTCGGCGGCGCAGATTTTCGGCAGGTAGAACTGGCGTTGCGCCTCCGTGCCGAACTTGAGGATCAAGGGCCCGCTCTGGCGGTCGGCGATCCAGTGCGCGGAAACCGGGGCGCCGGCGGCCAGCAGTTCTTCCACCAGCACGAAGCGCGAGAAGGCGTCCAGGCTGGCGCCACCGTATTGCGCCGGCAAGGTCACGCCGACCCAGCCCCGTGCGGCCAGCTTCTTGCTGAAAGCGGCATTGAAACCCATCCATGAACGGGCCCGGATGTCGGCGGGCATTGGCTCAAAACTGGATTGGAGAAAGGCCTTCACCTCGGCGCGAAATGAATTCGTCCTGGCGGGCAGGGCGGCGAACCGGAAAGCGGACAGCAGGTTGTTCAAGAAATTTTCCTCCGAGGGGTTCATTCACCGCCGAGTTGAGGCGCCGCCCCAGGCGATACATCAGATCGGGCTGCGCTCCACCAGCTGGGCGGAAATGATCAGGCGCTGCAATTCGTTGGTGCCCTCGCCGATGCACAGCAGCGGCGCATCGCGGTAGTAGCGCTCGACATTCATTTCCTTCGAGTAGCCATAAGCCCCGTGGATGCGCAAGGCCTCCATCGAGTTCTCGACCGCCGCCTCGCTGGCGAACAGCTTGGCCATGCCGGCTTCCATGTCGCAACGCTGGCCGGCGTCATAAGCCCGCGCGGCCTGTTCAACCAGCAGACGCGCCGCCTCCGCCCGGGTGGCCATGTCGGCCAGCTTGAGTTGGATCGCCTGGTGGTCGCAGATCGGCTTGCCGAAGGTGCGACGCAGTTGGGCATAGGCTACCGACTCCTCCAGGCAGGCGCGCGCCACACCCACGCCGCGCGCAGCCACATTGATGCGCCCAAGTTCCAGTCCGCCCATCACGTGCTTGAAACCCTGTCCCTCCACGCCACCGACCAAGTTGGCGGCCGGCACGCGAAAGTTGTCGAACACCAGCTCGGCGCTGTCGATGCCCTTGTAGCCGAGCTTTTCCAGCTTCTTGGTGGACGTGAAGCCCGGGCCCTTCTCGCAGATGAACAGGCTCATGCCGCGATGGCGCGGTTGCGCTTCGGGGTCGGTCTTGACCAGCACGGCAAAGACCTGGCCATGGATGCCGTTGGATATCCAGGTCTTGGTGCCGTTGATAACGTAATGGTCGCCGTCGCGGCGCGCCACCGTGCGCACCGCCTGCAAGTCGGTGCCGCAATCGGGCTCGGTCAGCGCCAACCCGCCGCTCAGTTCGCCGCTGGCAAAGCGCGGCAAAAAATGCTGGCGCTGCGCCACGGTGCCGTTGCGCTGCACACAGGCGGCCATTATGAGGTGCGAGTTGATGATGCCCGACACCGACATCCAGACCCGCGCGATGCGCTCCACCACCTTGGAATAGGTGCTGGCCGACAGGCCCAGGCCGCCGTACTCCTCGCGGATGATGCAGCCGAACAGGCCCATCTCGCGCATGCCGGCCACAATGTCGGCCGGCCATTCGTCGGCATGCTCGAGCCGCTGCGCCACCGGCTTGATCTCGCGGTCCACAAAGCGTTCGACGGCGTCGAGCACCATATTTTCTTTTTCGGCATCAAAGGCCACGGACTGGCTGGTCGTCATCAGAGGGTTCCGGAAGTGTTGGAATGGGTCAGGGTCTGCGCCAGGACGGCGGCATCTGGGGCGCGGTCGGCTGTCAGCAGCGCGTCGAGCAGGCGTAGCGCCTGCTCGCGCGGCAAGGTCAGTAGCGCATTGCCCATGAATTTGGCTTCGATGTCAGCGGCCGTGATGGGGCGCCCCGGCGCGCCGCGGTGCGCGGCCTCGCGGTGGCGCAGCTCGCGCCCATCGTGCGTGCGCACGCGCAGCTCGCCGGAAAAGAAGGTGGGGTAATCGGCATCGGGGTCGGCCGCGTGTTCGATGCGGTCAGCCAGCGCCTGCACCTGCGGGTCGCTCAGGTTGGCGGCATCCAGTTCGGCCAGCCCCAGCTCGCCGCGCAGCAGGGCCAGCGCGACCAGATGGTGAATGCTGAACTGCGATTCATAGACGTTGGCCGGTCGCCGCTTGGCCGCCACCGGCTCGCACACCACCGGGTGCACCCCTTGCGGCAGCAGCACCTGTACCGAAGCGATCTCGTCAGTGCGCAGACCGGCCGCGCGCAGCGCCAGCGCGGCATCGATGCTGGCGTGCGTGAAGTGGCAGGTTGGATACAACTTGACCGCCACATCCATCAGTTCCCAGCGCTCGCCCAGGCCGCGCGCGCACAAGGACAAATCGGCGTTTAGGCCGCGCGCGGCCAGGTGACTGGCGTACAGACCAAAGCGGCCTTCATAGGGCTGCGACGGGCCGCGGAATCCGGCACCGGCCAACGCCGTGGCGGTCAGCCCGCTGACACCGGCCCAGCCCGAGTGCATGCGCTTGGTCCAGGCGCCGTCGCTCAGAAATTCCATGCTGCCTGATGCCATCGACAGCACCACGCCTTGCGCGTGCTCAAGGCCCGCCTGATCCAGTCCCATCAGCTTGCCGGCCGCCAGTGCGCACCCAAAAGCCCCCACCAGGCCAGTCGGGTGAAAGCCCACGTCGTGGAAGCGTCCCTGGGCCGCTGCACCCAGACGTGCCGCCACCTCGATCGCCAGCACATAGGTCATGATCATCTCGGCCCCGCTGGCATGCCGCTGCGCCGCCAGACCCAGCGCCAGCGGAAAGGCGCTGGCGCTGGGGTGGGTGATCGCGCCGGGGTGGGTGTCGTCGAAATCCAGCCCGTGGACCAGGATGCCATTCATCAGCACCGCATCGCGCAGCGGCAGGGGGGCAAAGGCACCCATGACGGCGCTGTCACCCGCACCGCCCAGGGCGTGCAAGCCGCGGTAAGCGCAGTGCGCGAAGTCGTGCTGGGACGAAGCCAAGGCGATGCCCAGTGCGTCGAGCATCAGCAGCTTGGCCTGTTCGACCACGGCTGCGGGCAGCATGTCTGGCGTCAGGCCGTGCGCGAAGGCGGCCAGTTGGGCGGCGATGCTGGGGGCAGGGAGGGTTGTCGTGTCGGCTGGCATGTGGAATAACCTTACTTGTATTCTTCGAACTTATCCGTAAATAGGTAAAATATCAATCCGAACCGTATCGAACGCGGTGTCGGAGTGATGCGTTGAGCAAACGAGTTGATTCCTGGTTGGTAACGGACGAGTTCTGGCAGCGTGTTGAACCGCTGATCCCTCAACGTGCGCTGGTGCCGGACAAGCAGTACGTTCGCAAGCCTGGAGCAGGTCGACCGGCCAAGCCGGCACGCCAAGTGTTCGAGGCCATCGTGTTTGTGCTGCGCACAGGCTGCCAGTGGAAGGCGCTGCCCGCTGAGCGCTTTGGCAGCGCCAGCGCCATCCACAAACGCTTTCTCGAATGGGAGAAGGCGGGCTTCTTTGAAGCCGTCTGGAAAGCCGGTTTGGCGGAATACGACGACATGCAAGGCATCGCGTGGCGATGGCAAAGCGTCGATGGCGCGATGATGAAGGCACCCTTGGCACAAGAAGCTGTCGGCCCGAACCCGACGGACCGGGGGAAAAAAGGGAAGCAAACGCCACCTGCTGGTGGACGGCCGTGGCGTCCCGTTGTCGCTCGTCGTGAGCGGGGCCAACGTCCACGACTGCAAGAGGCTTGATGCGGTGCTCAGCGCCGTTGTCATCAAACGCAAGAATCCACCCCACAGGCGAAACAAACACCTTTGCGCCGACGCAGGCTACCGTGGTGCCGAGCATCTGCGCACCATCGAAGGCCACGGCTACATCCCTCACGTCGTCAGTCGCCGAACGGAGGCAGCAATCAAGAGGCGCACCCCGGAGAAGAAGGCCAGGCGCTGGGTTGTTGAGGTTTGCCATAGCTGGTTCAACCGTTTCCGAAAACTGCTCGTGCGCTACGAGAAGCTCGAGCGCAGCTTCCTCGCACTCAACCATCTCGCGGCGGCGATCATCGCGTTTCGCAAGGTGCCTTTGAGTGTCAACATAATTTACGGATAGATTCTTCGTATCACTCAGAGTGTGCCAAGCGCAGCAAGAGACTGGGCGTATTGCTTCTGCTGGTCCTGACCGCGGTTGACGCTGCCCCCGACCGGCCGCAGCAAGCCGTCGCGCAGGCCGTAGACCAACCCGTGCACCTCGACTTGCTGCCCGCACTCCCAGGCGCGGCGCAGGATGGTGGTGCGGCACACGTTGCTGACCTGCTCGATCACGTTCATCTCGCAAAGCCGCGCTGCGCGCTCGTCAACGCTGGTAATGCCGTCGAACCGATCAGCGTGTTTGCGCGCCACGTCCTCCAGATGGCGCAGCCAGTTCTCGGCCAGACCGGTGCGGCGCTGTTCTATCACCGCCTGCACGCCGCCGCAGCCGTAGTGGCCCACCACGAGAACATGCTCGACCTTCAACACCTCGACCGCATACTGCAGAACCGTCAGGCAGTTCAGATCGGAGTGCACCACCAGGTTGCCGACGTTGCGGTGCACGAACACCTCGCCAGGCCGCAGGCCCAGAATTTCGTTGGCCGGCACCCGGCTGTCGGAACAGCCGATCCACAGGTAGCGCGGCATCTGCTGGTGCGCCAGCCGCTCGAAGTACTGCGGATCTTCCGCAGCGCAGCGCGCCGACCAGGCACGGTTGTTCTCCAGCAGAGGGGCCAGGCTGGACATGGCATCTCCACGGAGCGACATCAACGCCCCTTCCACACCGGCTTGCGCTTCTCGGCGAAGGCACGCGGACCTTCCTGCGCGTCCTCGCTGGCGTAAGCGGCACGGTAGATGTTGTGGGCCAGCGCCATACCGGCCTCGCAGCCGGCGCTCATCGCCGTCATGATCGATTCCTTGCCCGCCATCACCGACAGCGGCGCGTTGTCGCGGATGCGTTCGGCCAATGCGGTGGCGCGAGCGCGCACGGCATCCGGCGTGTCTTCCAGGTAGTTGATGAAACCGAGCCCATGAAAGGTTTCGATCGGATACAGGTCGCCGGTCAGCACCATCTCCATCAGCAGCGGCTGCGGCAGCATCCACAGCAGGGGAATGGCCCACGGGCTACCGCGCCCGGCGATGCGGGTTTCGGTGATGCCGACCTGCGTGCCCTTGAGGCCGACGCGCAAATCCGAGTTCAGGCTCAGCATCATGCCGCCGGCAATCAGGTGCCCGGTCATGGCCGCGATGATGGGCTTGGCCACACGGCGCTGGCGGCCATGGAACGGGTCCTTCATCTTGGTCAGGATGTCCACGCCTTCTTCCTTCTTGACACGCGAAGCCTCACGCAGGTCGAGCCCGGCGCAGAAGGTGCCGCAGTCGGCAGAAGTCAGGATTGCCACGCGTACGTTTTTGTCGGCATCGACTTCACCCCACAGATCGTGCAGCCGGTTGGCGGCGGCCGGTGACAGCGCGTTACGCATCTCGGGGCGGTTGATCTCCACGGTGGCAATGCCATCGCGCACTTCGTACAAAACCGTTTCTGCTTCACTCATATCCTGATCTCCTATTAAAAAAATTGCTTGCTCTGCACATACGAACGCTGATTCGTCAGCGCCTTCGTCGCATGATTCACTCCGTGACCGATTTCACGCGTTGTAGACCATGTCACCTTCTCTTCGTGCGGCTGCTGAACGCACAAGCTCTTGCGTCAACTGCTCCATCCAGCGGTCGATGGGAACAGAAGGAACAAACCTCTGGTGAATGAGCTGGAAGTAGCGGGTGTTGGCGGCCCAGTCGACAAAATCGGCAAAAGGCAGTTGCTGCTGATCCAGCAATTTGAACTTCAGCAACACCTTGACTGCGTGGTGCGCATGTCGGTCAGGGCTCTTGACAAAGGCGTTGAGGCGCGCGCGCGCGTAGGCCAGCACCTCGGCGCGGTAGCGGAATACCGGGCCGTGGCCAGGAATGACCCAGCACGGGTCAAGCCGCTCGATCAGGTCGAAGGTGGCGGCCACTTCGTCGAATGCGGCGTCGCCCTCAAGCTCCGGAAACACCACGCCGAAGCCTTTTTCCCACAAGGCATCTGCCGAGATCAGGGTTTGGGACTGCGGCTCAAACAGAATGACTGAATGGGGATCGTGGCCCGGCGCCGCATGAATTTGCCACGCCGTGTCGGCCAGCTGAATTTCCGTGCCAGGTAAAAGAAGACCATCGAACTTGAACCGGGGGCAGTGTTGCCCGGATGGCACATAGTTCAGGGCGACGGGGTCCCATGACGAGACAAGTGATGCATGGCCTGGCGGAATGAGGGTTTGAAGTTCTGGGTAATTGCCCTGGAGGACGGCATTGCCGCCGCAGTGGTCGCTGTGTAGATGCGTGTTGAGCAGCAAGTCCAGCGGACCCTGCTGCAAAGCGGCGCTGACCAGCCCGGTCGTTAGTTCCGCGTGCGTGCTGTAGCCACTGTCAACGAGTGCGCTGGACTGTGCTCCGATGAACAAAATATTGTTCGAGGACAGCCAGCCGCGCTCAAAAACCTGAATACCGTTCGGAAGTTGGATGCCGGTCATGGGCCGTCTCGGGCACGTCATTTTGAGCAGTGGATAACACCAGGTTTGCAAAGAGGGGCGCGCATGCTGGATTTGCTGCCGCTCATTCCGCGGCGCCCTCGGACTCAACCACGGCCACCACCAGGCCGCGCTCGACCATCTGCCCGGGCTGCACCGACAGCGAGCGCACCACGCCATCGTGATCGGCGTTGATGCGCATCTCCATCTTCATCGACTCCATCGTCGCCACCACGTCGCCGGCACGTACCCGCACGCCAACCTCCACATGGGTCTTCAGGATCATTCCCATCATCGGCGTGCGCAACTGTCCGCTGGCCTGGCGGCCAGTGGCGACCTGGCTGAGGTAGGAGGTCACGCCGATGGCGTGGGCGGTGCCGCCGCTCTGCACAAACACGGTATCGTCGCTGCGCACGATGGTCAGTACCTCATGACAATCCCCTATGCGCAAACGCCAATCGCTCCCGGCGCTGGCGGTCAGCGCCAGGCGAACCCGTTCGGTGCCGATTTGCACCGTTACTTCGGACTCGGGCGAGACGGCGCCGAACCGGGCTTCGTGTGTTGTTCCTCCTGAGCGCAGCAACAGCGCCGGAACCGGCGTGAGCCGATCGTCGCCAGCGTGCATCTGCCAACCCGTCACGTCCAAGGCCGACCAGGCTCCGAATGGCTTGCTGCTGTGCCGCGCATCGAGCAACCACCAAGCCGCCGCTGCAGCCAGCCGCTCCAGCGGCGCGCTACCCGTGCCCTGACCCCCCTCTGCCAGCACCTCGTCAATCAGACGGGTGTGGAAGCTGGCGTCCCGCGTTGCAGGCAGGGCCAGCAGACGCTGCAGAAAAGCGCAATTGGTTTCGACGCCGTGCACCTGGGTTTCGCCCAGCGCCCCACTCAGACGGTCCAGCGCAGCCTCGCGCGTGGGCGCATGAACGATCAGCTTGGCCAGCATCGATTCGTAGTAGGGCGTGACCACCATGCCGGCCCGCACCCCCGATTCAACCCGCACACCCGAAGTCGGGAACCGCACCGCGATCAGTTCGCCGGTGGATGGCAGGAAATTTTGCGCTGCGTCTTCAGCGCAGACTCGCGCCTCAATCGCGTGGCCGCGCACCTGCACTTCGCTCTGACGCAAGGGCAAGCCCTCGCCGGCGGCAATGCGCAGCATGATCTCGACCACATCCAGCCCGGTCACCTCCTCGGTCACCGGATGCTCAACTTGCAGCCGCGGGTTGACTTCGAGAAAATGGTGACGGTCGCCCTGCACGATGAATTCCACCGTGCCGACACCGCGATAGCGCAGTCGCTGCCCCAGGCGCACCGCGTCACCGAGCATCGCCTCGCGCAGCGCCGGGGCGAGATTCACCGCTGGCGCCTCTTCGATGACTTTCTGATGACGCCGCTGCAGCGTGCATTCGCGCTCGAACAGGTGAATCACTTCGCCATGGCCATCGCCAACGATCTGCACCTCGATGTGGCGCCCGCGCTCGACAAAGGCTTCGACGATCAACGCCGCGTCGCCAAAGGAACTTTTGGCTTCGCGCATGGCCGACTCGATGGCCTCCATCAGCCCGTCCAATTGCTGCACCACCCGCATGCCCTTGCCGCCGCCACCGGCGGCCGCTTTCAGAATCACCGGCAGTGGCAGGCCGCGTACGGTGGCCGCCACTTCAGCCGCGTCGCGGCTGGGCAGCTCGCTGCCGCCGAGCACGGCCACGCCAGCGGCGCGGGCCTCGCGCTTGGCCGACGCCTTGTCGCCCAGGCGCTCAATGACCTCGGGCGTCGGGCCGACGAAGACGAGGCCGGCTGCCTCGACCGTGCGCGCGAAGACCGCGTTTTCGGCCAGAAAGCCAAAACCAGGATGAATGGCCTGCGACCCGGTCCGCCGGGCCGCATCGATCACCGCATCGATGCGCAGGTAGCTCTCGGCTGGCGTTGCCCCACCGATTTCGATCGACTCGCCGATCAGGTCAACGTGCAGCGCATCGCGATCAGCACTCGAATGCACACCGGCCACTGCAATACCGAGGCGTCGGCAGGTGTGTGCAATGCGGCAGGCGATTTCGCCGCGGTTGGCGATCAGGATTTTTTTGAACATGTCAGAGTCCGCTCCAGCGCGGTGGGCGCTTTTCATTGAAGGCCTTCACGCCCTCCAGCCTGTCGGCCGAGGACACCAGCACGTTGTAGGCGGCGATGTCGAGCATGTAGCCGCTGTGGAAGTCAATCTCGCCGCCGCGCGAGGCGGCGAGTTTGGCGTAGTGGGTGGCCATCGGTGCGGCCAGCACGATGTCGCGCGCGTCGGCGACTGCGGCGGCCAGCGCCGTACCCGGCTCGGCCAGGTCGGTGACCATGCCCCATTCGGCGGCTTCTTCGGCCGAGAAGCGGCGCGCGGTGAACAGCAACTTCTTGGCGCGCCGCGCACCGATGGCGCGCACGAGGTTCTGGATACCCCCGCCGCCGGGCATGATGCCGCGCCGCAGCTCGGGCAGCGAAAATACCGCAGCGCGCGAAGCGACGATGTAGTCACACATCAACGCCAGTTCGCAGCCGCCGCCATGTGCGTGGCCTTCGACGGCGGCGATCACCGGTTGCGGGAAATCCTTGACCGCCAGCAACACCTCTTCGGCGAGCTGGTGTTGGCGCCGCCATTGACCGTCGGTCATGCCGTCGCGCTGCTTGAGGTCGCCGCCGGCCGAGAAAGCTCGTTCACCGGCGCCGGTGATGATCAGCACACGCAGGCCGTCGTCGAAGGCCAGTTCGTGCAGGGCGTTGCGCAGGTCGACGAACATCTGCGTGTTCATCGCGTTCATCACCTCGGGGCGGTTGAGCACCAGGCAGCGGATGCCGTCCTCCGTTGCGGTGCCCGGCGCGGGGTGGATCAGCAGGGTTTCGTGGTGCATCTGGGCCATCAGTAAGAGCGGGGCATACCCAGCAGATGCTCGGCCACCTGCGCCAGCACCAGGTTGTTGGAGATCGGCGCGGTGCGGAACAGCCGGCTCTCTTTCCATTTGCGCTCGATGTCGTACTCGCAGGCCACGCCATAGCCGCCGAAGGTGGTCATGGCCGCCTCGGCTGCCTCCCAGGCGGCTTCGCTGGCCAGGTACTTGACCATGGTCGCCTCGCGCCCGCAGGGCAGGCCGGCGTCGAACAGCGTCGCGGCTTTGTTGCGCATCAGTTCGGCGGCCTCGATGTTCATGTGGGCGCGCGCGATCGGAAACTGCACGCCCTGGTTGGCGCCGATCGGGCGGTCGAAGACGACACGCTCGCTGCCGTAGCGCGCGGCCTTGCCGACGAACCAGTGGCCGTCGCCGATGGCCTCGCTGGCCACCAGCAGCCGCTCGGAATGCAGCGAATCCAGCAGGTAGTAAAAGCCCTTGCCTTCCTCGCCGATGCGGTCGTCGTCGCTCAGTTCGAGGTTGTCGATGAAGACCTGGAAGGTGTGGTGATTGATCATCGTGCGGATCGGCGTGGCCTTGAGCGACGCGCCCGCCTTCTTGATGTCGATCAGGAACAGGCTCAGGCCATCGGTCTTCTTCTTCACCGCGTCGATCGGCGTGGTGCGCGCGATCAGCAGATACATGTGCGAGTGGCTGTAGCGCGAGGTCCAGATCTTCTGGCCATTGACGACGTAGCCGCCCGGCACCTTGCGCGCGAAGGTCTTGATCGCCAGCGTGTTGGAGCCAGCGTCGGGCTCGGTCACGCCGAAGGCCTGCAGCCGCAGGCTGCCGTCAGCGATGCGCGGCAGCGTGCGGCGCTTCTGTGCCTCGGAGCCGTGGCGCATGATTGACGCCATCGTGTACATCTGCGCATGGCAGTGCACCGCGCTGCCGCCGTTCTGGTTGATCTCCTGCAGGATCAGGCAGGCGTCGAGCAGCGGCAACCCGGCACCGCCGTATTCCTCGGGAATCAGCGCAGCCAGCCAGCCGGCATTGGCCATCGCGTCGACGAAGGCTTCCGGATAGGCGCCGTCCTGCGCGCACTGGCGCCAGTATTCGGGGCCGAAGCCCTTGCACAACTCCTTGACGGCGGCGCGGATCTGGCCCTGGGTCTCGGTGTAGTCGAAGTTCATGGGGATGTCGGCCTTGTCATTCAATCGACGACGCGTTGCTGTCGCAGCGCCGCCAGTTCATCGGCATGCAGGCCCAGTGCCGTCAACACCTCGTCGGTGTTCCCGCCCAGCACTGGCGGCGGCGGGCCGGTGCGCCCGCGACGGCCCTGCGAACTGATGGGCAGGCCCATCGTCTGGTGTTGCGGTGCGCCCGGCAGCGGCAGCGCGCCCAGCATGCCGATCGCTTGCACCTGTTCGTGCGCCAGCATCTGGGCCACGTCGTGCATCTCGCTGCAGGGCGCACCGGCCGCGCGCAGCGCCGCCACGCAGTCGGCGGTGCTGCGCTGCCGGGTGCGCGCTTCCAGCGCGTCGTGCAGCGCCTCGCGGTGGCCGATGCGCGCCGACATGTCGATGAAGCGCGGGTCCTGCGCCAGCTCTGGGCAAGCCAGCGCGCTGCAGATGCGGCCGAACAGCCGGTCGTTGGCCGCGGCGATGAAGACCTTGCCGTCGGCACTGTCGAAGAGCTCGTAGGGCGCCATCATCGCCATGGCCGAACCCATCTTGCGCGGTAGGCGCTGGGTGGCCAGGTAGTTCGCCACCGGCACCGTCATCCACGACAGCCCGGTCTCGAGCAGGCTGGCGTGCACGGGCATGCCTTCGCCCGTGGTGGCGCGGCGCAGCAGCGCGGCCAGGATGGCCATCGTGGCCCACATGCCGGTGCCCATGTCGATGAGCGACACGCCGACGCGCGCCGGCTCGTCACCTTCGTGGCCGCTGACGCTCATGATGCCGGTGAAGGCCTGCATCAGCGGGTCGTAGCCGGGCAGCGCGCGCATCGGGCCGACCTCGCCGAAGGCGCTGATCGCGCAGTACACGAGGCGAGGATTGGTCGGTCGCAGGTGTTCGTCGCCGAGGCCGCGCGCTTCGGCGCTGCCGGGCTTGAGCGAATGCACCAGCACGTCGGTACCGGCCGCCAGGCGCGCAACCAGCTGCTGGCCGGCCGCGCTGTCGAGGTCGATGCAGACGCTCTTCTTGTTGCGGTTCAGCGCCGCGAAGCCGGTCGAGACGCCGGCCACTTCGGGCGGTTTCCACTGGCGCGCATCGTCGCCGCTGCCGGGGCGTTCGATCTTGATAACCTCGGCGCCGAGGTCGCCGAGGGTCTGGGTACAAAACGGGCCGGCCACGTTTTGGGTCAGGTCGAGCACGCGGCAACCGGAGAGAATGGCGTCGAGCATGTTCAATTCGGTGGGCCAAAGGATTACATGCGGAACACGCCGAAGTGCGTGTCGCGCGCCGGCACGCGGCCCGCCAGCTCCAGCAGCAAAGCCATGGTGTCGCGTGTTTCCAGCGGGTCAATCACCATGTCGCACCACAGGTTGGAGGCGTAGTTGTAGGGACTGGAAAAGCTCTCGAACTGCTCGCGTATCGGTTGCTTGAATTGCTCGCGTTCTTCGTCGCTCCAGCTAGTGCCCTCGCGCCGGTGGATGTTCTCGCGCACCAGGCCCAGGGTGGTGGCGGCCTGCTCTGGGCCCATCAGCGCGGCGCGGCCGGTAGGCCACATCATCATCACGTTGGGCTTGAACGGGCGCCCGCACATCGCCAGGTAGGCCGCCGCGTACGAGCCTCCGGTGATCAGCGTGTAGCGCGGCACGTTGGCCGAGGCCATGGCCGTCATGAACTTGGCGCCGTGCTTGGCAATGCCCTGCTGCTCCACGGCTTTGCCGACCATGAAGCCCGACACATCGGCCATGAACAGCAGCGGAATGTCGCGCTGGCAGCACAACTCAATGAAGTGCGCGCCCTTGAGCGCGCTCTCGGAGAAGATCACGCCGTTGTTGGCTAGAATGCCGATCTGAAAGCCCTTGATGCGAGCAAAGCCGCAGATCATGGTGTCGCCGTACAGGGGTTTGAACTCCTGCAGGTCACTGTCGTCGATCAACCGCAGCAGCACTTCGCGGTTGTCGGTCGGATGCCGGTTGTCGGCGCTGACAATGCCGTAGATCTCGCGCGGGTCATGGCGCGGCGGCAGCGGCGGCACCACGTCCCAGCGCTGCTTGGCTGCGGTACCGAGGTTGGCCACGATGCCGCGCACGATGGCGATGGCATGGCCATCGTTCTCGGCCAGGTGGTCAGTGACGCCGCTGATGCGGCTGTGCATCTCGCCGCCGCCCAGGGTTTCAATGTCAACCTCTTCCTTGGTGGCGGCGTACACCAGCTCGGGCCCGGCGAGGAACATCGCACCCTGGTTGCGCACGATCACCGCTTCGTCGCACAGCGCCGGGAGATAGGCGCCGCCGGCGGTAGACGGCCCGTGCACGGTCGCGATCTGGGTGATGCCCTCGGCCGACATGCGGATCTGGTTGTAGAAAATGGAGCCGAACTGGCCGTCGTCGGGGAAAATATGCGCCTGCTCCGGCAGGTTGGCGCCGCCCGACTGGACCATGGTGATGCACGGCAGCCGGTGCTGCCAGGCGAACATCTGGGCCCGCACATGCTTTTTAGCGGTGATGCCGTAGTAGGTGCCGCCCTTGACCGTGGCATCGTGGATCATCAGCATGCAGGCGCGCCCGCACACCAGCCCCACGCCGGTGATGATGCTGCCGCCCGGCGGCACGCCCTCGTACAGGCCGTCGCCGGCAAGCTGCCCGAACTCGAGGAAGGGCGAGCCGGGGTCGAGTACGGCAGCCAGGCGCTCGCGCGGCAGCAATTGCTTGCGCTTCTTGTGCAGCAGGCGCGCCTTTTCGGGGCCGCCGACCAGGGCACGCGTGCGGCGTTCATGCAGATCAACAATGCGCGCCTCGTAGGCTTCACGGTTGCGCTGGAACGCGGGCGAGTTCGGCGCGGCGGTGGATGTCATCAAGCTCATTTTGGCAGCCCCTAAAGTGGCTCAGTGTGGGTCGGTCATCAGGCGATCAGGCCTCCGCACGCAGCGCCGCAAAGCGCTGCAGGTGGTGGTCGGTGCTGCCCAACAGGTTGCAAAAGAGCGTGAGGCGGCGAAAGTAATGGCCGATGTCCAGCTCATCGGTCATGCCCACGCCGCCGTGCAGCTGCACCGCTTGCTGCGCCACATACCGTGCGCGTTCGCCGATGGCCGACTTGGCCGCCGACACGGCACGCGAGCGGGTGGCCGCATCAGCATGATCGGCATGCAGGGCCGCCATCAGCACCAGGGAGCGGCTGGCCTCGACCGCGGCGAACATGTCGACCAGCCGGTGCTGGATGACCTGGAAGCTGGCAATCGGCACGTCAAATTGTTTGCGCGTGCTGACGTATTCGCCAGT
Source organism: Hydrogenophaga laconesensis (assembly GCF_031457235.1). Classification (NCBI taxonomy): domain Bacteria; kingdom Pseudomonadati; phylum Pseudomonadota; class Betaproteobacteria; order Burkholderiales; family Comamonadaceae; genus Hydrogenophaga; species Hydrogenophaga laconesensis. The sequence goes on from NZ_JAVDWE010000014.1 coordinate 63,260, forward strand.
TTTGCGCAACAGCGCGCCCATGGCACCCAGGGCGTCGGCGCAGGCGGCAACAATGCCAAGATCAACCAGGTGCTCAAGCAGCCCCAGGCCCTCGCCTTCCGTGCCCAGCAGTGCGTCGGCCCCGAGCACGACCTGTTCCAGTATCAGATCACCGGCGCGACTGCCGTCGTAGGACCGGTAGCCCGCCACCTGCACGCCCGGCGTTTTGGCACTCACTAGAAACAGGCTGATGCCCTGGCGCTCGTCCGCTGCGCCCGAGGTTCTGGCGACGACCACGAAGCCATCGGCCCAAGGGGCGCCCAGCACGCCGCTCTTGCGACCCGACAGCAGCCAGCCACCGTCCTTGGCCGTGGCACGCGTGATCACATAGCTGAGTTCATGACGGGCATCGGCCTCGCCGTGCGCCAATGCGAGTATCCGCTGGCCGGACGCGAGCCCGGGCAGCCAGGCCGCCTGCTGCGCAGCACTGCCCGCGCGCGTCAGCGCCTGCGCGCCCAGCACCGTGCTGGCCAGGTAGGGCTCGACCACCAGCGCAGCCCCCATCGCCTCGGCGATCTGGATCAACTCGACTACGCCGCCAAAGCCGCCATGCGCCTCGGGCAGCCCGAGCCCAAGCCAGCCGAATTCGCCGAATCGCTGCCAGTGCTCCCGGCTCATGCCGGACGCTGACGCAACGATCTGGTTGCGGGCATCGAACCGGTATTCGGTGCGCAGAAATTTCTGTGCCGCGTCGCGCAGCATCTTTTGTTCTTCGGAGAGATCAAAGTTCATGACGATCCTTAGCGCGTGCCGCCGGCCAGCAGCATCTTGGCCAATACATTCTTTTGCACCTCGTCGCTGCCGCCGTAAATCGTGGCAGCGCGCGAGAAACAGTAGTGCGGCATTGCATGGGCATGGCGTCCGCTGCCAAACTCGCCGCCGTCATGCCAGGGCCAGGCTTGCTCGGCGGCGATCTCGACGCCCAACTCGGCCAAGGTCTGTTGCACCGCAGTGCCCATGGTCTTGAGCAGCGAGGATTCCGGCCCCGGCGCCTTGCCCGAGGCGGTGGCGGCCAGCACGCGGAAGTTGGCGTATTCGAGCGCCATCAGTTCGATCTCGGCGCGCGCCAGCTTGAGCCGCATCGCCGCGTCCTCCATCAGCGGTTGGCCACCCGAGCGGCGCTCGGCGGCGGCCACGCGCAGGTTGGACAGGTGCGCCTTGCAGTCGGCCACGCCGGCAATGCTGGTGCGCTCGTGTGTGAGCAGGTACTTGGCAATGTCCCAGCCCTGACCTTCGCGACCCACCAGATTACTCTTGGGCACGCGCACATCGGTCAGAAAAACCTGGTTCAGGTGGTGTTCGCCGTCGATCGATACAATAGGTTTGACATCGATGCCGGGGCGGTCCATCTCGATCAACAGGAAGGAAATGCCCTCTTGCTTTTTGCCGCTGTTGGCGGTGCGCACCAGGCAGAACATGTGCGTGGCCCAGTGCGCGTAGGTGGTCCAGATCTTGGAGCCGTTGATGACGTAATCATCGCCATCGGCCACGGCCGTGGTCTTCAGGCTGGCCAGGTCGGAGCCGGCGCCGGGCTCGGAATAGCCCTGGCACCACCAGTCCTCGCAGCGGCGGATGCGCGGCAGGTACTGCGCCTTTTGCTCTGGCGTGCCGAAGGCAATCAGCACCGGTCCGAGCATGATGACGCCCATCGACAGCCCCACCGGCGCGCTGGCCGCCGCGCGCTCCAGGTCGAAAATGTAGCGCTGCGTCGGCGTCCAGCCCGGCCCTCCATGCTCCTTGGGCCAGCCGGTGACCAGCCAGCCCTGGCCATCGAGTCGGCGCTGCCATTGAACGATGTCGTTCTTCTGCAGCATCTCTCCGGTGACGGCCTTGCGCTTGAGATCGGACGGTGTGTGGGCTTTGAACCAGGTGCGAACCTCTTGCTGGAACGCCATGTCTTCCGGGCTGAAATCGATGTCCATCGTGGGCCTTTCTGCGTTCGGCTTGCGCTTTAGATCGAGATGCCGCCGCCGCAGATCAGCGTCTGTCCGCTGACGTAGTTCGACTCGGGAATGCACAGCAGGTAGACCGACCCGGCTGCCTCCTCGGGCGTGCCGCCGCGACCCAACGGAATGGTGCGCTCCATCATTTCCAGCAGCTCGGAGTTGACGCCGACCTTGATCTTGCGACCCCCGACGTCGATGGAGGCATCGCCACTGGCTGGTGCCTCGGTCAGCCGCGTCTTGATCATGCCAAAAGCAACGGCGTTGACGTTCACCTTGTAGCGACCCCACTCCTTGGACAGCGCCTTGGTCAGACCAATGATGCCGGCCTTGCCCGCCGAGTAGTTGGCCTGACCGGCGTTGCCACCGGTGCCGGCGATGGACGAAATGTTGACCACCTTGCGAAACACCTCCTGCCCCGCTTCGGCTTCCTTGCGCGAGGCGACGCGGATGAACTCCGAAGCAGCGCGCAAAATCTTGAACGGCGCGGTCAGATGCACGTCGATGATCGCGTTCCATTGCTCGTCCGTCATCTTCTGAACCACGTTGTCCCAGGTGTAGCCGGCGTTGTTGATGATGATGTCCAGGCCGCCGAAGCCGTCGATCGCGGTCTTGACGAACTTTTCAGCGAAGCCGTCGGCAGTGACGCTGCCGGCACAAGCCAGCGCCATGCCGCCAGCGGCCTTGATGTCGGCCACGGTCTGCTCGGCCGGGCCGGCGTCCAGGTCATTGACGACCACCTTGGCGCCTTCGCGGGCGAGTTTCATGGCGATGGCGCGGCCGATGCCGCGACCCGATCCGGAGACGATGGCAACTTTGCCTTCAAGTGTTTTCATGGTGTGTCCTTGCTTGTGATTAAAAGGAAATAAATAAAAAGTCGGGCCGCCAAACGGAGGCCTCAGTTCAAGGCAACCAGTGCCTCGCCGGCCAGCGTGATTTCGCCTGTCGCCTTCGCCGCGCTGATTTGAACGCGCACGCAGGGCCGACCTGCATGCTCAATCTTTTCAAGCACCTTGCCCGTGCAGCGTATGCGGTCGCCGAGGTGGGTCATGGCCGCGAAGCGAACGCCATAGCTGAGGAGCTGGCGCTGCGGCACCCATTCGGTGAGCGCACGCCCGAGGTAGGCCATCGACAACATACCCTGCGCGAACACATCCTTCATACCCGCGCTGCGGGCGAAGTCGATGTCGATGTGGATCGGGTTGTGGTCACCCGACGCACCGGCGAACAGTGCCAGTGTGGTGCGGCTGATCGGTGGCAATTCCAGTACAGGCATTTCGTCACCAACATCCAGGATTTTTACTTGAGTGTTCATGAATAGTCCTTCAGGCGTGGCGCACGACGACCACCGAATGCAGGTCAGAGACATGCTCGCCGAGCTGATTGGTGACTTTCGTGTCGTTGACGACAAACTCGAGCGCGCCGCCCTTCTTGTCGTAGATGTCGGTGACGCGGGTCTGGAAGCGCAGCGTGTCGCCAGCGCACACCGGGGCGTGGTAGTCAATGCGTTGCTCGCCGTGCAAGACCTTGCGCAAGTCGATCTTGAGCGTGTCGAGCAACGTCATCAACACCCCCGAATCGCTCTCGGCGCCAAAGATGAAGGTCGGTGGTGCCACGACGTTGCGGTAGCCAGCGGCCTGGGCGGCGCTCGCGTCGAAGTAGATCGGGTCGGTGGCACCGATCACCTCGGCGAAAAAGCGGATGCGCCCCTTCTCCACATCCCACAGCGTGGGCGGCACCTCGTAACCGATGAATTGCTTGTCAATCATGGGACTCCAGCTTCTGGTTTGCTGCGCCTGCGCTCAGCCGGCTTGGTAAAGCGTGACGACGCAAGCGCCGCCCAGCCCGAGGTTGTGCTGCAAGGCCACACGCGCACCCTTGACCTGGCGTTGCTCCGCCGTGCCGCGCAGTTGATGGGTCAGCTCGAAACATTGCGCCAGGCCGGTCGCGCCCAGCGGATGACCTTTCGACAACAGGCCGCCCGACGGGTTGGTCACCACCTTGCCGCCATAGGTGTTGTCGCCATCGAGCACGAACTTCTCCGCGCCGCCCTCCGGGCACAGGCCCAACGCCTCGTAGGTGATCAGTTCGTTCTGCGCGAAGCAGTCGTGCAGCTCAACCACGTTCACGTCCTGCGGCCCGATGCCGGCCTGCTTGTAGACCTTTTGCGCCGCATCGCGCGCCATGTCGAAGCCGACCACGCGCATCATGTCGTGCGACTCGAAGGTGCTGGGGAAATCGGTCGTCATTGCCTGGGCGGTAATCGACACGCGGGTGTCGAGCCCATGCTTTTTGGCGAAGGCTTCGGAGCAAATCACCGCAGCAGCGGCGCCGCAGGTCGGCGGGCAAGCCATCAGGCGGGTCATCACGCCCTCCCACAGCATCGGTGCGTTCATCACGTCATCGACCGAGACCTCCTTGCGAAACAGCGCCAGCGGGTTGTTGGCGGCATGGCGGCTGGCCTTGGCGCGAATGCTGGCAAAGGTCGCCAGTTGGGTGCCGTACTTGTCCATGTGCGCCTTGCCGGCACCGCCGAAGTAGCGAATGGCCAGCGGGATTTCCGGATGACCCACAAGCTCGGCGGTGGCCCGGTCAAACTCCTCGAACGGTGTCGGCCGGTCCTCGAACTGGGCCTTGATGGCTCCGGCGGCCATCTGCTCGAAGCCCAGGGCCAGCACGCACTCGGCGGCACCGCTTTCGACCGCCTGGCGCGCCAGGAACAGCGCCGACGAGCCGGTGGAGCAATTGTTGTTGACGTTGACGATGGGGATGCCACTCATGCCCACCGGGTAGAGCGCCCGCTGGCCGCAGGTGGAATCGCCATACACATAGCCCACATAGGCTTGCTGGATCATGGGGTATTCGACGCGGGCATCGGCCATGGCCTGGCGCACCGCCTTTTCTCCCATCACGTGATAGGGCTCGCTGGCGCCCGGTTTGGTGAACGGGATCATGCCCACACCGGCAACAATAACTTTCTGGTTCATCGCACTGACTCCTTGGGTTGAAATGTTTCGATCGAAACGTTTTGGACTCGGACACCGGGAGGCCGACGGCCTCAGCCGCCCTTGTCCGCGTTGGCATACTCGGTTTTGAGGTCCTTCTTGAGGATCTTGTTGGCCGCACTGATTGGCAGCGAGCTTCGGAAGTGAATCCGCTTCGGCGCCTCGAAGCCGGGCAGGCGGCCACGACAGAACTCGAAGATGACCGTATGTTTTTCTCCGGTTGCCTTCACCGCGCGGCGCAAGTTGTCGCCCACGTTTTGGCGGCGCAGCAGGTTCATCCCGCGTTCGTGGGTCAAGGCTGTTTCCTTAGGTCGAAGCGTCGTTTGTCACTGATGAAGGGTCGCGCCGCGAGCGGCGTGATCCGATAGGTGTCACGGGTGAATGCGGCACGGGTGACCACCTGCTTGAGCAACAGGTCGGCCCCCGCCAATGAATCCGCACTGATTCCGCCTCCCATGGCCGAAGTCTCCAGATCTCTGGCACTTCAGGTGAGCGCCTGCAACGAATCCTACCTAACGCTTGACAGTTTGGCAATCCCTCATTAAATTCGCGCAAACCCAAAGAGACCTCGTCCCCGCAGCTTGGGCGCGCGCCGTGACACCTTGCCCGCAGCCCACGCATTGATAGGCATCCTTTATGTCCACGCCTCGCAGTTTTGCCCTCTCCGCCGACGACCGTGCCGTGCTCGAAGCCGCCGACAAGTTCGCGCGCAAGGAATTCGTGCCACTCGCGCGCCGCATGGACGACGAGGAGTGGTGGCCATCTGATATCTTTCAGAGAATTGGAGCGGCTGGCTTCATGGGGGCCACCGTGCCTGCCGAGCATGGTGGCGCGGGCATGGACCTGTTCAGCTCGGGCCTGATCTGCCAGGCCTTTGCGCGCTGGAACCCCGCCATCGCCTTGTCCTGGGCGGCGCACGACAACCTGTGCGTCAACAACATCTACCGCAACGCCAACGAGGCGCAGCGCCGCCAATACCTGCCCGATCTGTGCAACGGCACAAAAATCGGCGCGCTCGGCCTGACCGAACCCGGCGCCGGCTCGGATGCGCTGGGCGCGATGCGCACTAGCGCGCGCCGCGAGGGCGACCACTACATCCTCAACGGCACCAAGATCTACATCACCAACGGCCCGGTGGCCGACGTGCTGCTGGTTTACGCCAAGACCGCGCCGGAGTTGGGTGCCAAGGGCATTTCGGCCTTCATCGTCGAGAAGAATTTTCCCGGCTTCAAGGTGGCTCAAAAGCTCATCAAGATGGGTTTTCGCGGCAGCCAGACCGGCGAGCTGGTGTTCGACAACTGCCGCGTGCCGGCAGCCAACCTGGTGGGCAAGGAAAACGAAGGCGTCAAAATCGTCATGAGCGGGCTCGATCTGGAGCGCGCGCTGGTGGCTGGCTTGTGCGTGGGCATCTGCGAACGTGCGCTCGAATTGAGCGTCGAGTACGCCAGGACGCGCGTGCAGTTCGGCAAACCCATCGGCAGCTTCCAGATGGTGCAGGCCATGCTGGCCGAGATGTACACCGAGATCGAAGCCATGAAAACCCTGGTCTGGCGCACCCTGGCCGAGGTCAATGATCTGGAGGTGGGCGGCGGAGGCCGCGGCGATGTGCACAAGCTCACCGCAGCGTCCATCCTCTACGCTGGCGAAGCCTGCAACCGGGTGCTCAACAAGGCCGTACAAGTGCATGGCGGTAGCGGCTACATCTGGGAGTCCGAGATCAACCGGCTGTTCCGTTGCATCAAGATCCTCGAAATCGGTGCAGGCACATCCGAGGTGCGCAAGATGATCATCGCCGAAGAGCTGCTGCGCGGTTGATTCCCCAAACCCGCATGGCAAGCGCAGCTGACCACCACACAAACAAGCAGGCCTTGAAGATGCAACCCTCGTTGACCATCCGCTTTGAGCAACGTGGCGCCGTGGCGTGGATCACGCTGAACCGGCCCGATGCGATGAATGCCCTGTCGGAGTCAATGTGCGCCGAATTGCGCAATGCGACCGAGCGTTGCGAGCGTGACCCGGCCATCCGCGTCATCGTGCTGACCGGTGCGGGCCGAGCCTTCTGCGCAGGCGCCGACCTCAAAGGTGTGTTCGAGAGCAGCGCTGGCGACCCCGGCCCAAGCGACCCGATGGGCGAGTTTCTCGATCTTGTCGGCGGCATGATGGATCGGCTGCGCGTTTGCCCCAAACCCACCATCGCCGCGCTGAACGGCCTGACGATGGCCGGCGGGCTGGAATTGGCCATGGCCTGCGACCTCATCGTCGCCGCCGAAAGTGCCCGCATCGGCGATGCGCATGCCAACTTCGGCGTGTTTCCGGGCGCGGGCGGCGCGGCGATCCTGCCACGGCGCATCGGCGCCACCGCCGCCAAATACCTGCTGTTCACCGGCGACACCATGCCCGCGCGCGAACTGGTTCCGCTTGGCCTGGTGAACCGCGTGGTGCCGGATGCCGAGCTGGCGTCCGAGGTCGAAAAAATCGCCTTGCGTATCGCCAGCAAGAGCCCGTTGGTGCTGCGCCGCATGAAACAGGTCGTGGCCGATGGGCTGGAGCAGCCACAGGCTTCGGCACTGCGGCTGGAGCGCCTGGTGCTCGACGCGCACCGCCATTCGCACGACATACAAGAGGGCCTCGCGGCTTTCGTCGGCAAGCGCACACCCGATTTCAAGGGCTACTGATTTCACACCGCTTCTTCTGAATGGACGCATTACCATGACCAACCCGCAAGCCGCCGTTTACATAGTCGGCGTCGGCATGACGCCGACCGGCAAGTTTCTTGACCGCGATATCAAGCAACTGACCGCCGCTGCCGTGAACGCCGCGCTGGCCGATGCCGGACTGTCCATCAGCGAAATCCAGTCGGCATACTTTTCCAACGCAACACAGGGCGCACTCGAAGGCCAGACCATGATCCGTGGCCAGGTTGTGTTGCGTTCGATGGGCTTCGAGTCCATCCCGATTTTCAACATTGAGAACGCCTGCGCCAGTGCCAGCTCGGCTTTCAACCTGGCGGTGCAGTACGTGCGCTCGGGGGCAGGCGAGATCGCGCTGGCCATTGGTGCCGAGAAAATGTTCTGCGCCGACAAAGCCAAAATGTTCAGCGTCTTCGACGGTGCCTGGGACGTGGCCACGGTCGAGGAGAATAAACGCAGGCTGCTTCAAATGGGGCACGGTATTGAGCCGCCGGAAGGGTCCATGTCCAAGGCGCCCTACAGCCTGTTCATGGACATTTACGCCGCCTTTGGTCGCTTTCACATGCGCGAGTTCGGCACCACGCAGCGACAAATTGCCGCCGTGTCGGCCAAGAATCATGGCCATTCGGTGCACAACCCGCTGGCGCAATACCGCAATGCATACACCATTGACGAGGTACTGGCCGCGCCCCCCATCACCTACCCGTTGACGCTGCCGATGTGCGCACCCATCAGCGACGGCGCTGCCGCGGTCGTCGTGTGTTCCGAGGCAGCATTGGCGCGCATGGCAAAGCGTGAGCGCGCCATCAAGGTGCTGGCATCGGTCATTGCCACTGGCAGCACCCGCCGCTCTGAAGACCTGGATCAACACATCACCGTCAAGGCTGCCAAACAAGCCTACGAACTCGCAGCCGTTGGCCCGCAAGACATTTCGCTGGCCGAGGTCCACGATGCCACCGCCATCGGCGAAATCGTGCAGAGTGAAAACCTTGGCTTCTGTGCGTTCGGCGAAGGCGGGCCACTCGCCGAGCGCGGTGACACCACGATTGGCGGCCGCATCCCGATCAACACCTCGGGTGGTCTGGAGTCCAAGGGGCACCCGATCGGCGCCACCGGGCTGGGTCAGTTGCATGAACTGGTCGTGCAGTTGCGCGGCGAAGCGGGGGCTCGCCAGGTGCAAGGGGCCCGCCTTGCCATCGCAGAAAACGGTGGGGGCCTGTTCGGAATTGAAGAAGCCGTGGCCGCCATCACCATCCTCGGTCGCTGAAGGACAAAAATGATTCTGCATGACAAGGTGGCCATCATCACAGGTGGTGCTTCAGGCTTGGGGCGCGCGGTGGTTGATGCGCTCGCCGCAGGCGGCGCACGGGTGTCATTGTTCGACCGCGACAGCGAGCGTGGTGTACAGGCAGCCACCGAACTGGGTTCTGCCGCCATGTTCGAGCAGGTAGATGTCACCAGTGAGTCACAGGTGCAGGCGGGCATCGACGCAACCCTGGCCCGTTTTGGCGCCATTCACATTTGCATCAACTGCGCTGGCGTGCCCGACGCAGCCAAGACCGTGGCCGATGGAAAACCCTTTCCCCTGGCACTGTGGGACAAGGTGATTGCCGTCAACCTGACCGGCACTTTCAACGTGCTGCGCCTGGCAGCCGTGGCGATGGCGCGCAATGAGCCTGAGGGTGATGAGCGCGGCGTCATCATTAACCTGTCGTCCGGTGCCGCACAGGACGGCCAGATGGGACAGGCGGCCTACGCCGCCAGCAAGGCCGGGGTGATCGGCCTCACGCTGCCGGTGGCACGGGACCTGGCCGGTCTGGGCATCCGCTGCGTAGCGGTTGCGCCGGGCTTGTTCGAAACGCCAATGGTCGCGGGCCTGCCAAAGAAGGTCGCACAGGCCATCGTTGACCGCATGATTCTGTTCCCGCGCCGCATGGGTCAAGCCGGCGAGCTGGCCCACCTGGTGCGTTCCATCGTCGAGAACCCCTATATCAACGCGACCTGTTTGCACATTGATGCCGGTGCACGCATGAGCACTCGCTGAACGAGACCGACAACACACCGAGACCAGCACCATGAATTTCCTCCCCACCGAAGAACAGCGCATGGCCGTGGAAGGCTTCACTCGCTTCCTGGAGACCGAACTGCGTCCGATTGTCGAACGCTACCAGCCCGACAAGCTAATTGAAAAAGAGGTGATGCTGGAGATCTTCCAGAAGATGCTGCCCTACGGCATGGGCGGCAACGGCATCATTGCCGAGGAACATGGTGGTCTGGGCATGCCCTGGCTCACCTATGCACTGATGTATGAGCAACTCGCGCGCATTTCCGGCGACGTGGCAATCTCGCTGTTGATTCAGCAGCTCGGCGCCTATTCGCTGGAGGTCTGCACGAACGTGGCCATGCGTGAGAAATATTTGCCACGCATGGTACGCGCCGAAATCATTGCCTGCAGCGGCATCAGCGAGCCCGGGGTCGGCTCCAACGTGGCTGAAGTCACCTGCCGTGCCCAGCGCGATGGCGACCACTACATTGTCACCGGGGAGAAAACCTGGATATCCAACGGCCACTACTCCGACTTTTGCATGGTCATCGTGCGCACCTCACAAGAAGGTTCGGGCGCCATCTCGATGATCCTGGTGGACCGCGCCGAACACGGCTACGAAAGCCGCAACATCGACAAGCTGGGGCTCAACAGCACGTCAACCGCACAACTGTTCTTCGACGGCGCTCGCGTACCGGCCGAGAACATGATGATTGAACCCGGCACCGGTCTGAAGAACACCATGGTGCTGTTCGAGAAGGCGCGTCCCATGGTCGGCATGACTTCGATCGGTATCGCCCAGGCGGCACTCGACAAGGCGGTGGCCTATTCGAAGGAACGCCGCCAGCATGGCAAGCCGATCGGTGGTCATCAATTGATCCAGGGCATGCTGGCCGAGGCGGCCACCGAACTCGACGCCGCGCGATTGCTGGTCTACCGCGCGTTCAACCTGATCGACCATGGCGTGCGCAGCGAGGTGCAAAGCGCCATGGCCAAGTGGTACGCGACCGAGATAGCGGTCAACGTCGCGTCGAAAGCATTGCAGATTCATGGCGGCAACGGCATCACCAAAGACTTCGGCGTTGAACTGTTGTTCAGAAACGCCCGCATGATGCCGATTCCCGACGGCACCACCGAAATCCAGAAACTCATCATTGGCCGCGCCCTGACCGGTATCAACGCCTTCTCCTAACCCATGACCTCTAACTCCTTGAATAGCCCGTCCAGCGAGGCTTCGGTGCTGCAGGCGCGGGACATCACCTTGCGCTTTGGCGGTGTCACCGCGCTGGCCGAGGTCGCCATCGATGTGCGTGACAACGAGCTGCTGGCCATCATTGGACCCAACGGCGCAGGCAAGAGCTCGCTGATGAATGTGCTCAGCGGCTTTTACCTGCCGCAACAAGGCAGCGTGCACTACCGTGGTCAAGACATCAAAGGCCGCGCGGTGCATGAGATCGCGCGCGATGGTGTGGTGCGCACTTTTCAGGGCACCCATTTGTTCTCCAACATGAGCGTGATCGACAACATCCTGGTCGGCCGCTACAGCCAGATGCGATCAAATCTGGCGCAGGCATTTCTCTACTTTCCCTGGACCCAGCGTGAAGAAACGCTGCATCGGGAAGCAGTCGAGGAAATCATCGACTTCCTTGAAATTGAGAATATCCGCCACCAGCCGGTAGGCGCACTCGGCTACGGTCTTCGCAAGCGCGTTGACCTGGGCCGTGCGTTGGCGATGAAACCCAAGGTTCTGTTAATGGATGAACCCATGGCCGGCATGAACACCGAAGAAAAAGAAGATTTGGCCCGTTTCATCATAGACGTGCGCGAGGCCAAGCGCATCCCGGTTGTGCTGGTGGAGCACGACATGGGGGTGGTCATGGATCTGGCAGACCGCGTGGCGGTGCTCGACTTTGGCCGCAAGATCGCCGACGGCACGCCAGCACAAGTGCAGGCCGACCCGGCCGTGATCCAGGCCTACTTGGGAGCTGCGGCATGAGTGCGAACGACCCCGCCCCGGAAGTCGTCATGACCCTGCCGCAGAAGTTGTTCGCCCACGCCCGGGAACATCCCCAGTTGCTGGCGCAGCGCGTCAAGCGCAAAGGTATGTGGCGCTGCCATACATGGGCCGACGTGTTTGATCGAACGCGCAGCATTGCGCTTGGCGCGGCGGCGCAGGGCCTGCAGCGCGGCGAAACCGTGATCGTGATCGGCGAGAACGAACCCGAGCATTACTGGGCGCTGTTTGCGGCCCAGTCACTGGGCGCCAAAACCGTGTCGGTTTACCCGGATGCCACCGTCGACGAATTGCATTACCTGTGCGAGGATTCAAAGGCCCGTTTCATCTTCGCGCAGGATCAGGAGCAGGTTGACAAGGCGCTCGCGCTGCTGGAGCGACTGCCTGATATCCAGGGCATCGCCTACTGGGACAACTCGGGCATGTGGTCGTACCGGCATCCGCTGCTGCAATCCTTTGATGACCTGACCGCTGAAGGTCGGCGTCAGCACGAGAAGCACCCGCTGCGCTTCGAACGTGAAGTCAACGCCGGCCAGGCGGACGATCTGGCGCTACTGACCTACACCTCCGGCACCACCAGCAAGCCCAAGGGCGTGATGATCAGCCACCGTTGGCTGATGGACAACGCGGTTCGGATGAGGAGCGCGTTGCCGCTGCAATCCGGCATGGAATATTTGTCTTACACGCCGCTGGCCTGGATCACCGAGCAGTTGCTGGGTGTGACCCTCGGGCTGATCACGCCCCTGGTGGTCAACTTCCCGGAGGGCCCCGACCAGGTCTTGCCGAACTTGCGCGAACTCGCGCCACACATCGTGCTGTTCGGCCCGCGCCAATGGGAGAACATCGCCGCCACCATCGAGGCGCGCATGCTCGCAGCGAGTTGGATGGCGCGCGGCATCTACCGCTGGGGCATCCGCATCGGCCACGACGTGCATGTGGCGCGGCTCGAAGGGCGCACGGCACCGTGGCTGTCGCGCCTGCTGCTGCCGGTGGCCGAAGCGCTGGCCCTGCGTCCGGTGCGCGATCAGTTCGGCTTTGTTCGCAGCGACGTCGCGGTTTCAGGCGGCACCGCCATGGCGCCCGACGTGTTTCGTTTGTTTCACGCCATGGGCGTCCATTTGCGCAATATTTATGGCTGCTCGGAGTTTGGTCTGATTGCTGGCCACCGCGGCGAGCGCTACGACCTCGAAACCGTGGGCCCGCTGCTGGATGTGGACCCAGCCTTCGGCGCACCGCTGGAATCGCGCATCGAGGACAACGGCGAGCTGCTGCTGCGCGGCGGTACCGGCTTTCTCGGCTACTGGGGCAAGCTCGACAAGACCGCCAGCATCCAGCGCGACGGCTGGTACGTCAGCGGTGACGCAGTGCGCAAGACCGAGAGCGGAGAACTCGTGTACCTCGACCGCGTGGAACACCTGGTCAAACTCGCCAGCGGTCACTCGTATCCCCCGCAGTTCATCGAGACGCGGTTGCGCTTTTCGCCCTTCATCAAGGACGTGATGGTGCTGGGCGACGCCACCCGGCCCTGGGTTGGCGCGCTGATCAACATCGACATGGCGGTGACCAGCCGCTGGGCCGAGGAGCGGCGCATCGCATTCTCCACCTTCACCGACCTGTCGCAACGGCCCGAGGTGCGGCAACTGGTGCAGGGCGAAATCCGCCGCATCAACAAACTGCTGCCAGAAAGCTCGCGGGTGGTGCGCTTCGCCAATTTTCCGAAGGAGCTCGATCCCGACGAAGGCGAACTCACCCGCACGCGCAAGCTGCGCCGAGAGTTTCTCGAGGTGCGCTATGGAGCTCTGATTGACGGACTGTATGCAGGTGTCGCCGACATTGCCTGCGAAATAGCCGTGACCTACCAGGACGGCCGCCAAGGCGCGTTGCGCGCAACCGTGGTGGCCACCGACATTGAAGGAACACACACCCCATGATCATCGAATTCATCAACTACACCATCAACGGCGCGCTGCTCGGCCTGCTGTATTCGCTGGTGGCAATGGGCTTTGTCGTCATCTACCGCGCCAGCAAGGTCTTCAACATGGCGATCGGCGAGATGATCGTGCTGGGCGCCTTCCTGCTGTGGTGGGCGATCCAGTCGCGCGGCATGCATCCGGCGCTGGGCATCGCCGTTGCACTGGGCATTTCGGTGCTCATCGGGCTGGCGATTGAACGCCTGTTGTTCAGGCGGCTGATTGGCGAGTCGGTGTTCTCGATGATCATGGTCACCATCGGGTTGCTGATCCTGATGCGCGGACTGGTGCTGGTGATCTGGGGCCCGCAGGAGCGCCAGTTCCCCGCCATCTTTCCCCTCACGCCCATCATCCTGGGCGAGATGATCATCCCGCGCTCGCTTGCCATCGGTGGCCTCATCGCGGTGGTGGCGGCTGTGGCGCTGCACTGGTTCTTCAACCGCAGCCGCACCGGGCTGGCGATGGCGGCGGTGGCCGAGGATCACCAGATCGCTCTGGCCATGGGCATTAGCGTGCGCCGCTCCATCGCCTTCGCCTGGGCGCTAAGCGGTGTGCTGTCGGTCATCACCTCGATGGTCTACCTGAGCGGCAAGTCGCTGACATTCCTGTCCTCCGAAATCGGCTTCGCCGCCCTGCCGGTGGCCCTGCTGGCAGGGCTCGAATCCATCGGCGGCCTGCTGCTGGCGGGCATCATCGTCGGGGTCGTGCAGGGACTGACCGCCGCCTACATCGACCCGCTGATCGGTGGCAGTGCCGCTGCCGTCGTCCCCTATATCTTCATGCTGGTGGTGCTGGTTATTCGTCCGACCGGCATGTTCGGCTGGAAACGCATTGAAAGAGTCTGACCCATGGATCCATCCGGCATTTTTTCCACCAGCTATGCGCGCGACCGCGCGCTGATCCGCACGCGCGCCCAGTGGGTCACCCTGGCGCTGTTCATTGTCATTCTGCTGATCCTCCCCTGGTTCGCCTCGGAGCGTCTGGTAGCCGTAGCCAACCTGATGCTGGTCACGTCCATCGTGGTGGTCGGGCTGCAAATCACCACCGGCTACGCCGGGCAGATCAACCTGGGCCAGGCTGCCTTCATGGGGGTCGGTGCCTACGCCGCCAGTGTGGTCGAGGTCAAGGCCGGGCTGCCGTTTTGGGTGGCAGTGCCGGTTGCCGGCCTGGTGGCTGCGCTGGCCGGTTGGCTGTTCGGCATGACAGCGAAACGCATCAAGGGTTTCTACCTCGCACTGACCACCATCGCGGCCCAGTTCATCTTCCACTTCGTTGTCCTGAACCTGCCCTCATCCTGGCTCGGCGGCGTCAATGGTTTCAGCCTGGAGCCTGCGAGGCTGGGCACATTTTTGTTCAACACCGACCGTTCTCTGTATTACCTGTTTCTTGTCGTCACCATGGTGATGGTATTCGGCGCTTTCGGCATCCTGCGCAGCCGCCACGGGCGCGCCTTCGTCGCCGTGCGCGACGACGATGTGGCCGCCGGCATGATGGGCATCGACGTGGCCGGCGCCAAGTCGCGCGCCTTTGTGCTCGGCGCTTTTTACGCTGGCATCGGCGGTGCCCTGTGGGCCTACCAGGTGCGCTTCGTCTCGGTCGACCAGTTCACGCTGTTCAACTCGATCTGGTTCATTGCCATGATGATCGTCGGCGGGCTCGGTTCGATCGTCGGGGCACTGATCGGCACCGTGCTCATCCGGGGCGTCCAAGAAGTCATCACCAGTCTGGGCCCCGACCTGGTCGAGCGAATTCCCAGCCTGAGCAGCGACCTGATCTTCGCCAGCATGAATGTGTTTCTCGGCCTCATCATCACGCTGTTCCTGCTGCTTGAACCGAAAGGCCTGATGCACCGCTGGAACATCCTGAAAGCCAACTACCGGCTCTGGCCGTTTCACCACTGAGCCCGCCCGGCACAGCGAGTCGCAATTCCCCCCGCCCCTTTTCCTCACCACCACCACAACTGGAGACAAGCATGCAACGCAAAACCTTTCTGAAACTCACGACCGCCCTGGCCACTGGCCTGCTGCTGAACGCGCCCGCCCACGCGCAAACGACGACGATCAACGTGGCCGCCTTTGCCGACTTCGCCGGCCCCTACGCCAACGTCATGCCACAGATGCAAGGCGGGCGACTCGCCGTGATCGAGTGGTGGAACAAGGAAGTCGGTAGCAAGCTCAACGTGCAGATCGTCGTCAAAACCTTCGACACGCGCTACGACGTGGCTCAAACCGCCAGCCTGTGGCCCGGCATCAAGGCCGAAGTCAAACCCGCGCTCCTGCTCGGCCTCGGCGGCCCGGATGCCGCCGCGCTGCAGCAACGCTTGCCGGAAGACAAGATCCCCATGCTCATGAGCACCGCCACCTACGGCTTCGGCTGGAAACCCAACCAATGGGCCCTGAACCTGCGCCCCACCTACGCCCATGAGGCGGGCGGATTCCTGGAATGGTTCCGCACCACCAAACTCGATGGCAAGCGCCCTGTCAAGGTTGCGATCATCACCTCCGAAGCCACCCCCGCTTATGCCGACATGGCCAAGGGCCTGCAAAGCTACACCAAGGCCAACCCGGACAAAGCCACCTTCGTCGAGGCGGTCTGGACCGAAGTGCAACCGGCCGACGTGACCCTGGCAGTGCGTCGCTTGGTCAACGCTGGCACCGACGTGATCGTGATCCAGACCAACACCGCGCAGGCCGTGGCCACCAAGCGTGCGCTGCAGGCGTTGGGTAAAAACGTCCCGATCATGCTCTCGCTGCACAACAGCTTGGTGGGATCATCCAAGGCACTGGGCGACCCGAACGGCTTTGCCGGTGATTTCGAGGTGGGTGCCATCGCCGATGCCAGCGAAAGTGACTCGACCGCACGCGAGTTCTACAGCATGTTGCAGGAAAAGCACGGCCTGAAATCGACCTGGAATGCCATGACCATCATGGGTCTTGGACAAACCATCGTGGCCGTGCGCGCGATTGAAGCCACCATCAAGGCCAAGGGCGCCGGCAAAGTCACCGGTGAATCCGTGCGCGAGACCTTGATGAACAGCCAGTTCACCAGCAACGACCTGATGGGCATACTGCCAGGCGCGGACTTCAGCAACGACAACCCCTTCCCCACCGGCACCGCCAAGGTCAACATCGTGACCATGAAGGACGGCAAGGTCGTTCGGGCGGCGGGCGATGTGGCCGTCCCAATGGTGCCCAAATGGTGAATTCAGCCCTTGCTGCAGCACCGGATCAACGGACCACGCCCGATGCGGCCGCCAATCCGGCGGTGCTGACGCTGTCCAACGTCGAGGTGCTGTATGCCGAGGTGATCCTGGCGCTCAAGGGCATGTCGATGCAGGTCCCCGAAGGCGGATGTGTGGCGCTGCTGGGCGCCAACGGCGCAGGCAAGAGCACCACCCTCAAGGCCATCTCCGGCGTCATTGACTCGGAAGATGGCCGCGTCTCAGGGGGGACGATCACCTTCGACGGCCGACCGATTCAGGGGCACGACCCGGCGACCGTGGTGCGCGGTGGTCTGGTTCATGTGATGGAAGGCCGGCGCGTGCTGCAGCACATGACGGTCGAGCAAAACCTCATCATCGGCGGCCACATGTTTCCATCGGCGCAGGCGATGCGCCGGGCGATGGACAGCGTGTACGAAGCGATTCCGCGCCTGGCCGACCTGCGAAAACGCACGGCCGGTTATCTGTCGGGCGGCGAGCAGCAAATGCTGGTGATCGGGCGCGCGATCATGGCCGAGCCGAAACTCATGCTGATCGACGAGCCGTCACTCGGGCTGGCGCCGCGCATGGTCGAGGAAGTCTTCAGCGTGCTGCGCCACCTGCGTGAGCAGGGGCTGTCGCTGCTCATCGTCGAACAAAACACACGCGTGGCCCTGGAGATCGCCGACTATGGTTATGTCATGGAGAGCGGTCGCATCGTGCTGGAGGGGCAGGCCCAGGAACTCCGCGACAACGAGGATGTGCGCGAGTTTTATCTCGGCCTGGACCGCGAGGGGGTGCGCAAGAGTTTCCGAGAGGTCAAGCACTACAAGCGGCGCAAGCGCTGGCTGGGGTAACAAACGGCTGGCTTGTGGTTCAAATTCAGTTTCAGGAGTAACGACAAATGAGTGGTCCCTTGCAGGGGTTGAAAGTTATCGAGTTCGGCGGCATCGGCCCCGGACCGTTCTGCGCGATGATGCTGTCCGACATGGGTGCGGATGTGATCCGCCTGGACCGCAAGGCCGACAAGGGCAAAGACCGCGGGGAAGGCGCCTTCCTGGCCAGTGGTCGGCGCAGCGTGCTGCACCGCGGCCGGCGTTCGGTGGCGGTCGATCTGAAGTCACCCGCAGACGTACAGCGGGTGCTGGAGCTGGTCGACGGGGCCGACGCAATCATCGAGGGTTTTCGCCCGGGCGTGATGGAGCGGCTGGGATTGGGCCCGGACGTGCTGCTGGCACGCCACCCGCGACTCGTCTACGGACGCATGACCGGCTGGGGTCAGGACGGCCCGCTCGCGCAGGCCGCCGGGCATGACATCAACTACATTGCGCTGTCGGGCGCGCTTAGCATGATTGGCCGCTCGGACGGCGGGCCAGTAGCGCCGCCGGCGATGGTTGGCGACCTGGGCGGCGGCGGCATGATTCTAGCCTTTGGCATCGTTTGCGCTTTGCTTGAAGCGCGCTCCTCTGGCCATGGTCAGGTGGTCGATGCTGCGATCACCGACGGCGCTGCGCTGCTGACCTCCATCGTCTGCGACCTCAAGGCGCTGGGAATGTGGAAGAATGAGCGGCAGGCCAACCTGTTGGATGGCGGATCGCATTTCTACGACACCTATGAGTGCGCTGACGGGAAATGGATCTCGATCGCATCACTGGAACCCCAATTCTATGTGCTGCTGCTGGAGAAGCTGGGCATCAGCGATCCCGAGTTTCAACGGCAACGCGATCCGGCCGTCTGGCCGACACTCAAACGCCAGGTCACCGACATCTTCCGCTCCCAGCCGAGCACGCACTGGTGTGCGTTGCTGGAAGGGACCGACGTGTGCTTTGCGCCGGTGCTGACTCTGGAAGAGGCTGCACATCATCCACACAACAGCGCGCGCGGCACTTTCTTTGAGCGAGACGGCGTGCTCCAACCTTCGCCGGCACCAAGGTTCAGCCGGACGGTGACTGATCGCCCAGGCCCCGCACCGTTCATTGGCGAACACGACGACGAACTCTTGTAGTCGAAGAATGGTGGGGGCTGGGGAAAACGGACCACAGGCATTCGACGCAGTTTCAGCCCGACCAAATCGAACGCATCAACCGCGAGCTGAAAATCCTTCCGCCGCCCGATGATCATTTGCATTGAGCGGCAGTGCTTTGCCGGGCGGTCTCCGCCGAGCACCGATCAGACCGCTTTGACCAGTGACTTGGTGTAGATGCGGTAGGTGCCGATGCCGCGCGACACGATGTCTCCGTCGAGTGCGTCGAGCGTGACCTTCACCGACACATAGGCCAGCGTCTTGCCGATGTGGTCAGGCGTTGCCGATGCAAACAGGATTCCTGTGCCGACCGCACGCATGAAATCCACGGTGAGCGTGACCGTTACCGACGACTGGATGAGCTGGCCGCTGCCCGGGATCGGCCGGTCGATCAGGGTTCTGCCCCCGACCGCATCGAGCAAGGTCAGGGGCACGCCGCCGTGGAGCACGCCGTGGGGGTTGAGGTGGTCGCGCCGGATCGGCAGCCGGAAATACAGGCCGCGCTCGTTGTGCAGGATGTCGTACCCGACGAGCTGCTGAAAAGGCCCGTGGGAGTATGTTGCCGACGGAAGAGGGGGCTGTGAGGTCACTCTTGATCGACCTTGAAGTAGTCGGGTTTTCCGGCTGGCCAGAACTCGCCCCACAGCAGCATCCCGCCTTCGACGTTGAGTACCTCGCCGGTGATGAACTTGCCCGAGGGTGCGGCGAGGTAGACCACCGCCTCCGCGATGTCCTGCACGTCGCCGGCCCGTTTCATCGGATTGCACGAGTAGAAAGTGGAAACGTTTTCTTCGCGGTAGTTGTTGAAACCGTTGCTCTCGATGGCGCCGGCGCCAATGCAGTTCAGGCGGATGCCGTGCTCTGCCCACTCGATGGCCAGCGTGCGCGACAGCGCGATGACGCCCGCGCGCGAGGCGGTGGTGTGCGCCATGCCCGTGAGGCCGCGGTCGATGGCGGCGGTGATGTTGACGATGTTGCCGGGCCGGCCTTGCTCCACCCAGCGCCTGGCCGCGCCCTGCATCATGTACCAGCTGCCATTGAGGTTGGTGTCGATCACCGCGTTCCAGCCCTTGACGTTGAAGTCCATCGCATGGGCGGCAAACTGGCCGCCAGCGTTGTTGACCAGCACGTCGACGCCGCCCAAACGTTCCCACACGGCACTGAGCATGGCGTCCACCTGCTCGGGGTCGCGGATGGTCATCGGGTAGGTGAATACCTCACGGCCCGACAGCGCGCGCAGTTTTTCGGCGCAGTCCTCGAGTTTGTCGGCCTTGCGCCCGCAGATGGCGAGCGTGGCACCCAGCCGCGCGAACAGGAAGGCAATCGCCTTGCCGATGCCACTGCCGGCGCCCGACACCAGCACCACTTTGCCGGCGAAAAGGTCGTCGCGATAGACCGTCGGGAGTGCGGCCAGGGCCTCGTCGCCCGGGCCGAACTTGGGGTGTTGCGAGTCAGCCGAATTCATGTGTTCACCTTGAAGTAATCGGGTTTGGCGATGGTCCAGACTTCGCCCCAGAGCACGCCGCCGCCATCCACCGTGAGCAGTTCGCCGGTGACGAACTTGCCGCTGGGCGCGCTGAGGTAGACCGCGGCCTCGGCCACGTCCTGCACGTCACCGACATGTTTCATCGGGTTGGCTCCGGCGAAGGCCTTCACCGCCTCGGGGGAGTACTGACGAAAGCCGGTGCTGGCGATCGCTCCAGGCGCTATGCAATTGACGCGGATGCCATGCTGCGCCCACTCCACTGCAACAGTTTTAGACAGGTGAGTCACCGCGGCGCGCGCAGCGCAGGTGTGCGCCACGCCCGGCATGCCCCGCTGGAACGTGGCGACTATGTTGACGATGTTGCCCCGCGTGCCGGTGCCCTGCCAGCGGCGCGCCATCGCATGCATCATGTACCAGGTTCCGTTCAGGTTGGTGTCGATCACCGCCTTCCAGCCCTTGACGCTGTAGTCCAGCGCCCGCTGCGGGAATTGCCCGCCGGCGTTGTTGACGAGCACGTCGATGCGTCCGAAGTGCAGCCAGGCCACGTCGATCAACTGTTCCACCTGCTCGGGATCACGGATCGTCATGGGGTGCACCAGCACATCAGGGCTGCCGAGCCGGCGCAGCCATTCGGCGCAGCTCTCTAGCTTGGCTGGGTCGCGCCCGCAGATGACCAGCTTGGCGCCCAGGCGCGCGTACAGGAAGGCGATGGCTTTGCCGATGCCGCTGCCGGCGCCGCTGACCATCACCACCTGGCCTTCGAAGAGTCCGCTCTGGTAGACGGTGGGGCGGGTTGCGAGGGCTTCATCGTCGAAGCCGAAGGTGGTGTCTTCTGTCATGTTGTCCCTTCAGAATCGGAAAATTCCGTAGTGCGGGTCGGCGATCGGGGCGTGTGCGGCGGCTGAGAGTGCCATGCCCAGTGCGTTGCGGGTGTCAGTGGGCGCCAGCAGACCGTCGTCCCACAAGCGCGAGGTGGCAAAGTAGGCGTTGGATTCGCGTTCGGCCTTTTCGTACACGCGCTGGCGCAATTGCGCCATCTCGGCCTCATCGGGCGTGTGGCCCTTGCGGCGCAACTGGGCGATTTTCACGTCGGCGAGGGTGTTGGCGGCCTGATCGGGGCCCATCACCCCCATGTGCACGTTCGGCCAGGCCCAGATCATCCGTGGATCCCACGCCCGTCCGCACATGCCGTAATAGCCCGCACCGAAAGCTGCGCTGGTGATGACGGTGAACTTGGGCACCTCGCTGCCAGCCTGCGCCATCAACATCTTGGCGCCGTCCTTGGTGATGCCTTCCATTTCGTAGTTGCGGCCGATCATGTAGCCGGTGGTGTTTTGTAGAAACACGAGCGGTGTACGGTTCTGATTGCACAGCGAGATGAAGTGCGCCGCTTTCTTGGAACTGTCGCTGAACAACACGCCGTTGTTGGCGAGGATGCCCACGCGGTACCCCCAGATGTAGGCGTAGCCGCAGATCAGCGTGGTGCCATAAGCGGGTTGGTATTCGTGGAAGCGGCTGCCGTCGACGATGCGGGCAATGAGTTCGCGCTGGTCAAACTGCACCCGGTGGTCGGGCGAGACGATGCCCAGCATTTCGTCGGGGTCGTAGTAGGGTGGCTCGGCATCGCGTTCTGGCAGGTAGCTTTTCGTCGCGGGCTTGAACTGCGCAACGATCTCGCGGCAAATCGCGATGGCGTGGGCCTCATTGTCAGCGGGGTAGTCGACCGTGCCGGATACCCGCGTGTGTAAATCACAGCCTCCGATCTCGTCGGCGGTGTGCTCCTCACCGGTGGCGGCCTTCACGAGCGGTGGCCCGCCGAGGAACACGCCGCCGGTGCCACGCACAATGATGCTGTAATCGCACAGCGCCGGGATGTAGGCACCGCCGGCGGTGCAGTGGCCGAACACCATCGCGACCTGCGGCACGCCGGCCTTGGACAGCAGGCATTGGTTGCGGAACACCCGGCCACCCTCGATGTACACGCCTGACAGTTCTTCAAGGAAGGCGCCGCCGCTGTCGCACAAATGCAGGACCGGCAACTGGTTCTCCAGCGCGATGTCCAGCAGTCGTGCCAGCTTGCGTGGCGTGAGCGTGTACCAGACACCGCCCTTGACGCTGGAATCGTCGGCGTGGATCAGCACCTCGCGGCCACTGACCACGCCCAGGCCAGTGACCACATTGGCACCCGGGACCTCGCCGTTGTAGTCCTCGCAGGCAGCCAGCGCCGAGAACTCAAGAAAGGGCGTACCGGGATCTAGTAGCAGGTCCAGCCGTTCACGTACCAGTAATTTGCCCTGCGCGCGCACGCGCTTGATCTCATGCGGCGGACGTTGGTGGCGCGTGATTTCCATGCGCTCGCGAAAACTCGTGACGATGGCGCTCATGGCTTGATGGTTTCGCCGGAACGCTTCGGATGCGGTGTCGATGCGGGAGTCGATGCGTTTCATCAATCGGTTCTCAGGGGTCTTGCAGCGTCACGAGGGTGGACTTGAGAGCGAAGGTGTTGCCAACGGCAAAGTGCACAGTCTTGACCCGGGCGTCGCGCGGTGCCGTCAGCGTGGTTTCCAGCTTCATGCTTTCGATCACGATGAGCGGTTGGCCCGTGTGCACGGCATCGCCGGCTGCTACATGAACCGCGATCACCGTGCCGGGCATTGGCGCCTGCAGCAAGTCGGAAGCGGCACCGGCCCGGTCGCCGCCGGAGGCTGCGCTGAGATCGATCACCTCGACTTCAAGGGCACCGGTGGCCGCACTGTGCACGAATCGACTGTCGCCTTGCGCGGCGATCCTGACGGCTTGCGGGCGCTGATCCACGGTGACCCGCCAACGGCCATCAGGCAGCGTCTTCCCCTGCATCTCGAATTTGCGTTCGCCATGGCTGACGTGGAACACGCCATTCGCTCCACGTGTTACCACGAGGTCATGGACCTTGCCATTGATGACATAGCGGCGGCGCATCGTCAATTCCTCCAGGGTCCCATGGCGGCGTGCATCGCGGGAATGGAGTGAACGGCGCGCAACAGTTCGCGGTCGGCGAGCACCGCCGATGCCAGTACCAGGTCGATGTCATCGGGGGTGAGAGACTCGCGCAGCTCGTCGGCGCAGCGTGCCAGCATGCCGGTGTCGGCCTGCCCAGCACGGAACTCGGCATGGCGCAGTACCCGCGTGAGGTAGCGTGCGTTGGTGGTCAGACCCAACAGCACCGATTGCTCAAGCGCCAGGATGGAGCGTTCGATAGCCTGTGCACGCGTGTTTGCATGGCAAATAATTTTGGCGATCATGGGGTCAAATGCGGCAGTTACCGCCTGTCCTTCGCGCACGCCGGCATCAACCCGCACGCCGGGACCAGAGGGTGGTCGCCAGCACAGGATGTCACCGGTGGAGGGGCGAAAATCATGCTCGGCGTCTTCGGCGTAAAGCCTGCATTCGATGGCGTGACCAAGCTGCACGATGTCCGCCTGGGTGTAGCCGAGCGGCTCACCCTGGGCGACGCGTACCTGTTCGCGAACGAGGTCAAAGCCCGTCACCATTTCGGTGACCGGGTGTTCGACCTGCAGACGCGTGTTCATCTCAAGAAAGTAAAACTCGCCACCGGCGCCGTAGATGAACTCCACGGTGCCGGCGCCGCGATAGTTGGCGGCGCGGGCAATGCCGGCTGCGGCTTCGCAAATATCGTGGCGCTGCACCGGTGAAAGGGCCGGGGAGGGGGTTTCTTCAATGATTTTCTGGAAGCGTCGCTGCACTGAACATTCACGCTCCCAGAAATGCACCAACTGGCCATGCGCGTCGCCCATCACCTGCACCTCGATGTGGCGTGGGCGCTCCACATAGCGCTCGACAAACAGCCGACCGTCGCCAAAATAGCGCTCACCTTCGCGCCGTGCGGTCTCGATCTCGCGATCCAACACGGCGAGGTCACGCACGATTCGCATGCCCTTGCCGCCACCGCCGGCTGAAGGCTTGATCAGCAGCGGCGCGCCGAGCGCCCTGGCGCGCTCGACGAAGCTGGCCGGGTCATCGTCCTCGATGGCGCTCGGTGCCACCGGAAAGCCGCGTTGGGCGACGAAGCTGCGCGCGCGCACTTTGTCGCCCATCAGTTCGATGCTGTCCGGACGCGGGCCAATGAAGACGATGCCAGCAGCTTCCAGCGCACGCGCAAACGCCGTGTTTTCAGACAGGAAGCCGTAACCGGGATGCAGCGCCTGTGCCCCACTGCGCCGACACGCTTCAACCAACTGCGCGATATCGAGGTAGGCCGCCACGGGCGTCAAGGCGTGCAATTCGACCGACTCGTCAGCCTCCAGCACGGCCGGGCTATCGGCGTCCACCGCGTGGTGGGCCACCACGGTGGCGAGCCCCATGCCCTTGAGTGTGTGCAGGATCCGCAGCGCGATCTCGCCACGGTTGGCGATCAGAACTTTTTGAAACACGGGCGGAACCAGTTGTACGGCGGGTGACGAACGGCGTCTGGTGTCAATCGAGCACGGGGATGGGTTCGGACACGCGCTCGAAGCGGGAGTTTTTGGCGTCCGAGCGCAACACGAGCACGCTGCTCGGCGAGTGCCGGTCATTGGGGCCGAAACTGATGGGAGAAGCCAGCCCATCGGTGTTGAAGTTCTTGGTTGTCTCCAGCTTCTCGACGACACAGGCGCGGGTCAGCGCCTTGCCACAGCGGCGGATCGCGTCTTCCATCAGCAGCGCACCGACGTAGGCTGTGATCGAATAGCGGTTGAGCGACTTCAACTCGTCGGCTGACAGATATTTCTGTGCCAACCCCATGAACTTGGCCATGCCTGGCACCGACAGGTCGGTCAGAGGCGGGACATAGTCTGCGACGAAGTAGCCGTCGCCCGCGGCACCGGCGAGCGCCTGAACAGGGGTCAGGTGGGCCGAGTGCACGGCAAGGAAGGTCAGCGACATCTGGTTTTTAGCGGCTTCCTTCATCAGCATCGAATGCTCGGCTACCACGCCGCCCGACGCGAGAAAGGTCGCTCCCACCTGCTTCAGACTCAGCATCTCAGCCGAGAAGTCCTTGGTGCCACGCTTGAAGGAGATCTCGGACACGCTGTTAAGCCCCAGATCCTTGATCGCCTTCTGGTAGCCGCAACGCACGTCGCTGCCAAACTCGTCATCCTGATAGACCAGCGCAAACTTCTCCTTTTGCAACTTCTTGCTAGCGACCATGTTTTTCATGGCGGAGCTCAACTCCTGACAATAGGTTGGCCCGATCACAAATACCGTTTTGTTCGGTGGAGTGAAGTGCGCTGCTGCCACGGCCATCGCGTTGATGGTTGGCAAGCCTTGCTCGTTGATGTAGGGCAGCATGGCTTGCAGCATCGCTGAGCCCGAGGTGCCGATGAGGCCGAAGATGCCTTCCACGTCGACCAGTCGCTTGACGCCTTGCACAGCACGCTGAGGCACATAGCCGTCATCTTCCTGGCGAATTTCCACCTTGCGGCCGTTGATGCCACCGCGGGCGTTGACATCCTGCTCCCATACCCGCAAGGCAAGCATGTGGGCCTTGCCCAGCAGGCTAGGGGGGCCGCTGACGGGCGTCACCGAGCCGAGGACGATTTTGGCGTCGGTCACGCCGGGGTCGGCAGCAGCGGCGGTCGTGGCCGTCAGGCTGATAACCATGCTGAGCAGACTGGCGGCGGCATATCGAAAGTATTTGCGTGTCATGAAAAGGCACTCCTGGTTGAGTAATGGGGGAGGGGCTGGTGGCACGTCGTCTTGATTACTTGGAACTCAGAAATTCAGAGGCTCGCTCGAATTTCCCGGCGCTGGCATTCGCCTTGAGCAAAATGGGGCGGGTCCCCGACTGTCGAATATTGGGCCCGAAGGTCAAGGGGGCCATGATGCCGTCGCTGGTGAAATTGTTGGTCTGCTCGAGCTTTTCAACCACGCAGGCACGCGTGAGGTTTTTGGCACAGGCGTTGAGCGCTGATTCGAGCAACTGGACACCCACATAGGCGGTCAATGAATACCGGTTCATGTCCTTGACCTCATTGGCTGAGAAATATTTGTAGGTCAGTGCGGTGAGTTTGCCAATGCCCTGTGTTTGTGTGTCGGTCACTGGAGGCACATACTCGGCGACGTACACGCCGTCTGCTGCCGGGCCGGCCAGGGCCAGTACCGCAGGCAGATGCGAAGGGTGAGCGGCCAGGCGCACGGCTTGCATCTGGTTCTTCGCGATCTCTTTGAGCATGGCGGCGGTTTCGGTGATGATGCCGCCGGTCAGCACGAAGGTGGCGCCGGCGCGCTGCACGCTCAACACCTCGGCGGAAAAATCCTTCGCCCCGCGTTTGTAGGCAACTTCGATGCTGCTTTTCAAGCCGAGCTCTTTCAGGGCCTGTTCGTAGCCGCATTTGACGTCGGTGCCGTAATCGTCTTCCTGGAAGATCAGGCCGAACTTCGATCCCTGCAGCTTCTGGGATGTGACCAGATGCTTCATGCTGGCAGAGACCTCCTGGCAGTAAGTTGCCCCGATATTGAACAGCGTCTTGTGCGGTGGGTTGAAGTGGGCGCTGTTGACGGCGATATGGTTGATGGCGGGAATTTTCTGCTCGTCGATGATGGGCAGCATGGCCAGCAACTGCGACGAGCCGGAGGTGCCGATCAATGCAAAGATCTGTTCGACATCGATCAGTTTTTTGAGACCCTGAACGGTGCGCTGCGGCACATAGCCGTCGTCCTCGATGCGAATGTCGATTTTGCGTCCGCCGATGCCGCCGCGCGAATTGACGTCCTGCTCCCAAACTTTCAGGGTCGTGGCAATGGCCTTGCCAATGATGCTGGGCGGGCCGCTCAGCGGAATGACCGCGCCAAGCACGAGTTTCTCGTTCGTGACCCCGGGATCTGCCGCCAGTGCGCTGTCGAAGGTCAGTGCGGCGAGGGCGCCGAGGCAAAAGCGCTGGGTCAGCTTCTGTAGTGTTCGCATCGCAGGTCTCCTATGGAATAAGCAGCGCGTGTGTTGCGGGGTCAGAATCGGAAGGGCCAATGGGTCCAGTAATGCTTGATGTCGCGCCATCGCCCCATCAGGCCATCGGGCTCAAAACGCAGGAACAACACAATCGCGAGTCCATAAATGACGCCTTTGATCTCATAGGCGGCAGTGGAGCCCGACCCGCCGAAGCTGGCGCCGATCATGCCGAACACGAAGCCCAGGCTTTCGTTGAGCAGGACGATGAAAGCCGTTCCGAGCAAGGCGCCGGCTACAGAACCCAGGCCGCCGACGATGAGCATGGAGAGCACCTCGATCGATATCAGCAGGCTGAAGCTGTCGACATTCAGGTAACGTGTGTAGTAGGCCAGCAAGCCTCCGGCGATGCCGGTGTAGAAGGCGCTGACCATGAACGCCAGCAACTTGTAGCGCACCAGGTTGACGCCCATGGCCTTGGCTGCGATGTCGTGCTCCCGAATCGCCAGGAACGCCCGGCCAATGCGGCTGCGCAGGATGTTCAGGGTGATGAAGGTGAACACCACCACAAAGCACAGCACCACGTAGTAGTAGCCACGTTCTGCCCCCAGCGCCTGACCGAACAGCGAGGGTTGCGGCACCGTCAAGCCTTCCGAGCCTCCGGTCAGGTCGCCACCGTTGAGGATCAGGTGGTTGATGATCACGGCAAATGCCATCGTCGTGATGGCCAGGTACAGCCCTTTGAGACGCAGCGAGGGTATGCCCACGATGATCCCGGCGATGGCCGCGCTCACGCCACCGGCGAAGATGGACGCCAGCATTGGCCAACCAAGTTTGCTGGCCACGATGCCGGCCGTGTAGGCGCCGACCGCCAGAAACCCCGAGTGCCCGAGCGAGATCAGCCCGGTGGTCCCGGTCAGCAGGTTCAGGCCCAACACCCCCACCGCTGTGATCAGCAGCAGCAGAATGACGGAGACATAGTACTTGGCCAGCAGCAGTGGCGCGGCCGCCAGCAGCGCCACCAGCAGACACGACCAGACGATGACAGGAACCGAGTCGGTCAGTGCCAGCAGCTGACGATAGTTTTGTTTGAAGTTTCCGCTTCGCATCAGACACGCTCGATTTCAGGTTTGCCGAACAGGCCATAGGGTCTGACCATAAGGACGACGAGGATCAAAACAAAACCGGCGATCTCCTTCATGCCGCGGCCGATATAGCCTTCCGACAGATTCTCGACCACCCCGATCAGGATGCCGCCGAGTGCGGCGCCGAACACCGAGTCCAGCCCGCCCAAGATGACCGCGGGAAAGCTGCGCAGACCTGTCGTCCACATGCCGGGATTGACGTCGTAGACCACGCCGATCAACACGCCCGCAATGGCGGCGAGCCCCGCCGACAGGGCCCAGGACAAGGCGAAAATGCGCTTGACATTGATGCCCATCAGCAGGGCTGCAGTTTGCACGTTGGCGGTGGCACGCATGGCGATACCGACCCGCGAATAGCGAAAGAAGGTCCACAGGCCGAGCAGTACGGCCGCCATCAGCCCAACGGAATACAGCTGCGCCGGGTACAGGCCGGCCGGGCCGATCTTGATGACCTCCGTTGGCAGGCCGGCATTGAGCGGCATGGGGTCTGCGCCCCAGATCAGCACCACCACCGAGCGTAGGATCACGGCCAGGCCAATGGTCACCATCACCGTGGAAAACACCGGCTGACCAAGCATCGGACGGATCAGCAAGACCTCGATCAGCAGGCCAATCAGCACCGAGGCCGCGACAGTTGCTGCCAGCATGAGCCAGAAGCCAAATTGGAAGGTGCCGGCCAGGGTGAAGGCGATGTAGGACACCAGCATCATCAGCTCGCCCTGGGCGAAGTTCACCACGCCGGTGGCGCGGTAAATCATCGCAAAGCCCATGCCGATGAAGCCGTAGAGCAGGCCCACGGCGATGCCGGAAATGACCAGTTGCAGAAAATAGTCCATCAGCCCGCTCCTGCGCCGTAGATGATCGCGATCTCTTTCGCGAAGGTTTTTTCGATGACGTTGCGGCGCACCTTCTGGGTGGCGGTGAGTTCGCCGTCGTCGTGGTCGAGTTCTTTTTCCAGGATCAGGAACTTGCGGATGTTCTCGACCCGGGCAAACAGCTTGTTCACACGCTTGACGTCCTCGTCGATCAGTTCGCGCACCTCGGGCAGCGCGGCCAGGCTCTTGTAGGTGGTGTAGGCCAGTTTGCGTTCTTGTGCCCACTTGCCGACCGTTTCGTAGTCGACCTGGATCAGCGCCGCCAAATAGTGGCGTCCGTCGCCCAGGATGATCGCCTCGCGCACATACAGGCTGTCCTTGAGCGCGTTTTCGATCTCCGAGGGCGCGATGTTCTTGCCGCCGCTGGTGATGATGATGGCCTTCTTGCGGTCAACGATCATCAGCTCGCCGTTGTCAGCCAGCGCCACGATGTCGCCCGTGTGCAGCCAGCCGTCCACCACGGTCTTGGCGGTGGCGCCTTCGTCGTGGATGTAGCCCTTGAACACGGCGGGGTGCTTGACGACGAGCTCGCCGTCCTCCGCGATCTTCCAGTTCAGGCCGTCGATGGGCAGGCCGGTGGCGCCCAGTTTGATCGCTTTTTCATGCTGGAAGAAGATCACCCCGCCGGACTCGGTCATGCCGTAGACCTGGTACACCGGAATGCCGAGGATGCGGAAGAACTTCAGTACCTCGGGCGAGACGCTGGCGCCGCCACAGAAGCCGCACTGCATGCGGTCCAGGCCGACGAATTTCTGCAGATTGCGAAACATCAGCAACCACAGAACGAAGAAGTGCAGGCGATCCGACAGACTGCGCTGGCCCCCTTGCGCCTCGACCTTTTCGAACAGACGGCGCCCGGCATCGAAGCAGCGCTGGAAAGCCCAGCGCTGAAAGCGCGAGGCGTCCTGCATGCGGATCAAAATGCCTTGCTGCAGCTTCTCCCAGATGCGCGGCACGCCCAAAAACACCGTGGGTGCGATCTCGCGCAGATTGACGGCTACCGTGTCGATCGATTCGGCGTAATTGACCACGCCACCGGTGAGCAGGTGCATGACCGTCGAGAAGGCACGCTCGGCTACGTGGCACAACGGCAGGTAGCAGACCACTTCGTAGTTGTGCCGGTCGAGCTTGAAATGGGTTTTGAGCTTGTCAACGGTGACGATCAAGTTGCGGTGCGACAGCATCGCGCCCTTGGGCGGCCCGGTGGTGCCCGAGGTGTAGACCAGCATGCAGGTGTCGTCGGGTTGGGTGTCCTCGATGGCGCGATCAAAGGTTCCCGCGTGCTGAGGCGATGCCGCGGCGTATTGGTCTCCTAGCTCAAGCACGTCCTCGAACGACATCAGCTTGTCGTGTTTGTAGCTGCGCATCCCCTTCATGTCGACGCAGATGATCTTCACCAGGTCGGGCAGGCCGGTGTCGTGCTTGGCCATGGCGTCGAGCACCTTGTCGACCTGTTCCTGATCGCCGCAGACCACGAACTTGCTGTTCGAGTGGTGCACGATGTACTGCAGTTCCGGCCACGGGTTGGTGGGGTAGATGCCCACCACGACACCGCCGATGGCTTGCGTGGCCAGGTCGGTGAACATCCACTGCGGACTGTCCTCGCTGGCAATCGCCAGCCGGTTGCCCTTGTCGAAGCCCAGAGACTTGAGACCGAGGGCGAAGCGGCGCGCCGTTTCGAAATAGTGCTGCCAGGTCATCCGGTTCCAGATGCCGTAATCTTTCTCGCGAAACGCGAGCGCATCCGGAAAGCGCTGTGCCCAGTGCTGGAGCAGCTTGGGGAATGTGGTGTTACCGTCGCGCAGCAACGCGTCCAGGTTGTCGATCACGCGGCCTCCTTGGTTTTGCTGCCCAGGTAGGCGTCGATCACGGCCGGGTTGGCCGATATCTCGACCGGCGTGCCCTCGCCGATCTTGCGGCCGAAGTTGAGCACGCAGACGCGGTCGGAGATGTCCATCACGATGCCCATGTCATGCTCGACCATGAGGACCGAAATGCCGAGTTCGTCGCGGATGTCCAGCACGAAGCGGGCAATGTCTTCGGTCTCCTCGCTGTTCATGCCCGACACCATTTCGTCCAGCAGCAGCAACTTGGGCTCGGTGGCCAGTGCGCGCCCCAACTCGACCCGCTTTTGCAGGCCATAGGACAGGGTGCCCACCGGCATGTCGCGAATTTCCTCGATTTCGAGAAAATCGATGATCTCTTCCACCTTGCGACGGTGTTCGAGCTCCTCGCGCCGCGCCCGTCCGAAGAACCACGAGGCATCCAGCACGTTGGTGGCCATGTGGCAGTGGCGGCCGACCAGCAGGTTGTCCACCACGCTGGCATGTTTGAACACCGCCAGGTTCTGGAAGGTCCGACCGATGCCGATGGCGGCCAGGCGGTGTGCCGGCATGCCGGTGATGTCGCTGCCATCGAAATGCACGGTGCCGCTGCTGGGCTTGACGACGCCGCTGATCATGTTGAAGGTGGTCGTCTTGCCGGCCCCGTTGGGGCCGATCAGGGAATAGATTTCACCGCGCCGAACGTGAAAACTGACACCGGCAACGGCTTCGACGCCGCCGAAGCGCTTGGACAGGGTTTCGACCCTTAACAATGTGTCGTTCATGTTTTTTCTCAGGACAGCCAGCGTTTGCGCCGCTTGTAATGCTTCACGTCGCGCATGTTCTTGCGCGATCCACCTTCGCCGAAGCCTAGGTAGAACTCTCGCACGTCGTCGTTGCGCAGCATCTTGTCGGCCTCACCGTCGAGCACCACGCGGCCGTTTTCCATGATGTAGCCATAGTCGGCAATGGCCAGCGCCATCTGTGCGTTCTGCTCCACCAGGAGAATGCCCATGCCTTCCTGGCGGCACAGGCGGGTGATGATGTCGAAAATCTCTTCGCTGATCTGTGGCGCCAGACCGAGCGTGGGCTCGTCGAGCATCAGCAGTTTCGGGGACGACATCAGCGCGCGGCCGATAGCCACCATCTGCTGTTCGCCGCCCGACAGGTAGCCCGACACCGTGCTGCGTTTTTGCACCAGACGCGGGAACAGCCCATACACCATCTCCATCTGGCGTCTGGCGTCGGTCAAACTGCGTGTGTAGCCGCCCATCACGAGGTTTTCCTCGACCGTCAACTGGTCGAACAGGCGGCGCCCCTCGGGCACCATGACCACGCCGGCGCGCACGATTTCGTCCGGCGCCAGGCCGGTCAGCTGGCGGTTTTCAAACGTGATCTGGCCACCCTTGATCTCACCGTCTTCCGGATACAGAACGCCCGAAATGCCTTTGAGCGTGGTAGATTTCCCGGCCCCGTTGGAACCGAGCAGGGCGACTATGCGACCTTTGCCGACGGCCAATGAGGCCTCTCGCACCGCCTCGATGGTGTTGTCGTAAACGATCTGGACATTGGTGAGATTCAGCATGACAGGCCGCTACTTGCGCTGTGCTGCGGCGACTTAACCATTGAACGGGTTTGCTGGTCGAGCGTAGTGGAGGGGTGCGCCAGGATGGCAGCCGCAGTTGTGCAGACCTTCGGATCGGATGGGCCGGGTGCATGGGCGCGACCATGGTCTCTGGTTGCCAGGGTGCCGGTCGAGGGGGCAGTTAATTTTCTCAAAGGTTGTCCCGTGTTGGCCGTGTTGGGCAGCGTGCCTGCCATGTGCCTTACCGTTCGGTAGGCGCCATGCCTTGTTTGCATGATGGTAATCTAACGGTAGTTAGGCTGACGTCAACTCGGGAAATCCCTATGCAGGTGCCATCAAGTCCGGGTGCAAGTGCGGGCGGCAACTTCTGGCCAGGCTCGCTACAGCATGAATGCCGGTGATTCACCCTCGGCGGATTCAAGACTGAAGTGCAACAACTGCCCCCGAGTACGGTCCGCAGATACAAAGCAGCCCACCCAAGCGCAAACGACTACCTCGCAACAAAGGAAAAGGCCGAAGAGCTCAGATACTATTGCTCCGGCCCCATGAATCTTGAACTTCCGTGGATCGTTTGCCTGTGGCAGTCCGTCCACGACTCGCGACTTCAAAGGGCCGGATCAATAGATGGACATGGTGAGCATCCATGTGCGTCCGCCCGAGATTGAAGACCGGCAGTTGCCCGGGCACGGGGAGGGTGACCTGATCGAGGGTGCTGCGAACGCCAGCGCGGTGGGCACCCTGGTGGAGTGCACCAGTCGGGCTGCTCATGCTCATCAAGCTGCACGGGTTCAAGCCCGCCAGCGCGGTCAATGTCCTGCAGGCCTTCTCTGACAAGCTGCTGAGGCTCGCCGAGCCTATGTGCCAGAGCATGACGTACGACCAGTGCCGGGAGAAGGCGATGTACAGGGAACTGAGCCGACGCACGGACATTGCGGTGTACTTCTGTTACCCCCACAGCCCTTGGCAGCGAGGCTCTAACGAGAACTCCAACGAGCTGGTGCGCCAGTACCAGCCCAAGGGCTCGGACCTCTCAGGGTACAGCCAGGAGCAGCTCGATGCGATTGCCGATCAGATCAACAACCCGCCCTGGAAGGGGTAGGGCGCACGATCCCCCTCTGGCAGTCTATCGGGACCTCCTGCTCAATAGCACGCAACACCCACCCTCGTTCATTGAAACCCAGGGTATTGCACTTTAGATTTGAATCACTCTCGGCTACATTCCCGCGTAGTTCGGCCCGCCGCCGCCTTCGGGCGTGAACCAGACGATGTTCTGAGTCGGATCCTTGATGTCGCAGGTCTTGCAGTGCACGCAGTTCTGCGCGTTGATCTGCAGCCGGTCCGAGCCGTCGTCGTTCTTTACGAATTCGTAAACGCCGGCCGGGCAGTAACGGCTCTCGGGGCCGGCGTATTTCGCCAGATTGATCTGCACCGGCACGCTGGCGTCCTTGAGCGTCAGGTGCGCGGGCTGGTTTTCTTCGTGGTTGGTGTTGCTGACGAACACGCTGGAGAGCCGGTCGAAGGTGAGCTTGCCGTCGGGCTTGGGGTAGCTGATCTGCGGCATCTCGGCGGCCGGGCGCAGGCTGGCGTGGTCGGCCTGGGTGCGGTGGATCGTCCAGGGCGGACGCTTGATGCCAAGCCTGGGCAGCAGCCACTGTTCAATGCCGGTCATCAGGGCTCCGACGAGGCTGCCCTTCTTGAACCACTGTTTGAAGTTGCGCGACTGGTCGAGTTCGGTGTGCAGCCAGCTGTTTTTGAACGCAGCGGGGTAGGCGCTGAGTTCGTCGCCGCTGCGTCCGGCGGCCAGGGCTTCAAACGCGGCTTCGGCGGCCAGCATGCCGCTCTTGATGGCGGCGTGGCTGCCTTTGATGCGTGCGGCGTTCAGGTAGCCGGCATCACAGCCGACCAGCGCGCCGCCCGGGAACACGGTCTTGGGCAGGCTGAGCAGGCCACCGGCGGTGATGGCGCGCGCGCCGTAGCCGATGCGCTTGCCACCTTCGATGTGGGCGCGAATGGCGGGGTGGGCCTTCCAGCGCTGCATTTCCTCAAAGGGGCTGAGCCATGGGTTCTTGTAGTCGAGCCCGGTGACGAAGCCCAGCGTGACCTTGTTGCCTTCCAAGTGGTAGAGAAAACCGCCGCCGTAGGTCTGGCTGTCCATCGGCCAGCCGGCCGTGTGCACCACCCGACCAGGTTGGGCGCGGGCCGGGTCGATCTCCCACAGTTCCTTGATGCCGATGGCATGGCTTTGTGGATCGCGGCCTTCGTCGAGCTTGTATTTCGTGATGAGCTGTTTGCCCAGATGGCCGCGCGCGCCTTCGGCAAAGATAGTGTATTTGGCATGCAACTCCATGCCGAGCTGGAAGCCGTCGTGCGGCAGGCCGTCCTTGCCAATGCCAAGGTTGCCGGTGGCGACACCCTTTACGGAAGGTAAATTCCCGATCTCCGAACCGTTGTCGTTGTACAGCACCTCGGCGGCTGTGAAGCCGGGGAAGATTTCCACGCCCAGGGCTTCCGCCTGCTCGCCCAGCCACTGGGTCAGGGCGCCCAGGCTGATGACGTAATTGCCCTCGTTGTGGAAGCAGTCGGGCACCAGGAAGTTGGGCGTGCGCCTGGAGCCGGTTTCGCTCAGGAAAAGCACGTCGTCACCGGTGACGGGTTGGTTCAGCGGTGCGCCCAGCTCCTTCCAGTTGGGGAAGAGTTCGTTCAGCGCGATGGGGTCCATGACCGCGCCGGAGAGGATGTGAGCACCGGGCGCGGAGCCTTTCTCCAGCAGCACCACGGAGACGTCCGCGCCCTTTGCTGCCGCGAGCTGCTTGAGGCGGATGGCTGTGGCCAAACCGCCGGGGCCGGCACCCACCACTACCACGTCGTATTCCATCGCCTCGCGCGGGCCGTATTGTTCGAGCAGGGAGGTGGGCTTCATGCGGAGAGAGTCAAAAAGTTGGCGATCCTGGGGCCGAAGTTGACGAAATAAAAAGGGGAGGTCAGGGTCGGCTGTCGACCGGCAGCGGCGGTGCGGTGCGCGGTGCGCCGTCACGTTTGTAGACCATCACCGTGCGTTTGAAGGTGCAGACAATCACGCCGCTCTGGTTATAGCCTTCGGTGCGCACCGTGACGACGCCGACATTGGTTCGCGACCGCGACTCGCGCCTATCCAGTACCGTGGTGCGGGAGTAAATCGTGTCGCCTTCAAACACTGGATGCGGAAGTCGAACTTCGTCCCACCCCAGGTTGGCCATGACGTTTTGCGAGACATCGCTCACCGTCTGCCCCGTCACGAGGGCCAGCGTGAGGCAGGAATTGATGAGCGGACGGCCGAACTCCGTCTGCGCGGCGTAGTGGGCATCGAAGTGCAGCGGAGCCGTGTTTTGCGTCAGCAACGTGAACCAGATGTTGTCGTTCTGGGTCAGGGTGCGGCCGAGGGCATGCCGATACTCGTCGCCGACCTCGAAGTCTTCATAGAACCGGCCGCGCCACCCTTCCTTGACAGTCATTTTTTGATCCTTCGGCGTGTTGTTCAATTTGCGATTTCCAAGATGCAGTCGGTTGGCGTGCCACTGAGCCACGTAGGCGACATGGGGACCATGGTTGTCCGTCTCTCTGCCCGGCCTATTGAAGTTGCCGGCAATGCATTGCGGCTATGCTTTGTCATGCATGAGGATTCCATCGAACACGATCGCTGTGATTTGCCGTGAGAAGTCCTGAAAAGAGCCGCGTTGGGGGTTGTACCATTCAACGGTCCAGTTCAATGCCCCAATCACGAAAAGCCGAATCATGGCCGTGCTGGTGTCCTGGCGCAACTCGCCGCTGGCGAGCGCTGATTCGAACAGCCGATCCCAATAGTCTGCGTAAGCCCGCCGCACGATCCGGTGGCGATTTTTTGCGCTGATCGGGATTTGGCCGTAGATGCGGATGTTGGCTGACGTAAAGTCGCCATAATGCAGCATTCCCCAGAGATGGCCTTCAATGCCAGCGGCGATTCGGTCTCGCCAGGGTGCACTTTCGGGAAGAGCCGCAACACGGGTGCGCACGGCATCGGCGACGATGGTGATACCTTTGTCCAGTACCTCGCCCAGGATCTGCTCTTTCGATTCGAAGTGATAGTAGATGCTGCCGGCTTTGACGCCGGCAGCATCCGCAACCTCGCGCAAAGTAGTTGCCGCATAGCCATGATGCCTGAACAGCCGCGCAGCTTCGAGCAGCACCCGTTCACGTGTAGCGGGGCCATCTGCGTTATCTTTGCTGAGCTTTGCTTCTGTACTTGGCTTCATAATGACTGATAGTTAGATCCAAAAAAAGCAAATCGTATCAAACTTGGCTTTGGTCGAAGGGGCAGACTCGTGCATTGGCGCGTCGCAAGTAGTTGCTCACTTGCTCCCGTTGGTCCACTGCCTGAAATCAGGCCGGCGTTTTTCCAGGAACGCGCTCACGCCTTCTTTGGACTCTGCCGTGTCGTAGTACAGGCTCAGCGCTTGAAGTCCCAGGCTGCCGATCCCGCGAATGTGCTCGGTGGATGCATTGAACGAACGTTTCGCGATCGCCAGAGCCGTCGGACTTTTTTCGACAATTTCCTTGCACCAGCGGGCGACTTCGGCGTCGAGCTGGTCGTGGGGCACGACGGTGTTGCACAGACCCATGGCCAAGGCCTCCTGTGCACTGTAGCGGCGGCACATGTACCAGATCTCGCGGGCTTTCTTTTCGCCAACCACATGGCTCAGGTAAGCCGTGCCCCAGCCAGGGTCGACCGAGCCTACTTTCGGGCCGACTTGGCCAAACACGGCCTTTTCCGAGGCAATGGTCATGTCGCACAAGGTGGCCAGGACATTGCCGCCGCCAATGGCGTAACCCTGCACGCGGGCGATCACGGGCTTGGGCACGTCACGAATGGCACTGTGAAACTCTTCCACCGGGATACCGATGGTGCCCCGGCCGTCGTACTGGCCGGCATGAGCCGACTGATCGCCGCCGGTGCAGAAAGCACGGTCACCCGTCCCGGTGAGCACAATGGCGGCGATTCGCTTGTCCCAGCCTGCTTTCATGAATGCCTGCAGCAGTTCCTCGACGGTCTGGCCGCGAAACGCATTCATCACTTCGGGGCGGTTGATCGCGATGTAGGCCACCGAGTCGAGTTCTTCGTAGAGGATGTCCTTGAATTCCATGGGTTTTCCTTTTTGTCTGTTGTTTCAATGCCGCATGTCTTTCGACCGTGCCCGGGCGTTTACCCAATCATGCTGTAACCACCAGACACTGAAAGAACCTGCCCGGTGACATGGCCCGCAGCCTTCGCTGAAGACAGGAAGACGACGGCATTGGCAATATCCCGCGGCCGTCCCACCTTGCGCAACGGCAGCGCCTTGGCGACTTTTTCCAGTTGCTCCGGCGTGAACATACTGTCGGCATCAATCCACATGCTGCTTCCGCCCACTTCGTCGGTGGTACTGGGGATAGTGACGCCGGGGCATACCACGTTGCAGCGGATGCCGTAACGCCCGTTTTCCTTGGCGATCGTTTTCATGAAACTGTTGATGGCAGCCTTGACGCCGCCATACACCGCTTCACGTGGCTCACCTTGCCGACTGGCATCAGAGCTGATGGAGACGATTGAGCCGGCGTTGCGAGGAACCATGACTTCAAGCGCGGTCTTGGTGCAGTTGAGAACGCCGAGGTAGTTGATGTTGATGATCTTTTGCCACAGATCGGGGGTCGTCTGCGTGAAGAACATCAACTGGTCCCAGCCGACGTTGTTGACGAGGACATCGACGCCGCCGAACTTGTCCGAGGCTGCCTTGAACATGGCTTGCACCTGGTCAAGTTGGGTGACATCGGTCTTGACAACCTGCGCCGACGCCGCGCCGCTCGCCAGCGCGAGTTCTGCCGTCTTTTGCGCCTGACTTTCGTCGATGTCGCCGATGGTGATGTTGGCGCCTTCCGCGGCGAAGCCGAGCACGATGCCGCGGCCAATGTTCGAGCCGCCACCCGTGACGATGACCGATTTTCCTTTTAGTTCGAGATCCATACTGATTGCTCCTTGCGCTTTAGGCGCCACATTGGTGAGGATGAAATTATAACTATCTAACGATAGTTAGATGGCGGGCGAGATTTCCTGTGTTGGATGGTGCGCCTGGCAGCTACCACTGCAATCCACTGTGGCATAGGCTGCCACCTGTCGATTCAAGAGAGGGATGAAAATCCGAGAAACAAGACGGGATGGTTCACTATCAGTGCGCAACGCGCCTGACCGTGAACCATCCCATGGGAAGGCAATTACTGTTTGTTCTTGGCGAACTCGCCAGATTCTTTCTTCACGATGTCCTGGACCACGTCGTCATACGCCGAGAACCAGTCAGTCTGGGGCACCCACTTGGCGCCGTCCCACATGTCGATGCGGGTTTTGCCGCCGCCGCCATGGTCTTTGGCGGTCACCGTCACGGGGGCGATCAGGCCTTCGGCATCAAAGTTTTTCAAGCTTTCCAGTCCGCGCTTCATTTTGTCAGGGTTGAGGGGCCATCCACTTTGCTTGATGGCTAGGCGAGCGCCTTCGAAAACGCTGGCATAGATGGCCAGACCGGTGTTGTAGTAAACATCGTTGAGATGCTTGCGGTCACCGCTGCCCTTGTTTTTCTCATACAGGTCCTTGATGATCTGCTGCATCAGCGGGTGGCTCTGTCCACCCGTCACGTTGGTGCCGCGCTTGAGACCTTTTGCGTTTTCCAGACCAATGTTGGCGAGGTCAACTTCGTTGAGCCAATTGACGGAAATGTACTTGTCCATCGGGATGCCGTTGCGCTTCATTTCGCGCGAGGCGACGACGTGCATGCCGGCCAGGTTCCAGCTGATCACCCAGTCGGGGTTGTTGCGGCGGATCTGGGACCAAGCGGCGGCCTGGTCATTGCCCGGCATCGGGTTGGGAACCAACTGCAGGTCAAAGTCCTCTTTGGCCGCAAGTGTCTTCAACACGCCGATCGGTTCCTGCCCGAACGGATAGTCGGGGTAGATGAACGAAATCTTCACGCCCTTGAGGTTGTTGTTGGACTTGGTTTTGATGTAGTGGATATTGTTGGCCATTTGACCCCAGTAGGTGGGCCCAATGGGGAAAATCCACTTGAACACATCACCATCGACCGCATCGCCACGACCTACAAAGGATTGCACCATCACATTGCCATCCGCCATGGCGCGCGGCAGAACGGCGCGGGAAACCGGCGTGGACAGGAAATCAAAGGCAACGGCGCCTTCGCGTTTCATCTTTTCGTAGCACTCAATGCCACGCTGCGGCTCGTTGCCATGGTCTTGAACCAGTATCTCGATGGGGTGGCCTTCAATGCCGCCTTTCTGATTCAATATCTTGGCATAGTCATTCGCCGCCTGGGCAATTTGTGGCGTCACAAAGCCGTAGGATTTACTCAGGTCATAACAAAGCGCGAATTTGAGGGGCTGGGCTGGTGCCTGCGCCTGCGCGGACTGCAGACCGGCCAGCGCCAATCCCAGGCCAGCAAGAATGGAAAGCTGTTTGATTTTCATGATGATGTTTCCTGTTTGGTTAGTACGGGGTGAAATGCAGTCTGCAGAAGGCACGCCGTACAGTCGTGCCCGAGGCCTGACCGAGGCGTATCGCTACTGCTTCGACTTGGCGAACTCCGCCGATTCCTTCTTGGCGCTTTCCTGGACTACATCGTCGTATGCGGAGAACCAGCCAGTCTCTGGCACCCACTTCGCGCCATCCCACATGTCGATGCGCGTCTTGCCGCCGCCGCCATGGTCCTTGGCCGTCACAGTTACTGGGGCGATGAGGCCGTTAGCGTCGAAGTTGCGCAGGCTCTCCAGCCCGCGCTTCATCTTGTCGGATGTCAGAGGCCAGCCATACTGCTTGATTGCTAGACGCGCGCCTTCGAAAACAGGAGCGTAGGTGGCCAGCCCAGTGTTGTAGAAGATGTCATTGGTATGCTTGCGGTCGCCGTTGCCCTTTCCCTTGTCATACAGATCCTTCAGGATCTGCTGGATCAGAGGGTGCTCCTGACCGCCCACCACATTAGTGCCGCGCTTGATGCCCTTGGCTGCGTCGGCGCCAATGTTCGCGATGTCCACTTCGTTGAACCAATTGACGGCGATGTACTTGTCCATCGGCATGGCGTTGCGTTTCATTTCGCGCGAGGCAACAACGTGCATGTTGCCCAGATTCCAGCTGATGACCCAATCGGGGTTGAAGCGGCGGATCTGGGACCACGCCCCTGACTGATTGTTACCAGGCAGCGGGTTCGGGAACAATTGGAGGTCGAAGCCTTCCTTTGCCGCGAGTGTCTTCAACACGCCGATGGGCTCCAACCCAAACGCGGTGTCCAGGTAAAAGAATGCGATCTTCACCCCCTTCAGGTTGTTGTTCGACTTGGACTTGATGTACTGGATGTTATTGGCTGCTTGGCTCCAATAGGTGGGCCCGATCGGGAATATCCACTTGAACACATCGCCGTCGACTGCATCGCTGCGGCCAGTAAAGGATGAAATCATCACATTGTTGTCCTGCATTGCGCGCGGCAGCAGCGCGCGCCCGACCGGCGTGGAAAAGAAGTCGAAGGTGATCGCACCCTCGCGTTTCATCTTTTCATAGCACTCGATGCCCCGCTGCGGTTCGTTGCCATGGTCTTGAACCAGAATCTCGACCGGATGGCCTTCGATGCCGCCTTTCTGGTTGAGTATCTGCGCATAGTCGCGCGCGGCCTGGGCAACTTGCGGTACGGCGAAGGCGTAAACCTTGCTCAGGTCGTAACATAGCGCAAATTTAATCGGTTCGGTCTGGGCCTGGGCCAGCGCGGGCTGGACGTTGGACATCGCCATCCCCACGCCAGCAAGAATTGAAAGCAGTTTGATTTTCATGGTGATGTCTCCTGTTTAGCTAGCACGGGGTGAAATGCAGTCTGTAGTAGGCATGCCGGTCGTGCCCAAGACTTAATGCGAGAGCTCGACGCGATGTGGAGGTGTCCATGCTACGAGAAGCTTGTTTCAGGTGAGCCAGCGTTTGCGCCGACTATAGTGTTTGATGTCATGGAAGCTTCGCCCTTCGGTGCCTCCTAGATAGAACTCCTGGATGTCCGGGTTTTTCTTCATGGCTTCTGCGCTGTCATGCATCACCACGCGTCCGTTCTCGATCAGATAGCCATGCGAGACGACCTCTAAAGCTGCAATTGCGTTTTGTTCCACCAGCAGAACGGACAGGCCTTCTTCCTTGTTGATGCGCCGAACAATGTCGAAAATCTCGGCCACCAGAAAAGGCGCGAGACCAAGACTCGGCTCGTCAAGCATCAGCAGCTTGGGTTGCGTCATCAAGGCACGGCCAATGGCCAGCATCTGCTGCTCGCCGCCTGACAGGTAGCCGGACTGCGCGGTGCGCCGCTGATGCAAGCGCGGGAAGTAGCTGTAAACCATATCCTTGTTACGCAGCATGTCTTGGCGGGTGCCACGAACAGCCGAGGCCGCCACCAGGTTTTCGTCAGGCGTCATGTGTTCGAACACACGCCGCCCTTCCAGCACATGCACGATACCGAG
Source organism: Hydrogenophaga laconesensis (assembly GCF_031457235.1). Classification (NCBI taxonomy): domain Bacteria; kingdom Pseudomonadati; phylum Pseudomonadota; class Betaproteobacteria; order Burkholderiales; family Comamonadaceae; genus Hydrogenophaga; species Hydrogenophaga laconesensis. The sequence goes on from NZ_JAVDWE010000014.1 coordinate 105,557, forward strand.
CTTGACGCGCTCCTGCGGCGCCAGTGCATCGATGTTCTGACCCAGGAATTGCACCTCACCGCGGGTTACCAGGCCGCGCTCAGGGCGCAGCAGGCCGCTGATCGACTTCAGCGTCGTGCTTTTGCCAGCGCCGTTGGCGCCCAGCAGTGCCACCATGGCGCCTTGCGGCACATCGATCGAAACGCCCTTGATGGCGAGCGATACATGATCGTAGATGACCTCGACATTGTTCAGTGACAATATCAAGGCAGGTTCCGCAGTCTGGTTTTGCATCAGCGTTGGGGTGGAAGTCAAGTTGTCAGTCGCCATGATGTCGTTTTTACTTTCGGGCGTAGCCGAAGGGCCAGACCAGCAGGTAGTTGCGCAGATTGGTGTACATCTTGCCCAGCCCCATAGGCTCAACCAGCAGGAAAATAATGATCAGCGCGCCATAAACCGCATGTGGAATGTGGGCCAGCGTTTCGATCCCGAGCGAGATGCCCAGGAGCTGCGCCAGCCAGCCGATCAGACTGTTCATCAGGCCGGGCATCAACAGAATGAAGGCGGCCCCAAAATAGCTGCCGATGATGCTGCCCAGTCCGCCGACGATCACCATGGCCAGCAACTCGATGGAGACATTGACGGCAAATTGCTCCGGTGTGGCTGCTCGGTAGAAGGTGAAGATCAGGATGGCGCCGCTGATGCCGCCAACGAAGGACGAGGTGGCGAACGCCACCAGCTTGTAATACAGGCTGTGCACGCCAATGACCGCCGCAGCGAAGTCCTTTTCACGCACCGCAATGAGCGCGCGGCCAAGCCCGGTGCGGCGCAAGTTGAGCATGAACACGGTGACGATCAGGCACCAGCCCAGCGCCACGTAATAGAGTCCGGTATCCGAGGTGATGGCCTGGCCGAGCAGGCTGATGTCAGGTGCCTGCAGTGTGGCCTGGGTGCCGCCGCTGATGGCCGGCACGTGGGAGATCACCCAGTCCATCACGAACTGCAGGGCCAGCGTGCTGAGCGCCAGATACAGGCCTTTCACGCGCAGCGCCGCGAAAGCGAAAACGATGCCGATCACAGCGGCCATCACGCCGCCGAGCACCATCGCGATCTCCCAGGGAATGCCGTTGCGTACGCCGTGCACCGCCGTGTAGGCGCCGATGCCCATGATGGCGGCATAGCCGAAGTGGAACTGTCCGGTCCAGCCCAGGATCAGGTTCAAGCCGAGCACGGCCGCAGTCCACACCAGCCACGGTAACAACTGGGTGCTGAGGACGAGCGTGCTCATGGTGAATGGCGCAGTTAACGCAAAGGCCAGCAACAAGCCGATCATCCAGCGATCCGCGGGGAGCGGAAAAAGCGAGCGCGCGTTGGCGTAATTGGTATGGAAAATTCCTGATTGACGAAATAGCATGAGCTTCAGATCCTTTCAATGTCGTGGCGCCCGAACAGGCCATGCGGCCGAATCAGGATGGTCAGAATCAGTATTGTGGCAACCACCAGGTCGCGGCTACCACCGCCAACCAAGGGGTCGAGATAGCCAGATGCAACGCCTTCAATAAGGCCCAGCAGCAAGCCGGCCAGAATGGCGCCGCCGATGCTGTCAAGACCGCCCAATACGGCGACGGTCAAGCCCTTGAGCAAAAGCAGCGCCAGCGCCTGGCTGACCCCTTGAACCGAGCCCCACAACACGCCGGCCGTGGTGGCTAGAACCGAGGACATGGCCCAGGAAAACGCCACCCCGCGTTCAACCGAAATACCGATCGACCACGATGCGATGTAATCGTCGGAGATGGCGCGCAGAACAATGCCCCTGCGCGTGCGAAAGAAGAACATCAAGACCAAAAACAGCGCGATGGCCACCACGGCGCTCACCACATAAGCCCGACTGAGCAGCACCGGCCCCAGAAACAGCGGGTCGTCGCTGATGCCAATGGACAGCGGAAGGCCAGAGCCGCCCCAGATGGCCATTGTTGTCGCGCGTATAAAGATGTCCAGCCCCAGTGTCATCATCAGGATCATGATGATGGGGCGGCCCGCCAGCCGGCGCAACGCCACCCGCTCGATGCCCATTCCGACAAAGAACATCGTTCCCATGGCCAGCGGGATGGCGACCCACATCGACACGCCCAATCCATTGGCGATGGCCAGCACGACATAGGCACCCAGCATGGTCATCGCACCTTGCGCCAGGTTAGGCACCGAGGATGACTTGTAGATGATCACGATGCCCATGGCGACCAGTGAATACATGAGCCCCGACAGCGCGCCATTGATGGCCAATTCGGCAAACAGTGAAAAATCCATAATTTAAATCTCCTGCACCGAGAGTTGGCGCTCGATGGTGCCGACTTCACCGGATTCATACGTGATCTGCGCCTTCATCGTGACCGTCTGCTGGCCGCCGTAGATCGCATCTATGATGGGCGCATAACGCTCCTCGACCACGTTGCGGCGCAGCTTGCGGGTTCGCGTGACCTCTCCGTCGTCGGGGTCGAACTCCTTGTGTAAGGACACGAAGTGATGCAGTTTCAACCCGTCTGGCAGGATGCTGTTGACGCGCTTGACCGCTGCCGTGACCAGTTCGATCACCTCGGGTTTTTGCGACAGGTCGGCATAGGACATGTAGGAAATGCCCCGTACCTCAGCCCAATGGCCCACCGGCTCCATGTCGATGCAGATGATGGCCGCCAGCGTGTCGCGGCCGCTCCCGAGCACGGCCACATCCTTGATGTACGGACTGAATTTGAGGCGGTTCTCAATGTAGTTCGGAATGTAGCGTTCGCCTTTGGAGGTATACACCACCTCCGACAACCGTCCGAGCACCACCATGTGTCCATCAGGCTCGATATAACCTGCATCGCCCGTGTGCAGCCAGCCGTCCTCAAGTGCTTCACGGGTGGCATTTTCAAGTTTGTAGTAACCGGAAAACACGCTCCCGGAGCGAATCAAGACCTCTCCGTTGTCGCCGATCTTGACTTCCACACCGGGCAGCGGTTTGCCGACCGTGTGCAGGCGTACTTCTTCGGTGTCCTGCAAGGCAGTGAAGGCGCTGCTTTCAGTTTGACCATAAAACTGTCGCAATTTCACGCCCAGTGCGCGGTAAAAAACAAAAGTGTCTTCGCCAATGGCCTCGCCGCCGGTGAAAGCACCTCGCAGGCGGGTGAGGCCCAACTGGTCCTTGATCGGTCCGAAGATCAACCACTCTCCCAGTTGCCGCATCAGACGCTCTGTCAGGCTGGGCTGTTTTCCCTCGAGCTTGCGTCGTTCGGACGCCAGCGCCGAGTTCATGAAAACATCGTAGAGCCATTTCTTGAGCGGCGTCGAATCCTCCATGCGAACCTGGATGGTGGTCAGCATGTTGTCCCAGCTGCGCGGTGCCGCCAGATAGAAAGTGGGAGCCACCTCGCGCAGGTCGTGCAGCACCGTTTCCTGGCGTTCGGGGATATTGATGGTGAAGTGCAGCGCAACACCGGCGCCGACCGTGATGGCAAAGTCGCCCACCCAGGCCATGGGCAGATAGGCGAGGATGGTCTCGCCAAATGTGAAGGCGCCCCCGCGATGGGCGTTGCGCACCCCCGCGAGGAAATTGCGGTGGCTCAGTACCACGCCCTTCGGCTTGCCCGTGGTCCCCGACGAGTGCACGAACACCGCCGGTCCGTCGGGCAGCGCCCGTTCGATCAAGGCATTTCGCAGTTTCGGCTCGGCACGCAAGCGATCTGCACCGATGGCCTGCAACTTTTCCCACGAAATCAGTCCGGGATTCGAATAGTTGGTCAAGCCGCGTGGCTCGTCGTAAATGATGTTCTTGATCGTTGCACCCTGATCGCCCAGATCAAGCACCTTGTCGACTTGCTCCTGGTCTTCTGCCAGGACAAAGCGGACATGCGTCTCATGCATGAAGTGACGGATTTCGTCGGGTGTTGCAGTAGAGTAGACGGGCATCGCGTAGCCGCCCAGCACGCCGGCCGCGAGCATGCCCATGTAGAGCCGGGGTCGGTTGTCGCCCAGGACCAGCAAGGCATCCTCTGCGCTAAAACCCAGGCTTTCCATGCCGGCCGCGCAGGCGAGCGTGGTATCCAGCATCTGCGACCAGGTGATCTCCTGCCATATTCCCAGGTGCTTTTCGCGCATGGCCACGCGATTGCCCAGCAACTCGGCGTTGCGAGCCAGAATGTGGATGAGGGTGGTGTCGGTGCCCATATCCCATGTGGTGTTGCTGCCCTTGGCAGCATTGGTTTCAGTGCTTTGCATGCGCACCCCCCAGGTAGGCCTTGATCACACGTTCATCCTTCATCACGTCGGCAGGAATACCGGTTCCGATGGTTTCACCATAGCTGAGCACCATCATGCGGTCGCAGATACCGATGATCACATCCATGTGGTGCTCGATCAGCAGCACAGTGACATTGCGCTCGGCACGCGCATCGAGGATAAAACGGGCCATGTATTCCTTTTCCTCCTGGTTCATGCCAGCCATCGGTTCGTCAAGAACCAGAAAGCTGGGTTCGGCCACCAACGCGCGTGCCAGTTCGACGCGCTTTTTCAGCCCGATCGGAATGCTGTCCACCAGCTCGTCGCGCACGCTCTGCAGCTGCAGGAAATCGATAATCTCTTCGACCTTGAGCCGGCTCGCCATCTCATCCTTGCGACCCAGCCACCAGTAGAGGGCGGTTTTTGCCACGCCGGGCTTCATGTGGATGTGACGCCCCAGCAGGATGTTGTCAAGCACGCTCATGCCGTTGAAGAGCGCCAGGTTCTGGAACGTGCGCGCGACGCCCAGAGCTGCGACCTTGTGCGGCGCCATGCCGGTGATGTCGCGGCCATTGAGCCATATGCTGCCGACCTGGGGTGGAAAGAAGCCGGTGATGGCGTTAGTCATGGTCGTCTTGCCGCTGCCGTTGGGGCCAACCAAGCCGAAGATCTCCCCACGCTCAATGCGCAAATTGGCATCCTTCAACGCGACGAGGCCGCCGAATCGCCGCTCCAGCCCTCGGCATTCGAGGGCGGGCACTGCCGCCGCGTTGCTGGCTTTCATCGGAGTTGGCCGCTGCTCTTTGGTACTGATGGTGTTTATCACTGAGGGTGCCTATGACATAGCACGGTCGACCACCTGCCTGTGCGCAGTTTGCCGAGCCGATTTTCTTTTCTGCATAAAGGTTTTTCATTATGGTACCTAACAATAGTTAGGCACATAGGGGGTTCCCCTAGTCTCTGGCAGGCAGAGTTCATTTCGCAACGTGTTCTACGATGCTTCCCCGTGCGATCAGGGCATCAATGGTGGCGGCGCCGTAGCCGTGCTCCGTGAGCAGTTCGCGTGTGTGTTGGCCGAAGCGCGGCGGCGCGCTGTGGGCGCGCCCCGGTGTGCGTGACAGCTTGACCGGGATGCCGATGCCAGGCACACCCTCGACCTGCACCACCATGTCCCGATGCAGGGTGTGGAGGTCGGTCAATACCTGCGGAATGGCCCTGACTGCGCCGGCCGGAATACCGGCGGCCAGCAGGTCACGGCACAGCTGTTCGCCATCCACCTCTTGCAACTGCGCCTCTAGCAAGGCGCGCAGTTCGTCGCGATGGCGAAAACGCTCGGCGTTGGTGGCAAAGCGCGGCTCGCTGGCCATGTCGGGATGGCCGAGGAACTCGCACAGTTTTTCCCACTGCCCGTTGTTGCCGATGCCCAGGAAGACCTCGCAGGTCCGGGTCGGCAACTTGTCGTAGGGCACGATGTTGGAGTGCGCATTGCCGCTGAGCCTGGGTGTCTGGCCCGACTGCAACCAGTTTGCACTTTGCGGATGCAGCAGCGACACGGCGGTGTCGTACAGCGTGGCCTCGACGAACTGCCCTCGCCCGGAGCGCTGCCGCTCGATCACCGCCAGTAGCACGCCTATCACGGCCGACAGGCCGGTGGTGATGTCGACCACCGGGACACCGACCCGCAGCGGGCCGGTGTCCGGCGTGCCGTTGACGCTCATCAGGCCGCCCAGTGCCTGTGCCACCGCGTCGTAGCCAGGCGCGCCGCCGAGCGGCCCATCGGCGCCGAAGCCGCTGACCCGGCAGTGGATCAGGCGCGGGAAGCGCTCGCGCAGCGTCTGTTCATAGCCGATCCCCCAGCGCTCCAGCGTGCCGATCTTGAAGTTCTCGATCAGCACGTCGGCGTCCGCCAGCAGCTTGAGAACGATCTCGCGCCCTTCGGGCTTGGACAGGTCGATCACGATGTCGCGCTTGTTGCGGTTCAGGCCGTTGTAGTAGGCCGCCGTGCCGTCGTCGGCAAAGGGTGGGCCCCAGGCGCGGGTCTCATCGCCAGCGGGCGGCTCGACCTTGATGACCTGCGCGCCGTGGTCGGCCAAAATCTGTCCGCAGTACGGGCCACCGAGCACGCGTGAGAGGTCAATCACCTTCAGGCCGGCCAGGGCACCAAAGGCTGGCAGGGGAGCGTTGTTACCCATGGTTGCCTGTCAATAGGAGCGCGGCAGGCCCATCACATGCTCCGCGATGTAGTTCAACACCAACTCGCGGTTCAACGGAGCCGTGCGCAGCAGCCGCACCAGACCGTACAAGTCGTAAATGCCGTATTCCTTGGTGAAACCGTTGCCGCCATGGGTCTGGATGGCCGCGTCAACGGCATGGATGCCGGCTTCGGCACCCGCGTACTTGGCGATGTTGGCAAACTCCCCGGCAGGCAGACCCTGGTCGAAGGCCCAGGCGGCCTTGAGCGCCATCAGCGAGGCCATCTCGATCTCGCTGCGGGCTATCGCGAGCGGGTGCTGAACGCCCTGGTAGGCGCCGATGGGGGTGTTGTTGAACACCTTACGGTCGTTGGCGTAGGCCACCGCCTTCTTCAAGGCGAAGCGCCCGACACCGGTACACAAGCCCGACAGGATGATGCGCTCGGGGTTGAGCGTGTCGAACAGGATGTTGAAGCCTTTGCCGACTTCGCCCAGCACATCGGCCTCGGTGAGCTCCACGTTGTCGAAGAACAGTTGCCATTGTGTTTCGGGCACCGGGAAGGCAACTTCAATCAGCGTCTTGCTGATGCCTTTTTTCGTCATGTCGACCATGAAGATGGTGAAGCCGTCGGTCTTCTTTTTCACGTCAGCGCGCGCTGTGGTGCGGGTCACGACCATGGCGTAGTCGGCGCAGTTGGCGTCGGTGATGAAGACCTTCTGGCCGTTGAGCTTGAAGCCGCCCTTGCCGTCGGACTTGGCGATGCTGGTGATCTCGATCGAGTTCGAGCCGGCGTTCGGTTCGGTGATGGCGAAGCAGAACTTGATGTCGCCGGTGCAGCCGCCCGGCAGAAAGCGGCGCTTCATGTCCTCGCTGGCGTGCTTGGCCAGCAGACCCATGGTCATGGTCGGTCCGACCACCAGGTTCAGCAGCGGAATGCCGTTGTTGGCCAGTCCCTCCATGAACAGCAGCATCTCGGTCATGCCCTGGCCGGCACCGCCATAGGCTTCGGGCACCATGATGCCGAGAAAACCGTCGTTGGTGATCTGCTCGTACAACTCGGTGGGGCGTTCGTTCTTGTTGGCGTAGCCGCGCCAGTAATTGTGGTCGAACTGCTTCGAGATACGGTCGCCGTACTCGTAGATCATCCGTTGTTCTTGGGTCAGCGCGAAATCCATGGGGTGTTCTCCTGTGTACTTGGGAAATTCAGGCTCCTTCCCCGAGAGGGAGAAGGAGCGAACTCAATCAGTTCTGGGCCGAGGGGAACTCGGGCGCGCGCTTCTCGCGCACTGAGGCCACGCCCTCCTTGGCGTCTTCGCCCAGGAAGCACAGCATTTCCATCGCCAGCGAGCTCTCGAAGATCGGGCGCGCCACGTTCATCCAGCCGTTGAGCGAGCGCTTGGTGAAGCGGATCGCCTGCTGGCTGCCATTGGCCAGTTTGTTGGCCACGGCCATGGCCTTGTCCATCAGCTCGGCGCGCGGCACGCACAGGCTGACCAGACCGATGCGCTCGGCTTCCTTGCCGTTCACGAACTCGGCCGTCATCAGGTAGTACTTGGCCTTGGCCATGCCGCACAGCAGCGGCCACAGAATGGCAGCGTGGTCGCCGGCGGCGACGCCGATCTTGACATGGCCGTCGGTAATCTTGGCCTCCTCGGCCATGATGCTGATGTCGGCCAGGAAGGCGACTGCCAGACCGGCACCGACGGCCACGCCGTTGATGGCCGAGATGATGGGCTTGTCGCAGGCCATCATGTTGTAGACCACGTCCGAAGCCTCGGTCATGGTGTTGGCGATTTCCTTCGGGTTGCCGACCATGCCGGCCACCCATTCCAGGTCGCCGCCGGCCGAGAAGGCCTGGTCGCCCGCGCCGGTGATGACCGCCACCTTGGTCTTGGCATCGTCAGTGACCACGCCCCAGATCTTGGTCAGCTCCCAGTGCAGCCGGCCATTGGTGGCATTCATGACCTCGGGGCGGTTGATGGTGATGACCAGCACGCCGTTGGGCTTGTGGTCGAACTTGAGGAATTGAAAGTCAGCGTAGTTCATGTTGAGGCTCCTTGAAAAAAATTGAAAACGAAAACGAAAATGAAAGGCAAAGGACGGTCAGCGCAGCTCGGCGCGTCCGTTGTTCAGCACGACGATGTCGCGTTCGACGGCGCGGGCGCGAAAGGAAACGACCTTGCCATCCACCCAGAGCTCGGTGCGTATCGTTTCGCCGGGGTAAACGGGTGACGAAAAACGCACATCCAGCGACTGCAGGGCGCTCGGGTCGCCGCCGCAGACGCGCTGGGTGAGTGCCCAGCCGGCGATGCCGTAGGTGGCCAGGCCGTGCAGGATGGGCTGCTTGAAACCAGCGGCGCTTGCCACCGCGGGTTCGGCGTGCAGCGGGTTGTAGTCGCCCGAGAGGCGGTAGATCAGCGCGGCACGCGGCTGGGTGGCGAAATCGTCGCTGTGATCAGGCGCGCGCGTGGGCAGCTCATGCACGGTTTTGACCGGCCCGGCCGGGCCGCCAAAACCACCGTCGGCGCGGCAGAAGGTGGTCGAGGTCAGCGTGGCCAGCAGTTCGCCGCTGGTGGCGTCCGTCACCGTGCGCTCGGTGTAGATCAGAGCCCCCTTGTCCGGCCCCTTGTCGATGATCTGGCTCACCCGCGTGCGCCCGATCACTTCACCCTCGGGCGGCACCGGCCGGTGCAGGCGCAAGCCCTGTTCGCCATGCACCAGCCGCACCCAGTCAACGCCGGTGGCCGGGTCCTTGAGCCACATGCCGGGATAGCCCAGCACCACCGGCAGAGTGGGCAGCGCCAGCAGGTTCTTTTCATAGACAAAGCGCAGCTCGGTCTCGTTGGTCGGGTCGGTGCCCAGGCCCACGCCCAATGCGTAGAGCATGGTGTCGCGCTGGGTGTAGCGATGGCGAACGTCCTCGAACGGCCATGCCATCAGTTTCTCGTAGTTGATCGCCATGGCAGATGACGTCAGACGGGATCCCAGGAGAACACGATGTTCGAGCTCTCCAGCGGATAGAAGTTCTGCTTCATGGCGGGCAACACGCGCTCGGCGATGGTCTCGGGTGTCCAGCCCTCGGCGGTGTGCATGCCGCGGATCGGGCGCGACTGGCTCATGAGGAAAATCTCGTTGCCGCGCACGGCGAAGATCTGGGCCGTGACGTCGGCTGCGGCATCGCTGGCCAGGAAGGTGGCCATGGGCGCAATTTGCTTGGTACCGAGTTTTTTTAGTTTTTCCACGCGTGCCTGCTGCTCGGGTGTGTCGGTGGGGATGGCGCCGATCATGCGGCTCCAGGCGAACGGCGAGATGCAGTTGGAACGCACGTTGTAGCGTTGCATGTCGCCGGCGATGTGGCGCGACATGGCCACGATGCCCAGCTTGGCAGCGGCGTAGTTGGCCTGGCCCAGGTTGCCGATCAGGCCGGACGTGGAAGTCATGTGCACATAGGCACCCGACTTCTGCGTCTTGAAGTGCGGGGCGGCGGCTCGCGAAGTGAAGAAGCTGCCGTTGAGGTGCACGTCGATGACGGCGCTCCAATCCTCGGGCGACATGTTGAAGAACAGGCGGTCGCGCAGGATACCGGCGTTGTTGACGACGATGTCGATGCGCCCGAAGGTGTCGGCCGCGCATTCGATGATGCGGTTGGCCGTGGGCCAGGTCGAGACGCTGTCGGTGCTGAGAACGGCCTGGCCGCCAGCGGCCTTGATCTCGTTGACCACCTGCTGGCCGTGGCTGGCGTCATTGCCTTCGCCGCCGACCGAGGCGCCGATGTCGTTGACCACCACCTTGGCGCCTTGCGCCGCCATCATCAGTGCGATGTCGCGGCCGATGCCCCGGCCCGCGCCGGTGACTACGGCGACTTTGTCTTGCAGCATGTTGCCCTTGCTCATGAAATGACTCCTGGTTGTTGATTTGAAAAATCAGACAGTGGCGGCCGTGCCCAGCAGGGCCGTCACCTGGCTGGAAAGAACGCCGCCGTTGCCGTGGCACAGGGCGATCTCCGCATTCGGCACCTGGCGGTCGCCGGCCTCGGCGCGCAGTTGCTGCATGGCCTCGATCAGCAGGAACATGCCGTACATGCCCGGGTGGCAGCACGACAGGCCGCCGCCATTGGTGTTGACCGGCAACGCGCCCCCCGGTGCGATGCGCCCGTTGCGCACGAAAGCGCCGCCTTCGCCCTTGGCGCAAAAGCCCAGGTCTTCGAGGAACAGCAGCGTGTTGATGGTGAAGGCGTCGTACAACTCCAGCACGTCCACGTCCTTCGGGGCCAGCCCGGCCATAGCGAAGGCGCGCGGCCCGGACTCGGCGGCGGCGGTGACCGTCAGGTCGGGCATGCAGCCGATCTGGCGGTGCCAGGTGGCCGCAGCCGCGCCCAGCACATAGACCGGTGGCTTGGGAAAGTCTTTCGCCCGCTCGCTGCGCACCAGCACCAGGGCGCCGCCGCCGTCGGTGACCAGGCAGCAATCGAGCACCGACAGCGGATCGCTCACCAGACGCGAAGCCAGCACCTGCTCGATGCTGAGCGGATCGCGTGCATGGGCCAGCGGATTGAGTTGCGCCCACTGGCGCGCCGCCACCGCGATGTGCGCCAGGTCTTCGCGCGTGGTGCCGTACTGGTGCATGTGGCGCGCGGCCGCCAGCGCGTAGCTGGAGATCGGGTAGCGCGGCTCGTAGGGCGCCTCGTACAAGGGCGTTTCGGCCATCGACTTGAGTTTGCCAAAGCCCGAGCCCTGGTTGCTGCCGTAGCAAATGAGCGCCACTTCGCACTGGCCGGTGTGCAGCGCCATGGCGGCGGTAAGCAGGTGGCCCACATAAGACGAGCCGCCAACCATCGTGGCTTCGCAGAACTTGGGATGGATGCCCAGATATTCGGCCACCGATAGACCGGCGAGGAAGTGGTAGGACGAGCCGGTGAACAGGCCATCGACATCGGACAGCTTCAAGCCGGCATCGGCCAGCGCGCCGTGCACCGCTTCGCCCAGAATTTCGAGCGCGCTGCGACCGGGGGCCATGGGCACGCCGCCCAGGCTGGCACCCACGATGGCGGCCGCGCCGCGCAGGGGAGAGATGGTGCTCATGGAGGACCTTCGCGCTGCGCACTGCGGTGCGAGCTTGCTTGGGAACGGCCCGACGCGGCGCTCATGGTGTGGCGCCCTCGGGGATGAAGACCAGCAACTTGCCCTTGGCAGGATCGTCGATCACGCGCGCCTGCACCCGCATGCCGATGCGCACCTGGTCGGGTGCAATGCCATCGATGCGCGACATCAGCCGCGGCCCTTCGGCTAGGTCCACCAGCGCCACGTTGTAGTCGCCACCGGCTTGCGGTTTGCGGCGCACCGTGGTGCTGGAATAGACGCAGCCGACCCCGCTGGGTTCAATCCAGTCGAGCTGGGCCGAGCCGCAATGGGTGCACAGCGCGCGCGGATAAAACACATGCTGGCCGCAGGCCGTGCAGTGCTGGATCTGAAAGCGGCCTTGCGCCAGCTCCTGCACGAACTGAGCGTCCGGGCCGGGGCCGTCAAATGCCGGATAGCCCGATGCGCTCATGACGGTAGCTTCAGCACGCTGGCAGCCAGGATGTTGCGTTGCACCTCGTTGCTGCCGCCGTAGATGGTGGCTGGGCGCGCGTTGTAGAAGCTGGTCAACGCATCGGTTTTGCCACCGGGCAGGGCTGTGGAGCCGGGCGTGCCGCCACTCGATCCCATGACATCGACCAGCAGGTCGGCCAGCCGCGAATAGGTTTCGGTGGCGAACAGCTTGAGCATGGAGACATCGGGCCCCAGGGTTTCGCCGCGCTTGACTTGATCGATGAAACGGCCATAGAGCGCGCCCAGGTCGGACACGTCCAGCGCCAGCTTCGTGTAGCGGTCCACGAAGCCGGTGTCTTCGAACAGGCCGAGGCGCTGCGCGGCTTCCTGCACGCGCGCCAGCGCGTACTGGCTTTGTTTGGGGCTGCCCAGGAAGATGCGCTCGAATCCGAGCAGCGCCTTGGCGATGGTCCAGCCCTTGTTAAGCTCGCCGACAATGCTGGTGCGCGGCACGCGCACGTTTTCCAGGAAGACCTCGCAGAAGTCTTCGCTGCCCGCGATGTTGCGGATGGGGCGCACCGTGATGCCCGGCGTGTTCATGTCGACCAGCAAAAAGCTGATGCCTTCCTGCTTCTTGGCCGATTTGTCGGTGCGCACCAGCAGGAAAATGTGGGTGGCGTCCTGTGCCAGCGTGGTCCAGGTCTTTTGCCCGTTGACGATAAAATCGCTGCCATCGACCACCGCCTCGGTGCGCAGACTGGCCAGGTCGGAGCCCGAATTGGGTTCCGAGTAACCCTGGCACCAGATGTGCTCACCGGAAATGATCTTGGGCAGGTAGTAGGCGCGCTGGGCGTCGTTGCCATGGTTGATCAGCAGCGGGCCGACCATGGTGATGCCCATGTCGGGCGCGCGCGCCACGCCCCAGCGCTCCTGCTCTTCAATGAAGATGATGAGTTTCTCGGGTGAGAGTCCCATGCCGCCGTACTGCGTGGGCCAACTCGGCGCGACCCAGCCTTTTTCTGAAAGCCTCAGGTACCAAGGGCCGATTTCGGACCAGCGCAGGCGCCGTTGCGGGTAGCGCCATTCGCTGGGGAAATGTTCTTCAAAGAATTCGCGCAGTGTGGCGCGAAAGCTGGCGTTGTCGAACGCATTCCAGTCAGTGGAAGTGGAGGCGGTGGTGTTCATGCGTGCTCCTGCGCGGTGGCGTTTTGGGTGAGGTTGGCGTAGCGGCGGCGCTGCTGGTTGCCATTGCCCAGCCAGGCGGCCAACACCAGAGCACGCTGCAGATACAGGCCCAGGTCGTATTCGTCGGTGACGCCGATGGCGCCGTGCAGTTGCACTGCCTCCCGCGCCACCTGCAGCCCCGCATCCGACGCGCGCGACTTGACGCGGCTTGCCAGGGCAGAGCGCGCGCTGGCGTCGGCGGCCGGGTCATCTAGCAGGGCCAGAGCCTGCGTCACCACGCTGGCAGTCAGTTCCTGCTGAATCAACAGGTCCACAGTGCGGTGCTGCAGTGACTGGAAGCTGCCTATCGGCTTGCCGAACTGGATCCGCGTTCGCAGGTAGTCTTGTGTCATGGTCAGCATGCTGCGCACAAGGGCCAGCAGTTCAACGCTGGCCAGTACCAGGGTTTCGTCGTAGGCGCGGGTCAGCGCGGCCGCGGCGGCGGCCCCTTCGGCCAGCAGGTGGCTGGCGGGCAGGCGAACGCTGTTCAAGTTGAGCTGTGCTGCATAGCTGCCGTCGGCCAGCGGCTGGCTCGACAGGGTAAGGCCGGATGCATCTGCCGGCACCCACACCAGGACCAGACCTTGTGGGTTGGTGGCGCTGACGATGTAGCCGTCGGCCCCGGCACCGGGGCGTACATGGCGCTTGTAGCCATGTATCAGCAGGGAGTCGCCCTGGCGCTCCAGCCGGGTCGCGGCCAGACCGGGCTGGTCTTTCGCGCCGGTTACATCTTCCTGCCAGGCCACGGCGGGTAGCGTGCGACCCTCGGCGAGTTCGGTCAAGAGACGCATCGATAGCTCGGTGGCACCCACATGGGACAGCAGCCGGCCGGCAAACACCAGCACCGGCACCACCGGTTCGGGCGCGACCTGAGAAGCCAGGGCGGCCGCCACCTCGGCCATCTCAGCGAAACCCTGGGCGTAGCCGCCCAATTGTTCGGGCACCAGCAGCCCGGTCCAGCCCTGCTCGGCCAGGGCGCTCCAGAAGCGGCGGTCGTAGCCCGGCAACTGTTGGCGCAGGGCGCGGGCACGGTTGAGTGGTGATTCTTTGGTGACGAAACTTAGCGCGCTTTCGCGCAGCATGGTCAGTTGTTCAGCGCGTTCGCTGTCGTGGGTGGTAGTCATGATGGGGTGGGTGCTGGCCTGGGTAAAAATTGGGTATTGCTGGCCTCAGCGGGAAGAAAATCGGTCGCGAGCTCGTGAATGTCAATAGGATTTAGGCAGGCCCAGCACCTTCTCAGCGATGAAGCACAGGATGAGTTGCGGGCTGATCGGCGCGATGCGCGGAATCATCATTTCGCGCAGATAACGCTCGACGTGGTATTCCTTGGCATAGCCATAGCCGCCCAGCGTGGCCATGGCGCGCTGGCAGGCGTTGAAACCAGCCTCGGCCGCCATGTACTTGGCAGCATTTGCGTCGGCGCCGCAGGGCAGGCTGTTGTCGTATTTCCAGGCCGCGCGCATCGCCATCATTTCAGCGGCCTCAAGCTCCATCCATGATTGCGCCAGCGGATGCTGGATAGACTGGTTCTGCCCGATCGGCCGGTCAAAGACCACGCGCTCGCGGGCGTACTTGACGGCTACCTGCAGCGCCGCCCGACCCAGGCCGACGGCCTCGCCCGCGATCAGCACCCGCTCCGGGTTCATGCCATGCAGGATGTACTCAAAGCCGCGGCCTTCTTCGCCGATGCGGTCTCCTACCGGCACGCGCAAGCCGTCGATGAAGAGTTCGTTCGAGTCGACCGATTTGCGTCCCATCTTTTCGATTTCGCGCACCTCGACAAAACTGCGGTCGAGGTCGGTGTAGAACAGGCTCAGGCCGAAGGTCGGTTTCTTGCAGTCCTCGATCGGAGTGGTGCGCGCCAGAATGAGCATCTTCTCTGCCACCTGGGCGGTCGATATCCAGACCTTCTGGCCAGACAGCACATAGTGGTCGCCTGCCCGTTCGGCGCGGGTTTTCAGACGGGTGGTGTTCAGGCCGGTGTTGGGCTCGGTGACGGCGAAGCAGGCCTTCTCCTTGCCCTGGATCAGCGGAGGCAGCATGCGGCGTTTCTGCTCCTCGTTGCCAAACACCGCCACGGGCTGCAAGCCGAAAATGTTCATGTGCACCGCCGATGCGCCAGACAGCCCCGCACCCGACTGTGAGATGGTCTGCATCATCACGGTCGCTTCACTGATGCCCAGTCCGACGCCGCCATATTCCTGTGGCAGACAAACGCCGAGCCAGCCGCCGTCGGCTAGAGCGCGGTGCAGCTCATGCGGAAAGCCGCCCAGCCGGTCCCGTTCGAGCCAGTAGCTGTCGTCAAAGCGAGCGCAGATTTTGCCGATTGCTTCGCGTATCGCTTCATGTTCCTGGTTGTGGGCGAAATCCATGGTGGTGTTCCAGTGGACTCAAATCGCCAGACCGAGGCGTGTGCCTTGGTCAATGGCGCGCAAGGCGTCGAGTTCGGCGGCCAGCTCGGCGCCGCCGATGACATCGGGCGCCAGGCCGAGCGCGCGCAATTCGGCGACCAGCGCGTTCTCGCTGTCCTGGCCGGCGCAAATCACGATGGTGTCCACGTTCAGCGTCTGCGGTACACCGTTGACGCGCAGGTGCAGCCCGGCGTCATCGATGTGTTCATAGACGCATCCTGGCAGCGTGCGCAGGCCGCGCCGCGCCAGCTCGGCCTTGAGTGCCCAGCCAGTGGACATACCCAGACTGCGTCCAGGCTTTTCAGGTTTTCTCTGCAACAGGGTGACTTCGCGTGGCGCGCTGATTGGCTGTGCCGGTTTGAGGCCACCCGCAGCTGCGGGCGAGGTATCGACGCCCCATTCAGCGTAAAACTGCTCAAGCGCCTGAGGCACGTTGGCAGCGTTACCCTCATGCTCGTCATGCAGCAGGAAGGTGGCTACATCGAAACCGATGCCACCGGCGCCGATCACCGCGACCCGGCGGCCTGCCTGCACCCGACCCGACAGCAGATCGGCATAGCTCATCACTTTCGGGTGAGCCATGCCCAGGAGCTGCGGCAGGCGCGGGCGCACGCCGGTGGCTATCACGATGCGGTCGTAGTGACCGGCAGCGAGAGATGGGGCATCCGCCCGGCTGTTGAGCCTGAGCGTCACGCCATGCCGAGCCACGCCTTGCCTGAAATAGCGCAACAGTTCGTTGAACTCCTGCTTGCCCGGCACGGCCCGGGCCAGGTTTAACTGGCCGCCAATCTCGGGTCCAGCCTCGAACAGGGTGACCGCATGACCGCGTTCCGCCGCAGTCAGCGCGCAGGCCAGTCCGGCCGCGCCGGCACCGATCACCGCCACCTTGCGCTGCATGGCCCGTGACGGCATCAGCGAGAACTCCAGCTCGCGCCCGGCGCGTGGATTGACCAGACAGGTGGCGGGGCGGTCGGCGAAGATGTAGTCGAGACAGGCTTGGTTGCAGGCGATGCAGGTGTTGATCTCATCGGCGCGGCCCTGCGCCGCCTTGCGTACGAAGTCGGCATCGGCCAGGAAGGGGCGCGCCATCGACACCATATCGGCGTCACCGCTGGCCAGGATTTCTTCGGCCAGATCGGGCGTGTTGATCCGGTTGGAGACGATGACAGGAATCGTCACTGCTTGTTTGATGCGGGCCGCCGCAAAGCGCCACGCCGCGCGCGGCACCACGTAGGCAATGGTCGGGATGCGCGCTTCGTGCCAGCCGATGCCTGTATTGAGGATGTCAGCGCCTGCGGCCTGCACCGCCTGGGCGAGCTGGATGATGTCGTCAGCCGGGGCACCGCCCTCGACCAGATCGAGCGCCGAAACCCGATACATGAGCAGAAACTGCGACCCCAGGCGTTCGCGCGTGCGCCGCACGATCTCCACCGGCAGGCGATGACGATTTTCCATGCTGCCGCCAAATTCGTCGCTGCGGTTGTTCGTGCGCGTGACGGTGAACTGGTTGAGCAGGTAGCCCTCCGAGCCCATGATCTCGACGCCGTCGAAGCCGGCGCGTTGCGCCAGTTCGGCACAGCGTACATAGTCTTCCACCGTTTGCCAGACTTCGGCCGTGCTCAAGGCGCGAGGCGCGCGGGAGTTGATCGGGGAGGGGATGTCAGAAGCGCCCACTGGCCTGGCGACTTTTGCGTAGCGCCCTGTGTGCAGGATTTGCAGAATGATCTTGCCGCCCTCGGCGTGCACCGCCTGAGGGATCGGTCTGAGCACATCGGCTTGTGCCGTCGTGATAAGCAGGGGACCCGTTTCATCCAGCAGGCCATCCTGGCAGGGGGCATAGCCGCCCGTGACAATCAGGCCCGCGCCGCCGCGTGCGCGCTCGGCATAGAACAGGGACAGCCGGTCGATCGACCGGTCCAGCGACTCCAGACGTGTGTGCATCGATCCCATCAGCGTTCGGTTGCGAAGGGTGTGCGCGCCTACCTTCAGGACGGAGAGTAGCGTCGGAAAGAAAACAGTGGCTTCGGTGGACATGGGGAACGCCTCTTTAAAAATCTAACTAACACCTGTTCGATGATATCATGCGACAACGACCAGCCATGCAATTGGCGAGCACCTCAAATTCTTCGTCCGGATTGACGGTGTGATGCAGGCGGCGATTTCGACAACAGTCAGTCAGGAGATTTACCCATGATGTTCGACGATGACCAGATTGCGCTGCGTGACGTGGCGCGCCGCTTTGCACGAGAGAAGCTCAGGCCCGATTACCAGAAGCGCGAATCGCAACCTGGCATCGACCGGGCCTTGTTCAAGGAAATGGGTTCGCTCGGTCTGATCGGTGTTGATCTGCCCGAGGAATATGGCGGCTTGGGCCTCAGTGGCGTCACTGCCGGCATGATCACCGAGGAAATTGCCTATGGTGACTTCAACGTCAGCTACATGCAGCTGCTCAGTTCGCTGATGGGCGCCATCATCCATGCCAATGCGTCCCCCGAGCTGGCGCGCACCTGGAACAGCCGGATCGTGGCGGGCGAGGCAATCGTCGCGCTGGGTCTGACCGAACCACGGGGCGGCTCGGATGCCGCCAATCTGCAACTCAAGGCGCGTCGCGTGGGCGACGAGTACGTGCTTTCCGGCGAGAAAACCTCCATCACTTTTGCCGACCAGGCCGATGCCATGGTGTTGTTCGCACGCACCGGAAAGCCCGAGGATGTCGCACGAGGCATCAGCGCCTTCCTGGTCGATCTGACTCAGCCCGGCGTGCAACGCACGCGCTTCAACGATGTTGGTAGCAAGATCATCGGCCGTGGTTCGGTGTTTTTCGACGATGTGCGGGTGCCGGTCGAGAACCGGCTGGGCGAGGAGGGCAAAGGCTTCACGCAGGTGATGCAGGGCTTTGACTTCAGCCGCATCCTGATCGCGCTGCAGTGCGTGGCCGCCGCGCAGGCCTCGATCGACGAAGCCTGGGAATACGTGAAGGAACGCCAGACCTTTGGCGCGCCGCTGGCGCAGTACCAGGGCGTGAGCTTTCCCCTTGTCGAGTTCGAGACCCTGATCGCCGCTTGCCGCCAGCTCTGCTACCACGGCCTGGCCCTGCGCGATGCCGGTCAGCCGCACACCGCGGAAGCGGCCATGGTCAAGTGGATGGGCCCCAAGACCGCTTTTGACGCGATTCACCAGTGCCTGCTGACCTTTGGGCACTATGGCTGGTCGATGGACCTGCCTCACCAGCAGCGCCTGCGCGATGTGATGGGCCTGGAAATCGGCGACGGAACGGCGCAAATCATGAAGCTGATCGTTGCCCGCGAGCGCGTGGGACGCGCCGCCGTGCAGTACGCCAAGGAGAGCAAGAAATGATTCAGACATCCCCAGTGGAGATCAGCCGTGCCGGCGCCGTTGGAATTATCGAGTTAGCCCGCCCCGAAAAATTCAATTGCCTGTCGATGTCCGTTCATGCGGCCATCGAGGCCGCCATCGACGGATTCGAGAAATCCGACTCCGGTGTGCGCGCCATTCTGATCCGGGCGCAAGGCAAGCACTTCTGCACCGGCGCCGATCTGGATGAGGTGAAGTCGCTGCGTGGCGATCCAGCCAGGCTCAAGCACTTCATCAGCTATGGTCACAGCGTGCTCAAGCGCCTGGAACGCAGCGATTTGCCGGTGGTGGCGGCCTGCCAGGGTCTGACCCTGGCCGGTGGTAGCGAACTGATGCTGGCCTGCGACATCATCTTTGCGGCCAAGGACGCGCGCTTTGGCGACCAGCATGCCCAGTTCGGCCTGATTCCCGGGTGGGGCGGCAGCCAGCGCATGCCACGCATTGCGGGTCTGCGCCGTGGCCTGGACCTGTTCTTTTCGGCGCGCTGGATCGATGCCGCCACCGCCGAGCAGTGGGGGCTGGTGAACTATGTGGTCGAGCCTGAGCAGTTGGGTGAAGCGGCGCTGGCGTATTGCAGCAAGATCGCCACGCGCAGCCGCATCGGCATGGCCACCATGAAACGTTTGGCACGGCAAGGCATGGAGGGTTCGTCGGAGGTCGGTCTGCAGCTTGAGGAAGACCTGGCCAGCGCGGCTCTGCTCGATGACGACGTCAGCGAAGGTCTGGCGGCCTTCGAGGCACGCCGTACACCGGTGTTCAAGGCCTGAGCGGCTGAATGCTTTGTCTCGCGAATAGGCGCAATCACATATGACCATCCTTTCCTCCCGCATATCGACTTCCGACGACGAATTTCGGCTCAACCAAAAAGCCTACCAGGCCGTGATTGCGGACCTGCAAAGCCGTCGCCAACTGGCGCTGGCCGGAGGCCCCCCGAAAGCGCGGGAAAAACACTTGGCGCGCAACAAGATCCTGCCGCGCCATCGCGTCGAAGTGCTGCTCGATCCAGGTTCGCCTTTCCTAGAGGTCGGCATGCTTGCCGGCGAGGGCATGTACGACGGCGTGCCGCCGGGTGCCAGCATCATCACCGGCATCGGTCTGGTGCAGGGCCGTCCGTGCATGATCATTGCCAACGATGCCACCGTGAAGGGTGGCACCTACTACGGCATGACCTGCAAGAAGCATGTGCGGGCGCAGCAAATTGCCTGGGCACACCGCTTGCCCTGCATCACGCTGGTGGACAGCGGTGGCGCCTTCCTGCCTGAGATGGCCAACATCTTTCCCGATGTGGGGCAGTTCGGCAGCATTTTCAACAACCAGGTACGCATGTCGGCCGAGGGTATCCAGCAGATTGCCGTGGTGATGGGGCCTTGCACGGCGGGTGGCGCCTACATCCCGGCGCTGTGCGACGAGGCGGTGATTGTCAAGGAACAAGGCTATATGTACCTCGGTGGCCCCGAGTTGACCTTTGCCGCCACCGGCGAGACGGTGGATGCAGAGTCGCTGGGCGGCGCCAAGATGCACTGCAGCGTCAGCGGTGTCACTGATCATATTGCCGAAGATGACCGCCACGCGCTGGCCATCACGCGTGAAATCGTACGGGACCTGGGTGAGCAGCCCAAGCCACGCTGGACGCGTCAGCCGTCGGTGCCTCCGCGCTTCGATCCGCGCGAGATTTACGGCATCATCAGCCGCGACACCAAAATCCCGACCGACACGCGCGAGATTCTGGCGCGTTTCGTCGATGACAGCCGGTTCCAGGAATTCAAGCCGATGTACGGCGACACCCTGCTGACCGGCTTTGCTCGCATCCATGGCCACGAGGTCGGCATCCTGGCCAACCAGGGCGTGCTGTTCCCGGAAAGCGCGATGAAGGCGGCGCACTTCATCGATCTGTGCTGCCAGCGAGACATCCCTCTGCTGTTCATGGCCGACGTGACCGGCTTCATGGTCGGGCGCGCCGCCGAGCAGGCTGGCATTGCCAAAGCCGGGGCCAAGATGATCACGGCGATGGCCTCGGCCAACGTGCCCAAGTACACCATCATCATGGGCGCCTCTTACGGTGCAGGTTACCTGGCGATGTGTGGCCGCCCGTTCAACCCGACCGCGATGTTTGCTTGGCCGACCGGCCGCGCGGCCATCATGGGTCCGGATCAGGCCGCCACGGTGATGGCACTGGTGCGCAGACAGATCAACAAGACCGAGGGAAAAGAGTGGACGCCCGAGGAAGAAGAGGCGTTCAAGGCGCCGGTACGCAAGATTTACGAAGACTTCCAGCCTGCTGCGAACTTCTCCTCGAATTTGTGGGTGGACGGCATCATCGATCCGGTGGAAACACGCGACGCCATGGGACTGCTGCTCGACCTCGCATCCCGGACTGCCGCCAAACCGACGCCGTTCGGTGTCTTCCGTTTTTAACCAGGACGCCAGCCATGCAATGCATCCACACCGTATTGATGACCCACTTCGCCGCAGGAGTTGGGCATGCTTAAGAAAGTCCTCATTGCCAACCGCGGCGAGATCGTCTGCCGCATTGCCCGCACCTGCCGCAAGCTCGGCCTGGAAGTGGCCACCGTGCACTCCAGTGCCGACCGGTTTGCCCGCCATGTGCGTGAGATCGGTGAATCGGTCGAACTCGGGGGTGCAGCGCCCAGCGAGAGTTATCTGAACATCGATGCCATCATCGCGGCGGCCCGGCGTGTGGGCGCCGACGCCGTTCATCCGGGCTACGGTTTTGTCTCGGAAAATCCGGCCTTTGTGCGCGCACTGGATGCGGCTGGCTTGACCTTCATCGGACCCCGGGCCGACACCATCGAGCGCGTCGGCGGCAAAGCCAGTGCCAAGCGCGAGGCAGCCCGTCTCGGCGTGCCGGTCATTCCCGGCAGCGAAAGCGGCATGACCGACCCAGCCGAGGTGTTGAATCTGGTGCGCGGTATGAAGCTGCCCGTGCTGCTCAAGGCCGTGGCTGGTGGCGGTGGCCGTGGCATGGCGGTGGTCGAGACGCTGGAGGGGCTGGAGTCGCGCATCGAGAGTGCCATGCGTGAGGCCGAAAAAGCCTTCGGCAACGGCGAACTGATCGTCGAGCGCTACCTGCCGCATGTGCGCCACCTGGAGGTGCAGGTGGCCGGTGACGGCCAGGGCCACGCCATTCACCTGTTCGAGCGCGAGTGCACCTTGCAGCGACGCCATCAAAAAGTGATCGAAGAAGCGCCGTCAAGCGGACTGAGCCCGCGTCTGCGTGAAGCTATCCTGGCCGATGCGGTCAAGCTGGCCTCTGGCGTGAATTACCGCGGCCTGGGCACGGTTGAGTTTGTCGTCACGGGTGAAGAATATTATTTCCTGGAGGTCAATCCTCGCTTGCAGGTCGAACACCCGGTGACCGAAGAAGTCACCGGCCTCGATCTGGTCGAACTGCAACTGCGCATTGCCGACACGGACAGCCTGCCGCTGGCGCAAGCCGACGTGCGGTGCACCGGTCACGCCTTCGAGGCCAGGCTGTGCGCTGAAGACGCCGCTGCGGGATTTTTGCCGGCTACCGGGCGGTTGCAGGTGGTCGATTTTTCGCGCGCGGGCGTGCGCGTCGAGTCCGGGGTAGACAGTGGCGACGAAATCTCGCCGCACTACGACTCGATGATCGCCAAGCTCATCGCGCACGGGCCCGACCGCGAGTCGGCGCGCCGGGCGCTGGTGGCCGGATTGCGCGAAAGCACGGTGATCGGCCTGGTCACCAACCTGGAATTTCTGCATGAACTGCTGGAATGGCCGGAGACCCGCGATGCCACATTTCACACCCGCCTGATCGACGAGCGCCACGCGCAGCGCGGCGTGGTGGCTCCCGCCGCGCCGCCTCTTGAGCATCTGGCTGCTGCCGCGCTGCACTGGCTGGCGCAACGGCGTGCCGAGTCGTCCGCGCTGGGCTGCTGGACCCTCTGGGACGGTTTCACGGGCTGGCGCCTGAGCAGTGGGCCGATTCAGGCCGCACCCCAGCCGGTCCTTGTGTTGAAGGCGGGCGCGGCGGAGTGGCCCGTGCGGTTTTCGATGCGCGATGACCAGGGCAGCAGTGCGCTGGTCATTGGCGAGCAAAAGGTGCGCGCTACGCTGCAGCCGCTCGCGGGCGGACGCTTCCTGCTGCAATGTGGTGGGCGGGCGCTGGAACTGACGATCCGGGGCGACGCGTGGCAGGCCGAGCTCGCCAGCGCGTTGGGCAGCAGCTTGTTCACGGCACGACCCTATCTGGGGGGGGGCGCCGGTGACGCTGCCGCCAGCGGTCAATTGGGCGCGCCAATGATGGGCAAGGTGGTGGCGGTCAAGTCGGCGGTCGGTGAGAAGGTTTCCATCGGCCAGACCGTGATCGTGCTCGAATCGATGAAGATGGAGCTGCACGTCATGGCGCCATTCGAAGGCAGCCTGAGCAGCCTGCGCTGCCGGGTCGGCGACATGGTTGAGCGCCACCAAGTGCTGGCCGAAGTCAGCCCAGCTTGATCGAAGGAAGTACAAGCGATGAGCAACTTGCCTACCTCCGTCGAGTTCCATGAGGAGGGACCGCGCGAGGGCTTCCAGATGGAGCCAAAAACCTATCCGCGGGCGGACCGCGCCGCGCTGATTGACGCTTTGAGCCTCTCGGGTCTGAGGCAGATCCAGGTTGCGTCCTTTGTCAGTGCGCGCGCGGTGCCGCAGATGGCCGACACGTCCGAATTGTTCGCCGCCATCATCAAGCGCCCTGGAACCCGCTACACGGCGCTTTGGCTCAACGACAACGGCTTCGAGCGGGCGCGCGCCTGTGAACAGGTGGATCTGGACGGCAAGCTGATGTTCTACACGACCGAGCCGTTTTCGCAGCGCAACAACAATTGCAGCGTGGCCGAGATGCGTGAACGCCAGCTCGGCTGGCTGGACCGCTACATCGCCCTGGGCATTCCGGTGGAAAAGGCCTACGTGATCACGGCCTTTGGCTGCAATCTCGGTGGCGCCGTGCCGCTGTCGGTCCTCACCGATCAGGTCCGCTGGCTGGTCGATGCCTGCGCCGACCGGCGTGTGCCGCTGCCGGCGGTCTACTTGGCCGACACCATGGGCTGGGCAAATCCCGAGGAGATCAAGCGCCGCGTCGGCGCGGTGCGCGCGATCGTGCCGGAGGCTCAGATCGGCCTGCACCTGCACGACACGCGCGGCGTCGGCGGTGCCAACGTTTATGCCGCCTTGCAAATGGGCGTGCGGCTGTTCGACAGTTCGGTCGCCGGTCTGGGCGGCTGTCCGTTCGCGGGTCACACGCACGGTGGCGCGGCCGGCAATATCTGCACCGAAGACATGGTGTTCATGTGCCAGGAACTGGGCATCGAGACCGGCATCGATTTAGAGGCGCTGATCGAGGCGTCCCTTCTGGCCGAACGCGTCATCGGCCGCACCCTGTCGGGCCGTGTGATGCACAGCGGCTCGCTCAAGGGATTTCGCGCCGGCCAGCGAATGCAAGAGATTTGTGGGGCGGTGCGCTGAATCACATGACAAGGAGAAGGTCATTGGTCGAGTACAGGACAAGGTCATTCTGGTGACGGGCAGTGCGATGGGCATGGGCCAGGTCCACTGCGAGCTGCCTGTCGCGGACATGAACGCCGGGATTGGCGAAACCGTCGCGGCGGGCGTTCGTCAGCGCGGCGGAGTGGGACCGCATGTTCAACGTCGACGTGCGCTACCCCTTTTTCGGCACGCGGACGGGGGTGCCGACGATGAAGCAGGCAGGTGGTGGCTCGATCATCAACATCCAGTCTATCTACGGCCGTTAGGCGCACCCTGTGCCTATGGGGCTTCCAAGGGCGAGGTACGGCTGTTCAGTATGGCCAGCGCGCCCTATCTCGCCCCTTTCAATATTCGTGTCAATTCGGTTCACCTTGGCGCCATCGAGACGCCGATGACCAAGGACTTGTTGAGCGATCCGGCCGATCACAAATCGCTGCTCGGCACCACTCCAATTGGGCGGGCGGTGCAGCATCAGGAAGTGTCGGCGGTGGTGCTGTTCCGGGGCCTCCGATGAGTCGTCCACCGTCATGGGTGCCGAGTTGGTGGTCGATGGTGGCTACGCCGCGGTCTGACCGCGCTTCAAAGGACGAAACAGGATGTCCGTGATTCAAACGCTGGTCGATGTGCAAGGTCCGGGCTTCCGCGACAACCTTGCACACCACGCGGGCCAGATCGCTCTTCTGCGCGCACGCCTGGCCGAGGTGGCCACCGGCGGGCGCGACGCGCACATCCAGCGCCACCGCGAGCGCGGCAAGCTGCTGGTGCGCGAGCGCATCGACTTCATCGTCGATGACGGTAGCGCCTTCCTGGAACTCTCGCCGCTGGCGGCCTGGGATCAGTATGGCAACGAGGTGCCGGGTGCGGGCATCGTCACCGGCGTCGGGATGGTGGCCGGGCGGCCCTGCATGTTCATTGCCAACGATGCCACCGTCAAGGGCGGCTCGTTCTTCCATGAAACCGTCAAAAAACACATACGGGCGCAGGAGATTGCCCAGCGCCTGCGCGTGCCCTGCCTGTACCTGGTGGATTGCGGCGGCGCCTTTTTGCCGGAGCAGGACCGCGTGTTTCCCGACAAGGACCACTTCGGCAACAGCTTCCACCGCCAGTGCCGCATGTCGCAGGCTGGCCTGCCGCAGCTCTCGGCCGTGTTCGGCGGTTGCACCGCGGGCGGCGCCTACATTCCCGCGCTGTCGGACGAAGTGGTGATGGTGCGCGGTAACGCACGCATTCATCTGGGTGGCCCGTCCATCGTCAAGATCGCGATCAACGAAGTGGTCGACGGCGAAACCCTGGGCGGCGCGGAGATGCACAGCCGTGTCTCCGGTGTCAGCGACCACCTGGCCGAGGACGAGCATCAGGCGCTGGCCATGCTGCGTCAGATCGTCGCCAGCCTGCCGCGCGAGCCGCCCATGGTGCCGCCGCTGCCGCCCAGCGCACCACGTTACGACCCGATTGAGCTCGATGGCGTCGTACCGGTCGACCCCAAACAGCCCTACGACGCGCGCGAAATCATTGCGCGGCTGCTCGACGGCAGCGCTTTCCACGAGTTCAAACCGTTGTGGGGAGATACGCTGGTGACCGGCTTTGGCGCGATCCACGGCCAGCCGGTCGCCATCCTCGCCAACAACGGCGCGCTACTGGCCGAGTCGGCTCTGAAGGGCGCGCATTTCATCGAACTGGCCAACCAGCGCGGAGTACCGCTGCTGTTTTTGCAGAACATCCCCGGCTTCATGGTTGGCACCGAGGCCGAGCGTGGCGGTATTGCAAAGCACAGCGCCAAGATGGTGTATGCCATGGCCTGCGCGCGCGTGCCCAAGCTCACGTTGGTGGTTGGCGGCTCTTATGGCGCCGGCAACTACGGCATGTGCGGCCGCGGCTTTGAGCCCGAATTCCTGTTCGCCTGGCCCAGTGCCAGAGTTGCCACGATGAGCGCCGACATTGCTAGCAACGTGATGGTCGAGCTGGCGCGTTCCAACCTGCGCGGCCCGGCTGATGAGGCGCGGCTGCTGGATATCGAACGCAAGGTACGCGAGCAGTACGCGCGCCAGAGCGATCCCTATTACGCCACCTCCCGGCTGTGGGACGACGGTCTGATCGAACCCTCGGCCTCGCGCGACGTGCTGGGCCTGGCGCTGGCGCTGGCGGCGCGCCGTGCGTTGCCGAGTACGGCAACCCCTGTTTACCGCATGTAAGAGAACCTCTATGAACACCCCCACCTACGAGACCCTGCAACTGGTCGTCGACGCGCGCGGCGTAGCCCGCCTCACGCTCAACCGCCCCGACACTCATAACGCGCTCAACGCCACCCTGATCAGCGAGCTGCGCCGTGCCGTCGATTGGCTGGCCGTAGCGCCGGGCGTGCGCGCGGTGGTGCTCACCGGCACCGGCAAGACCTTTTGCGCCGGTGGTGACCTGGGCTGGATGCAGGACAACATGAAAAAGAGCCGGACCGAGCGCGTGGGCGAAAGCGGCGATCTGGCGCTCATGCTGCGCGCCTTGAACGAGCTGCCTATGCCCGTCATTGGCCGCATCAATGGCCCCGCGTATGGCGGCGGCGTCGGCATGATCTCGGTCTGTGACATCACGATCGCGGTCGATACCGGCATCTACTCGCTGACCGAGGTGCGCCTGGGCCTGCTGCCTGCCAACATCGCGCCCTACGTTGTGGCGCGCATGGGTGAAGCCAACGCCCGGCGCACCTTTCTGACGGCGCGCCGCATGAGCGCGGCAGAGGCGCAGCGCCTGGGCCTGCTCTCAGAAGTGGTGGCGGCCGATCAGCTCGACGCGGCCATTGAACGCGAACTCGCCGACCTGCTGCAGTGCGCGCCCGGCGCGGTGGCGGCCACCAAGAAGCTGGTGGCCTATGTGCAGGCGCACGATCTGCCCACCAACATGATCTACACCGCTGACAAGCTGGCCGACGCCTGGGAAACCGAAGAAGGGCGCGACGGCATTGCAGCCTTTTTTGGCAAGCGGCTGCCGGTGTGGCGGCAGGTCTGAGTGTTGGCATGAAGGCGTGCGACTGATGTTTAACACCCTCCTGATTGCCAATCGCGGGGAGATCGCCTGCCGCATCGCCCGCACCGCGCGCCGCATGGGCTTGCGCACGGTGGCGGTCTATTCCGACGCCGACCGCGAGGCGCTGCACGTGGCCCTGTGCGATACGGCCGTGCGCATCGGAGCGCCGGAGGCCGCGCGCAGCTACCTTGATGCCGCTGCCATCGTGGCCGCGGCGCGTGCCGC
Source organism: Hydrogenophaga laconesensis (assembly GCF_031457235.1). Lineage (NCBI taxonomy): Bacteria > Pseudomonadati > Pseudomonadota > Betaproteobacteria > Burkholderiales > Comamonadaceae > Hydrogenophaga > Hydrogenophaga laconesensis. The sequence continues at coordinate 133,275 of NZ_JAVDWE010000014.1, forward strand.
CGGTGCGCAGGCCATCCATCCGGGCTACGGCTTTTTGTCGGAAAGCCTGGCCCTGATTGACGCCTGCGAAGCCGTCGGGCTCATTTTTGTGGGCCCCTCGCGCGAAGCGATCCGGCGCATGGGCTCGAAGATCGAATCCAAGCGCATCGCGCTCGGAGCCGGCGTGCCGGTGGTGCCGGGCTACCACGCCGACGACCAGGACTCTGCGGTCTTGCAGGCGGCGGCCGGGGGCATCGGCTACCCGGTGCTGATCAAGGCCTCGGCCGGCGGCGGCGGCAAGGGCATGCGGGTGGTGCGCAGCGCGGCTGACTTCTCGGCCGCGCTGGATACCGTGCGACGCGAAGCGAAGGCTTCGTTCGGCGACGACCGCGTGCTGCTGGAACGCTACCTCGACGAGCCACGCCACCTCGAAGTGCAGTTGCTGGGCGACAAGCACGGGCATCTGGTCCATTTGTTCGAGCGCGAATGTTCGATCCAGCGCAACCACCAGAAAGTGATTGAGGAAGCGCCCGCGCCACACCTGCCTCCCGCCGTGCGCGAGGCCCTGTTTTCGCACGCGCTGACGATCGGGCACGCCATCGGCTACGACAGCACCGGCACCATCGAGTTCATCCACGACAGCCGCAGCGGCGACACCTTCTTCCTGGAAATGAACACCCGGCTGCAGGTCGAGCACCCGGTGACCGAGTTGACGGTCGGTATCGATTTGGTCGAATGGCAGCTGCGGGTGGCCACTGGTGAGCCGCTCGGCTTCGCCCAGCCGGACCTGACGCAGCGCGGCTGCGCGATCGAGGCGCGTGTCTGCGCGGAGAATCCGGCGGCGGGTTTTGCGCCCGAGATCGGCGCCCTGATCGACTACCGCGAGCCGCGCGGCGAGGGCGTTCGGGTCGACAGCGGCGTGCGCAACGGCAGTTACGTTACGCTTTATTACGACTCGATGCTGGCCAAGGTAATTGCCCATGCCGACGACCGGCCGACCGCCGCACGGCGGCTCGCCACGGCATTGGACGACACGGTGCTGCTCGGCGTGCACAGCAACCTCGGTTTTCTGGCCGATCTGCTGCGCCATGACCACTTCGCGCAAGTACTCACCACACATTACATCGAACGCGCCTTTCCCACAGGCTGGCAGCCGCGCACGGACGATGGGCTGGCCATCGCGGCTGCCGCCTTGCACGGCGTGCTGATCAAACAGGCGACGGCCGGGCGCTCGGCCTGGCAGTCGCTCGGGGCCTGGCGCGCGGCCGGCGCTGGGAGTGGCACTGGCAGCACACAGGTGCTGCTCGAAGACGAGCAGCGCTGCGTGCATGAAGTCAGCGTCTCGCCGCAGGGTGACAGCTGGCGTGTGTGCGTCGGCGATCGGGAGTTGACCCTGGCGGCGGTGTTGGCCGGCGACACCCTGGCGTTGCAGCGCGACGGCCTGACGGTTCGCTTCACGGTGGCGGTGGAGCAGCACGCCAAGCAAGGCGAACGCGTGTGGCTCTCTGGCCCGAGCGGCACGTGGGCCTGGCGCCGGCTCGATCGCTGGCAGCGCGCACTCAAGGGCGCGGCGGGTGCCGATGAGCTGGGCGGCAATCTCCTGCTCGCCCCCATGCCCGGTCTGGTGACGCAGGTGCAGGTCAGTGTAGGCATGAGTGTGAACGCGGGCGACACGCTGGTGCAGATGGAAGCTATGAAGATGGTGCATACGCTGAGCGCGGTAGCGCCGGGACGTGTGGCCGAGCTGCGTTGCCGCGTCGGCGACGCGGTGCGCGGTGGTGATGTGCTGGCGATCATGGAAACAATCGAATCCGAGGAAAAGCAATGAACGAGCCGATTTATTTTGACGAGCAACACCGGCAGTTCCGGGACAACCTGCGCCGCTTTGTCGAGCAGGAAGTAGTGCCGCACGCCGCGCTCTGGGAAGATCAGGGCATGGTGCCGCGCGCGCTGCTGCGCAAGATGGGCGAACTGGGCTATCTGGGCATACGCTACGACGAAAAGTACGGCGGCTCGAAACTCGACACCGTGTACAGCGCCATCCTGGCCGAAGAACTCGGCCGTTCCACTTACGGCGGCTTCGCCGTGACGGTGATGGTGCACACCGACATGGCCTCGCCGCACCTGGCCAACTTTGGCACGCCAGAGCAGCTCGCACGCTACCTGCCGCCCATCATCGGTGGCGAGAAGATCTGCGCTGTGGCTGTCACCGAGCCCGATGCCGGCTCCGACGTGGCCGGCATCCGCACACGCGCGGTGCGCGACGGTGAGCACTGGGTCATCAACGGAAGCAAGATGTTCATCACCAACGGCGTGCATGGCGACGTGTACTTTGTCGCCGCCAAGACCGATCCGAGCGCCAAGGGTTCGCGCGGTATCTCGATCTTCATCGTCGAGAAGGGCACCCCGGGTTTTCGGGTCGGGCGTGCGCTCAACAAGAGCGGCTGGCTGTGCAGCGACACCGCCGAGCTGGTGTTCGAGGACTGCCGCGTGCCGTCCGCCAACCTGCTGGGCGAAGAGAACAAGGGCTTCTACCAGATCATGCGCAACTTCCAGAACGAGCGCATGGTGCTAGGTGCGCAGGTGATGGGCGAGGCCGCACGCGCGATCGAGCTGACGCTGGCCTATGTGCGCGAGCGCAAGGCCTTCGGCGCCACGCTGTGGGACAAGCAGGCGATTCGCCAGCGCATGGCCATGCGGGCAGCGCAGGTGGCGGCGGCCCGCCAGTTGGTTTACCACGCGGCCTGGCTGGACGCGCAGGGGCGCGACTGCGTCAAGGAGGTGTCGATGGTCAAGGCGCTGTGCGGCGAGCTGGTCAACGATGTGGTCTATGACTGCCAGCAGTTCCACGGCGGCTTCGGCTACATGCGCGAGGCCGCGATCGAGCGTATGGTGCGCGACGCACGCGTCCAAGCTATCGGTGGCGGTGCCACCGAGGTCATGCTCGAAGAAGTGGCGAAACGGTTGTGAACATGAGCACCTCTCGAGCTACTTCAGTCATTGACGGGTTGGTCGAGCTGCCTCTGAAGGAGGTCCTGCCCGGCATCCTGATGTTCACGCTGCCGGTGGATTATGGCATCGACCACGTCAACATCTACCTGATTCGCGACAGCGAGGGTTGGTGCCTATTCGACACGGGTGCCGATTGCGAGGCGGCGCGGGCCTTGTGGCTGCGCGCATTGGAAGGCCCGCTGGCGGCTGGCTTGACGCGCATCATCGTCTCGCACCACCACCCCGACCACCTCGGGCTGGCGGTGTGGCTGCACGAGCGCACCGGGGCTCCGATCCTGATCCGCGAGGAGGAGGTGGCGGTGGCGCGGCAGACGCACGTGGTCAGCATCGATGACCGCGCTTACTGTATCGACTTCATGTGCCGCCATGGGGTGGCGCCGGAAGATGCGCATCAGGTGGTGGGCGGGGTGTTGCAAAGCAATATGGCCTGTGCCGTGCCGACTCGCGTCGAGCCGCTCGAAGCCGGCCAGACCTTGCACATCGGCGATCATGCTTTCGACGTGCTGGTGCTTGGTGGACACAGCATTGCCCAAATCTGCTTGTACGAGCCCAAGCTGAAATTGCTGCTCACGGGCGACCAGTTGCTCGAGCGCATCACACCCAACATTGGTGTCTGGCCCTATGGCGAAACCGATCCGCTGCCACGTTACCTGGATAGCCTGCGCACCATTGCGGGACTGGACATCGAGTACGTCTTGCCAGCCCACCACGGCGTCTACCACGCCGGGGTCGAGCGCGCGCATGGACTGGTGGCGCACCACCAGAGGGCACTGCGCAAGTTCTTGGCGCGTCTGGGCGAGGGGGGCATGAATGCCACCGAACTCGGCTACGCCGTTTATGGCGCGCAGAGCGACCCGCTGCATGCTTACCTGGCCATGGGCGAAACCCTGGCGCACCTGCTGTGGCTGCAGCGTGCCGGCCATGTGCGCCATGAAGAAACGCCAGCCGCGACCCGCTGGTATCCGGTGACGGCGGCCAGCGAAGAGCCCACCCTCACCTTGTCTGGAGACATGTCGAGATGACAGAAACACACATCATCAAAGAAGAAGAAATCGCCAAGCGATGGCAAAAGTTCGCCCATGTGTCGCCGTATAACCGCGAACTGGGCTTCCTGCCGCACGCGGTGCACACCGACTGGTGCGTGCTCAAAGTCGAGTACCAGGAAGCACTGGTGGGCGATCCGCAGACCAGGGTTTTGCATGGCGGAGTCATCACTGCGCTGCTCGACGCCGCGCTCGGATTCGCGATCTTCGTCAAGCTGCCGGAGATACGGCCGATGGCCACGCTGGACTTGCGCATCGACTACCTCAAGCCCGCCACGCCCGGGCGTGCGATTCTGGGAGGGGCCGTTTGCTACAAGCTGACTGCAGAACTGGCGTTCGTCCGAGGCGCTGCTTACCACGACACGCCGGACGACCCAATTGCCACCGCCGTCGGCATTTACATGTTTACTTCCGGGCGACCGGTATTGCGCAACGAGGATGTGCCACGATGAAATGGACCGAACAAATTGACCATGCGCGCGCCCAGGGTGACTGGAGCGAAGTGATCCGGGCGGTGCCCTTTGCGCGTTTTCTGGACTTGCGCATCGATGTCAAGGGCGAGGAGTTCACCTGCGTCCTACCATTCCAGGAAAAACTGATAGGCAACCCCATCCTGCCGGCTCTGCATGGCGGAGCCACCGGGGGGTTTCTGGAGTGCGCCGGATTGTTCTACCTGCTGTGGCACATGGACAGCCGGGACTTGCCCAAGACCATCGATTTCAACATTGATTACCTGCGCTCGGGCCGTCCGCAGGACACCTATGCCAACGTCGTGATGGTCAAGCTGGGCCAGCGTGTGGCGAATCTGCGCATCCAGGCATGGCAATCCAGCCCCGATAAGCCCATCGCCCTTGGCCACGGCAATTTCATGCTGCGTGCCTGAGCTCATTACGAAGGAGACAAATCCATGAGCCAATCTGTTTACAAATCCGTGTTTCGCCCCGGCCTCTTTGCCGGTCAGACGGTGATCGTCACCGGCGGTGGCAGCGGCATCGGCCGCTGCACTGCGCACGAGTTGTCCAACCTGGGCGCCAGCGTGGCGCTGGTGGGCCGCAAGATCGAGAAGCTGCAGGCGGTGCAGGCCGAGATCGAAGCGGCGGGTGGCAAAGCCAGCATCCATGTCTGCGACATCCGCGACGAGCCGGGCGTCAAGGACCTGGTTGCCGACGTGATTGCGCAGCACGGCCGGATCGATGGCCTGGTCAACAACGCCGGCGGCCAGTACCCGCAGCCGGTCAAGGACATCAGCCTCAAGGGCTGGGAGGCGGTGGTGCGCAGCAACCTGACCGGAGGCTTTCTAGTCTCCCGCGAGGTCTACACGCAGTGGATGGAGGCGCACGGCGGCTCCATCGTCAACATCATCGCCGACATGTGGATGGGCATGCCCACCATGGGACACAGCGGCGCCGCGCGCGCCGGCATGCTGTCGTTCACCGAAACGGCGGCCTGCGAATGGGGCGAGTCGGGCGTGCGCGTCAACGCGGTGGCGCCGGGCTTTGTGGCCAGCAGCGGCTTTGACACCTACGAACCCGAGATGCAGGCCAAGTTCCGCATTTTGATGAAGAGTGTGCCGCTGCAGCGCTATGGCACCGAGGCCGAAGTATCGGCGGCCATCGTGTTCCTGCTGTCCGAGGCGGCGGCCTACATCACCGGCTCCTTCATCCGCGTCGATGGCGGTGTGCCCAATGCCCGTCAGACCTGGAAGCTGAAGCCGACGGATCGCTCCAAACCCTTCAACGGCTTTGCCCTGGCCAAGCCGCCGAAGTGCCTGAGCGCCAAGGATGAATGACATGGACGCGACGACGCAAACCACAAACACGAACGATCCGTCGGCTTATCTCGCGCCCGGCCGCTACGTGGACAGCGATCACCCGGCGGTGATCGCGTTCGCGCGCCGGGTGGCCGACCCCGGCCTGACGCCGCGCGAGATCGCGGTCAAGCTCTATTACGCCGTGCGCGACGAGTTTCTCTACGACCCCTACTACTTTGACACCACGGTCGAGGGCTTGAAGGGCAGCCACGTGATCGAGGCTGGGCGTGGCTTTTGCGTGCCCAAGGCGGCGTTGCTGGCAGCGGCTGCCCGTGTGCTGGGCGTGCCGGCACGGGTGGGCTATGCCGACGTTCGCAACCACCTGACCAGCAAACGCCTGCAAGACCTGATGGGCACCGACTTGTTTGTCTTTCATGGCTACACCGAGCTGTGGGTCGACGGCCAGTGGCTCAAGGCAACGCCCGCTTTCAACCGCTCCTTGTGCGAGAAAGCCGGTATCCACCCGTTGGAGTTCGACGGCAGCGCCGATTCGGTCTTTCATGAATTTGATGTCAGCGGCCGACGTCACATGGAGTATGTGCAGGACCGCGGCGCCTACGCCGATCTGCCGCGCGAGGAACTGCTGGCCACGTGGCGCGAGCACTACAAGAGCTTCGCCGACTGGGGTCAGGTTGCAGGCAATGGTGCCGACTTTGAACAAGAAGTGGGCTCGGGATCGTGATCACCATGAAGTGAGTTGACAAAATTTTTAAACAGCCAAAAAGAGATAGCCATGAACCTGAGCAAATCGAAATTCGCAAACGCGTTGAGCGATCCTCGGTCGGGGCTTCAGCTTCGGCTGCCAAACGTGCGGGCAACCCTGCAAACTGTGCAGGTTATTGCCGCGCTTTGTGTGACGCTGTTGGGGACCGGGCTTGCGCGAGCAGAGACTGGCGTAACAGCACAGACCGTCCTGATCGGTCAGAGTGTGTCGCTGACCGGGCCGCTTGCAGAAATCGGCAACGATTTCAGCGAAGGTTTCAAGGCGTACATCGACGAGGTGAACCGCCGTGGCGGGGTCTTCGGCCGCCGGTTGAAGCTCGTGCTAATGGACGACGGGTATGTTCCCCAACGATCACTGGCCAATACCGAAAAATTGATTGGTGAGGACAAGGTATTCGCGCTGGTCGGGAACCTGGGAACGGCCAATGTCACCGGTGTGCTGCCGCTACTGGAGCAACACCGTGTGCCATTGTTTGCGCCGTTCACGGGAGCAGACAGCCTGCGCCGCACGCCGAACCGGTATCTGTTCACCGTGATGGCTTCGTACGGTAGTGAAACAGAAAAAATGGTTCAGCATTTGACGACGACAGGGATCAAGTCCATCGCCGTCGCATACCTGAACAACGCTTTCGGACAGGAGGGGCTTGCGGGCGTGCAGGCGGCTATGAAGGACCGACAAGTAGCCCCGATAGCGAGTGCGGCGATTGCGACGGACGCTCGGGACGCCGCAGTTGCGGCGCAAACAATTGCTCTCGCGCGACCGCAAGCGGTCATTTTGACGACGGCCGGCAAGGCGACGATCGAATTCATTCGCGAGTTTAAGAAGACCGGAGTAGCAGCACAACTGCTGCTGCTGTCGGTGGCGGACACCAATCTCCTGGTCAATCAGTTCGGCAAGGACGCGACTGGCATCATCGTCACCCAGACGATGCCGGCGCCGTTCTCCAACAAGCTCGGCGTGTCGCGCGAATTCAACAAACTGATGAATTCCAACGGCAAGGACAAGCACGTCGGCTATGCATCCATGACGGGGTTTGTTTCGGCCAAAGCCTTCGTTGAAGCGCTCCGGCTCACAGGGCCGGACTTGACCCGTGAGAAGTTCATGAGCGCCATCGAAAGTGCAAAAAACATGGATCTTGGGGGCTATGTCTTGCGTTTTGGTCCGGAAAAGCATCATGGTTCGACCTATGTCGAGATGACCATGATCAAGCCCGGCGGCTCGCTATTTGTCTACTGAAATGAAGAAACAAACCTTCCACATGAGCGTTACTGAGCGGCGAGAGTTTTTTGCTTTCGACGGGGGAGCCCTCGTCGCTGAGGTGTATGGCCCGGTCGGCGCTCCAGCGGTGTTGCTGCTGCACGGTGGCGGGCAAACCCGCCATGCCTGGGGCAAGGCGGCGCAGGTGCTGGGCGATGCCGGCTGGTACACCGTGGCGCTGGACTTGCCGGGCCACGGCGACAGTGCCTGGGCCACGGATGGCGACTACCGCATCGAGACGCTGGCCGACACCATGTGCTGCATCTGGCGCGAACTGGGCACGCCGCTGGCGGTGGTCGGCGCTTCACTGGGCGGCCTCATCAGCATGGCCGCAGTCGGCCGCGTCGATGCGCCGCCGATCAACGCGCTGGTGCTGGTGGACATTGCGCCGCGCATGGAAGAAGCCGGTGTCGAGCGCATCGTCAGTTTCATGCGGGCGCGGCCCGATGGTTTTGCGTCGCTGGAAGAAGCCGCGCAACACATCGCTGACTACCGTGGGCGGCCAATGGAAGGACCGATCGAGGGCCTGAAGAAGAACCTGCGTATGAATGTGCAAGGCCGCTGGAATTGGCATTGGGACCCGCAACTGATGAGCGAGGCCAACCACAACCACCGGCGCGACGCGGAGGGCTACGAGCGCGCCTTGCGCGGTCTGCAGGCGCCCACCCTGCTGCTGCGCGGCCAACGCAGCGACGTGATCAGCGAAGAAGATGCGCGCGCCCTGGTGCAAACCCTGCCGCGGGCGCGCTTTGTCGACCTCAAGGGCGCCGGCCACATGATCGCCGGTGATGCCAACGACGCCTTCGCCGCCAGCGTGGCGGCGTTTCTGCACGAAGTAATGCCGCCGGCGCCACCTCCGGCGAGTCGAAGCTGAATCTGAACGAGGAGCATGGAATGAGTTTGCGATCTTTTACGCTGCACGATCTCATCAAGCGCAACGCGCGTTTGTACGGATCGAACACCGCCCTGGTGTTCGGCGATCAGCGGGTCACGCACGCCCAGTATGCCGAGCGCACGGCGCGCCTGGCGGCTGGTCTGGCGGCCGCAGGCGTGGGCCAGGGTGACCGGCTGGCGATACTGGCCCCCAACTGCCTGGAATATGTCGACCTGTTCGGCGCAGCCGCCCAGTTGGGCGTGATCGTGGTGCCGATCAACTGGCGGCTGTCGGCCGAGGAGGTGGCCTATGTCATCGAGGACGTGGCGCCGCGGGTGCTGATCGTCGCCGATGAGTTCCAGGCCCTGCTGCCGCAGAGCGGCCTGGACGACAAGCTGCGCTACACGCTGGGCGTCGCGCCAGCGCCCTTGCAACCCGTCAGCGCCTTGTATCTCGATCGCACCGTGCCGCCCGCCGATCTGAATGACGATGAGGGGCTCGTCATCATCCACACCGCCGCCGTGGGCGGGCGGCCGCGCGGCGCGCTGCTCTCGCACCGCGGCCTGATCGCCGCCAGCCTGCAGACGCAACTGGCCTGGCAGTTGACCACTTCAGATGTCAATCTGGGCGTCTTGCCGCTGTTTCACGTGGCCGCCATCGGCTTCATGCTGGCCACGCAGCAGGCGGGCGGGGCGACGCTGCTGCTGACACGTTTCGATCCGCCCAGCCTGGTCAAGCATATCGACGAGGACGGCGGCAGCCTGATCGGCACCTTCCCGCCGATGCTGGGCGCCCTGCTGGACGCCGCAGCGGCCCAGGGCTCGGCACTGGACAGCCTGCGCGTGGTGTCGGGAATCGACGTGCCCGAGACCATCGCGCGCTTGCGCACCACCTGCCCCCAGGCGACTTTCTGGAGTGCCTACGGCCAGACCGAGACCTCGGGCTCGGTCAGTCTGGCGCCATTTGACGAGCGCCCCGGCAGCGCCGGGCGGCCCACCGCGCTGAACACGGTCGCAGTGGTGGACGAACTGGACCGCCCGTTGCCCACCGGCGCCACCGGCGAGATCGTGGTGCGGGGTCCGATGGTGTTCCAGGGCTACTGGCGCTGCGAAGCAGACAACGCTTTCGCGCTGCGCAACGGCTGGCACCACACGGGCGACATGGGGCGCATCGATGCCGAGGGCTACCTTTGGTACAGCGGGCGTTCACCGGCCAAGGAGTTGATCAAGCCGGGGGGCGAGAACGTCTATCCGGCTGAAGTCGAGCGGGCCATTCTGGAGCACCCGGCGCTGGCGCAGGTGGTGGTCCTCGGTGTGCCGGACGTTCAGTGGGGCGAGGCGGTCAAGGCGGTCTGCGTGCTGAAGGCAGGGTGCACGCTGAGTGCCGAGGAGTTGATCGAGTTTGTGGGCGGTCGCATCGCACGCTACAAAAAACCCAAGCACGTGGTGTTTGTACCGGCACTCCCCTTGGGCGGTGCCGATAGCATTGACCGCGCGGCCGTCAAGGCCGCGCACGGTGGCGCCTGATGGCCATGTCAGCCCGGTGTACTCAAACCGCCGTTGACGCTCAGGGTCTGGCCGGTGATGGCATCGGACTCCGGTCCGGCCAAGAACGCCGCCGCGTTGGCGATGTCCTGGCAGTGCACGGGGAACAGCATGCGCTTGCGCAGGTTCTCGATCATGCCCTTGCCGTGACCGCCTTCGAGCGCTGGCGAGCCCGGGCCCCAGCGCGGCTCGGCATCCCAGATGTAGCTCATCGCCACCGCGTTGACCCGAATGCCGTCGCGCCCCAGTTCACGCGCCAGCACGCGGCACATCTGCATCATGCCGGCGGTGGCGCCGCCAATGAAGGATTCGCCGACCGTGGCCACGCGGCCCGCGTCGGTGCCAACCGCGACGATCTTGCCGCGGCCGTGCAGTGCCATGACGCGGGCGGCAGCCTGGATCGCAAATGCGCGGGTGAGCCAGTGGGCGCGGATGTAGTTGTCGAAGTCGCCGTTGCTCATTTCCTTGAAAAGGCGAAAGGACGGCGAGTCGGCACTGGCGCCTGCGCCGCTGGCCACCAGGATGTCAAGGCGACCGTGGCGCTCGGCAACTCGATCCACCATGGCACGAACCGCGTCGCTATGGGTCAGGTCGGCTTGTTCAAACGCGGCGCAGTAGCCGTTCGCAGCGATCTCGTTGATCACTGCCTGTCCGGCTTCGGGATTGCGGCCGTTGACGATCACGTGCGCGCCGCGCCGCGCCAACTCCAGCGCAATGGCACGACCGATGAAGGCCGTGGCACCGGTGACGAGGGCGATCTGGCCCTGAAGTTGACCGCCAAGCAAGGGTGCTGGGTTCATCCGCTGTTCTCCTGCGCTAGACGACATAAAAACCCAATTATGTCAAAACAGCGGGCCAGGCCGATAGAAGGATTGCCCGCAGAGAACCACTTTCATCCATCACCACCCATCAATCACCGGACTTCAAAATGGCCAACCTGACCGACAGCGCCAAGTCGCATCATTTCAAGACGCACCGACGCACCATCACCGAAACCGACATCGTCACCTTCGTCAATGTGGTCGGCTTGCATGAACCATTTTTTATCGACATGGAGTACATCCGGGAGAACATGACCGGATCGCATCGCAGCCGCTTTGCGCCCGGCCCGATGGTCATTTCGCTCGGCATGGGGCTGCTGGCAACCTATGTGTCCGAAATCATCAAGCAGGTGCTAGAAGGGCGCGAGGTTGGCCCGTTCGGCGGTATGACCGGCGTACAGGCACGCCTGCGCGGTGCGCTGTTTCCGGGCGACACCATTCATGTCGAAGGGGAGGCCCGACTGCTCCCCACGACCTCGCGCGGCTATACCCTGATGGAGTTGCAACATTTGGTGATCAATCAGCGTGGCGAAACCATTGCCGACTTCACTGAAACCATTACTTTTTTGCCTGCTGCTCCGGCTCCATGAATTTTGAACTTTCGTGAGTCGTTTGCCTGTGGCAGCCCGTCCACGACTCGCGACGTCAAATGGCCGGATCAATAGTACAGACCGCACAGACCGGGATATCCAACACCAGGAGATTTCTACATATGACAAAACGAGAAGCTGTGATCGTCGGCGTTGCCGACCTGCCACTGAAGGACGGCAAGGTCCTTGCGCCCATGTCGGTCCTGCAGGCCCAGGCGCTGGTCGCCCGCGACGCCTTGAAGGACGCCGGCATCGCCATGCACGAAGTCGATGGGTTGCTGACCGCCGGTATGTGGGGGGTGCCCGGCCCGGGCCAGTTGCCGACCGTGACGCTGTCGGAGTACCTGGGGATTACGCCGCGCTTCGTCGACGGCACCAACATCGGCGGCTCGGCCTTCGAGGCGCATGTGGCGCATGCCGCCACCGCCATCGAGGCTGGCCGCTGCGAGGTGGCGCTGATCACTTACGGTAGCCTGCAGAAGAGCGAGATGAGCCGAAACCTCGCCGGGCGCTCGGCGGTGCTGACCATGCAGTACGAAACCCCCTGGGGCATGCCCACGCCGGTGGGCGGCTATGCGATGGCGGCCAAGCGCCACATGCACGAATATGGCACCACCTCCGAGCAGCTGGCCGAGATCGCGGTGGCCACGCGCAAGTGGGCGGCGCTCAATCCGGCGGCCACCATGCGCGAGCCGCTGTCGATCGAGGATGTGCTCCAGAGCACGATGATCTCCGACCCGCTGCACCTGCTCGATATCTGTCTGGTCACCGACGGTGGTGGCGCGGTGGTCATGACCACCGCCGAGCACGCCAAGGCGCTCGGTCGCAAGCCGGTGTTCGTGCGCGGTTACGGCGAATCACACACCCACTGGACCATCGCCGCCATGGCCGACCTAGCGCGCCTGACGGCCGCCGAAGTGGCCGGTCGGGACGCCTTTGCCATGGCGGGCATCCGGCATGACGCCATTGACGTGGTTGAGGTCTATGACTCGTTCACCATCACCGTGCTGCTGACGCTCGAAGCGCTGGGCTTTTGCAAGCGTGGCGAGGGTGGAGCCTTTGTCGCCAACCAGCGCACCGCGCCGGGCGGTGTATTCCCGCTTAACACCAACGGCGGCGGTCTGTCTTACGCACACCCAGGCATGTACGGCATCTTCCTGCTGATCGAGGCGGTGCGCCAGTTGCGCGGTGAATGCGGCCCGCGCCAGATTCAGGACGCCGTGACCGCCCTGGTCCACGGCACCGGCGGCACGCTCTCCAGCGGTGCCACTTGCATTCTCTCCACCCGGTGAACACCATGTACGACAAACCCCTGCCCGTCATCGATGGCGAGAGCCGCTCCTATTGGGACGCCCTGAAACAACATCGCCTGACACTCAAGCGCTGCCATGACTGTGGCAAGCACCATTTCTATCCGCGCGTCCTGTGCCCGCACTGCCATTCCGACGCCGTCGAATGGGTCGATGCGCGCGGCACCGGCACCATTTACAGCTACACCATCGCGCGTCGGCCGGCCGGTCCGGCCTTCAAGGCCGACACCCCCTACGTGGTGGCGGTGATCGACCTCGACGAGGGCGCGCGCATGATGACCAACATCGTCACCGACGATGTGGAGGCGGTGCGCATCGGCCAGCGTGTGACGGTGCAGTACGACGATGTGACCGACGAGGTCACGCTGCCGAAGTTCCGGCAGTTGTAGCGCCGAGGTTTCCCATATGGACTTCACCATCGATCCCGATACCGTGGCGATTGCCGAGGCAGTGCTGCGCTTCGTGGAACGCGAAGTGCTGCCGCTGCAGCAGCGCCACCACGACCTGCTGGGCAGCGAACGCAGCTTGTTCGATGCCAGCGGTCGTTATGTGCCCGAGGCGCTGGCGCTGCGCCAGCAGGTGCGCAGGCGCTCGGCCGAGTTGGGTTTTTACACTCTGTTTGGCGACGAAACACTGGGCGGCGGCGGGCAGGGCGCGCAGGTCATGGCCCATGTGCAGGAGGTGCTCAACCACCGCGTGGGTCCGGCCCAGCCTCTTGTGCAGACGGTGGTGCTGCCATCGCCCTTCACCAACGGTCTGTCGCCGGTGCTGCGGCACCTGAAGCCGGACATCTTCGCGCAATACCGCGATCGCATCGCCAGCGGCGACAAGACCCTGTGCTTTGGTCTGAGCGAGCCCGATGCAGGCTCCGATGTATTCGGCATGCGAACCCGCGCCGTGCGCGACGGTGACGAATGGGTGCTCACCGGCACCAAGCAGTGGATCACCAACTCGCCCTACGCCGATTACGCCATGGTGTTCGCGCTGACCGACCCCGAAGCCGCGGCGCGCCACAAGGGCGGCGTCACCGGTTTCTTCGTCGACACGCGCGTGCCCGGTTTTTCCGTGCCGCGCATCATCAACACCATGGGCCACCTGGGCGGCGACACCGGCGTCATCGTGCTCGACGGCGTGCGTGTGCGCGACGACCACCGACTCGGCGAAGTCGGGCGCGGACTGGCGGTGGCCATGGACGGCGTCAACGCCGGGCGCATGGGCATGGCGGCATCTTGCCTGGGCCTGGCCCGATGGGCGCTGGACCAAGCTGTGGACTATGCCAAGGTGCGAAATACCTTTGGCGTGCCCATTGCCGAGCACCAGGCCATCCAGCTCATGCTGGCCGACAGCGCCATGGACATCTACGCCGCCAAGACCATGATCCAGAACTGTGCCTGGCGCCTGGACAGCGGCCGCGCCGTCACCGCGCAGGTCAGCATGGTCAAGGCATTTTCGACCGAGATGCTGGGGCGCGTGATGGACCGCAGCATCCAGATCCACGGCGGCATGGGCCTGGCCAACGAACTGCGCCTGGAAGAGGGCTACCGCTTCGCCCGCGTGATGCGCATACCCGACGGTACGGGCGAAATCCAGCGCCGCACCGTCGCGCGCCAGTTGCTGACTGGACAGGCCGACCTGTAGGCTGTGTGGATCCTCTGCAATGCCCAACCCGGAGGCAGATTGACATGATGAAAAAGCACGAAATGAAGGAACACGAACTGTTTGCGGGAGGCCATCGGCTGGCAGCCACCACCTGGGGTGATGTGGGCAACGGGCAGCCGAGCATCGTGATGATGCATGGCGGGCTGGACTGCATCACCACCTGGAAAGATCTGCCTCAGGGGTTGGCCGAAGCCAGCGGCTGGCCGGTGCTGGCCTATGACCGGTATGGTTATGGGCGATCCGAGCGTCTGGTGGGTGGGCGCGAGCCCAGTTACCGGCGTGAAGAGGCCGGGCCGGTGCTTGGCGAGGTGTTGCGCCACTTCGGAATCCAAGAGGCGTTGATGTTCGGCCACAGTGATGGAGGAGCCATGTCGGTGCTGGCTGCGGCGGCGCATCCTGAGCTGGTATGCGGCGTTCTGGCTTGCTCGCCAACCATGGCTGTGGATCAGTTCATGGTGGATGCAATGGCCGTCGCGCGGCGCGCGTTTGAGCAAGACGGCCTGCGTGAAAAACTTCGGCGCCACCATGGCGACAACACCGACACCATGTTCTGGGGCTGGTACGAGCCCTGGGCCAGCCCGCAAGCACTTCAATGGGACATGAGCGTCGAGCTTGCCGCAGTGCGTTGTCCGGTCTCCGTGTTGTTCGGCAATGACGATGAATATGGCTGGCGGCCCAGCGCGATTGCCTTGGTTCGCCACGGTCTGATGCCGCTTGAAGTGACGGCGCTACCTGGAGTTGGTCACCATCCGCAGCAGCGGGCCCGTGGGGAGACCAGGAGCATGTTGCAGCGCTTGGTTTGCCGCATTGGGCGCAGCCCTTCCGCGGAGAGCAAAACCGCCGACCAGTGAGGGGTATTGCACGTCTCCTTTTTTTCCGCCCGCCAGCCTGCCCGCACCAATAAACGCTGTTAGTATCGATCAGCACACGCTTGGCTAGCCAGCATGCCTGCCAGCGGCGAGAGGTCGGTCAGTTCGTCGAGCCGTGCCACCAAGTCTATCAGCTCGTCGCACTCGTCAGGTATGAGCACAGACTTGACCAGCAGGCGAAACTTTTCCTCCAGGCGCTGCTGCTGCTCCAGCAGGTCGCTGGCTGGGCGCCCACTGTCGTAGCGTTGGCGCAGCACTGTGCCGCTCTGAGTCTCGATCACCACCTCGCTGAGGGTGAGGTCCGGGCATTGAGGTGCGAGCAAAACCTGCACCCGATCACGCAGCGCCACCACCTCGGGCGCGGATACGGCTTCGTCACTGAACGCGTTCAATCCGGCGGTGTCGACCCCGGCCAGCGCCATCGCCACCGTGTGACGGAGACTGAACTTGGCCTCCAGCCCGGTGCGCGGCTCCGCGATGTTGCATACACCCTCGCATGCGGAACTGGCACGCACCGTCACGCGGCATACGCCATCAACCCGCAGTGCGTGTTGCAGGCGCAAGTGGCTCGCGGCCTCAATGGCGGCATGTGTGCCATAACAGGCGGCGTGGAACTTGAACAGGTTGTGGCGCAGATGCCAGCCGCCGTTCGGCGTGGCCACCGCAGCTCCCAGCGATGCGGTGCCACCGTGCGTGGCGATGAGGCCTTGCGGACATTCAATCGCATCGGCACGGCTGGTGAAGCCGCGTGCGGCCAACTGGGCCGCCTGCAGGCCGTCGGCACTCGCCCGCCCGGCATGCAAGGGTTTGCACATGGTGCCGAACATCGATTTCAGCCCAGCCGCCATGGTGCTGGCGATGCCCAGCGCGGTCGCGGTGTCGTCGGCATCGAGTTGCAGTAAGCGTGCGCAGGCGGCGGCCGCACCGAGCGTGCCTAGCGTGGCTGTGGTGTGGAAGCCGTTGGAATAATGTGCGTCGCCGCACACCAACCCCAACTGGCACATGGTTTCGTAGCCGGCGGCGAAGGCCGTCATGAAGTCGCGTCCGCTGGCGCCGCGCGATTCGGCCAGGGCGAGCAAGGCCGGGATCAGGACCACCGAGGGGTGGCCGGTGCAGGCCATGTTGACGTCGTCATAGTCGAGTGCGTGCGAGGCCGAGCCATTGATCAATGCCGCCTGCCGGCTGGAGGTCATCATGGCGTGCCCGACGACGGTGGCCTGGGCATGCCCACCCTGTTCACGGGCTTCTTCGGCCAGCATGTGAACCAGTGGCTCGCACGCGCCAGCCAGCGTCACCCCGATCCAGTCGAGCAGGCATTGCCGGACCCGCAGGCGCACGTCCTCCGGGAGATCGGTGTAGCACAGGGCAGCGCAGCGCGCGGCCAGTTCCCCCGTGATGTCAGCGGTTTGGATAGCGGACGACGGTGCGGGTTTTCTGGTTGTGGTCATGCTCATTTCAGTGCCCCTTCCAGACCGGTTTGCGCTTTTCCCGGAAAGATTGCGGGCCTTCCAGGGCATCTTCACTGAGGTAGACGGCATCAAACGCTCGGTTGGAGGCGCGCAGCGCAGCGGTGCGGCCCATCTCGGTGGACAGGCGCACCATTTCTTTGGCCGCGCGCACCGTCAGTGGCGCATTGGCCATGAGCCGGGTCGCCAGCTCTTTGGCCCCTTGCAATGCTTGCCCCTTGGGCATCAGGCGGTTGATGTAGCCGAGTTCGTAGGCGCGCTGCGCTGTCAGCGGGTCGCCGGTCATCGCGACTTCCATCAGAATGCGCTGCGGCAGCATGTGGATGACCGGCGAGGCCCACGGCATGCCGCGCCCGACCTTGGCCTCCGTGATGGCGAATTTGGCGGTTTCGTCGGCCACGCACAGGTCGCACATCTGCGAGAGCAGCCAACCGCCTGCATAGGCATAGCCCTGCACGGCAGCGATGACGGGCTTGGTGACCTCGATGTTGTCGCCGAGCACGGCGATGAAGCCCGCTGGCGGGATGCGCAGTTGAGTGTCTGCAGCTTCCACCAGGTCCATGCCGGCGCAGAAATTGTCACCGGCGCCGGTGAGGATGGCCACCTGCGCCTGCCCGTCAGCTTCGAAGCGGCGCCAGACCTCAAAAAAGCCTTCGCGCACGGCGCGATTCAGCGCATTGCGGCGCTCGGGCCGGTTGATGGTGATGACGGCAATGCCGTCGTTCACTTCGTAAAGCAGTTCATTGTTCATGGGGGTGTCTCCTTTTGAAGTTTGTGCCTATTACCGCGAGCGGCGGGTCTGGGGCATTGGTCTGGTTTGATTCGTTGCCACCTCACGCGATTCCGGTCCCGCACGGTAGCCGAGCGCCCCCGAGATGCTTGCGGCGAGTTCCATCACCAGGTGCTGCAGCGCATCGGCGACGGCGCGACCGCGCTCGATCGGCGCGGCGATGATCAGCGCTGCGTTCACGCGCCCGTCAGGTTCGAAGATCGGGGCCGAAAAGCCGGCAACGTCAGGTGTCACTTCTCCGAATGTGACCGCCACCCCTCTCACCCGGGCTTCGTCGATGATCCGCGCCAGTTGCGCCGGGTCGGTGACCGAGTGCTCGGTCATGGCCCGCAGATCGGCCCGGCGCAGGTAGTCACGCCGCCATGCCTCTTCCTGAAACGCGAGCAGCACGCGCCCGGCGGACGAGGCAAACAGCGGCCGTGTCGTGCCGACTGGCACGGCGTATCGAATCGTCCGGGTGCTCTCGAAGATCGGGTTGTAGACGAGCCGATCTGCGGTGCGGTCGATTCTGGCGATCAGGGCGGTCTCGCCGGATCGCGCCACTGCCTCCCGCAGGAAGGGCAGGGTCACAACGTCGAGCGAGCGGGCCGACACCAGAGATGCCCCTAGTGAGAACGCCTCGGGGCCCAGTTCATACAGGTCATTGCTGCGCTGCAGGTAGCCATGCGCCGTGAGGCCGCGCAACAGCGAGAGTACGCTGGTTTTTGGTGCATTCAACGCCAAGCACAACGGGGTCAGGGCCAAGCCAGCAGGGCGGTCGGCCAGTATCCGCAGCAGCCGCAGCACGCGGGTCACGGCCATGGGAGAAGCCTCCGCGCGGGTATTGATGCCCGTGCATTCGCGCAAGCTGGCCGTGGGCATGTTCATAGAATCGAAGCTTTCTTGTGTTCTGATATGGGAACATTTGTTTGGAAATCAGAATATCGTTAGGATGGACGGCCGTCAATCCGGTTTTTCCTCAGCACTCGGCGCTGAGGCAGCCTGGCATCTAGAAATCAGAGGGGACACAGATGACAAGCCAACACAAGCAGGCAGCACCCGCCGGGCCACTCGAGGGCGTGCGGGTGATCGACCTCAGCGCGGTGCTGATGGGGCCCTACGCCACCCAGATCTTTGGCGACCATGGCGCGGACGTGATCAAGATTGAATCCCCTGAGGGCGACTCGACACGCTGGATCGGCCCCGGACGCCATCCCGGCATGGGTCCGCTGTTCCTGCACCTGAACCGCAACAAGCGCAGCGTGGCGCTTGACCTCAAATCGCCGGAGGGCGCGGCTGCGATGCGGCGCCTGATCGAAGGCGCCGATGTCTTCGTGCACAACCTCCGCCCGGCCTCCATCGCCCGGCTCGGGCTGGACTACGAGAGCATCTCGATGATCAATCCACGCATCATCTGGTGCGGCGTGTACGGTTACGGCGAGGACGGTCCCTACGCCGGCCGCCCGGCCTATGACGACCTGATCCAGGGCGCGGTCGGCATCGCCGCCTTACAGCAGCAAAGCGGGGCGAGCGAGCCGCACTACGTGCCGCTGACGATTGCCGACCGCATGGTCGGCCTGCATGCAGCGCACAGCGTGGCCATGGCGCTGTACGGGCGCGAGCGCACCGGACGCGGCTGCCGCATCGATGTGCCGATGTTCGAAACCATGGCCAGCGTGGTGCTTTCGGACCACCTATATGGGCACACCTTCGAGCCGCCCAGTGGTGACGCTGGCTACGTGCGGCTGTTGTCGCCCGGGCGCCGGCCATACGAAACCAGCGACGGCTACATCTGCGCGCTGGTATACAACGACGGCCACTGGCAGCGTTTTCTGCATGCCATCGAGCGCGACGATTTGCGGGTCGATCCGCGCTTCACCGACCTGGCCAGCCGCACCCGCCACATTGACGAGGTGTACGGCTTTCTGGGCCAGACACTATGCGTGCAAAGCACCGCGCACTGGTTGGCGCTGTTCGAAGACATCGACGTGCCGGCGGCGCCTCTGAACACCGTTGAATCACTGTTGGATGACCCGCACTTGGCGGCGGTGGGCTTCTTTCGTCAGGTCGAGCACCCGAGCGAAGGAGCGATGCGTACCTTTGGCGCTCCGGCGCGCTGGGTGGGTTACGACGTCAGTAAGCTGGCGCCCGCGCCGCGATTGGGGGAGCACACCGAATCGGTGCTGCGCGAATGCGGCTTTGATGCAGGTGCGCTGGCCTCCTTGCTGGTCAGTGGCGCAGCGGTTCCGGTCCTCGCCGATGCGGAGGTGTCAGAATGAGGGTTCCGGCATTGAATCGACTAATGTTCCTGGGTTTCATCAGCTTCGCACTCGTCGCTGATGGACTGAGGATGTGTTAATAGGCCCTAGTACGTCAACACGCAAGTTTCGAAACGAAATGCTGACCGAGCTTCATGTCCGCATCCTGGCGAGTAAACGTCCACTCGATGGTTCGCTGAGAGGCATTTCGAGCCTGCTGCCACGCGTCAACCTCGCATTGCAGACGGTGTCGGCTTTCAATGCGCCGGTCCAGACTCTGGCGACTGAGGATGCCGATTTCGATCTCCGCCATGTTCAGCCAACTCGCGTGTTTGGGCGTGTAGTGGAATTGCACCCGGCGCAAAAGTTTGGTCGCAGCGCGTTTGCCCAACACGTCGTCGAAGCACTTTCTGAAGTGGATGTTCAGATTGTCCAGAACCAGATGAACGCACCGTGCCTTGGCATACGTGCGGGTCAGCAAGTCGCCGACGAAGGCAACGAAGTCGGCCTTGCCCCGGCGCTCTGTGACCGAGACAGTCCGCCGTCCGGCTTTGGGCTCGACAGCCACGAACAGGTTGGTCGTGCCGTTGCGCACGTACTCGTAGTCCACTTTTTCTGGATTGCGCGAGTTGATCGGCAGCGGTGCACGGCTGTGTCCGATTAGTTGCAAGCTCTTTTCGTCGATGCAGATGACCGGCTCTGCACACGACATCGGCCGTGCATACAACTCAAGCAAGGCGTACATGCGACTGCAGTACTCTTCAGTCAGTTCGCCAATGCACCACATCAGCTTGCGCCAGGGCTTGAGATCGTTTTTTTGAGCATGCGCCGCACTGTTTCCCGACTCACGTTGGCCATGCCAGGTTCCTGGCGTGCGACCCGCTCGAGCTCCACCATGGTCCATCGCTGCCGGCCCGCAGGCGGCTTCAAACAGGCCAACGCCGTCACTCGCGCTTCGTCGTCCGTCCCATACTGGCGAGGGCGCCCCGAGCGTGCCACGTCGAAGACCGCCAACTCCACACCGCCCTGCAGATACGCGGCCCGTGTGCGCCATACGGCCGTGCGCCCCACTCCCAGCACCGCCATGATCTGGGCCTCTGGCACGCCCCGGTCCAGCGAGGACAGGACATGAGCCCGATTGACTTCCCGCGCTTGGTGCTGCCCCTTGCTGCGAATCTCGTCCACGAGCGCGCGGTCCTCGTCGGTCAAATGCAATTCCGTCTGGCGCATGGCAATACCTCCGAGCATCAAGCAGTGATGACGAGAGTGAATTCATGTTCCGTTACTTTCGTGTCAATATACTAGTCTTACTGTGTCATAAACGCAGTCGAACGTGTACTGGTTCGACGAAGTTTTTTTTACCGCCGGCATCGCTGCCGACTTTCAGCCGCTGGGCCATCAGGAAGCCATACGCGGCGATGCTCAGGCTGGCGTGATGCCTTCGCGCCAACTGATGTTCTGGAATGCGCTGTCGGGCAAGGACTGCGCCAATGCCTTGACGCTCACCGGCTGTCTCTTGGCGGTGCGTCGTGGCATCACCGGTGGACGGCCCATGCCGCTGTAGGGCTTCGGTGGCAGGGGCTCCACTCCGGGTGGCCAGACCACCACGGCCGAGGTGATCCCGACCACGTAGGGCAAGCCCAGATCGGTCAGCCCCTGACGAAACGCGTAGTCGATCCCGTAGCCGGCGTCGGCCAGCACGCAGTGCCTGGGTGCTCCTTCAGAGAGCAGGCCCCGTAACTGTTGCAGGGCAATGTGAGGCTTGGTCGCAAACTCGATGTCTTCGGGAATCCCGGCCTTGAGTCTGCGCTCGGCGTCTTCGGCCCAGTTGCGGGGCAAGTACAGCTGCCAGGCCACCGGCAGGCTGCCTTGTTCGCAGGCCAGCGAGACGCTGACGGCCACTTGGCAGTTGTCCTGCTTGCCCAGCACACCGCAGTATTGGCGTGTCACGCCCACCGAGTGGACGCCCTTCTTGGGAAAGCCCGTGTCATCGACGATCCACCAGCCGCCAGCGCTGAAGTCCATGTGCGGGACCACCCACTGCGCCACGCGATTGAGCAGTTGCTGGTCGCTCCATTGGGCCTTGGCGACAAAGTGATGCAGGGCCTGGTGCCGGGCGCTGGCGCGCAGCGGATCGACGCGGGCGGCCATGGGCTCGACGCTCTTGCGCGACAGCGGCAGCATCAGACCGGTGCAATACCCGGCCAATCCTGCGTGACGGTCGGCATGACCCAGTCCGTCGGCTAGGTGGGCCATGTAGAGACCAAACTCTTTGGGTATGTCCATCGCACCCCCATCACAGGGAAAAGATGGACATATCATGCCTTACTTTTTATGACACAGTAAGACTAGCAGGCCGTTGAAAAAATGCTCATCGAACGCACCAGAGTCGTGGATTTTGAAGAAACGGGTCGCCCAAACTGGTCTGCGCAGCGATTGCAGCGGCCATCACGGCCTGTTTGCAGGCCGTTGTGCCCGTTTCGGGCACACGTATCCCATGGTTCACGCATGATGCGTGTCCCACCAGCCGCCCAGTGTGAACGCTGACCAAGAACCGCCACTATTCGCCGGTGAGGTGGCGGTTTTGTAGATGGGGAGGTTTGCTCAGGGAGCAAGGGTGTTTGCATGAAGCGGTGTTCGCGCCGGCCCGGCCGCCCTGCAGGGCGGCCGGGCCGGCGCGGCGTTTAAGGTGGCTGGACACGCTGCGCCTGTGTGCTGGCGCCTGGAGTGGCCGATGGCCGGCCGCGGTACAACGCGGATCGAAGCCGAAGAAGGTGGGCGCAACATCGGTCTGAACGCCGGCAAGCTTGAGGACCGTTGCGCGCCCGACACCGTGCGATGAAGGCGGTGCCACGTCAGTGTGGCGCGCTGGGACGCATCCGTCCAGCACTTCGGCCGTACCGGGGTGCGCATGGAACAACACGCCCGCCTGTACCTGTGCGCCCGCTGCCACGCGCAGGTCGTGCTGTGCAGCCGCTGTGACCGCGGCAACCGCTACTGTGGCCGCGCCTGCGGGCGCCAGGCCCAGCATGCGGCCGCGCAGCGCTACCAGCGATCATGGCGTGGTCGCATGGCCCACGCACAGCGCGCGCAGCGCTGGCGCCAACGTCGTGCCGGTGCCGACGCGGGCTGCGGCGCGCACAAAGTGACGCATCAGGGTTCCCCGGCGCCTGGGGTGGCTGCTCCACTGGCAGCATGGACACCCCAGAGCACCTGCAGTGAACTGCCCGCCACAACGGTGGTGAGCGCGCCGCCATCCGTCGACGCAGCCCCCTGCTGGAGGTGCCGACGCTGCGGCGCCCCACAACCGCCAGCGCTGCGCCAAGGCTTCGTGCGGCACGGCTTGCCGCTGGGGCGCCGCCATGACCCTGGCCCCTGACCTGGTGGCGCAGATCGTGCGCCTGCACACGGTGGAGAAGTGGCGCGTGGGCACCATCGCACGGCAGTTGCACGTGCATCGCGACGCCGTGCGGCGCGTGCTGGCCGGCAACCATGCACCGGTGCACGCCTGGCCCCTGCGGGCCAGCCGCATCGACCCGTACCGGCCCTTCATCGAAGCCACGCTGGCCAAGTTCCCCACGCTCACCGCCGCGCGGCTGCACGCCATGGTCGCCGAGCGCGGCTACGTGGGCGGGGCCTCGCACTTCCGCCACCTGGTCTCCACCTTGCGTCCGCGCCCGATCCCCGAGGCCTACCTGCGCCTACGCACCCTGCCCGGCGAGCAGGCGCAGGTCGACTGGGCCCACTTCCGCCACCTGCAGATCGGGCGCGCGCGCCGCCCGCTGATGGCCTTCGTGATGGTGCTCAGCCACTGTCGCATGGTCTTCCTGCGCTTCTTCCTGGATGCCCGCATCGATGCCTTCCTGCGTGGCCACTTGGAGGCGTTTGCCGGGTTCGGCGGGGTCACCCGCGTCGTGCTGTACGACAACCTCAAGAGCGCCGTGCTCCAGCGTCACGCTGACGCCATCCGCTTCAACCCGGCGCTGCTGGCGCTGGCCGCGCACTACCGCTTCGAGCCCCGCCCGGTGGCGCCGGCAAGGGGCAACGAGAAGGGCCGCGTGGAGCGTGCCATCCGCTACGCGCGCGACAGCTTCTTCGCTGGGCGCAGCTTCACCGATCTGGATGATCTGAACGCGCAGGCCCAGGCTTGGTGCCTGGGCACGGCCGCTGATCGGCGCTGGCCCGAGGACGGCGCATGGACCGTGCGCCAGGCCTTCGAAGCCGAGCGGGGCCGCCTTCGGGCGCTGCCCGAGCACGCCTTCGCGCTGGGCGAGCGCGTGGCCGTGACGGTGGGCAAGACGCCCTACGTGCGCTTCGACCTGAACGACTACTCGGTGCCCCACACCCAAGTGCGGCGCACGTTGGCCGTGCTGGCCGACGAGCACACGGTGCGTATCCTGATGGGTGCCAGCGAAGTGGCCCGCCACGCCCGCTGTTGGGACCGGGGCCAGCAGGTGGAGGATGCCGCGCACGTGGAGCAGCTGGTCGAGCACAAGCGTGCGGCCCGCGCGCACCGGGCGTGTGACCGCCTGGCGCAGGCCGCGCCAGCCAGCGCCACCTTGCTGGAGCGCGCTGCAGCGCGCGGCGAGAACCTGGGCTCGATCACGGCGGCGCTGGCGCGCCTGCTGGAGCGCTACGGGGCCGGCGCGCTGCAGTTGGCCGTCCTGGACGCGCTGGCGCGCGGGGTGCCGCATCCCAACGCCGTGCGGCTGGCACTGGAGCGCGCCCGCGAGGCCGCCGGCCAGCCGCCGCCGGTGGCGCTGGTGCTGCCCGAGCACGTGGCCCGCCGTGATGCACCGGTGCGGCCCCACGCCCTGGATTCCTACGACCGCACGCCGCCGTCGCTGTCGTCGCCACCGGAGAACTCTGATGCATGACCCCGATCCCTCCCAGGCCGAACTGCGCGCGCAGGCCGGCGCACTGCGCCTGCACGGCCTGCTGGCCCACTGGGCCGAGGTGGCCGCGCAGCCCGAGCAGGCGCGCTGGGTGGCGCAGCTGCTGACCTGGGAGGGCGCCGAACGCGGCCGGCGCAGCCTGGAGCGCCGTCTGCGCGATGCGCACATCGGGCGCTTCAAGCCGCTGGCCGACTTCGACTGGACCTGGCCCAAGAGCATCGAGCGCGCCGCCGTGGAGGAACTGATGACGCTGGACTTCCTCAAGGAGGCCGCCAACGTGGTGCTGGTCGGCCCCAACGGGGTGGGCAAGACGATGTGCGCCTGCAACCTGGGCTACCAGGCGGTGCTGGCCGGGCACACGGCGCTGTTCATCACGGCGGGCAATCTGTTGGGCGAGCGGGCCGCGCTGGACAGTGACTCGGCCCTGCGCAGCCGGCTGCGCAAGTACGCCGCGCCCGACCTGCTGCTGATCGACGAGGTGGGCTACCTGTCGTACTCCAACCGCCACGCCGATCTCTTGTTCGAGCTGGTCAGTCGGCGTTACCAGCACAAGAGCACGGTAGTGACCACCAACCGGGCGTTTGCCGAATGGGGCGAGGTGTTCCCCAATGCGGCTTGCGTGGTCTCGTTGATCGACCGGCTGATGCACCGCGCCGAGGTGATCCGCATCGAGGGCGATTCCTACCGGGCCAAGGAGGCCGCGCAGCGCAGTGCGCTGCGCCAGGCCGAGCGGGCCGTCAAGACGCCGGCCGCACGGGTGCGCAAGGAGGCCCCATGAGCGCGCCGATCCCGCCGGGTGGGCGCGTCACGGCACCACCGGCACCGCCCATCCCACAGCATTGGACGCCCGAGCAGGCCCTGGCGGTGTTCGAGTGCCTGCAAGCGCTGCGCGAGGCCCTGTGGCAGGCCTACGGCCCGCAGGTGCAGCAGGCCTGGCGCGAGCAACTCATGCCGGGCATGCCACCTGAGTTCGATCCGGACGAGCCGTTCTGAGCAGACCGCGTGATCCACAAGCCGAAGGCCCCTCGCGGGGCCTTCGGCATTCGTGGGCGCCACGAAATACAAAACCGCCACCTCACCAGCGAATAGAGGCGGATCTACGCCGGCGTCAACAGCCCAGCCTTTGATTTGGTGGCGCGTCCATGACTCGAACCGCAGGCCTGTGGATTATGATTTTTCCGGGTGCGTTGACAGATTTTGAAGTTCATATATTCCACGATTTACCTTATGTATAGTTAATGCCTGCGAGCTTGCGCGCAGCACTCTCAGCGATCAACTCCTGAAATTTGTTCGCGGTTTCTTCACAAATTTGCTCTTCACACCGCTCGGCCCTGCCGCAGGTGCGAAGCGCCTGCCACACGCGCCGTCGAGTCGGGAACAATTTTAGATCCGCGTCAAGAGCGGACCGTCTTTCTGAGACACGGTCCGCCACCAATACTGAACCTATGACTGCTGGGTGTCAATTGAATCAATAAGTTGGACGCGTGCGCGGGAACAAATTCTTGGAATTAGACGTATGCGTGCACGACGGTAGCAACATTGTTCGGTTTCGCGGCAGTGATGGTGACTTCGTGCGCCTTTTGCGACCAGTTCCCTGGGGTTCCAGGCCGACTTCGCTGCCAATTCGATCGACCCCGCATCGGGATCGCTGCCGTGATACAGCAAGTGAAGTTCGCTTCCGAAGCGCGGGCGGCACGTCGTGAGTTTCGACCATAGTTGTCGGTCAAAGTGACTGTCGACACTTGCCCGGGCCAGGCGCGACGGCGCTATTCTCGGCCCCGGAGAGCATCGAGCGCTTCTTCCAAGGTCTCTGCTGCCTCCGCATGGAGAGTGATAGCGTTCGCATCGAGATCAATCCCGCAGGGCATTCGGCCCGACTCAGCACAATCTCTGAGGACATTGATCGCAAGTCGCAATGCGTCGGCGGTGGTCATCGTAGGCATGGGCGGTGTACCTTTTCAGTCTTTGAGCGGCGACACGGCTGGCTGAAAGCGAGCCTCCAGCCGGCTACCGTCTCGCCAAGGTCATGACTATTTCCTAGATTCGCTGACCAGATGCGCGTAATTAAAATATGGCGCTACGAAGCGCTAGCGCTTCGTAGCGTAATATATACGGAGAGAAATTGCAAGCACAGAGTGGCGAGCTGGCTGTAGGCCAGGGCATGCATGCTCGAGCCTACAGCCAGCGAGTCCCCAGTAAACGCTACGTCGACCAGGTTCATAGGCGAGTGCGATTTGACGATTCAGAATATCAATGTTATGCTATGCAGCGATATCGCTGCATAGCACTATG
The DNA here is from genome assembly GCF_031457235.1 of Hydrogenophaga laconesensis. Taxonomy (NCBI): domain Bacteria; kingdom Pseudomonadati; phylum Pseudomonadota; class Betaproteobacteria; order Burkholderiales; family Comamonadaceae; genus Hydrogenophaga; species Hydrogenophaga laconesensis. The sequence goes on from NZ_JAVDWE010000014.1 coordinate 160,447, forward strand.
ACAAAGAGCTGCATTTCCCCTATCGACTTCAAAGCAAGTGGCTTGCGGCCTTGCTTTGTCGTTTTTATACTTGGCAGCATATATGCTGCCAAGTACGAAGATTGCGTCAATCCGCGTGCCGACTCAGTCAGATGAACCGCACTCGAATCCAGATCGCAAAGCCCGACATCGTTCGGCACTTTGACGCGCTTCCCGATCGTGTCCTGAAGCCGAAAGAGATCTACGCAATCCTCGCGGAACAGCGAAATTTCTGGCGGCTCGCACAAGCCACAACGGCGGAGCGATTTATCGAGTTTCTGCAGAAGCACTCGAAGCTCAAACAGTATGAGTTTCTCTTCCCTCAACGAGCCGAGACGTGCTATGTCTGGGACCAGGCCCCTTTGCTCGCCATCTTGCTGGGCCTCAGAAAGGACCTGCACTTCAGCCACTACACGGCAATGCGCGCACTCGCTTTGACCGAACAGTCTCCCAAGTCCATCTATCTCACCGACGAGCGAACCACCTCGCATGCAAGCGAACGCGACAGCAAGATCAGCCAGGCAGACATTGACAGCGCTTTCAAAAAACCGGCACGCGCCTCCAGCAATTGGGTGGAGTACGACGACAAGAAGATCTACTTGCTGAACGGTGCCGACACCGGCCACCTGGGCGTCGTCACCGAACTGATGACCGACGAAAGCGGGGCCGAGGTCCAAGCTCGGGTGACAAATCTCGAACGAACCTTGATCGACATCACAGTGCGGCCGGTCTATGCGGGCGGCGTCTTTGAAGTGGCCAAAGCGTACGAGCTCGCAAAGGAGCGCGCGTCCATCAACAAGCTGGTGGCGATGCTGCACAAGTTGAAGTTTGTCTATCCCTACCACCAGGCCGTCGGCTATTACCTGCAGCGCGCGGGCTACAAATCTAGCCAGATTGACCTGGTGCGGCGCCTGCCCATCGCGCAGGACTTCTATCTGACGCACGAGATGAACGATACGCGCTACGACAGCGATTGGCGACTACACGTCCCAAGCGGGTTTTAGTTTGTCGATCAGAGCCACCGCATAGTCAAAGTAGAAGCGAAAGTCCTTGAGGTCGAACCCCGGTGTGACGGTCGCCTCCACTGCGGCGAAACCAGCCCGATGGAACTCGTACACCTCCGGCACCTTGCCGAGGAAGGCCAGTGGCACCTTCTTGACCTCGAACATCGACTTCAAGATCTGGACCGTCTTGTCTGTCGTCAGGTCCAACTTCAACGTATCCATCAGCACGAAGATGTCAACGAAGTCTCGTGGGCGAGCGCTGCCGGCGCGATCCCGCTTGATGAAAGGACCGTATCCAGGCATCTGTTGGCAAATCGCCCGGAGCTTTTCACAGACGATCATGACGGGCGAGTACACGTAGATCATGTAGCCCTCGAAGTCGACTGGCTGCTTGTCTTCGACGTACTCAAAGCGGCTGATGTCAATCAGGAACTTGGTGCCCAGACCGAGGTTGACCGCACGCCGGCGCAAGACTTCCAAGTCGCCGCGATGCTCCGCGAATACCTCGACGTTCGCCAGTTTGAATTCGACGGCGTAGCCGCCCCAGAAATGGCGCATGTCCTCAGAGATCGCCTGCGGCTTCTCAAGCATGCGGAAGTCGAACACCTCGTACCCACTTGCGCGAAAGGTCTCCGTCAAAGCCTTGTGGATACGAGTCTCGGCACCTGCCACGTCATCGCCGAAGTCCTGCTTCAACGAAAAGTCCAGATCAACTGAGGCGCGCGCGCTCACTTGATGTACCAGGGCCATGGCGTTGCCACCCTTGAGGACCAGTTGCTCCAGCAGCTCATCATCCGAAAACATCGCCTGAACTGCAAGGATCTTTATCCTGTCCAGCAACGCGGCAGCCTCGGACGCTTTCACATCAGCTTTCTTCATGACAAGAACAGTAGCACAGCCGCTATCGAAGCTGATCGCCGAAGCAGTCAGCCACTTGGCGAAGGCCTCCATCCCGTCGGAACTAGTGCCAACGCAGCAAACGGGCGTCATAGACGCCCACTCATGCCGTCGCGATAGAGGAGTTCCCCAATTTCTGAGAAGACGATTAGGTCGTCTTCGGCCAGCCCTGCGCCGTGTCAAACTGTGCGCCAAAATTCTTCTGCCCACATTTCCCTGGGGCCTTGAACGCCCCTCCCCGTGCCTACTTCGAGAAGGACAGCGACGCCAGCAGTGGCAGCAAGGGAGACTTCATTTTCCGCGACGTGGACGATGCCCAGACCGAGATCGTCTCCATCATGTTCGAGATGAAGAACGAGAACGACCAGACGGCCACGAAGAAGAAGAACGAGGACTTCTTCAAGGAACTGGACAAGGACCGTTCGGAAAAAGCTTGTGAGTACGCGGTGTTGGTGTCACTGCTGGAACCTGACAACGAGCTGTACAACAGCGGCATCGTCGATGTGTCGCACCGTTACCCGAAGATGTATGTGGTGCGGCCGCAGTTTTTCATTCCCATGATCACACTGCTGCGCAATGCGGCCTTGAACTCGCTGCAGTACAAGTCCGAGCTGGCCCTAGTGAAAGCGCAGAACGTAGACATCACTCGTTTCGAGACCCAGCTGGAAGACTTCAAGACCTCGTTTGGTCGCAACTGGCGTCTTGCCTCCGAAGGGTTCGAGGAAGCCGTCAAGCGCATCGACGACGCCATCAAGGACTTGGAAAAGACCAAGGACGCCCTCTACAAGTCCGCCAACAATCTGCGACTGGCCAACGACAAGGCCGAAGATCTCACCGTCAAGAAGCTGACTCGTGGCAACCCAACCATGGCCAAAAAGTTTGCTGAATTGAAGAACGGGGGCCCTGCTGAGTCAAACTGACAAGGGGTGCGGCGGCATGTAGCGAGACATTGGCTAACAGGCCGGCACAGATGCAGCTCAATGCCGCGGCTACAGCTGCATTTGCCTGACACGCTCGGTCATGTGGCGTGAAATCAGTGGTGGAGCCGTCTTTTTGTACGGTATACCCAATCAAGGGGCACCAAGACTGGATTTCGCGAGATCAAAGCTCAGTGTCAACAGGCGTCTGTGGCCGTTTTTTTGCATCAGGCTGTTGAGGTGAGTGGTCTGGACGTCACAGACTAGGTAGCGTCCGTAGAGCAGTCCGGAGGGGCTACGATTTGCCGGTATCGCCCTTGGCCATAGATGGTTTGACAACCGTTTCGTGGTGATTCTTTGCATGCGCTACCAGGGTGGCCCATTCCGGCGACGTCATTGTGCGGCCCAGCAGCTCTTCGAATTGGATCCGTACCGCTGCAACGCCCTCGTCCGTTTCAATGTCGTCGCCGAAGCCAAACACCAGACTGATGATTCCCCAAAGACGATGCCAGGTCCCTTCCAGGCCTTCGAGGTGAATGCCCAGCTGGTACCCGGTATCCGTCGTCGTCGGTCGACTCGACAGGATGCTTTCCATCGACGGGGGCTGCCGAAGCTTGCGTTCGATGCGCTCACGCGCGATTTTTTGGAGATCCTCCAGAAGTGGGCTGTCCATTTGCGTGCCGCACTCGCGTTCCCAGTATTGGATAGCGGCTTGAAGCGCAGCACGCGCCGGCTCACCATCTTCACGCAGTTGCTCTTCAAGTGCCGCCACAACCTGGTCCACCGCCTGAGTGCGCGGCCTCATGGCCTGGCCCACGGCCGACATGATGTTCAATGAAGCAGGGCTGTCCGGGTTGCTGGCCAGCTCACGTGCCATCGCCGCCCAGACGCTTTCGCCTTGGAGCGGCTCCAACTTTGTTTTGGGCGGATCACGATCGGTCATCGTGGCAGTCTAATGGAGATGGGCTCTCTCTCGGTTGTTCGGGGTAGCCAGGTGTTTCCCCTCATCATCGGCATCGTCCATCGCTTTAGCGTGTTTCAGCGCGAGATCGACAACGATCTGATGCCGAAGCTGAAGAACCACCCGATGGACAGCATCACCCGCCTGAAGCTGACCGCGCTGCTGAAGGATGTCGAGAAACGCGCTCCCGAGGTGGCCCGCTACCTTCGGAACCATCTCTGGGGCATGTTTGAGTACGCAATCGATTCCGGGTTGATGGAGAACAATCCCGTGCCGCCCCTGCGCGTCATGAAAAGGCGCAAGCAGACGAACCACCCTGCCCCGACCTGGCGCTTGTCAGCAGAGGCGGTCCGACTAAGGAGCAAGACTGCAGGGCGCAAGGCGGCAGCCAGAAGTTCCTGGTGAGAATGAGAGATATGGTTCACTCCGGCGTCATAGACGCCGAATCAAGCCGTCGCGATAGAGGAGTGCCCCAATGTCTGAGAGGACGATCAGATCGTCTTCTGTCAGGTTTTCGTGTCGAATATCGAGCCACTGGGCGAGCATCACAATGGCTGCGTCTGGATCCGGGGACACGCACGCAGCATCGAGCACTTGCGCCTTTTGCTCGAACAGCGCTATGAATCGGTGGACTGGTTGATCCTCTGTCATGGCCACACTCCTGGGTACGCAGGGAAACGGTTGTGAAGATGCTTTGAAACGCTACCAGGCTTCGTCAACAAACCTCCCTCAAGGTCTGGAGCACAATTGCGTTGCATTCCCTTGGCACTTCACCACCGCGCCGCGAAATCGGGATGTAAATTGCCGGCCATCGACAGCGTAGCAATGGTGCTTGTGCACGCCGGCCATTCCTCCCTTAACCCGAGAGGCGTATTGGCAAACCGGGAGGCCCACCGCTGCATCTGGAACTTGCTCCGTGGCTGCATGGCAGTGCCCATGCTACCCCACCTCCAGCCACAACAGGTGGCAATGAGCGCAGGTGTATGCATTGACTTCTTCAACAATGGGAGTCCTGAGCATGAGCAAAAAGCCAAAGCACTGCAGCGTGCGGAAACTGCGAACACGTCATCAAAAAGATGCGCCCTCTTCACCGGCGTGGCCCGCTACCTTGTTGGCAAGAAGAGCAACTGATCAATGCTGCCCCGCCCTGAGCCTTTCTACCAGGCTCAGGATGTGGACACGAGACGTGAAGCATCGCGTGGGCGCGCGCGCAAGAATATTCATCACGTCGCCTTGACACTGGGCGGACCTCCTGTAGCTTGGAAGCACAGAAAGGAATCGCTCAAATGCGCCACAAATATGCCAAGGGTCCCTACCTCGCCACCATGTTCCAACTGGCCAAGGCCAACGGATGGGGCGTGGAAATAGGCGGGGTAGATCTTCCGGAACACACGAGCGACGAGGAGCTCGTTTCGTACACCCTGTACTTCGAAGCCGCCATGGATGTCTCGTTCGCCCTCATGAAGCACCCGCCAGGCACGGTGTCCGTTGGAAACGATCATCTTTCTCTCCTGGTGAGCTGGTACCGCCCTTGTTGCGGGCGTTGCTCCTGTCTGCATGGTAGCGCTGGGTTCGCGAGTTTCAAGTGCGGTCAAACATAGCAAAAGGGCCACCCGCGAAGGAGTGGCCCAATTTTTTGATTTGCGTTTAGTGCAAAACCTTCCTGCTGAACAGCGCCGCAACTTGGCGGTTCTGGCCGTACAGAAAGACTCCGAGCTTTTCGCGGACCCAATCCGGCAGGGACGGAGCGCCGAGCGCATGGACCAGCACCATGCGGTGGCCTTTGTCCATCACGGCGTCGAACAAGGCCTGCACCGCGTTCTCACCACCGTGTTCGACGGCAAGAGCGATTGCGCGACCAGGCTTTTCGGCCAGGGACGTCACGATGAAGTCCATGTGGTCAAGGGCGGAAGCGTAGTCCGATTCGTATGCGGCGTTCATCATTTCTCAATCTCCGTTAAAGGGAAAGGAGACGAGTTCCACATACGCCCCATGAGGGAACCGTGGTTCCCGTCCGGGTGGGTGAAGTTCGGCGTTTGCCGACGAATTGGAGTGAACTCCAAAGGTGAAGCGATTGGAGCACCCCGCTGGATTGGTGTCAGCTCACATGGTTCACTTGGGGTGCTTCGCCAAACGTGAACAGCGCAAACTGGTTTGCACTTGGTTCAGCCGCCACATGAACCGGATCGCGACTTCTTTTCCCTCTGTACGAGCCACTTGGTACAGGCCGATCACATGCAAATCGATTTGCGCTGGCGCTCTGCAAACTTGTCCTCTTGAGTTCTGCTCGAACGACCGAAACGGCCTTGTTGGCGAGGTGTACAGAGGCTTTTGCGGTACTGCTATCGCTTCATTCCCAGATCGAAGACCGATGTTATGTGCCCACGACCGATCGTGATTGCCCTCACACTGGTCTTGGCCTCCTCAGGCGTGACGCCTGCAAGGCCCTCGACCCAGATCGGCTCGTCGCCCCGGCCCTCTTCCTCCTCCGCGACCAGCATCTCGTGGGCTTGCAGGATGGAATGCTGATTGCGCGCGAGGTTGGCGCGTGCTTGCCATGCGCGGCGCATCCACACCATTCCCGTCCAGGTGAGGGTGATCATGCTGTTGCGTCCGAGCTCTTCATTCTGCTTGTCCGTGAGTTTATTGGACTCGGCAAACGTGATGACCGAGACGAGGTTGAGGCGTTCCATCGTGCGCAACGTGCGGCGCATTGCGCGCTTGCGCATGATTTGGGATTCAATGCCCCTGATGCGGTCGGCGAGCATCGTGAAGGTGCTCACGCCTTCGCGCTGGTACAGCCAGGACAGGATGGTGGTCCTCTCGCAGCGCTGGCTTGTCTGCGGGACGTGCTCGACCAGGCGATGTAGCTCCTCGTCCATCCGCTCCCAATGCGGGTGCGTGAGGAAATCTTCGATATCGATGCTGTCCAGGCTGGCATCGACGTCAGCGTACTCTGCGCACTCGTCGCTAACCTGTTCGGGGACAGCTCCGGGAGCCGGTGGAAGCGGCACATTCAAGGGAGCAAGCGGCGTCTGAGCGGCTTCGACCTCGGCGCGTTTGGCCAGGGTGGTGAGCTGGTCACTCGGGGCGGCTTGCTCTGCGCTTTCCTGGCCCTGCTGCAGTGCCGCGGGCAACTGCTGTGACGCTTGCTCGTGGCGCAACTGCTGCACAGCCTCACAGGTCGCGCATTTCGAATCGGTGTCCCCTGCTGTTTTGGTGGTTTTGGCGACGACGATCAGACGGGGCGGTATGCGCCGCTTCCCGGTACGCAAAAGTCGCAGTCCCGTGCGCGTGGCGTGAATTGTTGGACCACCACAGCGTGTTGATCTCCCGCCATCGAAGCCGTTTTCACCTGTTGAATCGGGAAGAGCCCGATCGCGTACTGCTTTGGCGCTACGTCACCATAGCATCGATGCGCAAACCGGTTTGCACCCAAAAGGAAAGGGCCTGCCGTTTTTCCTATTGGGCAGTGTTGGGCTGTGAGGGGTGCGGCCATCAGGATACGAGCAGTTCAAGCTGCGCGCTGCACAGTTTTTTTCCGAATTGGCGCCAAAAGCCTGCTCGATCCAAGACAGAATCGCGGCTCGCTGCCAATAGTTCGATGTCTCGCCTCTTTCTTGGCGCTGCGGCCTATCGCGCATCCCCACCCAAGATCGAGACCTCTCGCACATGGATCCTGCCCCGCCCTTTCTTACCTCAGCGGCTCACTCCTCGCTCCTCCACACAACAAGCTCCACCTGGGAGCAACAGCCTTTCTTTGACGCAGCGCCCTATCCCGCGTTGCTGCTCGATGCGCAAGGGAAGGTAGTCAAGTACAACCGGGCTTTTCAGGAAATTGGCGCACCTACCGACGAAGGCCTTGCCAACGGTACTGATCCAGTGAAGGTGCTGGATGTTCGTGATGAGGCCAGTGCCCAGGCATTGCGCATGCGCATCGGACGAGCGCTTGCCGGCGAGGTCTCGCCAACGCTGACTCTGGTCCTGTTGCGCAATCCGCGAGCGCCGGTGCACGTCAGCGCCACGGTAGGCGCATTGCAGACGCCGTCGGGCTCGCTGGCCGGCGCCTACGTCAGTCTGATTCCAGTTGCCGAACCGGTCGCAGATAGCTTACTCGGCGCCCAAGGCGTGCAGGCCGACGAAGCCTTGTTCAAGGCGGAACGGCGCTTTCGGCTGATGGCCGACGCGCTACAGGATTCCTGCATCTTCTTTGTCGATGTGCAGGGCAAGATCAGCGAATGGAGCGCGAGTGCGCACCGCTTGCATGGCTTCACCCGCGATCAGATCCAGGGCATGCCTTTGAGCGTGCTGCACGTGGGTCTGCATGGTGAGGAAGAAGAAGTCTCCAGTCACGACGCATTGCGCCTGGCTGCAGAACGGGGGCAGTGGGAAGTGCATGGTTGGCGGCGACGCGCGATCGGCGAGCCCTTCTGGGGTCACACCCTCCTGACCGCCTTGCGGGGCGAGGACGGCACGATCGAGGGCCTGTCTTGCATCACACGCGACATGACGGTTGCCCGTGACCTGGACCGGGTCATGAATGACCTCAATGCGGAGCTCGAGCGGCGCGTGTCCGAGCGGGTGCGCCAGTACCTGATGCCCAACCGCGATCTGGATGTCTTCACCCATCACATCACGCACGATCTGCGCGCGCCGCTTCAGCACATCAACACCTTTGCGGGCCTGATCATCGAGGGGAGCAATGACCTGTCGTCTCACGCGGAACTGGAGCGCTTTCGAGAAGGACTGCGCACGGGTACGAGGCGCCTGGACAACATGGTGGAGTCGCTGCTGAACTATGCCCGCCTGGGGCGCATCGACTTGCAACCCGCCACGCTTGCGGTGTCTGCCCTTGTGCACAGCGCCATTGAGCGCGTGCGCTGCGCTCATCCGAACGTGGCTGTGAGCTTCGTCGTGCAAGGTGATCTGCCTGTGGCCATCGGGGATCCCAAGATGCTGAGCCAGCTGATGTTCAACGTGATCGACAACGCGGTGAAGTTCAGCGCCCTAGCGCGCTCACCCGAGGTGCAGGTCGGCTGGAGCCCTGAGGGCAATGGCCTCGGGCAGTTCTTCGTGGTCGACAACGGCGTCGGCTTCGACGTGAGCAAAGCGAGCAATCTGTTCGTGATGTTCGCACGCCAGCATCATTCCATCGACTTCGCTGGCGACGGGACAGGATTGGCCATTGCGCAACGCATCGTTCAGCGGCACAACGGCCGGATCTGGGCTGACAGCTCGCCCAATACGGGCTGCACGGTGTACTTCACGCTCCCGGTGGATAGGGCCCAATCCACTTCAGCACCGGGCGCGCTCGCAGATCTGCCGCTTGGGCTGGCTGGTTGAACGAGCGCGGGGATGACGCAGACTGCGGCCGGCCCGGCCCGTTGCTCGAAGCTCGAAGCTCGAAGCTCGAAGCTCGAAGCTCGAAGCTCGAAGCTCGAAGCTCGAAGCTCGAGTTGGCCTCGGCGTGCGCGCGCAGCTGCAGATGAGCCTTCCTGGTGGTCACGCCAAACGCAGCCTGCCTGCCTGCCTGCCTGCGCAGCGGCCTTGATCTGCCCAGAAGGCGTATCGGCCCTTCCAGGGCGGAAAGTCAACTTGTGGCGATGGCCAGAGCCTTGCGCTTGCCGAGCTTGAGTGCTTGGGCAACGCCCTCGCGTTGGGCGGCGCGCGGCATGACCTTACCGCTCTCCCACTTGTAGATCGACAGGGCGGAGACACCGACCAGTTTTGCCATTTGCCCTTGGGTCAGGCCCAGGTGTTTGCGGTGGGCAGCGAACGCCTGGTGGTCAAACGCTGCTGCTTCGACTCGCGGTGCGCGTGGCGCGCTCGGTGCGGCAGCTTCGGACGTGCCGTGGTGGGCTGTGCTTGCCCGATCAGCCCGATTGGCCATTCGCACGAACTGGCGCAATAGCGTGTCCTGTGCCTTGACGATTTTCTTCAGGGCGGCGATGTCATTGCGGTGCGATGCGCTTGCCTTGCGCAGCGCTGAAATCTCGCCCTTGATTTCCTTGCGCGCAACGCGGGCGATCTCGCGCTTCATGGATTCTGCAAATGACGCCATCAGAGAACTCTTTCGTTTTGCGTGAACACATGGGCATTCTAGGGGCGCGTCGAGTCTATGGCCTGTGCGTGCTGCGATCCACGGCCCAGGAAAAGAAGCCGCCCTGAGCCGTGTGGCCTCGGAACGAGTGCAAAGCGCGTTGTGGTCGGCAAGGTTTCAGCCATGCCAATAAGAAACATATGTTGTCGAATCTGCGCCTGCAATCGATCTGTCGCGCAAATGACTCTACGACGGCCACCCCCCTGCTCTCTTCGTTCGAGCCTCCGATTCCGCACGTTCCGGGCGTGTCATTTATCCATCTATGAAGCTTAGTTCCGCACTGGGCCGGGGTTGCTCTACTGGCATTGCTGCACTGTGCATCTGCTCACCTGTCCAGGAAGATCTCAAGCGTCTCACCCTGCGGCTGCGCCTCCAGGGACACCACGAACTGGATCGGCCTGGCCACCCCTGCGCGCAGGACCTCGTGAACCTGCTTGAGGTTCTCCGCCGTCCAGCCTTCTTGAAATCGCCCCGCGACCTGCATCGCCTCTCCAGCGCGCAGCAGTACTCCGTCCGCGGCCGGCCCCGTGATCCAGAACTGTTCGACACCTGCAGCTACCAGTCCTTGCTTCACGTCAGGATTGCCCGCAATCAGCTGCATCGACTGCTCCATACGCTCTCGCTGTGCCTTGCTCATCTTGGTGGGCGAGCCCAGGTAGGCCGAGGATATTTCGCGCCGCCAGTGACCCAGGGCCTCTGACACTTGCTGGTAGGCATCTGCCACCAACGTCTTGTTCTGCTTGTACCAGTCCGAGTCTGCACCGTTCTCGCTCGGAGGACGATGCCTCGTGATGTCGAAGAACATGTCCCCGGCGAATTCATGCCGCAGGCCATGGCACACCACCCCCCGTTGTTCCAGAGTTACGCCAATCTCTGCCATGACGTTGTACAGGCGACTTCTCGCTTGCTGGAGCGTCAACTTCGGATACCCCATCTCCAGCCGGCGTGACTTCTCGGCCCACTGGCGGCATCTGTTCAGTACGTCACGCTGGTACGCGGCTTTCTGCGCATCTTTCATGTAGGGGACCTTGCGCCACCGACCACCTTTCGTCTCCCGGTGTACCAGCAGAAAGTTCGGGGTGTCCGACGAGTGCGGACGAAGGCCGAGTGCCTCTGAAACTCGCAGTCCCCACGCCAGCATCAATTCCATCAGCAGCGCCTCATGCGGGTAGGTCTCGCGGACTTCCTCAATCACCTCCAGCGGCACCACCCCCTTGGGTGTCCACGCCTTGGTATCCAAGGCAACCTGCTGGCGTGTCACCATCTGCTGGCTGACACCGGTGACAGCCAGCGCCTCGTACAGCGCTTCACGTTTCGGAACCACATCCTGGCGACCCACCTGTGTAAAAAACTTGCGCAGCGCACTCAGCTTGTTCGCCACCGTTCCTGGCGTCTGGCCTTTCTCGTGGGTCCAGTACGCTGCAAGGGCCATCACCTGACGCCGGTTCAATTGATCCAGCCTTTGAACCTTCATGTTGATCGCCTTCAGGTCGCCGATCGCTCCACGCAGCATGTCGCCATGGTTCGTGCGCGTCTTGGCCGAAACCTCCCGCGCTCGCCCGATCAATGCCGGCAAGGGCGATGCGTCAAGGAACATCGCCAACTGCCGGAGCGGATCGTTCGGATACCGGCGGATTGCCTCGGCCAAGGCTTCCTTCCCGCTACCGATCACGGCCTTGCGTGGCCCACCCGCGCGCTCACGCTCGCGCATCCGCGCCATCGCCCTGGCCATAACGTCGGCCGGTGCCTTCCAACGGCCATACCCAATCTGCTTGTCCATAAAACTCCTGTCGGTTGCAACTTTCAATTCCAGAGATCACCACCTAAGCCGCTATCCGGTGTGGGCGTTTCGAACACCCACACCGGATAGCGGCTTCAGCCAATCCCAAGCGCTTTCGTGCCAGCTCGCGCCAGCACCTTCACAGCTACCTCTCGCCAGTACAAGGCCCTGCGCACGGCCATCAAGTCTTCAGATCCCGGTTCGTTAGCAAGCTTTCCTGTCGGCACAGCGGGAGACTGTGTGACCACCATCCTTGATGGATGGGCACCCCGGAGACCTCATTGATCGCCGGGGGGGTTACTGTCTGGGTCTCAGACAGAGCCAAATGAGGTGGGTGGCCAGGCCGAGGCAGTTCGTGACTGCCCAAGTTGACCTACTTCACTGCATGACTTTTCTGCGGCGTCTCCTTCTCCCTTGTGTCCACCTGCGTATTTCGGCGAATGTGACCGGTCATTTCGGCGCATCGTGACCGGTGGGCTGAGCGATGTTCTCAGCGCCGTTTCGGTAACGTGACCGCCC
>NZ_JAVDWE010000015.1:0-163892 GCF_031457235.1 Hydrogenophaga laconesensis
CTCGCCGCGTCCGCGCTCTGGCGCACCGTGCTCGTGAGCTGCTCCATGCTCGCCGCCGTCTCCTGCAGGTTGCTCGCCGCCTGCTCCGTGCGCGCGCTCAGGTCCTGGTTCCCAGACGCAATCTCCACCGACGCCGTGTTGATGCTGTCCGTCGCGCTGCGCAGCTCGCGCATCATGCGGAGGAAGCGCTGGCGCATGCTCTCGACTTCGCGCACCAGGCGGCCGATCTCATCCTGTCGGCCCGACTGGAAGGCCTGGCTCAGGTCCCCCTGCGCCACTGTGGTCACGGCCGATGTGAGCTGCGCGAGCGGTTGGCTCACGTTGCGGCGCACCAGCATGTACAGACCCAAACCCAGCACGACGGTGGCCAGGGCCAGCATCGCCCACAGACCATAGATCGTGCGCCAGTAGCTGGCCATGGCTTCGGTGTCGGACACCTCACCCACCACCCACCAGCCAGACTGCGACTCGCGCTTGACCACCCAGGGGCTCTTGATGTCGGCATTGAGCAGCGGCACCGCGTCGCGGACGGTCACCTGGGGAGAACCGCGCATGGCGTCGAGCATCGCTGCCGCACCAGGGTTGACCTCCAGCACCTTCTTGCCAGCCGCCGTGGGGTGCGCCGCGAAGACGGCTTCCGCGTTCGAGCCCCGTGGGTCGATCACGTAGGTGCCACCGCTTTCAAAGAAGCGCGCGTCGGCCACCAGCTTGTCCAGCGCAGACTGGAAGTCGGTCACATCGAAACCAATGAAGAGAATGCCAACCACCTTGCCGGCGTCGTCCTTCAGGGCTTCGTAGTGCGTCATGTAGGGCTTGCCAAACAGTACGGCGCGCCCGGTGTACGTCTTGCCATCCAGCATCAGCGGATAGGCCGGATGCGTGCGGGCGAGCAGCGTGCCCATGGCCCGCTGCCCGTCTTCCTTCTTGAGTGAGGTGCTCACACGTTCGAAGTCGTCACCCTTGCGCATGAAAATCGTCGCCACACCGCCGTTGGTGCGGTTGAAGGTGTCGACCTCGGAGAAATCGTTGTTGAGCAGCATGCCCCAGCCCTTGAGCATGCCGGCCTGCACGTCCAGCTCGAACTTCTCGGCGAACTTCTGCCGGAACGGCCGGTAGGCGCGGTCCGTCATCATGCGGGCGGTGTTGTCGAACGCATCGATCGAATCGGCCACGGACAAGGCCTTGTCGGCCGTCCATTGCATCGTGCGCTCCCGGGAGGACCTCTCCGCCATGACGGACATGACGCCGCAGATGAGCACTAGCACCGTGGCGAGCAGGGCCACGGCGAGCAGGGCGACGCGGCGCGCCACCGAGCTCGGTCGGTCATTGGTTTCTCTCATGGGAACTCCTCGTCGCGGCCTTCGCCACGCTGTTGTCTGGGTCTGACGCTTATTGAAGGGCCTGGGCGTTGCTGTCCATCAGGCCCATGTCACTGCCGGACATCAGGGCTTCGATATCCATCAGGATGAGCATGCGTTCACCCACGCTGGCGATGCCGGTGATGAAGCTGGTGTTCACGCTGGTGTTCATTTCGGGCGCCGGCTTGATCAGATCGCCGGCAAGTTCCAGCACGTCCGACACCGAATCCACCACAGCGCCGACCACGCGGCCGTGCACGTTGAGCACGATCACCACGGTGAAGCCGTTGTATTCCACCTTCTCGCAACCGAGCTTGATGCGAAGGTCCACCACGGGCACGATCACGCCGCGAAGGTTCACGACACCCTTGATGAACGAGGGCGCGTTGGCAATGCGGGTGGGTTCTTCGTAGGAGCGAATCTCCTGCACGCGCAGGATGTCGATGCCGTACTCCTCACCGCCCAGGCGGAAGGTCAGGAATTCGGCGCTGGCCGTCTGTGCGGCGGCGGCCCGGGCACTGTCGTGGCGGGCAATGTGAGCGGCTTCGTTGCGCATGTCCATGGATCGGGTCCTCAATTGACGGGATTGGTCCAAGGAATATCGGCCAGGCCGTCGAGGGCTGAAGTCGAAAAAAAGCCGACAAACCGGCCCCAATCGCCGCCCAGGCACCTGGCGGGCGTCGCAACGAATGCCAAAGTACACATACGATCCCATGCTGTCCCAGGGTTTGTCCCTCAGGCGTCGAGGGCGACACATCCCATCTGGTAACTTGGCCCGATGAGCACAGACACACCGCCCGGCCCGCAACACCTGGCCCCAACCCGCTGGATCGAAAGCGAACACCCTGCCGTGCAGGCATTTGCCCGGGAACACGCCCGCGGCGACTCGCCGCGCGAGCGGGCGATATCGCTGTACCTCGCGGTGCGCGACCGCCTGCGCTACGACCCCTACCGGGTCGACATGTCAGACACCGGCATGAGTGCCAGCCATGCGCTGGAACTCGGCTACGGCTGGTGCGTGCCAAAGGCGGTGTTGCTGGCCGCCGTGGCCCGCGCCGCCGGTATTCCCGCGCGGCTGGGCTTTGCCGACGTGCGCAACCACCTCTCCACCGAGCGGCTGCGCAACACCATGAAGACCGATGTGTTCGCGTGGCACGGCTACACCAGCCTGTGGATCGATGGTGCCTGGCGCAAGGCGACGCCCGCCTTCAACATCGAGCTGTGCGACAAGTTCGGCCTGCTGCCGCTGGAGTTCGACGGAGAGAACGACTCCCTGTACCACCCCTTCGACCGCGAAGGCCGCCAGCACATGGAGTACGTGAACGACCACGGGGCCTTCGATGACCTGCCACTTGCGCGCATGCGCGCCGTGTTCAGCGAGCTCTACCCCTACATGCTCGTCGACGTGGACAAGGTCGAAGGCGACTTCGCGGTAGACGCTGCACAGGAAACCGGCCGCGCCTGACCCCGCGCAGCCGCGCCGTCAGCTCGAGAAACGGAAGACCGCCGTGCTGGCCATCAGGTTGGGCAACACGCGCACCTCACGGCCTTCGTGCAGGCCGAAGCTGTCTTCGATCGTGAGCCCGTTGCGCCGCGCCAGCACCTCGAAGTCGGCGTGTGTGCCGACGCGGATGTTGGGGGTGTCGTACCACTGATAAGGCAACCGCTTGGTGACGGGCATGCGGCCTTGCAGCACATGCAGGCGGTTGGGCCAGTGCGCGAAGTTGGGAAAGGCCACCACCCCCAGCCGCCCCACGCGCGCGGTCTCGCGCAGCATGGTTTCGGCGTTGCGCAGGTGTTGCAGGGTGTCGATCTGCAGCACCACGTCGAAGGCGTCGTCGCCGAACATGGTCAGTCCGTCTTCCAGGTTGAGCTGCAGCACGTTCACCCCGCGTCGCACGCAGGCCAGCACCTTGGCATCGTCGATCTCCACACCATAGCCACTGCAGCCACGCGTGGTCTGCAGGTGGGCCAGCAACGCACCGTCGCCACAGCCCAGGTCGAGCACGCGCGAGCCCGGCGGCACCAGCCGTGCAATGGCATCGTTCAAAGGTTTCTCGCTCACGCCACACCTCCTGCAATGGTCTGTTCGAAGTACGCCCGCACCGCTTGCAGGTAACGCGGGTCGTCGAGCAGGAAGGCATCGTGCCCGTGGGGCGCATCGATCTCGGCGTAGCTCACGTCGCGCCGGTTGTCGAGCAACGCCTTCACGATCTCGCGGCTGCGCGCCGGCGAAAAGCGCCAGTCGGTGGTGAAACTCACGAGGAGGAACTTGGCCCTGGCGCGCCCCAGCGCGGCGGTGAGGTTGTTGTCGAACGCACGCGCAGGGTCGAAGTAGTCGAGTGCGCGGGTGATCAGCAAGTATGTGTTGGCGTCGAAGTATTCGCTGAACTTGTCGCCCTGGTAGCGCAGGTAGCTCTCGATCTGGAATTCGATTTCCTGCGTCGAATAGCGGTACGCCAGTTCCGCGGCAGCTGCAGGGTCATCGGCGTCGCTCGAACGCAGGCTGCGCCCGAACTTCTCGTTCATCACGTCGTCGCTGAGGTAGGTGATGTGGCCGATCATGCGGGCAATGCGCAGGCCACGTCGGGGGAGCGTGCCCTCGCGCAGGTAGTGCCCTCCATGGAAATCGGGGTCGCTCACGATGGCGCGGCGCGCCACCTCGTTGAAGGCGATGTTCTCGGCGGTGAGGTTGGGTGCGCTGGCCACCACCACCGCGTGGCGCACGCGCTCGGGGTATTGCAAGGTCCAGCTCAGGGTCTGCATGCCCCCCAGGCTGCCACCCATCACCGCCGCCAGCGTCTGGATGCCCATGACGTCGAGCAGTCGGGCCTGGGCGTCCACCCAGTCTTCCACCGTCACGACCGGAAAGTCCGCCCCCCAGGGCGTGCCCGTGCCAGGATTGACATGGGTGGGGCCGGTGGAGCCGAAACAGGAACCCAGGTTGTTGACGCCAATGACAAACCAGCGGTCAGTGTCCACCGGCTTGCCCGGCCCGATCATGTTGTTCCACCACCCTTCGCTGCGCGCCAGCGGCTGGCCGTTGTCGTCGGCGTACCAGCCTGCCACGTGGTGCGAGGCGTTGAGTGCGTGGCAGATCAGCACCGCGTTGGAGCGATCGGCATTGAGCGTTCCATAGGTTTCCACCATCAGCTCGTAGGCCGGCAACACGGCACCGGAACGCAGCGGCAACGGTTCGGTGAATCGGAAGGTCTGGGGCGTGACAATCAAGGCCGTATCCTGCGGGCAGCGGTCGCCCAATGAAAAAACCCGGTGCCGCCAAGAGCGAGACCGGGAATCTCCCCTTTAGCGGCATTTTTAAAGCGCCCGCAATCTGGAACAAATCGGCGCTGGGTGTGAGTATAAATGGAATGGCCTGGTTCGATAGCAGCCTTCCACGGGCCGCCAAGACGGGTTTTCCCGGTGTGCCGCGCGCGATGTTGTAGCCGCGCATCGGCAATTTCACCGGCTTGCACATCCTGAAAAATAGTTAGTGTTTGCGGGACATTCCGCGCATAATCCCTTGGCGAGCGTCGAAAACGCTCGTTTTTTACAAGTGATCGGTCGGTTTCGCGTGCTACAGGTTTTTGTGTGCTAACGGGGCTCCATCGCTATTTTTCTCAGTGTTATTAGGAGTCCCAACCATGGGCAACAAACTGTACGTGGGCAATCTGCCTTACACCGTGCGCGACGAAGACCTGCAACAAGCTTTCAGCGCCTATGGTTCTGTCAACAGCGCCAAGGTCATGATGGAACGCGAAACGGGCCGCTCCAAGGGTTTCGGCTTCGTGGAAATGGGCAGCGATGCCGAAGCACAATCCGCCATCGAAGGCATGAATGGTCAATCGCTGGGCGGTCGCAGCCTGGTGGTCAATGAAGCCCGTCCGATGGAAGCCCGCCCCCCGCGCAGCGGTGGCGGTGGCTTCGGCGGTGGCCGCAGCGGTGGCGGTGGCTTCGGTGGTGGTGGCGAAGGCGGTTTCCGCAGCCCCTACGGCGGCGGCGGCCGTCGTGAAGGCGGTGGCGGTGGCCGCGGCGGTTACTGATCGCCCGCACCCGTCGAGCTGACCGGCGCCCGGCGCCGGTTCTACACGACACAAAAGCCCTGGGGCCTCTGCCCCAGGGCTTTTTTCATGGGGCCCTCAGGTGCCTGACGTCCGTTCCCCCTGCCGGTGCTTGCGGGGTCGCCCGGCGAGCACACGGTCGTACAGAGGATTGGGCAGCAGGCGCAGCAACTTGGCGACCACGCCCATCTGCCAGGGAATGACGCGGTAGCTCGTGCCCGCGCGTATGGCATCGAACGCGCGGTCGGCGAACACCTCCGCACTGAGCAGGAACGGCATGCTGTAGCGGTTCTGGCGCGTCAGGGGGGTGTCCACATACCCCGGCAACACGGTGACGACGGACACTCCACTGCCACGGAGCTCGCCGCGCAG
The DNA here is from genome assembly GCF_031457235.1 of Hydrogenophaga laconesensis. Lineage (NCBI taxonomy): Bacteria > Pseudomonadati > Pseudomonadota > Betaproteobacteria > Burkholderiales > Comamonadaceae > Hydrogenophaga > Hydrogenophaga laconesensis. The sequence continues at coordinate 5,792 of NZ_JAVDWE010000015.1, forward strand.
GCTCTCGCAGTACGCCACCACGGCCGCCTTGCTGGCGCAGTAGGCACCATGCCCAGGAAGCCCCCGGATGGCGGCAACGCTGCCGATGCCGACCAGGGCACCACTGCCGCGCGCAGTCATGGCGGACACGAACGGATGGAAGGTGGCGGCCAGACCGGTGTTGTTGGTGGCGAAGGTGCGGGCCATGACGTCGATGTCGGCACGGTCGGCCGTGTCCATGCCGATGCTGATGCCCGCGTTGGCGATGACCACGTCCGGCACGCCCTGGCTGGCGAGGGTGGCCTGGCCTGCAGCGACGATGCTGTCGATGTCCGCCACGTCGGCCCCATACACCTGGCACCGGGCGGCGTCGAAGCCCTGGGTCCGCGCCCAGGCATGCATCTCATCCGTGCGACGCGCCACCAGCGCGAGGCGGTAACCGGCGCGCGCGAAGCGAGCCGCCAGCGCCTGGCCAATGCCGCTGGAGGCGCCGGTGATGAACACCAGCGGGCCGGCTGTCGAGGGGAACGAGGTCGTCGAGGTTGGCATGGTGACGAAACAGAAGGGGTCAGCGCGGCGCGAGTTGGACTTTCACGCGGCCTTTGAAGTTGGCGATCTGGTCTTCACCGGTGTAGTTGAGCGTGTCAGCCACCAGCCGGTCGTTGCCTCGCAGCAGGGTGACGGGGCGATCGGAGACGATGCGGTCGGGCTCCAGGAAGATATGCAGGAACTCGCCCTGGAACTCAAGTCGGGGCTGGGGCTGGCCATTCGCGTCGGTGCCGGCCTCGCGCACGATCACCGCGTTACCACGGAGCACGAATTCGGTGTTGTCGCCGTTGGTGGTCACCAGCTTGGCGGTCGCCACCGTGGGCAGGCCCTGTTTACCGATATGGCGGATGCGCGCGTTGTCGATCTCCACCATGTCGGTGGCGGGATAGTGCCGGGCCTCTGCGCCCTTGATCTCGGTCTTGAGCGTGCCCTGACCATCAAAGGCCTTGACCGAGAAACGGCGCATGAAGTAATCGGGCTCGACACTCACCGGCCGCTCTGCCTCGGCCACCTCGGGCGCGGGCGTGGAACGCAACAGCCAGTACGAGGCCAGCGCGAGCAGGCCCATCAGCAACACGGGCAGATAGATGGACAGTTGGTCGATCAGCTTGCGTTTGCGGCGTGGTGGGCGCGGCGCATCGACCGTCTGGTCGACGGTGTCAAAAAAGTCGAGGGGATCCGACGTACTCACCGCGCAGCCGCTTCCAGTTCATGGACGTAGACACCACTGGCCACCAGCAGCAGATCGCAGAATTCACGAACGGCTCCTGCGCCCGCCTGGCGCTCGGTGACGTGATGGGCCAGGGCGAGCACCTCGGCGTGCGCAGAAGGGGGCGCAGCGGCGAAGGCGGCACGGCGCAGCAGGGGCAGGTCGGGCCAGTCGTCGCCCATGGCGGCGGCTGCGCTCCAGTCGAGCCCGAGCTCGGCCAGGATCGACCCGGCGGCCGGGGCCTTGTCCTCGGTACCGAGCCTGGCATGCACGACCCCCAGCGCCGAAAGGCGCAGGCGCAGCGCAGCGGAGTCGCGTCCGCTCACCACGGCGGGGGTGATACCGGCACGTTGCAGCAGCTTGACGCCATGGCCGTCGAGCGTGTGAAAACGCTTGAGGGTTTCGCCCGTCTCGCTGAAATAGAGACCGCCATCGGTGAACACGCCATCGACGTCGAAGAACACCACGCGCACGGCCTGCGCACGCAGCAGCAGGGCGGGTGGAAAGGTCAGCACAGGGCGCAGGGGTTCCACGTTCAGATCACCTTTGCGCGCATGAGGTCGTTGCTGTTGAGCGCGCCGAGCAGGCGGCCTTGGTCGTCCACCACCAGCACGCTGGTGATGCGGCTGGCTTCCATCAGGCCGGCGGCCTCCACCGCCAGTGCATCCGGGCGCACGGTGCGGGGGTTGGGGTGCATGACGTCGCGCGCCCGCAAGGCGCGCAAGTCTGCCCCGCTCCCGGTTTTCTCGATCAAGCGTCGCAGGTCGCCATCGGTGAAGATCCCGACCACGCGACCCTCCGCGTCCACCACGGCGGCCATGCCCAGACCCTTGGCGCTGATCTCGCGCATCAGGTCCATGAGTCCGGCGTCCGGTCCGACGCTGGGGGTGTCGGCGACCACGCGCATGACGTCGCTCACATGGGTGAGCAGCTTGCGGCCGAGCGCGCCGCCAGGGTGTGAGCGGGCGAAGTCGTCGGCCCGGAAGCCACGCGCATCGAGCAAGGCCACGGCCAGCGCGTCGCCCAGCGCGAGCTGCGCGGTGGTGCTGGCGGTGGGAGCCAGGTTGTGCGGGCAGGCCTCCTTGTCGACGGACGCATCGAGCACCACGTCGGCGTGGCGGCCCAGGGTGGAATCACGCCGGCCGGTGATGGCCAGCAGGGGCACGCCCATCCGCTTGATGAGCGGGAGGATGGCGGTGAGTTCTTCGCTCTCACCGCTGTTGCTGATGCCCAGCACCACATCGGTGCCGGTGATCATGCCCAGATCGCCGTGGCTGGCTTCGGCCGGATGCACGAACATGGCCGGCGTGCCGGTGGAGGCCAGCGTGGCGGCCAGCTTGCGACCGATGTGGCCGCTCTTGCCCATGCCCATGACCACCACACGGCCAGGAATACCGAGCACAAGCTCGATGGCGCGGACGAAGGAGACGTCCACGCGCTGCGCCAGCGCGATCACGGCCTGCGCCTCGATGTTCAGGGTCTCCCTGGCCAGGGCCAGGGCCCGGGCCGGGTCGAAGGAAGGGGGCAGGGTCATGCGCGCAATTATCGCCGCCGCCCCGCTGCCACGCTGGCGGCCGGCCGATTACCATCGGTCGATGAACTCGCTCGATCTCGCGTTGCTCTACCTGCTGGCCGCCGTGCTGGCGGTGGTGGTGTGCCGCACGCTGCGTCTGCCACCCATGCTCGGCTACCTGGCCGTCGGCGTGGTGATCGGGCCGAATGCACTGGCGCTGGCGCAGAACTCCAGCGGGGTGCGCTATCTCGCCGAATTCGGCGTGGTCTTCCTGATGTTCGTGATCGGACTGGAATTCAGCCTGCCCAAGCTGCGCGCGATGAAGCGGCATGTGTTCGGCCTGGGCCTGTCGCAGGTGCTGCTGACCGTGCTGCTGACCACCGGGGGCTCGCTGCTGCTCACCATGCTGTTGCCGGCCTGGTGGAACGTCCCCTGGCAATCCGCACTGGCACTGGGCGGCATCATGGCCATGAGCAGCACCGCGATCGTGATCAAGATGGTGGCCGAGCGGCTGGAGCTGGAGTCGGAACACGGCAAGCGCGTGTTGGGCATCCTGCTGTTCCAGGACCTGGCGGTGGTGCCGCTGCTGGTGATCATCCCCGCCCTGGCCGCTGAACCCGAGGTCCTGTTGAGGGCACTCGGATGGGCCACGCTCAAGGCCGTGCTGCTGCTTGGCCTGCTCCTGACGGGTGGGCAGAAACTCATGCGCTGGTGGCTCACGCTGGTGGCGCGCCGCAGGAGCGACGAGCTCTTCATGCTCAACCTGCTGCTCATCACGCTCGGTCTGGCGTGGCTCACCGAGCACGCCGGCCTGTCGCTGGCCCTGGGTGCATTCGTCGCCGGCATGCTCATTTCGGAAACCGAATTCAAGCACCAGGTGGAGACCGACATCCGGCCGTTCCACGACGTGCTGCTGGGCCTGTTCTTCATCACCATAGGCATGATGCTGGACTGGCGTCTGGTGCTGGACCGCTGGCCGCTGGTGCTGCTGCTGCTGACCGTCTCGATGGCCTGCAAGCTCGCGCTCATCACCGCCATCACGCGCGCCTTTGGCGCCCCCATGGGCACGGCGCTGCGCACGGGTCTGTACCTGGCGCAGGCCGGCGAGTTCGGCCTGGTGCTGCTCGCACTCTCGGGCCAGAACAACCTGGTGCCGCCACAGCTGTTCAACCCGATCCTGGCGTCCATGGTGCTGTCGATGCTCGCCACACCCCTGGCCATCCTGTACGCCAACAGCATCGTGACCCGGCTGGTGGGCAGCGACTGGCTGATGCAGTCGGTGCAGATGACCAGCATCGCACGCAAGGCGATCAACGCGGACAAGCACGTGATCATCTGCGGCTACGGCCGCTGTGGCCAGAACCTCGCGCGCCTGCTGGAGGCGGAGGGCATTCCCTACATGGCACTCGACCTCGACCCCGATCGTGTGCGCCAGGCCGCCGCCGCCGGGCATTCGGTGGTGTTCGGCGATGCCGCCCGCCTGCAGGCGCTCATGGCCGCTGGCCTGCACCGCGCCAGCGCGGTGGTGGTGACCTACCTCGACACCGCCAGTGCGCTCAAGGTGCTGCACCACGCGCACGAGCAGGCCTCACACGTGCCGGTGGTGGTGCGCACGGTGGATGACGGCGATCTCGAGAAGCTGCGCAGCGCCGGCGCGGCCGAAGTCGTGCCGGAAGCAATCGAGGCCAGCCTGATGCTGGCCAGCCACGCGCTGGCCCTGGTGGGCGTGCCCATGCGGCGCGTGATCCGCGTGGTGCAGGACCAGCGCGATGCGCGCTACAACCTCCTGCGCGGCTACTTCCACGGTGCCGACGACAGCAGTGTCGACGAGATCGACCACGAGCGCCTCAACACCGTGACGCTGCCGGCAGGCGGGCGCAACGTTGGCAAGACGCTGGGCAGCCTGGCCTTGCACGCGGTCGGTGTGCGCGTGGTGAGCCTGAGACGTGCCAATGGCCGGGCGCAGACCCCGGAAGACGGCGTCGTGTTCGAGGGCGGTGACACCGTGGTCATCAGCGGCAAGGCCCCGGCCCTGGCACTGGCCGAGGAAAAACTGCTCTCGGGTTGATCGACGCGCTTCGTCGGCTGGCGGCCACCACATACCGGGAGCGCTGACCCGCAGATGCCCACGGTCAGCAGAATGCAGCGGTTGGCCAACCAAGACCACCTGGTTCCAGCCCATGGCATTGCACAGGGTCGCCATGGTCTCCCCCCCCGGCCCATGCGCCGGGGATTTTTTTGTCCCGCCGATAATGGCCGCTTCCCCCACGGAACGAGCCCATGGACACCTCTGCCTTCCTGAAATCCCACATCCGCACCGTGCCCGACTGGCCCGCACCGGGCGTGCAGTTCCGCGACATCACACCGCTGCTGCAGGACCCCAAGGTCTTCCGGGTGCTGATCGACACCTTCGTGCACCGCTACATGGACGCCGCCCTGCGCCCCACGGTGGTGGCCGGGCTCGATGCGCGCGGGTTCATCATCGGCTCGGTGCTCGCCTACGAGCTTGGCGTCGGCTTCGTGCCGATCCGCAAGAAGGGCAAACTGCCCTTCACCACGGTGGAAGAAACGTACGAGCTGGAGTACGGCAGCGCGACGGTGGAACTGCACACCGACGCGGTGAGGCCCGGGGACCGGGTGGTGCTCATCGACGACCTGATCGCCACCGGCGGGACGATGATGGCGGGACGGCGTTTGCTGGAGAAGCTGGGCGCCGAGGTGACGGAAGGCGCGGCCATTGTCGACCTGCCCGAACTCGGTGGCTCGGAGAAGCTGCGCGCGTCCGGGCTCGAGCTTTTCACGCTGCTCGATTTCGCCGGCCACTGAGCGGCGGGCGGGCGCCGTTTCAGAGCTTGCCGTACTGCGTTTCGCTCAGCGCGGCAAAGTCGCTGTGCGACTCGGGCACCGGCATCTCCGCCTGCGCTTCGGCAGGGGTGCGGTATGGCGCGGGCGGCTTGGCCTGCAAGGCCTGGCGAAACGCCGCCACCTCGTCGTCGTCGACCCTCTGCGCCGGACCGTTGGCGTGCGGCATGGTGGGACGGGGAATCGCCGTGTCACTGACCACGGGTTTGGGCCGCGGTGGTGGGGTCGCCGGCACGGCACCGGGTGTCATGGGCACGGCCTCGCGCCGTGTCTGAGCCGCCACGGCCGCCTTGAGCGCCATGCCCACCTGATCCGGCACGGCCTTGCGGCGCCAGTACACCGAACGCACGTCCATCTCATGGCGCGTGCGCCCACTCTGCTGGATCCAGCGCTCGATTTCGAGCAGGTACTCGTCGGGCATGGACAGGGCCGGCAAGGCAAGATCCACCAGCACCAGGAAAGTGTCCCCATTGGCGTCCAGCGTGAGCACCTTGAACTCGTAACTCGTGGACAGCACACCGGCCCGGATGAGCGACTCGCGCACCACCGAGAACAGCTGCTCACGACGCAGGATGCGACGCCCGCGGCGCGGCGAGATCAGCGGCAACGTGGTCTGGCTGAACTTCTTGCGGGCCCGGGTAAAGGGACCCTTGCCCGGTGCGGTGGTTTTTTTGGCCTGCAGCCAGCTCATCAGGGACATGGGAAGAGTGTGCGCCAGGGATGCGCGCGCAAAGGGTTGAAAAAGCAGCATCGGACAGCCCTGATTCCGTTCGCGTCGACCGTGCTCACGTCACGGCGACCCGCTTGGGCCGGTTGTACATGCGGCGCGCCAGCACGGCGGCCATGGCCACGCTCACATCCAGCGCGATGTCCGGGTGGCGTGTGGAGAGCTCGCGAAAACGCAGCGGCGTGAGGCACCACAGCCGGCAGTCGCTGCCCGCGTGCACCGTGGCGCTTCGCGGCAGGTGGCTGAAGAAGGCGCCCTCACCCAGCAACGAGCCCGATCCCACCACGGCGATGCGCACGCGCTCGCGCGAGTCTTCGTAGTGCACGGTGAGCGTGCCGCTCTCCACGAAGTACACGGTGCGGTCTTTCACACCCTGTTCGATCAGCACCTGGCCTTGCTGCAAGGCCACCGGCTGCAGGTAATTGGCCAACTGCGGCCACTGACCGTCGCTCAGGTTCAGCGGCACGGCGTCCAGCGCGCTGCTCAGGCGCATGGACTGGGCCAGACCTTGGATGTCGAAACGCACGGCAGTGGGCAACTGGGCATTCATGCGCTCCAAGATAACCGCGCCGCACCCCGTGCCGCAAGCATCCGCTTACCCGTTCTTACAGTTGCACTCCGGGCGGTATCGCAGCGGCCCCGAGCGGTGCCTGCTGCCTCACTTGCCGATGCAGAAACGCGAAAAAATCTCGCCCAGCAAGTCGTCGGCGGTGAACTCCCCGGTGATTTCGCTCAGTGCCTGCTGCGCCAGCCGCAACTCCTCGGCAAGCAGATCGAGATGCTCGGCGCGTTGCTGCAACAAGGCATGCGACGTCTCCAGGTGATCGCCAACACGCCGCAGGGCTTGCAGATGCCGCTCCCGGGCCATGAACAGCCCGTCGCCCGCGTGCTGCCAGCCCGCGATCTCCAGCAGACGGTGGCGCAGAGCCTCCAGCCCTGTGCCCCGCTTGGCCGATATCGCGAGCGCGCCGGGCTGATCTGCCGGCAACACGGCCATGCGGTCCGCCAACTGATCGAGCTTGTTCCAGATGTGCAGCACCGGCACACCCGCAGGCAGTGTGTCGGCCAGGCTTCTGGCAATGGACGCATCGGCTTCGCGATAAGCCGGCGCATCGGCGCGTGCAAGGTCGTGCAGGAACAGCACCGCGTCCGCGCGCTGGATGCGCTCCCAGGCGCGTTCGATGCCGATCTTCTCGACCTCGTCCACATCCGGGCTGTCCCGCAGGCCGGCGGTGTCGATGACGTGCAGCGGCACGCCCTCGATCTGGATCGTCTGCTGCACCACATCGCGCGTGGTGCCTGCCACGGGCGTGACAATGGCCAGTTCAGCACCCGCCAGCGCATTGAGCAGCGAGCTCTTGCCCGCGTTCGGCTGGCCGGCGATGACCACCTGCAGGCCGTCGCGCAGCAGCGCGCCCTGCCGCGCCTGGCCCTGCACGCCGGCCAGCGCTGTTCGCAGCCGCTCGAGCTGCCCCATGGCATCGGCCCTCTGCAGGAAGTCGATGTCTTCTTCAGGAAAATCCAGCGTCGCTTCGACCAGCATGCGCAGGTTCACCAGCGCGTCGCGCAGCGCGTGCACGCGGCCCGAAAAGACGCCGGCCAGCGAACGCGAGGCACTGCGCGCCGCGGCTTCTGTGCTGGCATCGATCAGGTCGGCCACCGCCTCGGCCTGGGCGAGATCGAGCTTGTCGTTGAGAAAGGCCCGCTCGGTGAATTCGCCCGCACGCGCCAGCCGCAGTGTGGGCGCGGTGCCGCGCGCGACCTCCAGGCAGCGCGCCAGCAGCAACTGCAACACCACCGGCCCACCATGGCCTTGCAACTCGAGCACGTCCTCACCGGTGTAGGAGTGTGGACCGGGAAACCAGAGCGCCAGGCCATGGTCGATCGGTGCACCGGCTGCATCGGCAAAGGGCAGATACGTTGCCTCGCGCGATTTCAGCGCGCGGCCCAGCAAGGCTTGCACGAACGGCGCCAGCCCCCGCCCCGACACCCGCACGATGCCCACGGCCCCGCGGCCGGGCGCGGTGGCAATGGCGACGATGGGGTCACGCGAGGCGGCAAGCATGGTGGGTGAGCATAAAAGACAAAGGCCTGCGATGCAGGCCCAGGCCGGAGAAGGAAGCCCCTTCAAGGGCGTCAAGGGCCCGGCTCTACGGGCCCAAGGTGCCGCCCCTGCGTCAGCGGCGCAGGGGGTGGCCTGCTAGGCCCTGAAGTTCGGCATGCTGAATTTCAGCGGCACACCCATGCTCTTGTTGATCACGGACTGCTGCGCGATGGTCAACACGTTGTTCGTGATCCAGTACAGCACCAGGCCAGCCGGGAAGAAGAAGAACATGACCGAGAACATCAGCGGCATCAGCCACATCAGCTTGGCCTGCAGCGGGTCCGGCGGCAGCGGGTTGAGCGCGGTCTGGATCAGCGTGGTCACCGCCATCACCAGCGGCAGGATGAAGAAGGGATCGGGCGACGACAGGTCGGTGATCCAGCCCACCCAGGGCGCGTTGCGCATTTCCACGCTGGACAGCAGCACCCAGTAGAGCGCGATGAACACCGGGATCTGGATCAGGATCGGGAAGCAGCCGCCCAGCGGGTTGACCTTTTCCTCGCGGTAAATCTTCATCATCTCCTGCTGCATCTGCTGCGGGTTGCCCTTGAGGCGTTCGCGCATGTCCATGATGCGGGGATTGATCTTCTTCATCTTCGCCATGCTGCGGTAGGCGCTGGAGTTCAACCAGTAGAAAGCCGCCTTGATCAGCACCACCAGCAACACGATGGCCCAGCCCCAGTTGCCCACGTAGCCGTGGATCTTCTCGAGCAGCCAGTACAGCGGCTTGGCGAGGATGGTGAGCCAGCCATAGTCCTTCACCAACTCCAGGCCGGGTGCGATCGTCTCGAGCACCTTTTCCTCTTGGGGACCCAGGAACAGACGTGACTGCTGGCTCAGGCTCTGACCCGGCTCGATGACGTTCAGACTGGTGATGCTGCCGACAGCAAACAGGTTGTTGTCGATCTTGCGCGCGAAGTTCTCGCGAGCCACACCATCGTCCAGCAGCCAGGCCGACGCAAAGTAGTGCTGCACCATCGCCACATAGCCATCGCTGGCGGACTTGACGAACTCGGCCTTGTTCTTCTCGATGTTGCTGAACTCGATCTTCTGGTACTTCTTCTCGTGGGTGTACACGGCCGGACCGGTGAAGGTCGAGTAGAAGGGCGTCTCGCTGCTGAGCTTGCTGCCATCGCGCACCAGTTGCTGGTACAGCTGCGGCGTCACAGCCTGGGTGCCCACGTTCTGCACTTCGTGCCGCACGCCGATGGCATAGCTGCCCCGCGTGAGCGTGTAAGTCTTGACCAGCTTCACACCACCCACTTCGGGCGACTCGAAACGCACCTGCAGCTCGTTCTGACCATCGGTGAGCGCCGCGGGGTTCCCCACCAGCGCCATGGGCGTCTTGTGGGTGGGGAAGTTGCCGCCGATCAGACCGGTCTGTGCGACGTAGATGTGTTCGCCACCACCTTGCGTCAGCAGGGTGAAGGGACGTTCCGTCTTGTCCTTGCTCTGGCCGGTGGCCTCGGCGTGTTTGAGCAGCTCGGCGCCGATCAGGGAGCCGCCTTCGCTGTTGAACACCAGCTTGAACACGTCGGTGGTGACCTCGTGGCGCTGGGCAACGGCGCCCGGCGCGGCGGCCGGCGCTTCGCCGCCTGCGGCCGGGGTACCCGATGCCACAGGCACACCGGTGCTGGTGGCACCGCCGGGCTGGCTGGTCGACGCCGCAGGGGCAGTCACGGCCGGCGCGGAGCCCGGGAAGAAAGTGGGCTTGTTGCCATTGTGAATCTGCCACTTGTCCCAGATGAGGACCATCGACAGACCAAAAACCACCCACAGGATGGACCGACGGATGTCATTCATGACGGGTTCTTCTTTTCGCAGGAAGGTGAAATCAGGCGGGAGAACGGCGCGCGAATCTCGGCGGGCACCGGATCATGGCCGCCGTCGCACCAGGGATGGCAGCGCACGAGCCGCCGCAGCGTGAGGTAACTGCCACCCAAAGCGCCGTGGCGCTCCAGTGCGCCAATCGAATAGAGCGAGCACGAAGGTTCGAAACGGCACCCACTGCCCAGCCAGGGGCTCAGCAGCAGGCGGTATCCCTTGACCAGGCCCAGCAGGCCCTGGCGCGGCCAGTCAGCGAGCATGGCGGCCCTCCGTGCGGGATGGCGCCAGCAACTGTTCCAGCTCCGCCCGCACGGCGGACTTGAGCGCGTCGGACGTGGCGCTGACGAAGTGCTTGCGGCTGAACTCGCTGCGCAAGCGCACCACGTGCGCCGCCTGCGGCAGGGTTGCCGACTGGTGGCGGGCGACTTCGTAGATCTGGCGGCGAATGGTGTTGCGCGTGACGGCACGCTTGGCCCAGCGTTTGGGCAGCAGCACACCCAGCCAGGCATCGGCCACAGGAAACAGGGCTTTGCCGTCGTGCGCGCTGGACAGCGCGGCGCGGTGCAAGGCGAAGTGGGGGGTTTTGGCCACGGGGGCGCCCGCCATGACGGCCTGGAACTGTTGCCGGGACCGCAGCCGCTGGATCACCGCTGAACCGTCCAGGTCATGCGATGAGGGAGCCGGGCGAGTCGGCGCCGGCAGAACAATGCGCGCGGCCTCAGACGGCCAGGCGCTTGCGGCCCTTGGCGCGGCGGGCGTTGATCACGGCACGGCCACCGCGGGTCTTCATGCGGACGAGGAAGCCGTGGGTGCGGGCGCGGCGGATCTTGGAGGGTTGGTAAGTGCGTTTCATGATGTGTCTGTGGAAATCGGGGAAACCCGCAATTATCGCAAAAAACCGTTCAGGCCCGCAAGCACCGGGCGCCGTGAGCGGGCGGGACTCATCAGAACCGCCCCGCCATCCATAGGGAAAACGTGATCATCGAGGAGCCCCTCCACCTTGTGGATAACTGACCCGGCGCACTACAATCCACCGATTGCCCCGAGACATTTGTCCACAAGCACAACGATTTCCCAGCTCCCAGCATGATCGAGGGCACTCCCCCTGACGCGTCCCTGGCCGAAACCCAGCTGGACACCCTTTCTCTCTGGACCGCCTGCATGGACCGGCTGTCGCAAGAGATCCCCGAACAGCAGTTCAACACCTGGATCCGCCCCCTGTCCGCCACGGTGGCGGCCGACGGCTCGCGCGTGGTCGTTTCCGTGGCCAACCGGTTCAAGATGGACTGGATCCGCGCCCAGTATGCTACCCGCATCACCGCCCTCCTGGAGAGCATCCAGGGTGCCCCGGTGGTTCTTGAGTTAGCGCTCGCTCCCCGCGAAGGCCCCAGCCGCACGGCACCTGCACCACGTACCGTGCAAGACCAGGTGCTGGCTGAACTGCCCGATCTCGCACCGGCCGAAGCGACCGTTCCCAGCGGCCCCAAGACCCGTCTCAACCCGGCGCTGGCGTTCTCCACGCTCGTGGAAGGTTCGGCCAACCGCATGGCGCGCGCCGCCGCCATGCACGTGGCTGGCAGCCTTGGGCAGTTGTACAACCCGCTTTTCATCTACGGCGGCGTCGGCCTGGGCAAGACCCACCTGGTTCACGCCATCGGCAACCACCTGCTGGCCGATCGTCCACAGGCCAAAGTTCTGTACATCCACGCCGAGCAGTTCGTCTCCGATGTGGTCAAGTCCTATCAGCGCAAGACCTTCGATGAATTCAAGGAGCGCTACCACTCGCTCGATCTGCTGCTGATCGACGATGTGCAGTTCTTCGCCAACAAGGAGCGCACCCAGGAGGAGTTCTTCAACGCCTTCGAGGCGCTACTGGCCAAGAAGAGCCACATCGTGCTCACCAGCGACACCTATCCCAAGGGCCTGGCCGACATCCACGAACGCCTCGTTTCACGCTTCGATTCCGGTCTCACCGTGGCCATCGAGCCACCGGAACTGGAAATGCGCGTGGCCATCCTGATCAACAAGGCGGCGGTGGAAAACGCGGTCATGCCCGAGGAGGTGGCTTTCTTCGTCGCCAAGAACGTGCGCTCCAACGTGCGCGAACTCGAAGGCGCGCTGCGCAAGATCCTGGCCTACTCGCGCTTCAACCAGAAGGAAATCTCGATCCAGCTGGCGCGCGACGCGCTCAAGGACCTGCTGTCGATCCAGAACCGGCAGATCAGCGTCGAGAACATCCAGAAGACGGTGGCCGATTTCTACAAGATCAAGGTCGCCGACATGTACAGCAAGAAGCGGCCGGCCAGCATTGCGCGGCCGCGCCAGATCGCCATGTTCCTGGCCAAGGAGCTGACCCAGAAAAGCCTGCCCGAGATCGGTGAGCTGTTCGGCGGTCGTGATCACACCACGGTGTTGCATGCGGTGCGCAAGATTGGCGCGGAGCGCCAGCAGAACACCGAGTTGAACCAGCAACTGCACGTGCTGGAACAGACGCTCAAGGGATGAGGCCGGACCACCCCTGCACCACCGGCCGACGCCGGGAATCGCTCGCTGGAAGACGCCAGCGGCGATTTTGCGGGAACCGGCCACAAAAAGGCGAAAATAGCGGGGATTTGGCCCAGGCAACGGGCCGGGCCAACCGGGGGGCAGGAGCCGGCCGGCAAGCAACCAGAAAAGAAAGAGTCTGACATGATCGTTTTGAAATCGACCCAGGACAAAGTTTTGGCCGCGCTGCAGTCCGTCGCGGGCATCGTGGAGCGCCGTCACACCCTGCCGATCCTGGCCAACGTCCTGCTGCGCAAGACTGGCTCGCAGGTGCAACTGACCACCAGCGACCTGGAAATCCAGATCCGCACCACAGCCGAACTCGAAGGCGACAGCGGCAATTTCGCCACCACGCTGGGTGCCCGCAAGCTGATCGACATCCTGCGCACCATGCCGGGTGACCAGACCGTCAGCCTCGAATCCAGCGCCGGCAAGCTGATCCTCAAAGGTGGCAAGAGCCGCTTCACGCTGCAGAGCATGCCGGCCGAGGACTTCCCTCTGGTGCAGGAGTCCGCCAGCTTCGGTCCGGTGTTCTCGGTGCCACAGAAAACGCTCAAGAGCCTGCTCGGCCAGGTCTCGTTCGCGATGGCCGTGCACGACATCCGCTACTACCTCAACGGCATCCTGTTCGTGGCCGAAGGCAAGCAGCTCAGCCTGGTCGCCACCGATGGCCACCGTCTCGCGTTTGCGTCCAGCACGCTGGACGTGGAAGTGCCCAAGCAGGAGGTGATCCTGCCGCGCAAGACCGTGCTGGAACTGCAGCGCCTGCTCTCCGACAAGGAGGGCGCGATCGAGATGCAGTTCGCCGCCAACCAGGCCAAGTTCAGCTTCGACGGCATGGAGTTCGTCACCAAGCTGGTCGAGGGCAAGTTCCCCGACTACAACCGCGTGATCCCGAAGAACCACAAGAACATCGTCACCCTGGGCCGCGCGCCACTGCTGGCTTCGCTGCAGCGCACCGCCATCATGACCAGCGAAAAGTTCAAGGGCGTGCGCCTGAACGTCGAGCCGGGCGCACTGCGTGTGGCCTCGAGCAACGCCGAGCAGGAAGAAGCTGTCGACGAACTCGACATCGACTACGGAGGCGACACGATCGAGATCGGCTTCAACGTCACCTACCTGATCGACGCACTGCAGAACATGTCGCAGGAGATGGTTCGCATCGAACTCTCCGACGGCAACAGCTCTGCGCTGGTCACCAACCCCGACGACAACGCTTTCAAGTACGTCGTCATGCCGATGCGGATCTGAGTCCAGCCGTCCTGGTTGCTCCCGCCTTCCAAACCCGCGAACCACGCGGGTTTGGCGTTTACTGAGATCGAGAAACTTCACCATGTCCGACGCCAACAAGCCCGCCGAATCTGTCAACACCGGTGCGGCCCAAGCCGAAAGCTCCAACTTCCAGCCCACCATCGACGCCCACCAGGCCGGTGCCAGCGAAGGCTATGGCGAGGGTTCGATCCAGATCCTGGAAGGCCTGGAAGCCGTTCGCAAGCGCCCCGGCATGTACATCGGCGACACCTCCGACGGCACCGGCCTGCACCACCTCGTGTTCGAGGTGGTCGACAACTCCATCGACGAAGCGCTGGCCGGCCATTGCGACGACATCGTGGTGACCATCCACACCGACAACTCCATCAGTGTGGTGGACAACGGCCGCGGCATTCCCACCGGTGTGAAGATGGACGACAAGCACGAGCCCAAGCGCTCGGCGTCCGAGATCGCACTGACCGAACTGCACGCGGGCGGCAAGTTCAACCAGAACAGCTACAAGGTGTCGGGCGGCCTCCACGGCGTGGGCGTGAGCTGCGTGAACGCACTCAGCCAGTGGCTGCGCCTGACCGTGCGCCGTGAAGGCCACGTGCACCAGCTCGAATTCGCGCGCGGCTTCGTGCAGAACCGGCTGATCGAGTCCACGCCCACGGGCGTGGAGATCTCGCCCATGCGCATCACCGGGGCCACCGAGAAGCGCGGCACCGAAGTGCACTTCCTGCCCGACTACGAAATCTTCCGCGAGAACAGCGACTTCCACTACGAGATCCTGTCCAAGCGCCTGCGCGAACTCAGCTTCCTCAACAACGGCGTGCGCATCCGCCTCAAGGACGAACGCAGCGGCAAGGAAGACGACTTCTCCGGCGCCGGTGGCGTCAAGGGCTTCGTCGACTTCATCAACAAGGGCAAGACCGTCCTGCACCCCAACGTGTTCCACGCGCTCGGTGACCGCCAGAGCGACCAGGGCACCAACATCGGCGTGGAAGTCGCCATGCAGTGGAACAGCGGCTACAACGAGCAGGTGCTCTGCTTCACCAACAACATCCCGCAGCGCGATGGCGGCACCCACCTCACCGGCCTGCGCGCCGCCATGACGCGGGTGATCAACAAGTACATCGAAGAAAACGAGCTGGCGAAGAAAGCCAAGGTCGAAGTCACCGGCGACGACATGCGCGAGGGCCTGTGCTGCGTGCTCAGCGTGAAGGTGCCCGAGCCCAAGTTTTCCAGCCAGACCAAGGACAAGCTGGTCTCCAGCGAAGTGCGCGGCCCGGTGGAAGACGTGGTGGCCCGCCTGCTCACCGACTACCTGCAGGAGCGCCCCAACGACGCCAAGATCATCTGCGGCAAGATCGTCGAAGCCGCGCGCGCGCGCGAAGCCGCGCGCAAGGCCCGCGAGATGACGCGCCGCAAGGGCGTGCTCGATGGCATGGGCCTGCCGGGCAAGCTGGCCGACTGCCAGGAGAAAGACCCCGCCCTGTGCGAGATCTACATCGTGGAGGGCGACTCCGCCGGTGGCTCCGCCAAGCAGGGCCGTGACCGCAAGTTCCAGGCGATCCTGCCCCTGCGCGGCAAGATCCTGAACGTGGAGAAAGCGCGCTACGAGAAGCTGCTCACCAGCAACGAAATCCTCACGCTCATCACCGCGCTGGGCACCGGCATCGGCAAGGCCACCGGTGTGGGCGGCACCGCGGGCGTGGACGACTTCAATGTCGCCAAGCTCCGCTACCACCGCATCATCATCATGACCGACGCCGACGTGGACGGCGCGCACATCCGCACCCTGCTGCTGACCTTCTTCTACCGCCAGATGCCCGAGCTGGTGGAACGCGGCCACATCTACATCGCGCAGCCGCCGCTGTACAAGGTGAAGGCCGGCAAGGAAGAGCTGTACCTGAAGGATGGCTCCGCGCTCGACGGCTTCCTGCTGCGCATCGCCCTGAAGGACGCCAGCGTGCTCACCGGTGGTGCCACGCAGACCACGCTCACCGGCGACACCCTGGCCGAACTCGCGCGCAAGCACCAGATCGCCGAGAGCGTGATCGCGCGCCTCTCCAACTTCATGGACGCCGAAGCCCTGCGCGCCATCGCCGACGGCGTGTCACTCAACCTCGACTCGGTCGAGCAGGCCGAAGTGAGCGCCATCGCACTGCAGGCCAAGCTGCGCGAGCTCGCCACCACCGGCGTGCCCGCTGAAGTGGCGGCCGAGTTCGACGTGCGCACCGACAAACCCATCCTGCGCATCAGCCGCCGCCACCACGGCAACATCAAGAGCAGCGTCATCACGCAGGACTTCGTGCACGGCGCCGACTACGCCGCGCTGGCCACCGCCGCCGACACCTTCCGTGGTCTGCTCGGCGAAGGCGCGAAGGTCACGCGCGGCGAGGGCGACAAGCAGAAGGAAGAGAAGGTCAGCGACTTCCGCCAGGCCATGCGCTGGCTCATCAGCGAAGCCGAGCGCACCACCAGCCGCCAGCGCTACAAAGGCCTGGGCGAGATGAACCCCGAGCAGCTCTGGGAAACCACCATGGACCCGGAAGTGCGCCGCCTGCTCAAGGTGCAGATCGACGACGCCATCGAGGCCGACCGCGTGTTCACCATGCTGATGGGCGACGAGGTGGAACCGCGCCGCGACTTCATCGAGACGAATGCACTGCGGGCGGGAAATATCGACGTGTGATCGTCCTGGCCGACCGCTTCACGAGCTGAAAAACCCAGGCCCCTGAGTCGAGAGACCCAGGGGCCTTTTTTGTCTTTCCCCGCTCACAACACCCGCTTGCGGATCTGCACCACCACCACCTCGGCGATCAGCACCACCGCGAAGATCGCGATCAGCACCAGGGCGACGCGGTTCCAGTGGAAGAGGTTGAGTGCCGTGTCCAGCGCCATGCCGATGCCGCCCGCACCCACCAGCCCGAGCACGCCGGATTCGCGGATGTTGATGTCCCAGCGCAGCAGGGCGACCGACCAGAAGGCTGGCTTGATCTGCGGCCAGTAGCCGTACCAGACCTGCGCCAGCGTGGAGGCGCCCGCCGCCTGCAGCGCCTCGATCGGGCCGCGTGGCGTCTGTTCGATGGCTTCTGCGATGAGCTTGCCCACGAAGCCCACGGAGCGCAGCGCAATGGCCAGCATGCCGGCCAGCGGGCCAGGTCCGAAGATGGCCACGAACAGCAGCGCCCACACCAGCGAATTCACCGAACGGCTCGACACGAGCAGCACTCGCGCCATGAAGTTCAGCGCGCGGTTGCGCGTGAGGTTGGACGCCATCAGCAGGCCGAGCGGCACGGCCAGGGGCAGAGAGAGCAACGTGCCCAGCGTGGCCATGTGCAGCGTTTCCATCAAGGCGCTGTGGATGGTGTCGGGGTAGTGGCTCCAGTCCACGGGCCACATGCGGGTGAGCATGTCGCCCATCTGCTCGGGTGCGTCGTACAGGAACTCGGGGATCACCTCCACGTGCCGCAGCGACTGGACCAGGGCCCACACCATGAACAGCCACAACGCGTAGCGCAACATGCGCTGCGTGAGCGTGTGCCGCTGCCAGGTACCGCTGGAAGCGGGGGCGAGGGGGAAGGGGGCGGCGGTGGTGTCAGACATCGAGCGCCTTCCGGGCAGCGTTGACCAGCAATTCGCCCACCACGATGATGCAGACGATGGTGGCGAGGATGGTGAAGACGAAGTCGTAGTCGAAGCGCTGGAACGCGGCGAACAGCGTGCCGCCGATCCCGCCGGCGCCCACGATGCCCACCATGGTGGAGTTGCGCAGGTTCGAATCCAGCTGGTAGGTGGAGAAGCCGACGAAGCGGCTCATCACCTGCGGCAGCACCCCGAACAGCACCACGTTCATGAACGACGCCCCCGTGGCGCGGACGGCCTCCACCTGCTTGGGCGAGATTTCCTCGATGGCATCGGCAAACAGCTTGCCGACGAAACCGATGGTGCCCACCACCAGCGCAAGAATGCCCGCCAGCGGGCCGAAGCCCACCGCCTTGACGAACAGGATGGCCTTGATCACCGGGTGCAGCGAACGGCACAGCGCGATGAAACCGCGCGTGACGGTGCGCACCGGGCCGGGCACCATGTTGCCCGCGGCGAGCAGGCCGATGGGCAGGCTCAGCGCCACGCCAATCGCCGTGGCCAGCACGGCGATCTGCAGGCTTTCGCGGATGCCACTCCAGAGCACGTCCATGCGCGAGAGCTCGGGCGGAAACATGCGCGCCAGGAAACGGGCGCCCTGTTCCATGCCGTGCAGCAACCGTTCCTGGGTGAGGTCGATCTGGCCGAGCACATACGCCGCATACAGCAGCACCGCCAGCCAGCAGAGCTTTTCAGCGGCGCTCCAGGCGAACGCCTTTTCCGCGGGCGCGGCGGCCGTGGTGGTGGGGTTCATTGCTGCCACGCGCGGCCCCCGTAGATCGTGTCGAGATGGTCGCCGTTGAGTCCCGAAGGCGGGCCGTCGTAAACCACCTCGCCGCCCGTCATGCCGATGACGCGGTCGGCATGGCGCCGGGCCAGCTCCACGTCGTGGATGTTGACCACCACCGGAATGTTGTGGCGCTGCCCCTGTTCGCGCAGCAGTTGAATGATCTCCACCGAGGTCTTGGGGTCGAGCGATGAAGTGGGCTCGTCGGCCAGCATCACGCTGGGGCACTGCATCAGCGCGCGGGCAATGCCCACGCGCTGGCGCTGGCCGCCGCTGAGTGCGTCCGCGCGCTGGTTGGCGAAGGCACCGAGGCCCACGGTGTCCAGCAGCTCGTGGGCGCGGTCGAAATCCTCGCGCGGAAACTTCCGGCGGAACGCCTGCCACGCCGACACATAGCCCAGCCGCCCGGTCAGCAGGTTCTCCATCACGCTCAGGCGCTCCACCAGGTTGTATTCCTGGAACACCATGCCGATGTGGCGCCGGCTGCGGCGCAGCGCACCGCCCTTGAGCCGGGCCATGTCCAGCCGCTGCCCGTCGACGCTCAGCCAGATCTCGCCGGCACTGGGGTCGACCAGCCGGTTGATGCAGCGGATGAGCGTGGACTTGCCCGTGCCCGAGGGCCCGATGATGGCCGTGAGGCCCGTGCCGTCGATGTCCAGGTTGATGTCCTTGAGCACCGGGTGCCCGGGCTTGTAGGCCTTGGCCAGGTGACGTATCTGGAGCGAGCCGGGCTTGATGGGGAGATCGGCGAGAGGCATGGTGCTCACTTCTTGCCCTTCGCCGCTTCTTTTTCGTAGGCCGAGCGGTTGAAGCTTTCGCCGGCGGCCGTGGCCACGTCGCGCACGATGGCGAAGTCCTTCAGGTAGGTAGAGGGGATGAACTTCACGTCGCCTTCGAACGCTTTGGTCATCTCGGGCGTGAAGGTGTAGTTCATGAAGCAGCCCACCAGCTTGGCGCGCAGCTCGGGCGCCAGGTCGTGCGCGTAGGCGAACGAGGTGGTGGGGAACGGGTCGCTGGTGTAGAGGATGTTGAAGTCGGCCGTCTTGATGGTGCCGCGCGCGGCCATGCGGTGGAACACATTGGCCGCCACCGCGGCGCTGTCGTAATCGCGGCTGGCCACGCCGAGGATGGACTGGTCGTGCTTGCCGGAGAACACGATGTTGTAGTCCTTGCCCGGTGTGACGCCCACCTTGGGCAGCAGTGCCAGCGGCGCCAGGTGGCCGGAGTTGGAGGAAGGCGATGCGTGCGCCACGCGCTTGCCCTTGAGGTCGTTGAGCGACTGCACCGCGCCGTCCTTGCGCGAGATCATGATCAGCTTGTCGTCGCGCGGGCCCTGCTCCGTGCTCTTCACCGCGAACGGCACCGCGCCGGCCACGTTCACCGCGAAACCGGTGGCACCGGTGGAGAAACCCGCCACGTGCAGGCGGCCCGCCCGCATGGCCTCGATCTGCGCCGCATTGCTCTGTACCTGGAAGAACACCACCCGTTTTCCGGTGCACTGGGAAAGGTGTCTGGTGAACGGGTCGAACAGTTTTTCGTAGACCGCGGGTTCCTCGATGGGTGTGAAGGTGAACACCAGGGTGCTGGGGTTGCGCAGCTTTTTCGGGTCGGTCGGCGTGTCGGCCACCAGGTCCTTGTTGGCGTCGCAGTAGGCGGTGTCGAGGTCACCGCGGTTCGCGCATTCCGCGCCTTGCGCCTGCACGGCGGTGCTGGCCAGCAGGCCGGCGGCGAGCACGCCCGCAGCCAGTGTCGCGGGCAGGGATTTCGAGGCGCGGGGCATCGTGTTCTTCATGGTGTCTGTCTCCTGTTGGGTGGACCGTTGGAACTGGTGGTCCGACTATAGAAAGGCGCCGGCCTGCCGTGGTGCGCTGTCTTTCTGTTGGCCTTCACCCGGCTTTCAGCCTGCTTTCAAAACCCCTCGGTGTTTGCCCTGATGGGCACTGGCCCCAGGCGCATGCTGCCGTCGTCAACCCTTAGACTGCCCGTCTCCTGTGCCTCGGTGAGCCCATGAAACTGCTGTTGGTGGAAGACGATTTCGATCTGGGTGGTGCACTCGTGCGCGTGCTGTCCAAACGCGGCTTCGACGTCGCGCGCTGCAGCGACGGCCTGACCGCGCTGGAATGGCTGCGCACCAGCACCTGCGACGTGGTGCTGCTGGACCTGGGCATTCCCGGCATGGACGGCCTGCAGCTGTTGCAGCGCATGCGCGGCCGGGGCGATGCCACACCGGTGCTGGTGCTGACGGCGCGGGGTGCCGTGGGCGACCGTGTGGCCGGCCTCAACGCCGGGGCCGACGACTACCTGGCCAAACCCTTCGACATCGACGAACTCGAAGCCCGCGTGCGCGCGCTGGCACGCCGCTCCCACGCCGCCGACATGCCACATTGCGGCGCGCTGCGGCACGACCGCGCCTCGGGCGCCTTCTATGTGGGCGCGCAGGCCCTCGATCTCACACCGCGCGAGGGCGCCCTGCTGGCCGCACTGATCGCCCAGCCCGGCCACGCCGTGGCCAAGGAACGGCTCACCACGCTGGCGTTCGGACAGGACCTGCCCGCACAGTCCGATGCCATCGAGGTGGTGGTGCACCGCGTGCGCAAGAAGCTGGTGAACACGGGCGTGGGCATCATGACCTTGCGTGGAGTGGGCTACCTGCTGCAGGAAAGCTGACGTGGCCGAGGAGCTGGCATCCAGGACGCCGCCTTCGCTGCGACGGCGGCTCATGCTGTGGCTGGCCGTGCCCTTCGTGCTGTTCCTCGCGCTGGACGCCTACACCAGCTACCGCGCCACGCTGCGCATCAGCCAGATCGCGTTCGACCGCCTGCTCGTGACCTCCGCGCATGCGCTGGCCGACCTCATCCGCCTGGAGCGCGGCGAGCTGCAGATCACGCTGCCACACGCCGCGCTGGAGATCTACGACAGCAGCGCGTCGGGCGATTCCGGCACGCGCAGCCGCATGGTCTACCGCGTGAGCTACCTCGACGGCCGCTACCTCGCGGGCGACGAAGCGCTGCCGCCGTACCAGGGGCGCCCGGCCATCCACCCGCTGTACCGCGCCATGATCGACCTCTACGACACACAGCAGGGCAGCGAGGCCATGCGCATGGCCGCGCTGCTACAACCCGTGGAAACCTTCGAAGGCATGCGCCTGCTGATCGTGCAGGTGGGCGAGCCCTCCGCCTACCGCGACCGCCTGGCGCGCGACATCCTCCTGCAGACGCTGTTGCGCCAGGGCGCGCTGCTGGCCACCCTGCTCGCGCTGGTGTGGGTGATGGCCACCTGGGCACAGCAACCGCTGCGCGCCTTTGCGCGCCGGCTGGAACGGCGCCCCGCGGACGATCTGGCCCCGCTGGAGGACCCCGTGGCGCTGCGCGAGCTGCAGCCGGTGGTGGTGGCCTTCAACGGCCTGCTGGCCCGCCTGCACGGCGCGCGCGAACAGCAGCGCCGCTTCGTGGCCGATGCCTCGCACCAGCTGCGCACACCGCTGAGCGTGCTGCAGCTGCAGGCCGATGCGGGGTTGAGTGGCGACATTCCGCCGCAGGAAGCGCTCGCCTCCATCGCCACCACCTCGCGCCGTGCCACGCGGCTGGCCGAGCAGCTGCTCTCGCTGGCGCGGGCGCAGCAGACCGAATCGCTCGCTGCGGCACAGAACGAGGCCTTCGACCTGGGTGAACTGGTGAGCGAGATCGCCATCGAGCTCTCGCCCCTCATTGCCCGCAAGCACCTCGACTTTCAACTCGATGCCAGACCGTTCGTGATGGAGAGCCAGCGCTGGATGGTGCGCGAGATCCTTGCGAACCTGCTGCGCAACGCCATGGAATTCACGCCCGACCAGGGCCGGCTTGGCGTGCGCATCGAGGCCAGGGAGCAAGGCGGTGTGCGCCTCGTCGTGTGGGACACGGGGCCCGGCATGTCGCCCGGCATGCAGGCCGTGGCGTTCACGCCGTTCGCCCGCGAGCCCTCGGCGCGGCCGAACAGCGGCGCGGGGCTGGGGCTGGCCATCTGCGCCGACCTGGCGCGCACCATTGGCGCCGGGCTGCGGTTGAACAACCGGGTGGAAGACGGCCGGCTGCTGGGGCTGGATGTGGAACTGGTCTGGCGCCCCGTGGCACCGGACAACTAAGCCGCCGGCTGCTCCCGCAGCCGCTTTGCCTGACCGCGCATGCCCTTGAAGATGGCGGCAGCCACGTCTTCCGGAAAGCCTTTTGGCAATTGACTGCCCACCGTGTCGATGGCGCCCTCGACACGGGACAGCAGATCGCGAATGACGTCCTCGGCGCTGTCGCCCCAGCCGCACCGCGCAGCGGTGGCGTTGAAGTGGCGTCGCATCACGGTGGCCAGTGGGTAGTGGCGGTTCTTGCCAGTCACGGCCATCGCCAGCCTGGCGTTCTTCCATGCCAGCTGGTTCTTGCCGCGGCCGATGATGGGCCAGACCGAGAGCACGTCGTACAAAGGCGCCAGCATGTAGACGCCGCCCGCGTGCAGCCGCAGGCTGAAATTCTTGGCGTGGCCATCGGTCGCCGCCATCAGCCAGAACGCCACCTGGCTCGCGAGCAAGGTGCGCAGGTCGGCGCGCGCATTCTGCGAGCCATGCAGCACCTGTGCCAGCCGTTCGATGCCGGGGCCGCCGTCGGCTTCGTACTTCAGGGCAGGGCCCACGCCGAGTGCCTGGCAGAAGTCTTCCTGGGGCAAGCGGAGAATCCACGGCTCGGCCGGATGCGGCTTGCGGTCAAACCGCTCGACCACCAGCACCGGCGCATGGTCCGCGAAGGTGGCGATGTCTGCCCGCGCCACATCGAAACCCAGCGCGGCCATCAGCTTCAGGCACAGCCATTCGTTGTGGACCGATGTGCGCATGTCGGCCTGCATGTTGCCCACCATGCCCAGCGGCAGTTTGATGATGTGCGTTGTCGGCGTGGCGCCCAGCGGGCGCATCCATCGGCCGCCATGGTGCAGCAAGGCGGTCTTCTCCTGCGCGCCAGCGATCGAGATGCGGAAGTCCTGCTGCTGGCTCGCCGGGCCGAACGTCGCCCCACCCACCGCCGAACGCAGCAGGGTGGCCACGGCTTCGTCGTCCAGCGGCTCGCCTTCGATGCGGTCGAAGCCGGTGGGTGTTTCATCGGCCTCCAGCAACTGCACCGCTCCGACGCAATCGCGCCCGATGGCCGCGAGCAGATCGAACGTGTCTTCGGAGCCTGCGGCATACCGCTGCGCAAGCCGTCTGCGGATGGCTCCACTGTCGGGCAAGAGGTTCTCGAAGAAGCTGTGCACCAGCTCGCCGCGCAGAGGTTCGTTGCCCAGCAACGGCAGCGGAAGAGACAGCGACAGCGGCCGCGCGGAGGCCGATGCCAGCCAGCTCTCCGCGTAGCTCAACGCCATGGGCCGGCGACCCGATGGCGTCCAGTGCCCCACAAGCTCGCCATTGGTCCACACGGACAACGGGCGGGAATGCGCGCGCCGACCCATGGTTTACCAGATCACTTTCGATGTGCTTTGCGCGGGCGGGGTCTCGTCGCTGGGCTGCACGCTCAGCTGAAGCCCCAGCTGGGCACAGACGCCCAGGAGCTGGTCCACGCTCAGCGTGCCCGGTGACAGCTCCAGTTCGGAAAGGCGCTTCTGGCTCAAGCCCAGCCGCTCGCCCAGCTGGGCCTGCGTGAGCTTGCGGCTCTTGCGAGCCCCCCGCAGCAGCGTGCCAAGCTGCGATGCCGTTGTGATGGCTTGGATTCGATTGGACATGTTCACCGCCTGTTCCAGTAAATTCAATTTAGTGGAAAAAGCAGTATTCGTCAATAACCGGCATTACCGGTAAAAATCATTTACCGGAATAAGCGGTGCCTTTTTTCACCTCGCGGGCGAATGCAGACGGCCAGCGCGGGCCGTTGCCACATGGTCAGTACAGGAAGATCGTGCTGGCGCGGTCCTTGAACACCAGGCGCGCCTTGTCGCGCACCAGGGCGTGGTTCTGGCTCGCCACGGCGTGCACATAGGCAATGCGGTCGGCATTGAGGCCGGGAAACTCGCGCACGAGATCCGTGCCGCCGTGCACCGCCATGCGCACCGCCTGGCCATAGGTCCAGCGCAGCGTGTTGCACAGCTCGCGAAGCTGGTTCGCGTCCACCGCGCTGGGCAGGCGCAGGCCGTGGAACTCGAGGTACTGCACCAGCCGCATCTCGTCGTCTTCATGGATGACCGCCGTGCCGTTCGCGGCATCGGCCTGGATCACTTCGAAGAAGTCCTGTTGCGTCAGCGACTCGACGTCATCCGGCGTGAGCGCAAGGGTGGGCCGCATCACGCGGAAGGGGACGCCACCACCAGGCCTTGCCCGGGATGGGGGGAAAAGAATGACGGACATCGCAGAGAGAAAGTGGTCTTGCGTGGATTCTGCCCACGCACCCCTCGCGCCGTCCGTGAGGGAATCGGCACCTTTGGCGATTGCGATGCCGGTCTTTGCGGCGATGTCAGAAGAATGGTTGACCTCAGAGGCAGCAGTGGTCAATCGAGACTGACATTCGCCACCTTCGCCACCGCGCGCCAGTCCTCTCCCTCGGCCTTGATCACGGCCGCCGTCTCTTCGGGGCTGCGGCCCGTCACCGCCAGGCCTTGCGCGTCCAGCGCCTTCTGGAACTCGGTGTCGGAGGTGATGGCCTTGACCTCGTCGTACAGCCGCGCGATCACGGCCGGTGGTGTGCCGGTGGGCGCGTACAGGCCCACCCACGCGTTGCGCGCCGTGCCCAGCCCCTGGTTCTTGAGCAGCGGCACGCCGGCGAAGCGTGGCGAGGGCACATCGCCCAGCACGGCGAGCGCACGCAGCTTGCCCGACTCGATGTGCTGCGCCACCAGCGAGTACGACAGGCTCGACACCTGCACCTGGTTGCCCAGCAGGCCATTGAGCACGGGGCCGCCGCCCTGGTAGGGCACGTCGACGATGCGCGAGCCCAGCTTCTCGTTGACCTGTGCCATGAACAGGTGCGACGAACTGCCAATGCCGAAGTGGCCCCAGTTCAGCTTGCCGGGGTTCGCGCGGTCGTACTGCACCAGCTCCTGGATGCTGCGGATCGGCAGGCTGGTGGTGACGACCACGGCCGTGTCGATGCGGCTGATTTCCGAGATCGGTGCGAAGTCGCTCACCGCATACGGCAGCTTCTTGTAGATGGCCGGGTTGATGACGACGGTGTCGCTCAGCAGGATGCACAGCGTATGGCCGTCGGCCTGCGCCGTCTTGCACGCGGTGGCGCCGATGATGCCGCTGCCGCCGGCCCGGTTCTCCACCGTCACCGGCTGGCCGAGCTGTCTCGAGAGGCGCTCGCTCACGCGGCGCGCGACGAGGTCCACCGGTCCGCCGGCGGCGAGCGGCACGATGACCTTGATGGGCCGCGCGGGCCAGGCGGCGGCGGTCTGCGCGGCGCAGGCCCAGGCGCTGGCCAGCAGGCCGAAGGCGCAGGTGAGTTTGAGCAGGGGTCTGGTCATGGTGTGGGTCCTTGTCATGGCTCAGTCCAGCTGGATGCCGGTCTGCTTCACCAGCCCGTGCCAGACCTCGCGGTCCTTTTTCAGGAAGGCCGCGAACGCCTCGGGCGACTGCGCGGTCGTGCGCATGGACATGGTGGCGTTCTGCTCGCGCATCGCGGGTGTCTGCATCGCCGCATTGATCTGCGCATTGAGCTTGTTGACGATGGCGCGCGGCGTGCCGGCCGGTGCCATGAGGCCGAACCAGGTGAAGGTGCCGGGGTCGCCCACGCCGGTTTCGGCGAGCGTGGGCACGTCGGGCAGTTGCGCCGAGCGCGTGGGGGCCAGCACCGCGAGCGCGCGCATCTTGCCGGCCCTGGTCTGCGCCACGATGCCGGGGTTGCCCACCGACACGTAGAGCAGCTGGATGTCGCCGGTGAGGAAGGCCTGCATCATCGGGCCGAAGCCGTTGAAGGGCACGTGCAGCAGCTCGGTGTTCGTGGCGCGCTTGAGCCATTCCATGGTGAGGTGCGTGTCCGATCCATTGCCGAAGGAACCGTAGGCCAGCTTGCCCGGGTTCTTCTGCGCGTGGGCGATGAGCTCCTTCATGTTGTTCACGGGCACCGAGGGCGAGACAAGGAACACCATGTCCGGCACCACCAGCGGCGAAACCGCCTCGAAGTCTTTCGCCGCGTCGTACGGCAGCTTGCGGTACAGGTGCGGGTTGATGGAGAGCGAACTGCCGCTCACCACACACAGCGTGCTGCCATCGGGCGGCGCCTTGGCGCAGGTGTCGGTGCCGATGATGGTGTTGGCACCGGGCCGGTTCTCCACCACGAAAGACTGGCCGTTCTTCTCCGTGAGGATCTGGCCCAGCAGCCGCGTCACGACATCGGGCGCACCGCCCGCGCCCAGCGGCACGATGAGGCGCACCGGCTTGGTGGGGTAGGCCACGTCGGGTGCGGTCTGCGCCCAGGCGCCCACCGCAAGGCCCAGCGCGAACAGCACGCCCGCGAGGCGCGAGGCTTTCAAGAACTTCTTCACGTGTTGTCTCCTTCTTTTTGAAATGCGGGAACAGGGCGCGCTCAGGCCGGCAGGTGCCTCCTGGCGCGTTCGATGCGCTGGGCCAGCGCGCCCGCCGGTGCACCGGCGGCCAGCAGGATCACCAGCTTGGTGAGGAACAGTTCGCGTTGCGGCGCGGGCACCTGGTCGATCGCGGCGGCGAGGTCGATGAAGTCGCGTTCGGCGAAGGTGGTGTTCGGGTCGGTGGTGGTGCTCATTGCATCTCCTCGGTGCGGGCGCAGGCGGCCGCACCCAATGCTGCGTCCACCTGCTCGGGGGTGGCCTCGCGCCACCGCGCGGCCACGCGGTGGTCGGGCCGTATCAGGTAACAGCTGCCGGGGCGTGCGTCGAACAGGCGGCCCAGCGTGCTGTCGGCTGAGAGGTGCAACACCTGCAGCGGTTCGGCGAAGCGCTCGGCATCGAAATGCGCAGCACCGTCGGTGAAAACGATCAGCGCGAACCGCGTGCCGAGCTGGTCGTACAGGCGCTCGCCGGCCGGGTTCAACACGGCATCGGGCACGAGCGCCCCTGGGCGGCACGCGGGGCCAAAGGCGCCGTCGTCCGGGGTGTTGAGCGGGCTGTCGGTGCAGTCGTGTGGCGGCGTGGCGTAGGGATCGAACAGGTTGCCCAGGAAGTTCTCGCTCAGCGAGAGCGAGAGCACCGCCTCGCGCACCAGCGCAATGCCGGGCGAAGGCGTGGTGATGAAGATGGTGGTGCGCGTGAGCTCGGCCAGCGTGGCCAGCAGTGCGCCACGCCGTTCCTGCGTGTACGAGTCCAGCAACTGCGCGTCGGACTCGCCCTTCACCACGCGCGCCAGTTTCCACGCGAGGTTGTGCGCGTCCTCGTAGCCGTGGTTCACGCCGCGCCCCCCGAAGATCGGCACCTGGTGTGCCGCGTCGCCCGCGAACAGCACCCGGCCACGGTTGTAGCTGGGCAGCGACACGGCATTGGCCTTGTACACCGAGGTCAGCACGAGTTCGTAGTCGGGCTCGATGCCCATCAGCTCGAAATGCGCGCGGATCCGCGCATGCACCTGCTCGGGCTGCATCTCGGTCTCGGCGTCCTGGTCGTCCATGAGCTGGAAGTCCAGCCGCCACATGTCGAACGGCGCCTTGTGCATCAGCACCGTCTTGCCCGGCAGGTAGGGCGGGCTGAAGAACAGGCGGCGGCCTTCGGGCAGTGGCTGTTTGCAGAGGATGTCGTTGATGACAAAGCGCTGCGAGTACGAGGTGCCTTCGTAGTCGATGCCCACGCAGCGCCGCGTGATTCCGCGCGGCCCGTCGGCGGCCACGAACCAGGGCGCGTCCAGCGTGTAGTCGCCCAGCGGCGTGGCCACGGCGAGGTGCACCGCATCGTCGTTCGCGTCGATCTGCGTGACGCGGTGCTGGTAGCGCACGTCGCAAAAGCCCGTGGCCAGCAGTTCGTCGAGCAGCAGCTGTTCCATCCAGCACTGCTGCAGGTTGGTCTGGCCGTGCTTCTCGTGCGGCGGCGGCGCGATCACCATGGAATGCACCAGCTCGCGCTGGTAGAACGTCCACCCGGCGGACCAGGTGAGCGCCTTCTCCATCACGCGGTCGCCCACGCCGAGGTGGTCGAGGATCTGCATGGAACGCCGGCTCATGGCCAGTGCGCGGCTGCCTTGCGAAATCGTGTCGCGCGCTTCCAGCACCACGCTGCGCACGCCGTGACGCGCCAGGCCGAGCGCGGTGGCCAGGCCCACCGGGCCTGCGCCCACGATCACGACCTCGGCCGTGGTGTTGTCCAGCCCCTCGGGTGCTTTGCAGGGCATGGTCTGCCAGTTGAAGTACATGGGTGTGTTCTTTCTCAACGAAGGAAATCGAGCAGGGCCCGGTTGAAGACCTCGGGCTGCTCCAGGTTGCTCAGGTGCCCGGCGCGCTCGATGCGCGCGTGCACCGCGCCGGGAATGCGCGCCAGCAATTGCCGCGTCACGGCTTCGGGGTACACCCGGTCCTGGTCGGTGGAGATGACCAGCGTGGGGCAGGCGATCTGCTCCAGCGGGTCGCCCCGGTCCTGCCGTGTCGAGGCCTCCAGCACCGCGAGGTAGTTCTTCAGGCGGATGCGCTGCATCGCGTCCGCCGCGATGCGCAGGGCCTCGGGTGCGGCGCCGGGCGCGCACATGGCGCGGGCCTGGTCCATGCCGAAGCTGTCGGGCACGCGCCCGTCGCGGAACGCGGCGGAGCGGTCGGCAATGAAGCGGTCCACCTCGTCGGGCGGCATGGCGTCGAAGCCCGGGCTGGCGTTGGCGAGCACCAGCGAGGCCACGCGCTGCGGGTGGCGCAGCGCCACCGAGCGCACCACGCGGCTGCCCATGGACAGGCCCACCAGATGCGTACGCGGCGCGTTGAAATGGTCCATCACCGTGAGCAGGTCCGCGCCGAAGTCGCGGTGAAAGTCCAGCGGGCCTTCAATATCGCCGCTGGCGCCGTAGCCGCGCAGGTCCACGCTCACCGCCGTGAAGTGCGGCCGCAGCGCCTCGATCTGCCCGTGCCAGGTGCTGCGGTCGCCCCCCATGCCGTGCACCATGAGCACCAGCGGCCCCCGCCCCGCCACGCTCACCGCAATGCGCGGCGAACGCTGGCCGATGATCAAGGTCTCCATGCGAGCGCGCCCCGTTCAGCCGCGCGCCGGCAGCGGCAGCGCGTCGATCAGCACAAAGGCCACCGTGGCCGCTTGAGCCGTGCGGTTGCTCCAGCCGTGGCTGGTGCCGCGCTGCACCAGCACGTCGCCGGCTTTCAGCAGCGTCTCGCCTTCGTCCATCACTGCCCAGATCTCGCCCGCGAGCACGATGGCGTAGTCCACCGACGCGGTGGTGTGCATGCCCACCGTGCTGCCCTTGCGCGTGGCCGCGCCAGACAGGTCATGCCCCATCGCGGCAAAGGCGGCGTGCTCGTCCCAGCCGGCCATGTAGCCCGCGTCGGGCGGGAACTGCACCACGCGGAACACGCTGCCGCCCGCGGGCGGTGCGAGCGTGACGGTGGAGCAGGGTTCGGTGTTGCCCGTGTTGTCGGCGGGCGAGCCGAAGGTCTTCCAAAGATCCGTCACCACCGGGCCGGTGGCCGTGGTGCGCAACACGAACGGCGAGAGGCCATCCTGCGCAATCACCGACCGGCCGGCCGCGTCGTGGCCCGTCACCACACGGCGCACCGCGCCGGGTTGTTGCTTCTCAACCGTCATGCTGTCTGTCTCCTTGTGCCGCGAATGGTAGGGACGGACAGGGATATGCGATACATGAGATTCGGCATGGCAGTTCAACGACAATCGTTGAACTCGAACCCAACCGGAACGGAGACCCTGTGGACCTGAAACTGGTGGACTGCTTTATGCGCGTGGTGGAAGCCGGCAGCATCAACAAGGCCGCGCTGGAGATGGAGATCACCCAGCCCGCGCTCTCGCGCCGCCTCAACGCGCTCGAGCACGACCTCGGCATCCAGCTGCTGGTGCGCGAAGCGCGCGGCGTGAAGCTGACCGAAGCCGGCACCCTGCTCTTCAACGGCGCGCGGCCCCTGCTGCGGCAAGCCGAGCTGCTGCGCGACGAACTGGGCCGCGAAGCGCGCGCGCAGGTCTCCATCGGCCTGCCGTTCTCCATGCACCGGCTCATCACCGCGCCCTTCGCGGCGGCGGAAATCCCCTCGCGCTCGGCCGTGTCGCTGCGCATCTACGAAGGCTTCATCCACCACCTGCGCGAATGGATGCAGCAGGGCCTGATCGACGTGGCCATCATGGACTTCGAGGAAGGCACCTCACCCCTGCACGACCAGACGCCGCTCATCCGCGAACCCCTGCTGCTGGTGGGCCCCGCCGATGCCCGGCTGCACCCCGACCGCCCCATGAGCGCCGAACAGCTCGGCGCGTGCAAGCTCATCCTGCCCGGCCGGCCCAACCTCATCCGCAAGACGGTGGACACCTACCTGAAACGCCACGGCCAGAAATTTCGCCGCGCGGCTGACGCGGAGACGCTGCAGCTCTGCCTGTCGCTCGTGAAAGACGGCCTGGGCTACACCGTGATGCCCTACTGCGCCATGCACGACTTTCCGCAGATGCACGAACTCAGCGCCACGCCGATCAAGGGTTTGTTCATCACGTGGTCGCTGTACGTGAGCCAGGCGCGAAGACACAGTGCGGGGGTGCGGGCCACGGCGACGAGCCTGCAGCGGATGATGGGCGGCCTGGTGGAACAAGGGCGCTGGCCGTTGGCGACCTTGTTGGCGAAGCCATCGTGACTTGTGCGATTGATCGCTACTTCACGTAGAGACTCCACCAAGGGGAAATTCTCTACTTCCAAGTGGTTCGGGTTTTCGAGGGGACTTCAAAAACTTCTTGCGTGGCCGGGATGACAGAAAACGGCAAGCTTGTTCGCCTTTACCCTGTACCTTTCCGCTTGGTAGCGGATGATCAGCAGTTCCGAAAATGGCAGTGGATCGAAGCGCGAGTTGAAAAGGCGAACGCCGACCATCGCCCCGAAAGCCACCGTTTATTCGTGGACACAGTCGAATGCGATCCTGAACCCCTTAGGGCGGGAAAGGAGGGTTGGCCACGACGAATGCAACTACTGTCCCAACTGACCGTGTTTGACGATTTTTCAACCATCCAAGCGGCACGGATTGAAAACGGCACATCACTTGCATTGCTCCGGCCGTCGCGCATCCTCGGCCTCGACATATCCCCTGCAAAAAGTACCGAATGGACCACCGCAGAAAAAGAAAAGTTGCTTCAACTGCAAAGTCAAGGCAACCTCTTCGACGGTGATGAGGAAAGCAAACATATACGGCTGCTAGAGAAGTTGCCGTTCGATTTCCACTATCGCTACGAGTGCATCGTTGACGGTGAGGTGCGCTCCTACAGACACAAGATCGTGGACTGGGAAGCTGGCGCGCTGTTTAGAAACCTTCGGAGGAAGTTAGGCGCCTCTGGATGGGAGGCTCCGTTTCGGGAGAAGTACGAACGCGAGTTGCCCGCACGCGACCTACTTCTTTTACTGGGGACAATTCACCGATTCCCCGATCAATGGCTGGCCGTTAGCGTAATTTGTCCACCTAGGCCGCAAGCCGGCCAGCAACATCAGGAAAGCTTGTTCTAGAGGTAAGGTGCACAACTACCGGACCACCTTTCGTCCGCGCAGCGCGTGCCACATAAGTGCGGTGGCACATCGTGAAATCAGATTCGAAACAGACTAGGCAAGCAGTCGTCGCGTTGGCGATCTTCACCAACTCGTTCACCGTGCTCTGCTGAGTCTCCAAGTACGCAAGAAAACCACGCGTATAAGTCGCCCAAGAGCCATCTGCTTTGTATCTTTCGCGGACCTCCTTGGGACAGCCCAGCGCAGGAATGTGGGCGTAAGCGATGCCGGCTTCGGCAAGTGCGTCGCGAAAGCTGGATTTCGAAAAGCCCTTCTTTCGAGAAAGCGGCAACTCTCGCACATCGACGACAGTTTTAACGCCGGCAGCACGAGCCCGTTCGATGAACGTTGAAATGTCCAAACCTTCGTAGCCGAGTGTGAAAAGGTGGTGCGTGGAATCCATCTGAACGAGTTTACTGGGGTGACTACGCGAAGCGGTGATGAACATGCTGTGTGGGAAATCGAGACCCTGGATGCACCGCAATGTTTCCTTTCACTATGTTCACAAGACCGACAGACCTTCTTACACCACAGAAGCTCAAGCATGGCCTCTTCGGACAAGGCCACTTTTACACCCCAACCAAATCAACCACTTAGCCGCGCCCCATAGGGTATTCCCGTGCATGCACCAGGCTGGCTCACGACTTGCGAAGCAGCGTCGCCCCGCCCCTAACAAAGCACCGGAGACATCCCGTCATGGAAACCTTCTACGAGGTCATGCGCCGCAAAGGCATCTCGCGCCGCAGCTTTCTCAAATACTGCTCGCTCACGGCCACCTCGCTGGGGTTGGCGCCTTCTTTCGTGCCGCAGATTGCGCACGCCATGGAAAACAAGCCGCGCACCCCGGTGCTGTGGCTGCACGGGCTGGAATGCACGTGTTGCACCGAATCGTTCATCCGCAGCGCGCACCCGCTGGCCAAGGACGTGGTGCTCTCCATGATCTCGCTGGACTACGACGACACGCTGATGGCCGCCGCCGGCCACCAGGCCGAGGCGATCCTCGAAGAGATCATGACCAAGTACAAGGGCCAGTACATCCTGGCGGTGGAAGGCAACCCGCCGCTGAATGAAGACGGCATGTTCTGCATCCAGTCGGGCAAGCCGTTCATTGAAAAGCTCAAGCACGTGGCGAAGGACGCCAAGGCCATCATTGCCTGGGGTTCCTGCGCTTCGTGGGGTTGCGTGCAGGCGGCCAAGCCGAACCCGACGCAGGCCACGCCGATCCACAAGGTGATCACCGACAAGCCCATCATCAAGGTGCCGGGCTGCCCGCCCATTCCCGAGGTGATGACGGGCGTGATCACCTACATGCTCACCTTCGACCGCGTGCCCGAGCTGGACCGCCAGGGCCGGCCGAAGATGTTCTACAGCCAGCGCATCCACGACAAGTGCTACCGCCGCCCGCACTTCGACGCGGGCCAGTTCGTGGAGGCGTGGGACGACGCCTCGGCGCGCAAGGGTTACTGCCTCTACAAGGTGGGCTGCAAGGGCCCCACCTCGTACAACGCCTGCTCCACTGTGCAGTGGAATGAGGGCACGAGCTTCCCCATCAAGGCGGGCCACGGCTGCATTGGCTGTTCGGAAGACGGCTTCTGGGACAAGGGTTCGTTCTACGACCGCCTGACGGACATCCACGCCTTCGGCATCGAGGCCAACGCAGACCAGATCGGCGCGACGGCCGCTGGCGTGGTGGGCGCGGCGGTGGCGGCGCACGCGGCCATTTCGGTGGCCAAGCGCGCGAGCGACAGCCGCAAGGGCAAGACGGGCCATAAGGCCGACGCACCCGCGAACCACTGACCCCACGACGAGAACGAGGACAAGAACATGGGTGCTTACGAGACTCAAGGCTTCCGCATGGACAACACGGGGCGGCGCATCGTCGTCGACCCGGTGACGCGGATCGAAGGCCACATGCGCTGCGAGGTGAACCTCGACAGCAACAACGTGATCCGCAACGCGGTGTCCACCGGCACCATGTGGCGCGGGCTGGAGGTGATTCTGAAAGGCCGCGACCCGCGCGACGCCTGGGCGTTCGTGGAACGCATCTGCGGCGTGTGCACGGGCTGCCACGCGCTCACCTCGGTGCGCGCGGTGGAAGACGCGCTGGGCATCAAGATTCCGCTGAACGCCCACCTCATCCGCGAGATGATGGCCAAGACGCTGCAGGTGCACGACCACGCGGTGCACTTCTACCACCTGCACGCGCTGGACTGGGTGGACGTGGTGTCGTGCCTGAAGGCGGACCCGAAGAAGACGAGCGACCTGCAGCACATGGTGTCGCCTTCGCACCCGCTGTCGTCGCCGGGTTATTTCCGTGACGTGCAGAACCGTTTGAAGAAGTTCGTGGAGAGCGGCCAGCTCGGCCCGTTCGCGAACGGCTACTGGGGTTCCAAGGCCTATGTGCTGCCGCCCGAGGCGAACCTGATGGCGGTGACGCACTACCTGGAGGCGCTGGACCTGCAGAAGGAATGGGTGAAGGTGCACACCATCTTCGGCGGCAAGAACCCGCACCCGAACTACCTGGTGGGCGGCGTGCCCTGCGCGATCAACATCGACGGCGATGGCGCCGCCGGTGCCCCGATCAACATGGAGCGGCTGAATTTCGTTCAGGCCCGCATCCAGGAAATGATCGACTTCAACAACAACGTCTACGTGCCGGACGTGCTGGCCATCGGCACCATCTACAAGCAGGCGGGCTGGCTGTACGGCGGCGGCCTTTCTGCCACCAACGTGGCGGACTACGGCACCTATGAGAAGGTGCCTTACGACCACAGCACGCACCAGCTGCCGGGCGGCGTGATTCTGGATGGCGACTGGAACAAGATCCACGAGATCGACCCGCGCGACCCAGAGCAGGTGCAGGAGTTCGTGACGCACAGCTGGTACAAGTACGGCGACGAAACCAAGGGCCTGCACCCCTGGGACGGCGTGACCGAAGCGAACTACAAGCCCGAAGGCCCGAACTTCAAGGGCACGCGCACGAAGATCGAGCAGCTCGACGAATCGGCCAAGTACTCGTGGATCAAGTCGCCCCGCTGGCGCGGCCATGCGGTGGAAGTGGGGCCGCTCTCGCGCTACATCCTGGGCTATGCGCACGCCATGCAGGGCAACAAGTATTGCCAGCGCGTGAAGCAGCAGGTGGACGAAGCGGCGGTGGCCATCAACAGCGGCATTCCGAAAGCGCTGGGCCTGCCCGAGACGAAGTACACCGCCAAGCAGCTGCTGCCCACCACCATCGGCCGCACGCTGGCACGCGCGCTGGAAAGCCAGTACGCCGCCGAGATGATGATGGACGACTTCAAGCAGATGGTCGGCAACATCAAGGCGGGTGACTCGAGCACCGCCAACGTGGAGAAGTGGGACCCGAAGACCTGGCCGAAGGAGGCCAAGGGCGTGGGCACGGTGGCCGCGCCGCGCGGCATGCTGGGCCACTGGATCCGCATCAAGGACGGGAAGATCGAGAACTACCAGTGCGTGGTGCCCACCACCTGGAACGGTTCGCCGCGCGACCACAAAGGCCAGATCGGCGCGTTCGAAGCGTCGCTGATGAACACGCCGATGGTCAACCCCGAACAGCCGCTGGAGATCCTGCGCACGCTGCACAGCTTCGACCCCTGCCTGGCCTGCTCGACGCACGTGATGAGCGAGGACGGCCAGGAGATGAGCAGAGTGACCGTGCGCTGACCCGACAGAACAACGAGGAGACTTCCATGAACCGCAATACCAAGCGCGGCCTGATCGCCGCCACCCTGCTCGCCGGCCTGGCTGGCGCCGCGCAGGCCCACACCGGCCATGGCACCAGCAGCCTGTTCGAAGGCCTGGTGCACCCCTTTGGCGCCGACCACCTGCTGGCCATGGTGGCCGTGGGGGTGTGGTCGGTCTCGGCGCTGCCGGCCCACAAGGCCTGGCAGGGCCCGGCCGCGTTCCTGCTCGCGCTCATCGTGAGCGCGACGCTGGGCATGCTGGGCTTCACCGTGCCTTATCTGGAACACGGTGTGTCGCTCTCGGTGGTGATGTTCGGCGCCATGCTGCTGCTGGCGCGCCGCACTGCGGCGCCGGCCATTGGCCTGGGCCTGATCGCGGCCGCCGCTTCGCTGCACGGCCTGGCGCACGGTTCCGAAACGCCGGAGAGCGGTTTCGCCGGCTACGCGGTGGGCTTCCTGTTCACCACCGCGCTGCTGCACCTGGGCGGCGTGGGCGTCGGCCTGGGCATCCAGCGCTGGCTGGGTGCGCGCAGCGGCGTGGTGCTGGGTGGGCTGGGCGCGCTGTTGAGCGCGGCGGGCCTGTACCTCTTCGGGCAACTCGCGGCCTGAGCCTTCTTCACACCAGGAGGTCATCACCATGTCCGCCACATCCCAACACCACGTGCCAACCGGCGCCGAGCGCGACGCGCTGGAACTGCAGCAGGGTCAGACGATCCGCTCGGTCTATGTGTACGAGGCGCCGGTGCGCCTCTGGCACTGGATCAACGCGCTCTCCATCACGGTGCTGTGCGTCACCGGTTATTTCATCGGCCAGCCGCTGCCCACCATGCCGGGCGAGGCCAGCGCGCACTACCTTATGGGCTACATCCGCTTCGCGCACTTCGCGGCGGGCTACATCATGGCCATCGGCCTGGTGGTGCGCGCGTACTGGGCCCTGGTGGGCAACCACCACGCCAAGGAACTGTTCTGGGTGCCGGTGTTCCAGAAAGCGTACTGGCTCGAGGTGTTCAACATGCTGCGCTGGTACCTGTTCCTCATTCCGAAGCCGAACCAGTACGTGGGCCACAACCCGCTGGCGCGCTTCGCCATGTTCTTCTTCTACCTGTTGCTCTCGATCTTCATGGTGGTGACGGGCTTCGCGCTGTACAGCGAAGGCTCGCAGGCCGGCTCGTGGCAGGACCACCTGTTCGGCTGGGTGATTCCGCTGTTCGGCCAGAGCCAGGACGTGCACACCTGGCACCGCATGGGCATGTGGGGCATCGTGGTGTTCGTGATGCTGCACATCTACGCGGCGATCCGCGAAGACATCATGGGCCGCCAGAGCATCGTGAGCACGATGATTTCCGGTCATCGGACGTTCAAGGAATAACCCCCCGCGCCGCCTTCGGCGTCACCCCCCTCAGGGGGGCGGTGCCTGAGGCCCGGCGAAGCCGGTTCCTCGGCACCTCTGGATTCAAGGCACTTCTCTCGTTCTGCTTCTTCACCATGTCGCGCCTTCGCTCACGTTCCTCGTTGCTGGCTGCATCGGCGATCCCACCGGTGGGCGTGCCGCTGCGCGTGCCCACGCACCCGGGGCGGCTGCTGGCGCGCACCTGCCTGTTGCCGCTCTCGCTCAACCAGAGCGAGGCCGCGCGGCTGCTGGGCATGTCGCGCCGCCGGCTGCACGAGCTGGTGCATGGCCAGCGGGCCATGTCGCCCGACACGGCCATCCGCTGCGCGCGCGTCTTCAGCGTGGACGCCGCCTTCTGGCTCACGCAGCAGGCCGCCTGGGACAGCTTCCACGCGTGGAAGCGACTGCGCGCAGTGCAGTCTTCAATGCCACGCGCAGCGCAGCCCTCGGCCCGCCGGGCCGCGCCTTCCCCCTTCTCCAACTGATTTTCCGAGTGAGTCCCGCCATGCGCCCCACCTCGCCCGAATCGACCTGTCACCCCGGTGGTGACACCCTGCCTTCTTCCATCTGCGTGCTCGGCATCGGCAACCTGCTGTGGGCCGACGAAGGCTTCGGCGTGCGCTGTGTGGAGGCCCTGCAGCAGCGCCACGCCTTCGCGCCGCACGTGTCGCTGGTGGACGGCGGCACGCAGGGCCTGTACCTCATCCAGCACGTGCAGGAAGCGGACGCCCTGCTGATCTTCGACGCCATCGACTACGGCCTGGCGCCTGGCACGCTGAAGCTGGTGCGCGACGACGAGGTGCCGCGCTTCATGGGCGCCAAGAAGATGAGCCTGCACCAGACCGGTTTCCAGGAGGTGCTGTCGCTCGCCCAGCTGACAGGCAAATACCCGTCGCGCGTGCTGCTCATCGGCTGCCAGCCGCAGGAGCTGGAAGACTACGGCGGCAGCCTGCGCCCGGTGGTGAAGGCCGCGATGGAGGAAGCCCTGGCGCTCGGCGTGGACGAGATCGCGCGCTGGGGCGGCCAGCCGGTGGCACGCACCGAACCCCTGCGTGGCCGCGAGACGGTGACCATGGACGAGCTCGCGCTCGCCGCCTACGAAACGCAGCGCCCTTCGCCCACGGCCGCCTGCCGCGACGGCGATGACAGGTTTCTCCCCCCCGCGTCGCTGCGCGCCACCCCCCCAGGGGGGCGATACCAGCCGTCCGGCAAAGCCGGCCCGGCGGTATCCCTGGACGGTATGTCCTCGCACGATGAATTGCAGCAACCGGTGGAGAGGCACTGACATGTGCATCGGCATCCCCATGCAGGTCACCGGCACCGAACCCGGCCACGCGCTGTGCGAGGGGCGCGGCGAGCGCCGCCGTGTGAACACCGCGCTGGTGGGCGACGTGGCCGCTGGCGACTGGCTGCTGGTGTTCCTGGGCGATGCGCGCGAGCGCATCGACGCCGAACGCGCCGCCGAGGTGAACGCCACGCTGGACCTCGTCTTCGGCGCCATGCAGGGCGATGGCGCGGGCGCTGACGCCGGCTTCGAACTGCCTTCGCGCATGAGCGCCGAACAACTCCGCCAGCTCGCTGGCCACTGATTCTTTCTGGAGACCTTTCATGAGCACAGAGACCGTTTTCAAGCCGCTGGCCGTCACCCCGCCCAGCACCGACCCTGCCGCGCCGCTGGTGATGCGCCTGGTGCGCGACTTCGGCGCCGCGCTGGTGGACGAAACCAGCGTGGCCGACTGGACCGCGCTGCCCGGCGACCGCGTGCTGCTGCTCGCGGGCGACGCGGTGCGCTTTCCCGAAGGGCAGGACGTGGCGGCCGTGCTGCCCGAGCTGATGAAGGTGTTCCCGCAACGCTTCGAGGTGGCGGCCGTGCCGCGCGACAGCGAGGACGCGGTGGCGCGCCGCTACGGCTCGCAGCGCTGGCCTTCGCTGCTGTTCTTCCGCGGTGGCCAGTACGTGACCGCCATCGCCGGCATGCAGGACTGGGACGTGTACCTGCAGGGCGTGGACGCGGCGTTGCGCATGCCCCCTTCGCGCCCACCCACCATCGGCATTCCGGTGGTGAGCAAGACCTCTTCCAGCGACACCGGCGGCTGCCACTGACTCTTTTCCAAGGACACCCCATGAAAGAATTTCCCATTCCCCTCGTGGCCCTGGGCCCCGGCACGCACACCGAGGACGAGACGCTCGACTACATGCCCATGCCCAAGGACATGACCACCTACCGCCCACCGGTGCTGCCCGAGCCCGAGGAACTCGCGGGCCTGGACCAGGCGCGCAGCGCGCTGCAGCAGGTGCTGGCGCTGCTCGAACGCGGTGCCGAGGGCGGTGCGCCCGGCATGGTGCGGCTGGGCCAGCTGGCCCCGCGCGATTTCCAGATCATCAACCAGGTGCTGGGCGAGGGGGAGGCCAGCGCCATCGTGCAACTCGGCGCGGGCAACCTGGAAGTGCGCGTGCAGGAATCGGTGTTCGCAGGCGTGTGGCGCCTCATGACCTGGCGGCGCGGCGAAGGCGCGGACGAACCGGTGCTGGTGCTGGTGGACGACGCGATCGAGGTCGGCCCCGTGCCGTCGCTGTTCTCGACCATCGCCGCCGAGGACGTGTGGACCACGCCGCCCGAGTGGCGCGGCGAGCTGCCCCCCAACGTGCAGAACGCACCGCTGCTGGTGGACGAGATCCGCGACCAGGTGGCGCAATGGCGGCCCGGCCAGGTGCCGCACGTGGTCAACCTCACGCTGCTGCCGGTGTCGCCGGAAGACATCGGTTTTCTGGACCACCAGCTCGGCACCGGTCGCGTGCTGATGCTCTCGCGCGGCTACGGCAACTGCCGCATCTCGAACACGCGCCTGCCGAACTGCTGGCGCGTGGTGTACTACAACTCCATGGACAAGGTCATCCTCAACACGGTGGAGGTGGTGGACATGCCCGAGGTGGCCATGGCCGCACCCGAAGACCTGCGCGATTCGCACGACCGCTTGCGCGAGGTGATGGTGTACCTCGAAGGGGAATGAAGGTGGACCACTTCGAAGGCTTCGAGGGCTCCTACCTCGGCAACCGCGAGGTGCTGCGGCCGGACTCGCGCCTGGAATGCAAGATCTGCTGGTGGGTGTACGACCCGGCCACGGGCGACCCGCAATGGCAGATTCCCGCCGGCACGCCGTTCGCCGACCTGCCGGCGCACTGGCGCTGCCCGAACTGCGATTGCGAGCCCGATCAGTTCCTTCTGCTGCCATGACACAGGAACACCCCCTGCGCCGCTTCGCGTCTTCCCCCTTGCAGGGGGGCCATGCCAGCGGCCCGGCCCAGCCGGTTCCGCGGCATGTGCTGGAGGAGCGCGTCCTCGCGCTCGAAAACTTCTACCGCCTTGTGCAGGTCGAGCGCATGCAGGGCATTCCCCTGCTCAACGCAGCGCTGCAGGTGGAGGCGGTGGGTTTCGAGTGGAGTGCGGCGGATGCCGAAGAACCGGTGGCCGAGGGCGTGCTCATCACGCCGTGGTTCATGAGCCTGGTGCGCCTGCCCGCGCAGCCGCTGCCGCACGGCCACCGCGTGGGCCGCAGCACGGTGCACGCGTTCGGCAGCGAGCGTTTCGATTTCATCGGCGCGCACGACCCCGCCGTGGGCTTCCACGAGACCTGCGCGCTGTTCTCGCCCATGGGCGAATTCACCACGCAGGCGCTGGCGCGCGAGACCGCGCGGGAGGCGCTGGCGTTGACGCGGCCCGCGCCGGTTGCGGCGCCGGCACCGGCCGTGCGCGAGCCGGTGCCGGCGCGCCGCGCCTTCTTCCTCGGGGGCCGCGCATGACCGACGTGGCGCTCGGCGGTTTGCAGCAGCTGGCCGGCGCGCTGCGCGTCACGCCCGGGGCACCGCCACCGCTGGGCCTGCAGAGCTCGCGCCAGGACTGGGCCTCGCGCATGGGCCACGGCGTGCCAGCGGCGCGGCTGCCCGGGTTGATGGCCAGCCTGTTCAACCTGTGCGGCCACGCGCACCACCTGTGCAGCCAGATCGCGATCGACGCGGCCGTGCCCGGCCTGCTGCCGCCACCCGAGGCGGTGGCCGAACGCCTGCGCCGCGAGACGGCGATGGAGCACGTCCGCCGCATCGGCCTGGACTGGCCGCTCCTGCTTGCGCCCGCGCTCGCCACGCAGGCCACCACCGACCTGCGCACCTGCCCGCTACCCCGGCAGGACGCCACCGACCCCTGGCCCGCGCTGCGCGACTGGCTGCAGCACGCGCTGCTGCACAGGCCGGTGGCCGACTGGCTCGCGGCCTGGCGCGCGGGCGGCACCGACTGGCTCGACACCTGGGCACAACGCCATGAACACTGGCTTCCCCAGGCGCTGCGCCACGCACGGCCAGCCGACACCGGCCCCGCGCTGCAACCCGACAACGCCTTGCGCCCGCACGCCGACCCGATCAGCTTGCGCATGCTGGGCGCCACGCTCGCACACAGGCCGGCCTTCGCGCTGCGCCCGCTGTGGCACGGCGCCTGCGCGCACACTGGCCCCTGGAGCCGCATCGGCCAGGCCCGCGAAGACCTGCCGCTCACGCCCTGGGGGCTGCTCGGCGCACGCCTGGCCGAACTGGCGCGGCTCGCGCTGGACGGCGGCGACACCTGCCTGAGCCATGGTGCCGTGGCCACCGGCCCGAACCGGGGCCTGGCCTGGGTGGAGATGGCGCGCGGCCTGCTGGTGCACCAGGTGGAGGTGGACCCGGCCTCGCACCGCGTGCTGGCCTGCCGCGTGGTGGCGCCCACCGAATGGAACTTCCACCCGCAGGGCGAAGTGGCGCAGCGCCTGGCGCGGCTCGACCCCGCACAACCGGAGGCCACATTGGCGCGCAGCGTGAACCTGCTGGTGGCCGCGTTCGACCCCTGCGTGCCCTTCACCATCGAGCGCCGCGCGGCGCCGCGTGCGCAGGCGCAGGAGGTGGGCCATGCATGAAGCCAGCCTGGCCGGCGGTGTGCTGCAGCTGGTGGAAGACACCGCCGCACGCGAAGGCTTCACGCGCCTGCTGGCGCTGCGGCTCGAAGCCGGGCAGCTCGCGGGCGTGGACGTGCGCGCGCTGCGTTTCGCGCTGGAGGCGCTGGCGCCCGGCACGCTGCTCGACGGCGCGCGCATCGAGATCGAAGAACCCGCGGGCCAGGCCTGGTGCCTGGGCTGCTCGCAGACCGTGGCCCTGGCACAGCGCGGCGACGCCTGCCCGGCCTGCGGTGGCTTTCACCTGCAACCGACCGGCGGCAGCGAATTGCGCGTGCTGGACATGCAGGTGGCCGATGATTGAATGGCCTCACGAGACAGAACAGGAGACCCGACATGTGTGTCGTATGCGGATGCAGTGACAGCGGTGCCACGCACCAACACCACCACCACGCCCCGGCCACCGAAGCACCGGTGCAGGTGAACCCGGCCAGTGGCGACCTGCACTTCGGCGCGGGCGCGGCCCGCGTGTCGGTGCCGGGCATGAGCCAGGCGCGCGCGATCAAGCTGGAGACCGACATCCTCGGTGCGAACAACCGCGTGGCCGCGCAGAACCGCGCGCACTTCGACGCGCATGGCGTGACCGCGCTCAACCTCGTGTCCAGCCCGGGTTCGGGCAAGACCACGCTGCTGTGCGCCACCATCGAAGCACTGAAGACCCACGCGCCGGGCCTGCCGGTGTCGGTGATCGAGGGCGACCAGCAGACCAGCTTCGACGCCGACCGCATCCGCGCCACGGGTGCCCCGGCGATCCAGGTCAACACCGGCAAGGGCTGCCACCTCGACGCGCCCATGGTGGCCGAGGCCTTCTCGCGGTTGCACACGCATGAGCACGACCACGATCACGGCCATGACCACCGGCACCACCATCACCACCACGCGCACAGCCTGCTGTTCATCGAGAACGTGGGCAACCTGGTGTGCCCCGCCGTGTGGGACCTGGGTGAGGCCGCGAAGGTGGCGATCCTCTCGGTGACCGAGGGCGAGGACAAACCGCTGAAGTACCCCGACATGTTCGCCGCCGCCTCGCTCATGGTGCTCAACAAGGTGGACCTCTTGCCGCACGTGCGCTTCGACGTGGCGCGCTGCATCGAACTCGCGCGGCGCGTGAACCCAGGCATCGAGGTGATCCAGCTCTCGGCCACCACGGGCGAGGGCATGGACGCCTGGCTGCACTGGCTGGACCACCGCATGGGCCACGACCACCATCACCACCACGATGAACCCCACGGCACCGAGACCGCGCTGCGCGAACGCGTGCGCCAGCTCGAAGCCGAACTGGCCCGCACGCGTGAGGCCTTGGGCGCCGCGGGCTGACACGCCATGGAACACCGCGCCCCGCCCGTGATCGCCTGCGGCGCCTGGCTGAAGAACGCCGCGTGCCTGCTCGACGCGCAGGGGCAGGCCCACTGGTCCGCCGTGCACGGCGAC
Source organism: Hydrogenophaga laconesensis (assembly GCF_031457235.1). Lineage (NCBI taxonomy): Bacteria > Pseudomonadati > Pseudomonadota > Betaproteobacteria > Burkholderiales > Comamonadaceae > Hydrogenophaga > Hydrogenophaga laconesensis. The sequence goes on from NZ_JAVDWE010000015.1 coordinate 49,435, forward strand.
CTGAGCGACCCGGCGGCCTGCGCCGCGCTGGAAGCCTCGGCGCGCGCGCTGCTGGGTGCACACGGCCAGCCGGTGCGCGCGGTGGCACACGACCTGCATCCGGATTTCTTCAGCACACGTTTCGCGGTGGAACTCGCGGACGCGCTGGGCGTGCCCGCCATTGGCGTGCAGCACCACCACGCACACATCGCGGCTGTTGTCGCTGAAAACCAGTTGCAAGGCCCGGTGATCGGCCTCGCGCTCGACGGCGTGGGCCTGGGCGAAAAACAGGCCTCCCCCTGCCGGGCTTCGCCCGTTCCCCCAGTGGGGGACAGCCGGTCTTGGGGCGGCCCGGCGACCGACTTCGAAGCCTGGGGCGGTGAGCTGTTGCTGGTGGACGGCGCACGCTGCCAGCGCCTGGGCCACCTGCACCCACTCGCCCTGCCCGGCGGCGACCGCGCCGCGCGCGAGCCCTGGCGCATGGCCGCGAGCGCGCTGCACGCGCTGGAACGCGGCGCCGAGATCGTGCCGCGCTTCGCCCCCGCCGTGGGCGAGGCCACGGCGCAAGGCGTGCGGCAGATGCTGGAACGCGGCCTGAACAGCCCGCTGACCAGCAGCACCGGCCGCTGGTTCGACGCCGCCGCCGCCGCGCTGGGCCTGAGCGTGCGCCAGACCGACGAGGCCGAGGCCGCGATCGCACTGGAAACTGCGGCCCGCCGCTGGCTCGAACACCACCCCGCGCCCGAGCCGTTGGCCGACGCGCTGGTGGAGCTGCTCACCGACACCCTGCCCGACGGCCAGCGCCGGCTCGACCTGCGCGGCTTGTTCGCCCGGCTGCTCGACGTGCCGGCCGCGAGTGCGGACGAGGCCGCCGCGGGCTTTCATGTGGCGCTGGCCGACGCGCTGGCGCACTGGGCCACGCAGGCCGCTCGCCAACACGGCACGCGCACCGTGTGCCTGGGTGGTGGCTGCTTCTTCAACCGCGTGCTGCGCGAGCGCGTGATCGAGCGCCTGCGCGCCGCCGGCCTCGAGGTGCACCTGCCGGGCGCCAGCGGCTGTGGCGACGCGGGCCTGGCGCTCGGCCAGGCCTGGGTGGCGGCGCGGCAGCTCGAAGTCGGCACCCCACAGAACAACGACACCCACGAAAAGGAGACCCAACCATGTGCCTAGCCATACCCGCGCGGCTGGTGGAGCTTCGACCCGACGACCAGGCCGTGGTCGACCTCGGTGGCATCCGCAAGGAAATCTCCATCGCCCTGGTGGCCGATGTGCAGGTGGGCGACTACGTGATCGTGCACGTGGGCCACGCCATCGGCACCATCGACCCCGAGGAAGCCGAACGCACGCTGGCGCTGTTCGCCGAGATGGCGCGCATGAACGAGGAGGGGAGCAGCGAACCCCACGCAGTGGGGAGCGTGGGGGCGGAGGTGCTCCCATGAAATACATCGACGAATTCCGCGACGGTGAACTCGCGCAACAGATCGGCGCGCGCATCGCCGCCGAGGCCGACCCGGCCCGCACCTACAGCTTCATGGAGTTCTGCGGCGGCCACACGCACGCGATCTCGCGCTACGGCGTGATGGAGCTGCTGCCGCCCAACGTGAAGATGGTGCACGGCCCCGGCTGCCCGGTGTGCGTGCTGCCCATCGGCCGCATCGACCAGGCCATCGGCCTCGCGCTCGCGCAGGGCGCCATCGTCTGCACCTACGGCGACACCATGCGCGTGCCGGCATCGGAAAGCCTGTCTCTCATTCGAGCCAAGGCGCGCGGCGGCGACATCCGCATGGTGTATTCCGCCGCCGACGCGCTGACCATCGCGCGCCAGAACCCGCAACGCGAGGTGGTCTTCTTCGCCATCGGCTTCGAGACCACCACGCCGCCCACCGCGCTCACGCTGCAGCTCGCGAAGCGCGAAGGCCTCACCAACTTCAGCGTGCTGTGCTGCCACGTGCTCACACCGTCAGCGATCACGCACATCCTCGAATCGCCCGAGGTGCGCGACTACGGCACGGTGCCCATCGATGGTTTCGTCGGCCCCGCGCACGTGAGCATCGTGATCGGCTCCGGCCCCTACGAGCACTTCGCCGAGGAGTACCGCAAGCCGGTCGTCATCGCGGGCTTCGAGCCGCTGGATGTGATGCAGGCCATCCTGATGCTGGTGCGCCAGGTGAACGAGGGCCGCGCGCTGGTGGAGAACCAGTTCAAGCGCGCCGTCACCTCCGAAGGCAACCTGAAGGCGCAGGCCATGGTGTCCGAGGTGTTCGAGCTGCGACCCAGCTTCGAATGGCGCGGCCTGGGCGAGGTGCCGTACAGCGCGCTGAAGATCCGCGAGGCCTACGCCGACTTCGATGCCGAGCGCCGCTTCGGGCTGAACTACAGGCCCGTGGCCGACAACAAGGCCTGCGAGTGCGGCGCGATCCTGCGCGGCGTGAAGCGGCCGACCGACTGCAAGATCTTCGGCACCGTGTGCACACCCGAGAACCCGGTGGGCTCGTGCATGGTGTCGAGCGAGGGCGCCTGCGCGGCGCACTACACCTACGGGCGCTTCCGGGATGTCCAGGAGATCACCCCCTGCGCCGCTTCGCGGCTTCCCCCTCTCTCGCCTTCGGCGGGAGGGGGACGGCACCTGAGGCCCGGCGAAGCCGGTTCCTCGGTGCCCCTGGGAGGCGCTCCGGAGGCATTGGAAAGCTGAAATGAAAAAAGACTACACACGCCCGCTCGACATCAAGCACGGCCGCGTGGACATGGGCCACGGCGCCGGTGGTAAGGCTGCGGCGCAGCTGATCGAGGAGCTGTTTCTCGCTGCCTTCGACAACCCGTACCTGCGCCAGGGCGACGACGGCGCGCGCCTGCCGCTGCCCAGCTTCCCGGCCGGGGAAGGCCGGCTGGTGATGGCCACCGACGGCCATGTGGTGTCGCCGCTCTTCTTTCCCGGTGGCGACGTGGGCTGCCTCTCGGTGCACGGCACGGTGAACGACGTGGCCATGTCGGGCGCCACGCCGCTGTGGCTGAGCGCGAGCTTCATCCTGGAGGAAGGTTTTCCGCTGATCGAGCTGCAGCGCATCGTGCGCTCCATGGCGGCGGCCGCGCGCGCCGCCGGCGTGCCCATCGTCACCGGCGACACCAAGGTGGTGGAGAAGGGCAAGGGCGACGGTGTGTTCATCAGCACCACCGGCGTGGGCGTGGTGCCACCGGGGGTGGACATCGCCGGGTGCAACGCGCGCGCGGGTGACGTGCTGCTGCTCTCCGGCCCCATTGGCGACCACGGCGTGGCCGTGCTTTCGCAGCGCGAGTCGCTCGCGTTCGAAACCACCATCGAGAGCGACACCGCCGCGCTGCACACCCTGGTGGCCGCCATGCTGCACGCGGCGCCCGGCGCGGTGCGCGTGCTGCGCGACCCCACGCGCGGCGGCCTGGCCACCACGCTCAACGAGATCGCGAAACAGTCGGGCGTGGGCATGCTGCTGCAGGAGGCCGCCATCCCGGTGCGGCCGCAGGTGGACGCGGCCTGCGAACTGCTCGGGCTGGACCCGCTGTACGTGGCCAACGAAGGCAAGCTGGTCGCCGTGTGCGCGCCCGAAGCGGCCGACGCCGTGCTGGCCGCCATGCGCGCGCACCCGCTGGGCGCCGAGGCCGCGCGCATCGGCGAGGTGACCACCGACCCGCACCACTTCGTGCAGATGGCCACGCGCTTCGGCGGGCGGCGCGTGGTGGACTGGCTCAGCGGTGAGCAACTGCCGCGGATATGTTGACCCGCCTGCGTCGCCTTTGGCGCCTCCCCCCGGGGGGGCGACACCCTGGGGCCGGCGAAGCCGGACCCTCGGTGTCCCTGGAGGGGACATCTCACGCCGGAAGGGGAAGTTGATGCCCAATACCGTGTTCCAGAAAACCGCGCGCGGGCGCGCCGAGGTCGTGCAGCGTTCGGACCGCGTGCCGGCCGCCATGCGCTCGGTGCTGATCATGGTGAACGGCAGCGACACCGTGAGCGCCCTGGCCTCGCGTGGCGTGCCGCAGGTGCGCGAACAGATGCAGGCGCTGCTGGCGCTGGGGCTGATCGAACCGGTGCCCGCGCCCGCGCCGCCCCCCGCGCCGCCCCCCGCGCCACCCCCCACGGCCACGGCCTTGCCGGCCACGGTGCACGACGCGTTGTGCCGGAAGGCGCTGGCGCGGCTGGCCGTGCACTTCGGCGCCGATACGCCGGCCGTGGTGCAACCGCTGCGCGACGCGCACACGGTGGCCGCGTTCAACGCCGCGCTGGATGGCATCGAGTCGCGGCTGGCCGCCCACATGGGCCGCAGGCACGCCGCGCGCGAACTGCAGGGGCTGCGGCCAGGCCCATGAACACCCCGGCGGGCGGCCTGCGCATCCTGTTGCTGTGCCACAGCTTCAACAGCCTCACGCAGCGCCTGTTCGCCGAGTTGCGCGCGCGCGGCCACACCGTGAGCGTGGAACTGGACATCAACGACCGCGTGACCGAAGAGGCGGTGGCGCTGTTCCGGCCCGACCTGCTGCTCGCGCCTTTTCTCAAGCGCCGCATACCGGCCAGCGTGTGGCAGGCGCTCACCTGCCTCGTCGTCCACCCCGGGCCGCCGGGTGACCAGGGCCCTTCGGCGCTGGACTGGGCGGTGCTGCGCGGCGAACGCGAATGGGGCGTGACGGTGCTGCAGGCCAACGCCGATTTCGACGCCGGCCCGGTGTGGGCACACGCCGTGTTCCCCCTGCGCGAGGCGAGCAAAGGCAGCCTGTACCGGCGCGAGGTGACGCAGGCCGCGCTGCAGGCGACGCTCGCCGCCCTGCAGCGTTTCGAGCGCGGGGAACGCCAGGGCGATGCCCCGCCGGCCGCGCAATGGCGGTCCGCGATGCGGCAGGCCGACCGCGCCATCGACTGGAGCCGCCACACCACCGCCGAGGTGCTGGCGCGGTTGCGCTGCGCCGACGGTCAGCCCGGCGTGCTCGATGCGCTCTGGGGGCACGCCTGCCACCTGGGCGACGGCCACGCCGCGAGCGCGGCGGTGATGGCCGGCTTTGCGCACGCCGCACCGGGCGAGGTGCTGGCGGTGCGCGATGGCGCACTGTTGCGCCGCACGCGCGACGGTGGCGTGTGGATCGGCCAGGCGCGCCGTGTGGCCGAGGGCGCACCCGGGTTCAAGCAGGTGGCGGCCGAGGCCTTCGCCACCGAAGCCGCCGCCCTGCCCCGCCTGCCCGTGCCGCTGCAGCGGCCCGACAGCGAATGGGGCGAGCTGCGCTACACCGAACACGGCCTGGATGGCGCGCGCGTGGGCTGCCTGCGCTTCGACTTCCACAACGGCGCCATGTCCACCGCGCGCTGCGAACGCCTGCGCGAGGCGCTGGTTTCGCTGCGCGACCGTCCCACCCGCGTGCTGTTGCTGCTCGGCGGGGAAGATTTCTTCAGCAACGGCATCGATCTCAACCGCATCGAGGCGGCCGCGCACCGCAGCGGCGACAGCGCGGCCGACGAGTCGTGGCGCAACATCCAGGCCATGAACGACGCGGCGCTCGCCGTGATCGAGACACCGGATCGCCTCACCGTGAGCGTGCTGCGCGGCAACGCGGGCGCGGGCGGGGCGTTCCTGGCGCTCGCGGCCGACGAGGTGTGGGCACACGGTGGCGTGGTGCTCAACCCGCACTACAAGAACATGGGCAACCTCTACGGATCGGAATACTGGACCTACCTGCTGCCGCGCCGCCTGGGCGAGGCCGGCGCAAAGGACCTGATGGCGCGCCGACTTCCCCTGCTGGCGCGCGAGGCCGCCGCGATGGGCCTGATCGACCATTGCGACGAGGCCGCCCGCGAGGGCTTCGAGGGCCGCTGCCTGGAGCGTGCACTGGCGATGGCCGCCTCCTACAATCTGCCGGACCGGCTGATGGCGCGACAGGCCGCACGCGAACGCGACGAAGCCCGACGCCCGCTGGCCCACCACCGCGAACAGGAACTCGCGCGCATGCACCGCAATTTCTACGGCTTCGATCCCAGCTACCACGTGGCGCGCCACCACTTCGTGCACAAGGTGCCGCACGCGTGGACGCCCCGGCATCTGGCCCTGCACCGATGAACGCGCCCTTGCCCACCGAAGCCCTGCCCACCGTGCTGGTGGTGGACGACGAGGTGCGCTCGCAGGACGCGATGCGCCGCACGCTGGACGAGGACTTCACCGTGTTCACTGCCAGCAGCGCCGACGAGGCGCGCGGCCTGCTGGAGCGCCAGCCGGTGAGCGTGATCCTGTGCGACCAGCGCATGCCCGGCATCACCGGCGTGGCCTTCCTCAAGGAGGTGCGCGAACGCTGGCCCGAGGCGGTGCGCATCGTGATCTCGGGCTACACCGACAGCGAGGACATCATCGCCGGCATCAACGAGGCCGGCATCTACCAGTACATCCTCAAGCCCTGGGCGCCCGACCACCTGCTGGACTCGGTGCGCAACGCGGTGGAGGCGCAGTCGCTGCAGCGCCAGACCAGCCGGCTCGACCTGGAGCTGCGCACCAGCACCGGTGTGCTGCGCCAGCGCACCGCCACGCAGATCGACCGCGCGCGGGCCAGCTTCGGCTTCGACCGCATCGTGCGTGCGCCGGGCAGCCCGCTCGATGCCGTCTCGGCGATGGCGGCGCGCGTGGCGCGCTACGACATCGCGGTGCTTGTGCTCGGCGAATCGGGCACCGGCAAGGAGCTGCTGGCGCGCGCGATCCACTACGCCTCGCCGCGCCTGACCGGCCCCTTCGTGGTGGAGAACTGCGCGGCGATTCCCGACACGCTGCTCGAGTCCGAGCTGTTCGGCCACAAGCGCGGCGCCTTCACCGGCGCCTACGAAGACCACCCGGGCCTGTTCCAGCGCGCGCACGGCGGCACCGTGTTCCTGGACGAGATCGGCGAGACCTCGCCCGCGTTCCAGGTGAAGCTGCTGCGCGTGCTGCAGGAAGGCGAGGTGCGGCCCGTGGGCGGTGCGCGCCCGGTGCCGGTGGATGTGCGCGTGATTGCCGCCACCCACCGCGACCTGGAGCAGCGCGTGCGCGACGGCCTGTTCCGCGAAGACCTGTATTACCGGCTGGCCGGCGTCACACTCACCGTGCCACCGCTGCGCGAACGGGCGGCCGACATCCCCCCCATTGCGCGCCAGCTGGTGCAGGACGTGGCCACCGAGCTGGGCCACCCGGGCGCCGCGCTGCCCGACGCCACATTGGCCTGCCTGCTCGCCTACCCCTGGCCCGGCAACATCCGCGAGCTGCGCAACGAGATCGCGCGCGCCCTGGCACTGCAGGACGGGCGCGAGCTGGAAGCCGCGTCGTTCTCCGCGCGCGTGCTGCAGGGCCACGGCAAGGGCGGCGAAGACCTGCTGGCCGCCCTGCCCACCAGCGGCACGCTGGCCGAACGGCTGGACGTGATCGAGGCCATGGTGCTGCGCGAGACGCTGCAGCGCCACCGCTGGAACAAGACGCGCGTGGCGCAGGAGCTCGGCCTCTCTCGCGTCGGCCTGCGCGGCAAGATGCAACGCCTCGGACTGGAGAAGTGATGACCACCCCCGTCGCTTGCTCACTGCGTGTAGCCGCATCCCCCCTCAAGGGGGCAACACCTGCGGCCAGGCAAAGCCCGATCCGCGGTGTTCCTGGTACAAGACACTTCTCGCCGGAGGGTTGACATGGCCTTGAATGTCCTGTGGTTGCAAAGCGGTGGTTGCGGCGGCTGCAGCATGTCGCTGCTGTGCGCGGACACGACCGACTTCCAGGGCCACCTGCGCGACGCGGGCGTGAACCTGCTGTGGCACCCCTCGCTCTCGATGGAGAGTGGCGACGAACTGCTGGACCTGCTCGACGACGTGCTGGAAGGCCGCACGCGGCTCGATGCGCTGTGCGTGGAAGGCTCGCTGCTGCGCGGCCCGAACGGCACCGGCCGCTTCCACATGCTGGCCGGCACGCAGCTGCCCATGATCGACTGGGTGCGCCGCCTGAGCGCGCGCGCGAAGCACGTGGTGGCGGTGGGCAGCTGCGCGGCCTGGGGCGGCATCACCGCCGGCGGCGACAACCCCACCGACGCCTGCGGCCTGCAATACGAGGACGACCACCCGGGCGGCCTGCTCGGTGCGGCGTTCCGCTCGGCCAGCGGCCTGCCGGTGATCAACATCGCCGGCTGCCCCACGCACCCGAGCTGGGTGATCGACACGCTGATGGCGCTGGCCGCCGACAGCTTCGGCGCCGACGAGCTCGACCCGCTCAACCGCCCGCGCTTCTACGCCGACCAGCTGGTGCACCACGGCTGCACGCGCAACGAGTACTACGAGTTCAAGGCGAGTGCGGAGAAGCCGTCGGACCTGGGCTGCATGATGGAACACATGGGCTGCAAGGGCACGCAGGTGCACGCGGACTGCAACACGCGGCTGTGGAACGGCGAAGGCTCGTGCACGCGCGGTGGCTATGCCTGCATCGCCTGCACCGAACCCGGCTTTCAGGAACCCGGCCACCCGTTCCACGAAACGCCCAAGCTCGCCGGCATTCCCATCGGCCTGCCGACCGACATGCCCAAGGCCTGGTTCGTCGCGCTGGCGTCGCTCTCCAAGAGCGCCACGCCCAAACGCGTGAAGCAGAACGCGGTGGCGGATCACCTCGTCGTGAAGCCCGCCGTGCGCAAGACAAGGCTGAAATGAGCCGACCGAGCGACGCCGGGCCGCCCCAAGGCGCGAGCGCCCCCTTGGGGGGCAGTGAAGTCCGCGCAGCGGCGAACGTGGGGGCACGTCTTGTCGTCGGACCGTTCAACCGCGTCGAAGGCGACCTCGAGGTGCAGCTCGACGTGCAGGGCGACCGCGTGGCCTCGGCGCAGGTCAACGCCACCATGTACCGCGGCTTCGAGCAGATCCTGCAGGGCAAGGCGCCGCACGACGCGCTGGTGTACGTGCCGCGCATCTGCGGCATCTGCTCGGTGTCGCAGTCGGTCGCGTCGGCGCGCGCGCTGGCGCACCTGGGTGGCATCGCGATGCCGGCCAACGGGCAGCACGCGAGCAACGTGATCCTGGCGACCGAGAACCTGGCCGACCACCTCACGCACTTCTACCTGTTCTTCATGCCGGACTTCGCGCGCCCGGTGTACGCCGGCCACGCCTGGCACGCCGAGGCGGTGCGCCGCTTCGCACCGAACCACGGCGAGCAGGTGCGCGCGGCCACGGCGGCGCGCCAGCGCTGGTTCACGCTGCTGGGCACGCTGGGCGGCAAATGGCCGCACACGCAGTCCATCGAGCCGGGCGGCAGCACGCGCCCCATCGACGCGGCCGAGCGCGTGCGCCTGCTCGCGCGCGTGCGCGAGTTCCGCGCCTTCCTCGAACGCCAGCTGTTCGCCGCGCCGCTGGAGGCCGTCACCAGCCTGGACAGCGAGGACGCGCTGTGGGCCTGGCACGCGCAGGCCCCCCTGGGCGGCGACCTGCGCTTCTTCCTCACGCTGGTGCACGACCTGAAGCTGCAGTTGCTCGGCCCCGGCCCGGGCCGCTACCTGAGTTACGGCGCCTACGCGCAACCCGATGGTGGCCACGCGCTGCCCGGCGGCGTGTGGCGCGCCGACGCCGCGCGGCTCGACGCGGTGGACGCGGCCGCCATCACCGAAGACGCCACGCACGCCTGGCTGGCCGATGGCCCGGGCCCGCTGCACCCGCTGCAGGGCCAGACCCGGCCCGACCCCGACAAGGCGCGTGGCTACACCTGGAACAAGGCGCCGCGCCTGGCGGGCGAGGTGGTGGAGACCGGCGCGATCGCGCGCCAGCTCGCCTCGGGCCAGCCGCTGGTGCGCGACGCGGTGGCGCGGCACGGCGGCAACGTGTACACCCGCGTGCTCGCGCGCTCTCTCGAACTCGCGCGCGTGGTGCCGATGATGGAAGACTGGCTGCGCGCGCTGCAACCCACCGAGCCGTTCTGCGTGCCGTCCCACCTGCCCGACGAGGGCAGCGGCATCGGCCTGTCGGAGGCCGCGCGCGGCAGCCTGGGCCACTGGGTGGTGGTGCGCAACGGCCGCATCGCCAACTACCAGATCGTCGCGCCCACGAGCTGGAACTTCTCACCCCGTGACGCGGCCGGCACGCCGGGCGCGCTCGAACAGGCGCTGGTGAACGCGCCGGTGCGCGAGGGCGAGAAGACACCGGTGGCGGTGCAGCACATCGTGCGCTCGTTCGACCCCTGCATGGTCTGCACGGTGCACTAGATATGAACACCCCCCTGCGCCGCTGCGCGGCTTCCCCCCTCTACGGCGCGCCTTCGGCGCTTCGAGGGGGGACGGCATCTCGGGCCGGCGGAGCCGGACCCTGGATGCCTCTGGACGGTTGCGCGTCTCGCCGGACATTCCCATGAGCACAGAGCGTCCCCGCAGCCCGCTGCCCTCCGGCCCCATGGAGGGCGTGGACGAGTCCACCTGGATGGACGTCATCCAGAAGATGGACGAGGTGTACACGCGGCTGATCGACGACGAGGTGGAGCTGGAGAAGAAGAACGCCGAGCTCGAACAGTCGCAGCAGTTCATCTTCAGCGTGCTGACCTCGATGTCGGACGTGCTGGTGGTGTGCGACGAGAACGGCGTGATCGAACAGGCGAACGCCGCGCTGTGCGAGCTCACCGGGCGCCCGGAAGAACAGCTGAGCGGCACACCGCTCCACGCCCTGCTGGCCGACGAGCAGAGCCGCAACCTGGCGCGCGCCGCGATGGAGAAGGCCGACGCGCCGCGCGCGGGCGAGGGCATTGAACTCAACCTGCTGGACCGCGCGGGCCAGTCCGTGTCGGTGGACGCGAACTGCACGCCGCGCATCGGCGACAAGGGCCGGCGCGTGGGCACCGTGTGGGTGGGCCGGCCCACGGCCGAGCTCAAGCGCGCGTACCACGAGATGCGCGCCGCGCACGAGGCGCTCAAGCGCACGCAGCAGCAGCTGCTGCATTCGGAAAAGATGGCCTCACTGGGCCAGCTGGTGGCCGGCGTGGCACACGAACTCAACAACCCGATCAGCTTCGTGCTGGGCAACGTGCACGCGCTCAGCAAGTACAGCGACCGGCTGCGCACCTACATCGCCGCGATGCACGCGAACGAACCCGAGGCCGTGCTGGCCGAGATGCGCCGCAGGCTGCGCATCGAACACCTGCTGGCCGACCTGCCCTCGCTGATCGAAGGCACTCTCGAAGGCGCGCAGCGCACGGCCGACATCGTGCACGGGCTCAAGCGCTTTTCGGCCATGGACCCGGAAGAGCGCAAGCCGGTGAACCTGGTGGAGGTGATCGATCGGGCGATCCACTGGGTGCAGAAGGGTCGGGCGACCCCGGTGGAGGTGCAGTGGGCAGCCGGCGAACCGGTCACGGTGATGGGCAGCGCCGGCCAGCTGCAGCAGGTGATGATGAACCTGCTGCAGAACGGCTTCGATGCCGTGAGCCACCTCGACGCGCCGCGCATCCGCGTGTCGCTGGAACGCGGGGACGGCATGGCCCGCGTGGCCCTGCGCGACAACGGCCCCGGCATTCCGCCCGAGCACCTGCTGCGCATCTTCGACCCCTTCTTCACCACCAAGCCGGTGGGCAAAGGCACGGGCCTGGGCCTGTCGATCAGCTACGGCATCGTGGAGCAGCACGGCGGGCGGCTGGGCGCGCACAACGTGGACGGCGGTGGTGCGGAGTTCGTGCTGGAGTTGCCACTGGCGTGACCGGCGGTGGGTGGCGCGCCCTGTCATCCAGCAGAAAAATTCAAGTGATCGCGCTACGGTTCCGATAGTGAGGATTCCGATCCACCACTGTCGTCCCGGCGCATGCCCACAACCATTGCTCCCCGATTCGTTCGCCGCTCCCTCCCGGCCCTGGCCCTGGGCGCTTCGCTGATGCTGCTGACCGCCTGCGGCGGCTCCAGCCATTCCGACGCCCCCACCACCAGCACACCCCCCGCACCCGTCGTCACGCCGACGCCTGTCATACCGCCGGCCCCGGGCACACCGCCGGTCACGCCCGCCGTCACCCACACCGTGGGCGGCACGGTCAGCGGCCTGGGTTCGGGCCAGCTGATCCTGCAGAACAACGGCGCGGATGCGCTCAACATCACGGCCAACGGCGCCTTCACGTTCGCCACGTCTGTGGCCGACCAGGCCACCTACAACGTGACGTTGTTCACGCAGCCGCCCGGCCATGTCTGCAGCATCGCGAACGGCAGCGGAACCATCGCCAGCGCGAACGTCACCAACGTTGCCGTGAGCTGCGTGGCGACAGCCGCCGTGTCCTGGGTCTACATCCCCGACTACGGCAACGACCGCGTGCTGGGCTACCGCATCGACCGCACCACCGGCGCGCGCACCGACCTGCCGGGCTCGCCCTACCCGGCCGGCGACAACAACCGCTGGATCGCGAAGACGCCGGACCACCGGTTCATCTACACCACCAACCTGGCCAGCAACACCGTATCGGGCTACAGCGTGAATGCCACCACCGGTGAGCTCACGGCGTTGCCCGGTGGGCCGGTCGCCACGGGCACGGGCCCCATGTCGATGGAGATCAGCCCCGATGGCCGCTTCGGCTACGTGGCCAACAGCCAGGGCAGCAGCGTCAGCGCCTACAGCATCGACGCCACCACCGGCGTGCTCACCGAGGTGGCGGGCAGCCCGTTTGCGGCCGGCAACATCCCCACCAAGATCGCCATCACGCCCGACAGCCACCACCTGTATGTGACCAACCAGAACGGCATGGACGTTTCGGGCTTCAGCATCAACACCGCCACCGGCGCGCTCACCCCGGTGGCCGGCAGTCCCTGGACCAACGGTGGCCAGGGCTACGGCATCGCCATGCACCCCTCGGGCGACTTCCTCTATGTGACCGGCTGGCAGGCGCGCCTGAACGTGTACCGCATCGACCCGACCACCGGCGCACTGACCGACCTGATGCCCGGCGGTTACACCACCGCCTCCAGTACGTGGGAGTGGAAGTCCTTCACCACCAACGGGGCGGGCACGGTGGGCTACCTGGGCACCAACCAGGGCATCCGGCTGTACGACATCGACACGGCAAGCGGCGCGCTGACCGAGCAGGCCTCGCAACCCAACAACATCCGCACCGAGTACGTGACCACCAACGCCAGCGGCACGCGCCTGTACTCGTCCGACTTCCACACCATCACGTTCCACATCGCCGACATCGACGCCGGCAACGGTTCGCTCACCGCCACGCCGGGCAGCCCGTTCTACGTGGGCGCGCGGCCCTACAACCTGGTGGTGATCGAGCCCTGAGCCAGGGCCGGACGGCGATTCAGTAGAGGTACAACGCGCCGCTGTTGGTGCCACTGGTGTCCGACCAGTCGCCGCCAACGCCGGTCGCGCCACTCGACTCGCTGGGCGAGCCGATGGCCACACTGCCCTCCTCGCCGGCCACGGACATGAACAGTCCGAAGTAGCTGTTGATCCGCGGATTCGGGGCCTTCAGGTAGCTGCCGAACTGGTAACTGCCGCCTTGCAGGGTGAAGACATAGGCCGCGCCGACCCAGGTGACACCGGCCGCCACCGGGGTGTGGCCCAGCCCGGCGGACAGGTCGCCCGAATTCATGTCGGCGAGAACCAGGCGGCTCGCATCGTTCGTCATGGCGAGGTCGTAGCCGAACCGCGCGGCGGACGGCGCGTACGCGAGGGTCTGGGGTGTTCCATACACGCCGTTCGCACCCTGGTACACATAGGCCACCTGCGAATTCCGGGCACCAATGGCCAGCGTGGAGCCGTCACCGGACAACGCCAGCGCGGAACCGAAGTTGGAGCTGGCGGCGATCACCGGCTCCTTGAGGTACGCCGTCTGCACCCAGTTGTCGGTGCCGCCGACCCGCCTGAACACATGCGCCGCGCCGGAACTCGGGCTGGACGTATCGGACTCGTCGAGGGCCGAGCCGCTCGGGTGGTAGACGCTCGTGGCCGCAATGGTCGACGCATCCGCGGAGATCGCGAGCCAACCGCCAAACAGGGCCGTCGGTTGCTCGAAGGCCGGCGCCAGCGTGGCCACCAGGCCCCAGCCTGTGGTGTCGTCGCGCCGGTAGACGTAGACCTTGCCGGGAACACCGCCATTGAGGACGCTGCCGATCGCCGAGACGAGCGCGATTCTGCCGTCCAGGGACAGGGCCACACCACCGCCGAAGGCCAGCTTCGTTCCCACGGCCGGGCCGGGATAGTCGATCTGCTGCTGCTGCACCCAGGCGCTGCCATCGAAGCGGTAGGCGAACACCTCGCCGGGATCTTCCACGCCACCGATGCTGCCCGAGTGGTAGCCGCCCCACAGCAGTGTGCCTTCGCCGGAGAACGCGATCGACCCGACGCCTCGCATCTCAGGGCGGGTCAGGGTCTGCTGGTGTCGCCAGCCGGTGACGTCCCGGGTGAACAGCTGCAGGCTTTGTGCACCGGCCTGGACGGCCAGTGTCCGCCCATCCGGCGCGAGCTTGTTGATCCGCCCGAAGCTCAAGACACCCGGCACCATCGGTTTGAAATAGCCGATGGCCTGGTTCGCATCCGGCAGGCGGGTCGGCGACCAGTCGCCGCAGCCCGTTGCGTTGCACGCGCGCACCGCGTAGTCCGTAGTGAGGTCGTGATCGACCAGATCGATGTCCGCCACCGCGTGGTGGAGGCCGGTGAGGTTGTCGGCCAGCACGGTGCGCGCGGATGTGCTGGTCGCCACGCCCACCTGGTAGTACGTGGCCAGCGGCTCGGCGGGCCAGGAAAAGTCGAAGCGCTTGGCCTGGTAGGCCACGGTCGGTGCCTGCGCCATGGCACCGGGGGCCGTGGGGCCCGGTGGCGGCGCGGGTGGCTCGGAAGGCGACGGTGAGCCACCGCAGGCGGTCAGGGCAAGGGCAAGGACAACGGTGGCCACCCGTGAGGCGGGCCGGAACGGCGGGGGGTGCATGGCAGTGGAACTCGAGGTGCGTTGAAAGAACTTCACACGCCAGAGCAGCTTCACTTGCCTTGCATCACTCCCCAGAGGATCCAGACCCACAACCCGCCGTGCAACCGAGCGGGCACTGTAACCACCGGTGTCCGCCCGGCGGTCGTTTCAACCGATGACTGGTCGCATCCGATGCGTCATCGGAGCCGTGCCGGTTCAGGCGTAGCTGTCGGCCATCGCCTCCAGCGGCACCGGCTTCATCTTCCCGGCCTGGCCAGCGCTGCCGAAGGCCTCGAAGCGTTCGCGGCACACGGCACGCGCGGCCTTCTTCGCGGCGAGCAGCGCCTTGCGCGGGTCGAACTCGCTGCGCTCCTTCGCGAAGGTCTGGCGCATGGCGCCGGTCATGGCCAGGCGGATGTCGGTGTCGATGTTGACCTTGCGCACACCGTTCCGGATGCCGCGCCGGATCTCCTCCACCGGCACGCCGTAGGTTTCCTTGATGTCGCCGCCGTGCTCGCGGATGATGGCCAGCCACTCCTGCGGCACGCTGGAGCTGCCGTGCATCACGAGGTGCGTGTTGGGCACCCTGGCGTGGATGGCGGCGATGCGGTCGATGGCGAGGATGTCGCCGGTGGGCTGGCGCGTGAACTTGTAGGCGCCGTGGCTGGTGCCGATGGCAATCGCCAGCGCGTCCACGCCGGTGCGGCGCACGAAGTCCTCGGCCTGGTCGGGGTCGGTGAGCATCATGTCGTGCGTGAGCTTGCCGGCCGCGCCCACGCCGTCTTCCTCGCCGGCTTCGCCGGTCTCCAGCGAGCCCAGGCAACCGAGCTCACCTTCCACCGACACGCCCACGGCATGCGCCATGTCGCACACGCGGCGCGTGACGGCGAGGTTGTAGTCGTAGCTGGCCGGCGTCTTGCCGTCCTCGCGCAGCGAGCCGTCCATCATCACGCTGGTGAAGCCGGAGCGGATCGACTGCATGCACACCGCCGGCGTGGCGCCGTGGTCCTGGTGCAGCACCACGGGCAGATCGGGGTGCGCCTCCACCGCCGCCAGCACCATGTGGCGCAGGTAGGCCTCGCCCGCGTACTTGCGCGCACCGGCCGAGGCCTGCAGGATCACCGGGCTGTCGGTCTCCTGCGCGGCTTCCATGATGGCAAGGATCTGTTCGAGGTTGTTGACGTTGAAGGCCGGCACGCCGTAGCCGTGTTCGGCGGCGTGGTCCAGCACCTGGCGGAGGGAAACGAGGGCCATGGAAATCTCCTGTTGAAATGAAAAAGGGAATCAGCGAGCCGGCCGCCGGGCCGCTCCCAAGGCCGGCTCGGCCCCCTCGGGGGGCAGCGACCCGCGCAGCGGCGGAGCGTGGGAGTTCATGTGGCCCTGCGTTCCAGGATTTCGAACGCGGGCAAGGTCTTGCCTTCAAGCACCTCGAGGAAAGCACCACCGCCCGTGGAGATGTAGCCCACCTCCTGCTCGATGCCGTACTTCGCAATGGCCGCCAGCGTGTCCCCGCCCCCCGCGATGCTGAACGCGCTGCTCTTCGCAATCGCCTGCGCGATGGCCTTCGTGCCACCCTCGAACGCCGCGAACTCGAACACCCCCACCGGCCCGTTCCACACGATCGTGCCCGCCTTCATGAGTTGTTCGGCCAGCTTCGCCGCCGTCTGCGGCCCGATGTCCAGGATCAGGTCGTCGTCATCCACCTCGGTGGCCAGCTTCGTGGTGGCCGGCGCGTCCGCGCTGAAGCTTTTGGCCGTCACCACGTCGGTGGGGATCGGCACCTCCGCCCCCCGCGCCTTCATCGCCTCGATCACCGCCTTGGCCTGGTCCACCAGGTCCGGCTCGGCCAGGCTCTTGCCGATCTTCAGGCCCGCGGCCAGCATGAAGGTGTTGGCGATGCCACCACCGACGATCAGGTGGTCCACGTTCTTCGCCAGGCTCTGCAGGATGGTCAGCTTGGTGCTGACCTTGCTGCCAGCCACGATCGCCACCAATGGCCGTTTGGGGGCGGCCAGGGCTTTGGCAATCGCATCCATCTCGGCCGCCAGCAGCGGGCCGGCCGAGGCGATGGGGGCGGTCTCGGCGATGCCGTAGGTGGTGCCTTCAGCGCGGTGCGCGGTGCCGAAGGCGTCGTGCACGAAGATGTCGCACAGGGCCCCGAGCTTCTTCGCCAGTTCGGGGCTGTTCTTCTTCTCGCCCACGTTCAGGCGGCAGTTCTCCAGCAGCACGACCTCGCCGGGGGCCACCGAGAAGTCGCCGTCGACCCAGTTGCTCACCAGGCGCACGGGCCGGTCCATGAGTTCGCCCAGGCGCGCGGCCACGGGGGCCAGGGAGTCTTCGGGCTTGAAGGCGCCTTCGGTGGGCCGGCCCAGGTGGCTGGTGACCATGACCGCCGCGCCGGCCTCCAGCGCCATGCGGATCGCGGGGATGCTCGCACGGATGCGGGTGTCTTCCGTGATGCGGCCCGTCTCGTCCTGCGGCACGTTGAGGTCCGCGCGGATGAAGACACGCTTGTCCTTCGCGAAGCCGTTCGCGCAGATGTCGGTGAAGCGCAGTGCCCTCATTTCACACGACCCATCACACGCACCATCTCGAGGCACTTGTTGGAGTAGCCCCACTCGTTGTCGTACCAGCTCACCACCTTGATGAAGGTCTTGTCCAGCGCAATCCCCGCGTCCGCATCGAAGATCGACGTGCGCGTGTCCCCGCGGAAGTCGGTCGCCACCACCTTGTCCGTCGTGTAGCCCAGCACCCCCTTGAGCGCACCCTCGCTCTGCGCCTTCATCTCCGCGCAGATCTCCTCGTAGCTCGCCTCGCTGTTGAGCTCCACCGTCAGGTCCACCACCGACACATCGCTCGTGGGCACCCGGAAGCTCATCCCGGTCAGCTTCTTGTTCAGCTCGGGGATCACCACCCCCACCGCCTTGGCCGCGCCTGTGCTGCTGGGGATGATGTTCTCCAGGATCCCACGACCGCCGCGCCAGTCCTTGTTGCTCGGCCCGTCCACCGTCTTCTGCGTCGCCGTGGCCGCGTGCACCGTCGTCATCAGCCCGCGCTTGATCCCCCACTTGTCGTTGAGCACCTTGGCAATCGGCGCCAGGCAGTTCGTCGTGCAGCTGGCGTTGGAGATGATCGCCTCGCCCTTGTACGTCTTGTCGTTCACCCCGAAGACGAACATCGGCGTGTCGTCCTTGGAGGGGGCCGACAGGATGACCTTCTTCGCGCCCGCATCCAGGTGCTTCTGCGCCGTGGCCTTGTCCAGGAACAGGCCGGTGGATTCGATCACCACCTCGGCGCCCACTTCGGCCCACTTCAGGTTGGCCGGATCGCGCTCCTGCGTCAGGCGGATCTTCTTGCCGTTGACGATCAGGGTGTTGCCTTCGACCTTCACCTCACCCTTGAAGCGCCCGTGCACGCTGTCGTACTGCAGCATGTAGGCCAGGTAGTCGGGTTCGAGCAGGTCGTTGATGGCCACCACCTCGATGTCCCCGAAGTTCTGGATCGCGCTGCGCAGCACGTTGCGCCCGATTCGGCCAAAGCCGTTGATGCCGATGCGGAGAGGAGCTGTCTGTGTCATGACGTTGAAGAAGAAGGGAAATCAGTTCAGGAGGACGGAGATATCCGGAATCACGCGGTCGGGATCGCAGGCGGTGATGGCCTCGCCCATGTTGTAGCCATAGGGCAGCGCCCACACGCGAACGCCGGCGTTGCGCGCCGTGGCCACGTCGATGGACGAATCGCCCACGAACAGCGCGCGTTCGGCCACGGTGGCGAACTGCGCCAGGCAGCTGCGGATGCCGGCCGGGTCGGGCTTCTTGGTGGACAGGCTGTCGCCGCTGACCACACGGTCGAACAGCGGCGTGAGGCGGTGCGCGTCGAGCACGGTGGCGGTGTAGCGGCCTTCCTTGTTGGTCACCACCGCGAGCTTCACGCCGCGTTCGCGCAGGGCGACGAGCGTTTCGCGCACCTGCGGGTAGAGCTGGCTGCGCGTGCCGCAGCGGCGCTGGTAGGCGCGGTCGAATTCGGTGGCGATGAGCGTGAGCGCGGCGCTGGTGCGCACCATGTCGGCGCTGGTCTTGCCAGCGGAGGCGAGCGCCTGGATCAGCAGCTCGCGCGTGCCGTGGCCTATCCAGCGCTCCACCTGCACCTGCGACACGGCCGGCAGCTCGAAGCGCACCAGCGTGTCGTTGACGGCGTCGCCGATCTCGCCGGCGGTGGCGACCAGCGTGCCGTCGAGGTCGAACATGACGAGGTCGAAATCGCTGGCCGCGGCGCTCATGCGGTCTCCACGTCGGCACCGGCGCGCACGCGCGGGCGCGGGTGCACCAGTGCGCGCACCTCGTCGGCCACGCGCGCGGCGGTGATGCCGAAATGCGCGTACAGGTCTTTCGCGGGGGCCGATTCACCGAAGGTGGCCATGCCCACCACGCGGCCGGTGCGGCCGACGAACTTGCGCCAGAAGTCCGGGTGCGCGGCCTCCACCGCCACGGCGGGCAGCGCGGGGGGCAGCACGGCGTCCTGCCAGGCGGTGTCCTGCCGGTCGAACAGGTGGGTGCAGGGCATGGAGACCACGCGCGTGGCGATGCCCTCGGCCGCGAGCGCGGTCTGCGCCTGCATGGCCAGCGTGGCTTCGGAGCCGGTGGCGATGATCACGGCCTGCGCGTCCTCCATGTCGGAGAGCACGTAGCCGCCGCGCTGGATGGCGGCCGCGCGCGACGCATCGCCGAGCTGCGGCAGGTTCTGGCGCGAGAGCGCGAGCGCGGTGGGGCCGTCGCGCCGCTGCAGCGCATGGGCCCAGGCCACGGCCGTCTCCAGCGCATCGGCAGGCCGCCATACGTCCAGCCCCGGAATGATGCGCAGGCTGGGCACGTGTTCCACCGGCTGGTGGGTCGGGCCGTCCTCGCCCAGGCCGATGCTGTCGTGCGTGAACACGTGCACCACCTGCAGCTTCATCAGCGCGGCCATGCGCACGGCGTTGCGGCTGTAGTCGCTGAACGCGAGGAAGGTGCCGCCGTAGGGCAGGAAGCCGCCGTGCAGGGCCAGGCCGTTCATGATCGCGGCCATGCCGAACTCGCGCACGCCGTAGCTCATGTGGTTGCCGCCGGTGAAGCGCCCGGCGGCGTTCGGCCCGGCGGTGGTGCAGCCCTTGAAGTTGGTGAGGTTGGAGCTGGTGAGGTCGGCGCTGCCGCCGAAGATTTCGGGCAGCTTCGGCGCCATGGCATCGAGCGCGAGCTGGCTGGCCTTGCGCGTGGCGACCGCGTCGCTGCGCTGGCCCAGCGCGGCCACAAGGGCGGGCAGGCTGTCGGCGAACCCCTCGGGCAACTCGCCGGCCATGCGGCGCTCGAACTCGGCCGCCTGGGCCGGGAAGGACTCGCGGTAGGCGGCCAGGCGCTGGAGCCATTGCGTTTCCTGCGCGCAACCGCGTTCGGTGGCGTTCCAGGCGGCGGCAATGTCGGCGGGTATCTCGAAGGGTGCGGCCGTCCAGCCGAGCGCCTCCCGCGTGGCCTGCACCTCGGCCGCGCCGAGCGCGGCGCCGTGCACGTCGTGGCTGCCCTGCTTGTTGGGCGCGCCCTTGCCGATCACGGTCTTGCAGCAGATCAGCGTGGGCTTGCCTTCGGCCTGTGCGGCCACGCTGCGTGCGCGCTGCAGCGCGGCGTGGATGAGGCTGGGGTCGTGTCCGTCCACCGTGACCACGTGCCAGCCGTAGGCGGAGAAGCGGCGCGGCGTGTCGTCGGTGAACCAGCCCTGCACGTGGCCGTCGATGGAGATGCCGTTGTCGTCGTACAGCGCGATCAGTTTGGACAGGCGCAGCGTACCGGCGAGCGAGCACACCTCGTGGCTGATGCCCTCCATCAGGCAGCCATCGCCCAGGAACACGTAGGTGTGGTGGTCGACGATGTCGTGGCCGGGGCGGTTGAATTCCTGCGCGAGCAGCTTCTCGGCCAGCGCCATGCCCACGGCGTTCGCGAGCCCCTGGCCCAGCGGGCCGGTGGTGGTCTCCACGCCCGGCGTCACGCCCACCTCGGGGTGGCCGGCGGTCTTGCTGTGCAGGCGGCGGAACTGCCGCAGGTCGTCCATGGACAGGTCGTAGCCCGTGAGGTGCAGCAACGCGTAGAGCAGCATGGAGCCGTGGCCGTTGGAGAGCACGAAGCGGTCGCGGTCGCACCAGGCGGGGTTGGCCGGGTTGTGGCGCAGGTGGCGGTTCCACAGCACCTCGGCGATGTCGGCCATGCCCATGGGCGCGCCGGGGTGGCCGGAGTTCGCGGCCTCCACCGCGTCCACCGCGAGCATGCGGATCGCATTCGCCATGCGGCGCGCGAGGTCGAGGTTGGGTTGCTGGCGGGCGCTCATGCCATCGCCCTCTGCTTGCGCTCCATCATCCGCCAGATGAAGGGCGTGAAGATGAGTTGCATCGCCAGTTCCATCTTGCCGCCGGGCACCACGATGGTGTTGGCGCGCGACATGAACGAGTCGTGCACCATGCTCAGCAGGTACTGGAAGTCGATGCCCTTGGGCTTGGCGAAGCGGATCACGACGAAGCTTTCGTCGGGCGCGGGGATCTCGCGCGCGATGAAGGGGTTGGAGGTGTCCACACAGGGCACGCGCTGGAAGTTCACGTGCGTGTGCGCGAACTGCGGGCAGATGTAGTTCACGTAGTCGGGCATGCGGCGCAGGATGGTGTCGGTCACCGCCTCGGTGCTGTAGCCCCGCTTCGATTTGTCGCGCCAGAGCTTCTGGATCCATTCGAGGTTGATGACGGGCACCACGCCGATGAGCAGGTCGGGGTGCTGGGCGATGTTCACCTCGGGCGTGACGACCGCGCCGTGCAGGCCTTCGTAGAACAGCAGGTCGGTGTCGGCGGGCAGGTCTTCCCAGGGCGTGAAGGTGCCGGGCTCCTGCCTGTACGGCGCGGCCTCGTCGGTGTCGTGCAGGTACTTGCGCGACTTGCCGGTGCCGCTGCGCCCGTAGCTGGCGAACAGCGCCTCGAGTTCGGGGAACAGGTTGTTCTCGGGCCCGAAGTGGCTGAAGTGGCCGTTGCCCGCGCGCTCGGCCTCGGCCTGGCGCAGCTTCATCTCCTTGCGGTCATGGCGGTGGAAGCTGTCGCCTTCGATGATGGCGGCGGTGACGCCTTCGCGTCGGAAGATGTTCTCGAAGGTGCGGGTGACCGAGGTGGTCCCCGCTCCCGACGAGCCGGTGATGGCGATGATGGGGTGGCGCTCAGACATGGTGATGTCCCGTGGAGTTGAAGAATCGGTGCGAACGCAGGCGCGGCCGCTTAGAAGGTGTGAATGGATCCGGCGTGGCCGAGCGGGTCGCCACAACGTGCCCTATCAAGGCGCAAAGCACAGCCGTGGCTTGGGCCACGGCGCGCATTTGCAACGCCGAGAGGGTGCGTTTTGGCGGGACGAGCGGACATGACGGGTTCATTCGCACCTTCTTAGACGCGGAACAGGCTGCGCTCGTGGAACAGGGGGTTGTCCAGGTCCTTGCGGGCGGGCTCGGCGTGGTAGCGCTCGATGCGCTCCACCTCGTGCTTCGAGCCGAACACCAGGCCGATGCGCTGGTGCAGGCCTTCGGGCTGCACGCCGAGCATGGGCACGCGCCCGGTGCTGGCGCGCCCGCCGGCCTGCTCCATGATGAAACCGATGGGGTTGGCCTCGTAGAGCAGGCGCAGGCGGCCGGGATTGGTCGCGTCCTGGGCCGGCGCCGGGCCGCTCCCAAGCAGGCCAGCCCCCTGGGGGGAGCGGTGCGCAGCACCGTTCGGGGGGGGCCTGTTGTCGCGCGGGTAGAGGAACACGCCACCGCGCATGAGGATGCGGTGCGCTTCGGCCACCATGCTGGCGATCCAGCGCATGTTGAAGTCCTTGCCGCGCGGGCCGGTCTTGCCGGCCAGACACTCGTCCACGTAGCGCTTGACCGGTGCCTCCCAGAAGCGGCTGTTGGAGGCGTTGATGGCGAACTCCTGCGTGTCGGCCGGCACGCTGAGGTCCGGGTGCGTGAGGATGAACTCGCCCAGGTTCGGGTCGAGCGTGAAGCCGGCCACGCCGTTGCCCACGGTGATGACGAGCATGGTGGTGGGGCCGTAGAGCGCGTAGCCGGCGGCCACCTGCTGCGTGCCGGGTTGCAGGAAGTCGGCCTCGGTCACCTCGCGCTCTTCGGCAGCGGGCGCCCGCAGCACCGAGAAGATGCTGCCCACCGACACGTTCACGTCGATGTTGCTCGATCCGTCGAGCGGGTCGAACACCAGCAGGTACTTGCCGCGCGGGTAGGTTTCGGGGATCTGGTACGGCGCGTCCATCTCTTCCGAGGCCATGCCGGCGAGGTGGCCGCCCCATTCGGTGATGCGCAGGAAGTATTCGTTGCTCACCACGTCCAGCTTTTTCTGCGTCTCGCCCTGCACGTTGACCGAACCGCCCTGCCCTTGCGCGTCGGCTGCGTGGTTGCCCAGCACGTCGCCCAGTGCGCCGAAGGCCACCGCTCGCGCGATGGCCTTGCAGGCCATGGCCACGTCGAGGATGAGTGCGTTGAAATCGCCGCTGGCTTCGGGAAAGCGGCGGCGTTCTTCGATCAGGTATTGCGTGAGGGTCTTGCGGCCGGTCAGTGGCATGGTGTTCTCCGCGAGGCGTTGCTGGAATGGTGGGAATCCGCTGTATCGGCGCGGGCCGCGGCCTGGCGCAGCGCGCCCATCACGCCGTGGTAGCCGCCGCCTGCGTCGGGCGCGCCGAAGACCGCGCTGCCGGCCACGCAGATGTCGGCACCGGCCTGCACGATCTGGGCGATGTTGTCCAGCTTCACGCCGCCGTCCACCTCCAGCCAGATCGGCTGGCCGCCGGTGGCGGTGTGCGCGTCGATGCGGCGGCGCGCCTCGCGCAGCTTGTTCAGCGTGGCGGGAATGAAAGCCTGCCCGCCAAAGCCCGGGTTCACGCTCATGAGCAGCACCATGTCGAGCTTGTCCATCACGTGGTCCATCCAGGCCAGTGGCGTGGCGGGGTTGAACACCAGGCCGGCCTTGCAGCCGTGCGAGCGGATGAGCTGCAGCGTGCGGTCCACGTGGCGCGAGGCCTCGGGGTGGAAGGTGATGCAGTTCGCACCGGCCTTGGCGAACAGCGGCACCAGCGCGTCCACCGGCTCCACCATCAGGTGCACGTCGATGGGAATCTGCACGTGCGGGCGGATGGCTTCGCACACCTGCGGGCCGATGGTGAGGTTGGGCACGTAGTGGTTGTCCATCACGTCGAAGTGCACGAAGTCCGCGCCCGCCGCCTCGATGGCGCGCACCTCTTCGCCCAGGCGGGCGAAGTCGGCCGAGAGGATGGAGGGGGCCAGCTTCGTCGAAGCGGGCGGCGGCGTGAACCTGGGTGAGCGGGACATCGTGGGACCTGTGGTGTGTGGAAGAGATGGCGGCCGCTCAGGCCGACTCGAACAGCGTGCTGCCCGCATGCCAGCGGCGCAGCGCATCGACCGTGACCCAGCGCTGGTCCATGCCGGCCACGCCACCGGGCAGCGGCAGGTCCACATCGCCCAGGTGCGGCAGCACCAGCAGGGCGTCGTCGAAGCGGTGGTCGGCCGTGTGCACGGTGGGCGTCACCAGGGTCTGCAGGCTGGCGGCGGTGGCCGCGCGCAGGCCGTTGGCGGAGTCCTCGAACGCGAGGCAGGCGCTGGGTGGCAGCCCCATGGTCGCCAGCACCTGCTGGTACACCAGCGGGTCGGGCTTCTTGCGCGGGGCGGTGGAGGCGTCGCCAATGGCGGCGAAGTGGTGCTTCCAGTCCGGCCCGAGCGGCGTGCGCAGCAGCGCGTCGATGTTGGCGGGCGTGGTGGTGGTGGCGATGGCCAGGCGCAGGCCGCTGGCCAGGGCCTCGCGCATGAGGCGCAGCACGCCGGGGCGCAGCGGCAGCTGGCCGCCGCTCACACGGCTTTCGTAGAGGCGCGTCTTGATGGCGTGCACGCGTTCGACCGTGGCCTGCATGGCCGCGCCTTCGGCCACGTCGGGTTCGACCATGCGCCAGTGGTGCGCGATGCGTTCCTTGCCACCCGAGACGCCGAGCAGGCGGATGTAGGTGGCGTCGTCCCAGTGCCAGTCCAGGCGCACCTCGGCGAAGGCGTCGTTGAAGGCGGCGCGGTGCGCGGCCTCGGTGTCGGCCAGCGTGCCGTCCACGTCGAAGATGAGGGCCTCAAGCATCGGCCTCTCCTTCGCCGGTGAAGAGGCGGCTGCCGAGGATGTCGGGCGCCTGCAGCGTGGTGAGCTCTTCGGCCGTGAGCTCGCGGTGCGGCTGCGAGAACAGGCGGCTGGCCTGGCGCAGGCGGGCACGGTCGAGCGCGTTGCGCACGCTGCGCGCGTTCGCGAAATGCGGTTGCTCCAGACGCAGGCCGAGATAACGCTCGAAGGCCCCGGCCGCCTCGGGGCTGAAGCGGTAGTTCTGTTCGGCGAGCATCTTGCGCGAGATCTGCATCAGCTCACCGGCGCTGTAGTCCGGGAAGGTGAGGTGGTGCGCGATGCGCGAGCGCATGCCGGGGTTGGACTGGAAGAAGGTGTTCATGCGGTCTTCGTAGCCCGCGAGGATCACCACCAGGTCGTCGCGGTGGTTCTCCATCACCTGCAGCAGGATCTCGATCGCCTCCTGCCCGTAGTCGCGCTCGTTCTCGGGGCGGTAGAGGTAATAGGCCTCGTCGATGAACAGCACGCCGCCCATGGCCTTCTTCAGCACCTCGCGCGTCTTGGGTGCGGTGTGGCCGATGTACTGGCCGACCAGGTCGTCGCGCGTGACGGCCACCAGGTGGCCCTTGCGCACGTAGCCCAGGCGGTGAAGGATCTGCGCCATGCGCAGCGCCACCGTGGTCTTGCCGGTGCCGGGGTTGCCCGAGAAGCACATGTGCAGGCTGGGCGGTTCGGACGGCAGGCCCAGGCCGGTGCGCAGCTTGTCGATGACGAGCAGGGCCGCGATGTCGCGCACCCGCGCCTTCACCGGCGCCAGGCCGACGAGCTCGTCGTCCAGCTCCTGCAGCACGGCTTCGACCTGGGTCTCGGCCAGCACCGCGCCCACCGAGCGCGGCGCCTCTGTCGGTGTCGGGGCCGGCACCACCGATGCCGCCGCGGTGGTCACCGCGGCATCGGTCGGTGGCGGCGTGCTGCCGGGGATGGCGTAGAGCGTCGAGTTCATGGATGTGGTCACCTGGGTCAAGTCGCACCACGGAACCGGCTTTGCCGGGCCGTGGGTGCGGTCCCCCGGAGGGGGAAGACGCGAAGCGGCGCAGGGGGTTACTGATACCGCTCGCCTTCGGGGCGATCGGTGCCGTAGCCGCGCGTGGTGTAGCGCAGGCTGCGGCCGTTCACTTCCTGGCGCTCCAGCATGAAGCCGGGCTCACTGGCCGGGCGGTTGACGATGAAGCTCATCACGATGGTCTCGACGTTGCGCGTCGAGTCGAAGGCCATCATGCGGATGTAGTGGCGCGGGAACGCCTTGCGGCAGGCCTGCAGCTCCTGCATCACGCCGGCGGCGTCGTGCAGGTCGAACATCGGGTGGCCGAACATCGACCAGTAGGTGTTGCGCGGGTGCGGGTCGTCGGTGTATTCCACGCTCCAGGCGTAACCCCGGCGCAGGCCGTATTCGATCTGCGCGGTGATCTCGGCGTCGGTGAGGTCGGGCAGGAAGCTGAACTGGCCTTGCGTGATGCGGCCGGTGGCGTTGGTCATCATGGTGTGCGGTCCTCGTGTGCAAAGGGAAAGTTCAGGCCATCGCTGGCGTTGCGACGTAGTCGCTGCTGTCGGTGCTCTGGTAGTTGAAGCTGATCTCGCCCCAGGTATCGAGCGCGGCCTTGAGCGGGCTGCAGTGCTGGGCGGCCTGCTTCAGGATGGTCGGGCCCTCCTGCAGGATGTCGCGCCCTTCGTTGCGCGCCTTCACCATGGCTTCGAGCGCCACGCGGTTGGCGACCGCGCCGGCCTGGATGCCCATGGGGTGGCCGATGGTGCCGCCGCCGAACTGCAGCACCACGTCGTCGCCGAAGAGATCGATCAGCTGGTGCATCTGGCCGGCATGGATGCCGCCCGAGGCCACAGGCATCACCTTCTTGAGGTCGGCCCAGTCCTGGTCGAAGTAGAGGCCGCGCGGCAGGTCGGTCTTCGTGTAGCTGTCGCGGCAGACGTTGTAGTAGCCCTGCACGGTGAGCGGGTCGCCCTCGAGCTTGCCCACGGCGGTGCCGGTGTGCAGGTGGTCGCAGCCGGCCAGGCGCAGCCACTTGGCGATCACGCGGAAGCTCACGCCGTGGTTCTTCTGCCGCGTGTAGGTGCCATGGCCCGCACGGTGCATGTGCATGATCATGTCGTGCTTGCGGCACCAGTTGGCCATGCTCTGGATGGCGGTGTAGCCGATCACCAGGTCCACCATCACGATGACCGAGCCCAGTTCCTTCGCGAACTCGGCGCGCTCGTACATGTCCTCCATGGTGGCGGCGGTCACGTTGAGGTAGCTGCCCTTCACCTCACCGGTTTCGGCGCTGGCCTTGTTCACCGCGTCCATCACGAACAGGAAGCGGTCGCGCCAGTGCATGAAGGGTTGCGAGTTGATGTTCTCGTCGTCCTTCATGAAGTCGAGCCCGCCCTTGAGGCCTTCGTACACCACGCGGCCGTAGTTGCGGCCCGAGAGGCCTAGCTTGGGCTTGGTGGTGGCGCCCAGCAGCGGGCGGCCGAATTTGTCCAGGCGCTCGCGCTCGACGATGAGGCCGGTCGGCGGGCCCTTGAAGGTCTTCACGTAAGCGACCGGAATGCGGATGTCTTCCAGGCGCGCGGCCTTCAGCGGCTTGAAGCTGAACACGTTGCCGATGAGGCTGGCCGTCATGTTGGCGATGGAGCCTTCCTCGAACAGGATCAGGTCGTAGGCGACCCAGGCGAAATACTCGCCCGGCCGGTTGGGCACGGGCTCGACCTTGTAGGCCTTGGCGCGGTAGCTGTCGCAGGCGGTGAGGCGGTCGGTCCAGACCACGGTCCAGGTCGCGGTGCTGGATTCGCCGGCCACGGCGGCGGCGGCCTCTTCGGGGTCCACGCCGTCCTGCGGGGTGATGCGGAACAGGCACAGCGTGTCGGTGTCCTTGGGCACGTAGTCGGGCATCCAGTAGCCCATCTGCCTGTACTTGAGCACGCCGGCGCTGTAGCGCTTTTTGGCGTCCTTGATCTCGGTCGAACCTGCGGGGGCGTTGCTCATCGTTGGCTCCAGAAAAAAGAGGTTTGTCTCGGGTGGAGCGGACTTTAGGTTTGGGCTTGAATAAAGTAAATTCACGATTCCTTGCATCTCAGTTAAGGAATTACTGAATGAAGAACGCGACCTTTCGCCAGCTGCGCGTGTTCAGCGAGGTGGCGCGCCACCTGAGCTTTGCGCGGGCGGCGCAGGTGCTGCACCTCACCCCGCCGGCGGTGACGATGCAGGTCAAGGAGCTGGAAGGGCATGTGGGCATGCCCCTGTTCGAGCGCAACGGCCGCAAGGTGGCGCTGACCACCGTGGGCGAGTACATGCTGGTCTATGCGCGCAAGGTGCTGGCCACGCTGAAGGACGCGGAAGACGCCGCCGCGCGGCTGCAGAAGCTGGAGACCGGCACGCTCGTCATCGGCATGGTGAGCACGGCCAAGTACTTCCTGCCGCACCTGCTGGCCGAGTTCCGCCGCGAGCACGGCAGCATCGACATCCGCCTGGCCGTGAGCAACCGCGAACAGCTGGTGAAGATGCTGCACGCCAACGAGGTGGACATCGCCATCATGGGCCGCCCGCCCAAGGAACTGGCCACGCGCGCCGAGCCGTTCGCGGCGCACCCGCACGTGTTCGTGGCACCCATGGGCCACCCGCTCGCACACACCGGCCATGTGCCGCCGTCGCTGCTGCGGGAATACGACTTCATCGTGCGCGAACAGGGCTCGGGCACGCGCGCCGCGCTGGAGAAATTCCTGCACGACGAACACGTGGAACTGCGCGTGATCATGGAGATGGCAAGCAACGAAACCATCAAGCAGGCCGTGATGGCGGGCATGGGCCTGAGCTTTCTCTCGCTGCACACCATCGGCCTCGAACTCGGCAACCAGCTGCTGACCGTGCTCGACGTGGAAGGCGCGCCGGTGGTGCGCGCGTGGAACGTGGTGCACACGCAGTCGAAGCTGCTGTCACCGGCGGCGGAAGCGTTCCGCTACTTCGTGCTGGAGCGCGGCGAGGCCTATCTGGCGGAGCATTTTCCGGTGACACTGCCCATGCCGGGGGCCTGAGCCCCGGCGACAAGGAGCGTGTTCATGCAACCGGCATCCCGGCGGGACAAGGCACTGGTCAACGTGGTCGACTGCGCGTGGCTCTGCGCGTTCGCATTGGCCGCGGGCGCCTTGAGTGGCTTCGCCTGGGGCTGGTTCGTGGGGGCGCTGGTGGGTGCGGGCTTCCTCGTGGTGTGCGTGTGGGTGCACTGGCTCATGTACCGCATCGTCGCGCGTTCACGCCGCACCCCGGTGCCGCAGCGCCGGTTCCCCAAACGCTGAAAAGACAACGTGCCGCTGGCCGCTTCGCGCGGTCTGTCGTGAGAATTGCCACACGTCCTACAAGCCAGTAACACGGACCGTCATATTCTTGCCCCGCAGTGGTGGCAGCATGTGAGCACAAAGTTTGAAGCACATGCACCGGGTCCCCATTCACCATCCGTTTACTGGGAGCGCATTCGTGTTTGCCTACAAGATTTTTGGCCTTCAGCCCGGCTTCGACGAAGGGCTGGTTTTCAACAGCTGTGTCCCCCAGCTGCAGGATCAGCCCGAGCTCTGGCTCGATGAGTGTCCGTATCTCCAGCCGCACCTGTCGTCGCGTCTGCCGCAGGGCTTGCGCGTGGAACTGGTGGAGGCCGACGACGAGACGTTCCAGCCCGCGGCGCTGGCCCAGGCGGCCGGGTCCCGTCAACCGATGGCACTCGCCGCCTGAGGCGCTCGTCAGGCGCGGACGCCTTCCGGCGCCAAAGGCGGCAGAATCTGCCGCAATTTTTCTAGGCTCACCGGCTTGGTGAAGTAGTGGTCCACCAGATCGGCGGCCTCGGCCACCCGGGGTTCGCCCATGTCCCACCCGGTGCACATCACCAGAACGATCGTGTCGCCATGCCGGGCCCGCACCTCGCGCACGATGTCCAGGCCGTCCTTGTCGGGCAGGCCGAAGTCCATGAGCATGCAGAGCGGAAAGTCCTGCGCGATGGCGGACAGCGCCGCCGCACCGCTGTGGCAGGTGCGCACGCGGTAGCCATCCAGGCTCAGGGCGATGGCCAGGGTGTCGGCGGCTTCGGCCGAATCGTCGACGACCAGCACGTCGATCCCGTCGGCGGGTGGTGTCTGGCTGATGTGAGGCGCGTTCATGGGGTTCCTGGTTGGGCCCTGCCTCTGGCGAAGCGCGGCGTTCCACCAAAGGGGCAAACGGCGTGCCCGAACCGCGCCGCCGGACACGGAAAGTTCGTCAGACAACTCCTACGGCGTGTTTTTTGGCGCTCCTACAGCGCGCGCCCGGTTTCAAATTGAAACTCTGCTCTCAGTTTCCAACCCGCATTCACAGTCCATTCAAGGAGACGGTCATGAAAGAGTTCTTCAAGCTGTGCATCATCACCGTGGCCGGCATGGCCGCGATCGCATCGCTCCTGCACCTGGGGGTGGCGCTGGGCAACGGGCAGTCGCCGTTCGATGCGCTGATTTACCTGGGCGTGTCGGCCGGCGCGCTGGGTGTGATGGGTCTGCTCGACACCGAGAAGCAGATCGAGAAGATGAGCGTGTGACGTGATCCCCCGGAACACCGTCTGCCTCTGGTACGAACGCGACGCGCTCGACGCCGCGACGTTCTACGCGGCCACTTTCCCCGACAGCCACGTGGGCGCGGTGCACCACGCACCGGGCGACTACCCCGACGGCAAGGAAGGCGATGTGCTCACGGTGGAATTCACCGTGGCCGGCATCCCCTGCATCGGCCTCAATGGAGGCCCGGTGTTCCAGCACAACGAGTCGTTCTCGTTCCAGATCGCGACGGACGACCAGGCCGAGACCGACCGCCTGTGGAACGCCATCGTCGGCAACGGTGGCCAGGAGAGCGAGTGCGGCTGGTGCAAGGACCGCTGGGGCGTGTCGTGGCAGATCACGCCGCGCGTGCTCACCGAGGCGTTCACCGGTCCCGACCGCGCAGCGGCCAAGCGCGCGTTCGACGCGATGATGACCATGAAGAAGATCCACGTCGCCGCCATCGAGGCGGCGGTGCGGGGTGCGCCACGCTGACCCCGCATGAGGTCGCCGCAGTGCGGCATCCCGCGCGCTTCAAGCCGGGTCTTCAGCCCTTGCGGACCTGCGCCACCATGTCGCGGATCACCACATGGCGGATGGCGCGCAGCAGCTGCATCTCGCCCCCCGCCACGGCCGCATGAGGCGCGCCGTGTTCCATGCCTTTGAAGCGCTGCTCGAGCGCCTGGTTGTCTTCGCCGATGGCCTGCATCAGCGCGTCGGCTTCTTTCTCGATGCGCGAGAGCATGTCTTGTAGCAGACGCCTGGCGGTGCTTTCACCCAGACCGAGGGCGGCGCCGGCAGCAAGCAGCCGCTCGTGGTTCACCTCGTCGAAGTGCGTTCCCTGCGGTAACACCGTGCCCAGCGCGGTGCGCGGCCAGATGGCGCGTTCTGCGGCGTAGAGCGGGGTGTCGTAGACCGCCGTGCACAGCATGTCGTAGCCCGGCGCCAGTTCTATACCCCTGGCGGACACGGTGAACGACAGGTTCTTCAGGTGGTTGTCGCCGTTGCCCACGAGCACATTGAACACCAGCCACTGGTAGAGCTGGTTGCGCGCGAGGGCGCGCGAGCGGGTGGCATCCACCGCGCTCAGCAGGGTGGGCAGGTTGGCGCGTTCGTACTTGAGGGTGCGCGGGCTGTTGAGCAGCTGGCAGGTGTCGATGGCATGGATGCGCTGCACGTCCTGCGACGCAGCCGTGCGGCGATCGAAGCGCTCAATGAGGTACACCGGCTCGGGCAGGTACAGGCGATGCACCGACGGCACGTTGAGTTTCAGCGCAGCCGCGAGCTTCATCACGAAGTACTCGTTGATCACCGAATGCGGGTAGCTGTGCGACGTGGAGTTGGGCTTGAGGATGTGGGTGGACGCGGTGCCGGCCAGGGGCTCGAACAGTGTGTCCACCTCTGCGCCGGCTGGCGGATGCGGCCGGTAGACCACGACCATCTTGTTCTGCGCACCCGCGAGCGACATGCGCTTGGGCGCGGCCTGGGTGAGTGGCGCCACGGGCAGCTGCTGGATGCGCCGGGCCAGTGCATCGAACGGCAGCGGTTGCAGGCCGGTGGTTGCCACTGGCGCGCCCAGGGGTTGCAGCACCAGCGAGCCGGCAGACTCTGCGCCGTAATGGCGCAGCAGGCCGAACGCGTCCTCGAACGCCAGTCGCGCGTCCTGCGCGAGGGCCTTGCGCAATTCCTCTTCGGGCAACAGGTTGTCGAAGTACCACTGCACCGGCCGCACCGAGGCGCCGTCCACATGCGCGGCCTCTCGCAAGGGCAGGCCGGGAGCGAGTGCGTACGCGCCCGGTTGCTCCAGCCAGTGCGGGCTGTACTGCAGCACCCAGACGTCGAGCACGTCGAACAGCCAGCCGACCTCGTCGCCATTGATGCGCAGCTCCAGCAGGCGAGGGCGCTTGCCCTCGCGCAGCTGGCGGCGCATCTGGCTGGCCAGCTCGGGGCTGTGCCTGAGGATGTCGGTGTGGGCCGCGAGGCGGTCGAGCAAGGCCTCACAGGCCACGGCTTCGCGAGCCAGATCATCGGCCGAGGGCAGCGGTCGCGCGGCGGGCTGCAACAGGGTGCCTCCGGTCACCGCCAGCGAGTCGTCGGGTGGCACGCGGTTCACGGATCGCGCGCCGGATCGGCTTTGAGCTGCTGTTCGAAATGGGCCAGCCAGTCGCCCCAGTGCTTCAGGAGCTTCTCGCGGCGCTCGTCACCCTGGAGCTTGCTCACGGGCCGCACCTGGCTCAGGTCCACGTGGTCAGGCAGTTCGAGCTGCACGCCGATGCCTGCTTCCTGCAGCACCTGCAGCACCTTGCCGAGTTGCACCGTGGTCTTGCCGTTTTCCACGTCGAGCACAAAAACCGGCCCCACGCCGGCCGAACCGGCCAGATCGTCGGCCCGAACCCCTTGGGCCTTGCGCACCATGCGCAGCACCAGGCCCAGTTCGGCGGGTGTTTGAATCGGGATGTTCATGGCCTTGATCTATGGGAAAGCATAGATTCTAAGACCGGATACGCTGTTTTGGCAGAAATCTATGCTTCCACATAGATTTTGGCGAATTGGCTGATCTCAAACACAAAATCTATGAGATCGCATAGTTTTTTGGCTTGCTTCAACCGCCAAGCCTCATACCTATGCAAGCCCATAGATTCCGAGACTACCGCCCCAGCTGCGCCAGCGCCGCCTGCAAGCCCTGCAGGCCGCCGACGCGTTGGTCGTTGATGAAGATCTGAGGCATCTGCCGCACCGAGGGGCCGCACTTCTCATAGAAGGCGAGGCGCTCGGCTTCGTCGTCGATCTTGATTTCCTCGAAAGGAAGCGATTTCGACTTGAGCAACATCTTGGCCGACTCGCATTGCGGGCAGGCGGACTTGGAATAGACGGCGATCTTGAGGTTCATGGGCGGGAAGTTTACGGGTCCGCCCCCAACACCTCAGTCGATCTGGATCTTCGCGTCGCGCACGATGCGCGCGTAGGTCGCGATTTCCTTGGTGATGTAGGGCGCGAACTGCGCCGGGCCCATGGGTGCGGCGACGAAGCCCTGTGCGCCGAGCCGTTCCGTCACCAGCGACGAGCGCATGGCCTTGGCGCTTTCTTCCGTGAGGCGCTTGCTGATGGCTTCGGGCAGCTTGGCCGGCGCCCACAGGCCGTACCAGGTCACCATCTCGAAACCGGGAATGCCGGACTCGGCCACCGTGGGCACGCTGGGCATGCCGGGGATGCGCGCCCTGGTGGTGACGGCCAGCGCCTTCAGCTTGCCGCTGGCGATGTGGGGGGCGGTGGAGGGCAGGGCGTCGATGATCAAGCTGATCTGGCCGCCGAGCAGATCGTTCAGCGCGGCGGCGGTGCCACGGTAGGCGACGATGGGCATCTCCAGCTTGCCGCCGAACTTGATGGCTTCGAGCGACACGTGCATGGGCGAGCCGATGGCCGAGGTGCCGAGGCTGAAGTTCTGCGGCTTCGCGCGCGCGGCTTCCAGGAACTGCTGCAGGTTGTCGGCCGGCACGCTGGGGTGCGCGGCCACCACCATGGGCACGGAGCCGAGGAAAGAGACCGGCGTGAAGTCCGTGACCACGTCGTACGGCACCTTGCGCACCATGAGCGGGTTGGCGATGAGCGTGGGCGATTGCACCAGCAGCGTGTAGCCGTCGGCGGCGGCCTTGGCCACCATGTCGCTGCCGATCACGCCGCTGGCGCCGGCGCGGTTCTCCACCACGAAGGGCTGGCCCATCTGTTCGGTGAGGCGCTGCGCGAGCACACGGGCCACCAGGTCGACCGTGCCGCCGGGCACGTACGGCACGATGATGCGCACCGGGCGGTTGGGGTAGTTCTGGGTCTGCGCCTGGGCGGCGAGGCCGGTGGCGGCCAGCACGGCCCCCAGCAGCGCGCCGATCCATTTCCGGGTCGTCATGGTCTGTCTCCTTGAGGGGTGGATGTGGCGGCTAGCAGCAGGGCATCTTCAGCAGACGCAGCGCGTTGCGGAAGTAGATGCCTTCCCGCTCGTCTTCGGGCAGGTTCAGCGAGTCGATGGCTTCGGGGATGGTGCGGATGAACATGGGGCCGCCCTCGGGGTCGAAGGGGCAGTCGGACGCGAACACCACCTGCTTCGCACCAAAGAAGTCGAGCCCGCAGCGGATGCCGGAACGGCCGCCCGCGAGCGCGGTGTCCGCATAGAACATGCGGAAGTAGTCGATGGGCCGCTTCGCCATGCTTTTCAGCAGGCCCTCGTAGTCTTCGTCCGAGGTGCGGCTGCCGAACTGGTCCAGCCCGGGGCCGACGCGGCCGTCGAAGAACGGGATCATCGCGCCCATGTGGTGCGTGATCACGCGCAGGTTGGGCAGCCTGTCGAAGAAGCCGGAGAACACCATGCGCGTCATGGCGGCGCTGGTCTCGTACGGCCAGCCGAAGGTCCACCAGATCTCGAACTTCGACTTTTTCTCGGACGCGTAGTCGGTCATGTTCGCGCCGCGCGCCGGGTGCATCCACACCGGCACGTCGTGGGTGTTCACCGCCGCGTCGAAGATCGGCCAGAAGTCGGGCTCGTCCAGCGGGCGGCCGTTCACGTTGGTGAACACCTGGATGCCACGCGCGCCCAGCACGTTGATCGCGTAATCCATCTCTTCCAGGCAGGCGGCCGGGTTGTTCATGGGCAGCGAGGCCACGAAGGCGGGGAACTTGTCCGGGTGCGCGTCGCGGATCTTCGCCATTTCCTCGTTGGCCAGGCGTGCCAGCGCGGGCGATTCGTCCGGCCCCGCGATCAGCTCGATCGGCGGGTTGGAGAGCGTGAGGATCTGCTGGTACTCGGGAAAGCCCTCCATCATCTTCAGCCGCGCGTCCAGGTCGTAGAGCACGGGGATGGTCAGCCAGCGCTTGATGGCGCCCTTGTCCTTCGCGAGCTCGGCCATGCGGTCGAAGTACTTGCGCGGGAGGATGTGGGCGTAAATGTCGATCTTTCGCATGGGTTTCTTGCCCCTTTATTCACCAATTGGAGAATTGTAGGCCCAAGAAAAGGGGCCAAAGCCCCGTGTTTTCCCTGAATGGTGAAATCTGGCCGCTAGGCGAGCACGAAGGCCGACACCACCTCGGTGATGTGCGCCAGCCGCTGCGTGAGCTGCTTGGGCGCCTTGAAATCGCGGTTGAAGCCGGCCGACAGCGTGTGGATGTTCGACAGGTAGAAGTACGAGCAGCCGGCGATGGTGATGTAGAGCTGCACCGGGTCGATGCCCGCGCGGAACTGGCCCTGTTTCTGCCCGCGCTCCAGGATGTCGCTCAACGAATCCACCAGCGGCGAGTTGAGTTCGCGGATGCGTGGCGAGCCCTGCAGGTGCCGCGCCAGGTGCAGGTTCTCGCTGTTGAGCAGGGTGATGAATTCCGGGTGGGCGATGTAGTAGTCCCAGGTGAATTCGATCAGCCGGCGCAGGGCGATGAGCGGTGGCATGCCCTGCAGGTCCAGGTACAGCTGCGCGTCGCGGATCTCGGCGTAGACGCTCTCCAGCGCGGCGGCGAACAGGCCGTCCTTGTCCTTGAAGTAGTAATAGACCAGCTTCTTGTCGACCGCCGCCTTCTCGGCGATGCGCTCCACCCGCGCACCGCCCAGGCCGGTGCGCGAGAACTCCTCGCGCGCGGCCACCAGGATGGCGGCGCGGGATCGTTCGGAGTCGCGGATCTTGGGCTCGGAGGGGGCCTTTCTGGCGGTCACGGCGGGGGTCCTTCTGGTGGGGCGGGGTGCCGTGACAGCGTACCCGAACTCCCTGCCGCCACCTTCTATTCACCAATAGGTGAATAGAAGCCTTGTCGCGAGGATCAACCGACCAGGCGCACGCCGGCCGGCGGCGACCCCAGCGGCAGGCGCCACAAACGCGCGGCCCGGCCGACGAAGGCCCCGGTGAACGCACCGTACAAGGCGGCGACGCACAGCACGTACGCCGTGTCCTGCACCAGCTGCGGCGCCATGGCGAGGTCCACCCCCACCACGTACTTCACCAGGAAGATGCCCACGACCAGCAGCAGCGGCACCACGCTGCCCGGCAGCCGGAACACGCGGCGCGTCGGGTCGTACTGCGCGTTGGCGCGGCCACGCCCAAGGACAGCGAAGGCGAGCAGCGCCGCGATGAGCCACGCCACGACGGCAAGGCCGAACTGGGGCGACGTGCGCAAGGCGGAGAACGTGCCCCACACCGAGAACACCGTCATCGCCACCGGCATGAGCGACACGCGCGCCAGGCTGGCGGTGCGGTCGCGCAGCTGGCTGACGCCGAGCGCAAAAAAGGTGGCGAGCAGCCCAGCCTACTCAACTCGTCATTAAGCTTGTCTAGCTCGGCTTGCTGCTCTTCGGACAAATCGGACACTTCTGCAAACGCCCTCTGTTTCTCCAGCAGCAACTGCGTCGAGCCGTCGAGCGACGACGTGATGCCGAACATGTCGCTCGTTACGATTGCCGCATAGCCCATACCGCGCGGCGCCAGCTCCGGGTAGCAAGCCACGATTTGGCGATGACCATCCTGCTTGTCCATGCGCAGGATCTGCACCTGCTCGCGATCAAGCTCGGCAATGGCCAAGGGGTTGTGAGTCGTCAGCAAGATGTGGCTGGTTTCTTCCTGCTTCGTGCTACTGGCGATGAACTTCTTCAGGTAAGAGATGTAGTCAACGCTCCAGCGCGGGTTCAAGTGTGTGTCCGGCTCATCCAGCAAGAAGAGGCTCTCTTCCTCGGCGGTGAAACGCAGCAGGCCGAGAACGGTGAGCAACTGCTGTTCGCCTTCGCTGAGTTCCCGGAAGGTCACGCTGCCATCGTTCTTCTTTAGGCGCACCCGGATTCGCACCTCTTCGATCAGCTCAGAGACGTAGGTGCTCTCTAGGTCACGGAAGAACTGCGCGGGCGGCTGCTCCCCGACTAGGCGTCGGAGAGCGTCAATGTCCTTGACGAATAGATATTGAAACTCAGTTCTTTCCTCGTTCCAAAGGGTGATTTGCTTGACCCGCTTGATCCGAACGGGAGCAAGCGCGATGTCATGTAGTCGATCCAAGAATGTCTGAACAACGCCTTTGGATCCCCAAAACCTGTCATCACCAGCAACATCTACCTGCTTCTTCCCGCGTCGTTTGCTCCAGCCCGGCTGCTTTAAGACGAAGAGGACCGACTCGATGCCTTCATCAGGATCAATCCCCAAGTCATTGTCGAGAAGCTCTCGAACTTCAGCCGACTGCTTGATCATGAAAGCCAGCAACACAAACTGGCTGTGCACCGGCATCGCATAGAAGAGCCGCTTCAGTCCGGGATCTTCGCCGTTGCGCAGCTTGTTGTCGTAGCTCTCTAAGTAAGGACGAAACACCTCGTGCATACGCTGGCTCTCGCCAGAGTAGTAGCTGAACACATAGCGTGGTAAGTACTCGGTGTGCGCATTCACGAAGGCAGTGAGCTTGATGGCTTTGCCACGCAGAGCCGACACCGATTGCTCATCCGCAGTAACTGGGATCAACGACCCTTCTCCACGGGCCTGAGCATCCGTTGCGACGTGGATTGTGAATGGTTCTTTTGCACGATCTGGATCCCCGTCGACAAGGATGTGCAGCAGATCCTCACCCGTACCCATGCGATAGGCCAGCTGAAATGCGAGCTGTTCAACATCCTGATGGCCGCGCCCGACGGTGTGCAAGCAAGTGCGGCGTTGCAGGCTTTGGCCAGTCGCGTCACCTTGACACCCTATGAGGCTGACTCCTACGAATCGGGCGGCAGGCGTTTCGAGAAGATCGTGCGCTTCGCGACCGTGGACTGCGTCAAAGCCGGCTGGTTGGTGAAGGACAAGGGCATCTGGTCCATCACAGAAGAAGGTCGAAAGGCCTATCTAGAGCTGCCTGAGCCTGAGGCCTTCTACCGCCGAGCGTGCAAGCTCTATGCCGAGTGGAAGGCTGCGCAGCCCGATGCCGAAGTAGGAGCAGCGGCCGTAACGGGTGCAGGAATTGACGAGCCTAACTCAACTGCCAAAGCCGTGAGCGTGACATACGAAGAAGCGGAGGAGCAGGCCTGGGCGGAGATCTCGGCCTACCTCCGTGCGATGAATCCCTATGACTTTCAGGACCTGGTTGCCGATTTGCTGCGTGCAATGTCCTACCACGTGACCTGGGTCTCACCGCCCGGGAAGGACGGTGGCATAGACATTCTTGCGTGGCCTGACGCCTTGGGTACGCGGCCACCGCGCATCAAGGTGCAGGTAAAACGACAACAGCAAGCGGTGAGCG
Source organism: Hydrogenophaga laconesensis (assembly GCF_031457235.1). Lineage (NCBI taxonomy): Bacteria > Pseudomonadati > Pseudomonadota > Betaproteobacteria > Burkholderiales > Comamonadaceae > Hydrogenophaga > Hydrogenophaga laconesensis. Next base: position 88,258 of record NZ_JAVDWE010000015.1, read on the forward strand.
TTGACGGTCTGCGTTCCTTCATGGCATTGCTGGGCGATGACGACGTCGGCCTCTTCGTCTGCACGGGTGGCTTCACGAAGGACGCCGAAATGGAGGCACGCACTCAGGAGAAGCGCCGCGTTGCGCTGATCGGCCTGGAGAAGCTGTTTGACCTTTGGGACGAGCACTACGAAAAACTGACGGACGAAGCCAGGCGACGCCTGCCATTGCGGTCCATCCGTTTCCTAGCTCCAGGTGGGTGACTCGAGAATGCATGAGCCAACAAATGGCAAGCCGCATCTGCCCCATGAACAGACTATCTCGATGGTCTTGGTCGCGGCAGATCTGCGGCCGTAATGACAAGGGTGTGCTGTCGACGGCTACTAGTCGGCGTGTCGCGTGCACACGCTCAAGGAGCACATCGGCCAGATGCGAGGTAGCGTGTGCAACTCACGCTGCCAAACCCTCACTCCGGCTTGAACCCCGCCTCCTTCAACAACCCCGCACTCTGCGCCACATCGTTCGCGATGTACTTGCGGAACGCGTCCACCGACTCCACCACCGGCTCCACGCCCAGCGCAGCCAGTGAACCCGCCTTGGCCAGCTCTTCGGTGGCCTTGTTGATGGCCTTGTTCAGGAACTGCACACGGTCGTCGGGCGTGCCTTTGGGTGCCCACACGCCGTACCACGACACGTAGACCAGGCCCGGGTAGCCGCTTTCGGCGGCGGTGGGCACGTCGGGGGCGACGCTGCTGCGCTTGGCGCCGGTCTGGGCGACGGGTTTGACGCGGCCGCCCTTGGCCATGGGTTGCAGCGAGATGATGGAATCGACCAGCAGTTGCACGTGGCCGCCGGCCACGTCGGTGGCGGCGGGGGCGGTGCCGCGGTAGGGGGTCATGGTGAAGTTGACCTTGCCCTGCTTGGCGAGCAGCAGCGTGGCCAGGTGGCTGGGCGCGCCGAGCGCGGGGATGGCGGCGTTCCAGTTGTTGCCGCCCTTGGCGGCGTCGATCACTTCGCGCAGGTTCTTCTGCGGTGCGGTGGGCGGAATCACGATCAACAGCGGGGCTTCGCCGGTGCGGGCGACGGCGGTGAAGTCGGTCACCGGGTCGTACGGCGGGGTAGCCAGCACGTGGCTGGCGAGCACGTGGGTGGCGGCGGAGAAGAGCAGGGTGTAGCCGTCGGGGTGGGCGGTCTGCACGGCCTTGCCGCCGATGGTGCCGCTGCCGCCGGCGCGGTTGTCCACCACCACGGTGACGCCCAGGTCGGTCTGCAGTTGCTTGGCGAGCAGGCGCGCGGCGTTGTCCACGCCACCGCCGGCCGCGAAGGGCACGACGATCTTGATCATGTTGTCGGGGAACTTGCCCTGGGCCATGGCGGGTGCGGCGGCCACCGCAGCCAGGGCCAGGCCGGTGATCCAGTGCTTCATCTTCAACTTCATGTTTGTCTCCTTCTGGGGTTGCTGATCAATCGGGTTGAGGGGCAGGTGTGCGGCGCGGGCGGCGCCGTTCAAAAACGCTGAGCGTGGCATCGATGTCTTCGGCGTCGATGCCACGCGTGATGAACACGATGCGGGTGCGCCGGTCTTCGCTGGGCCAGCGGGGCAGCGTTTCGGGCGGGTGGAAGAGGTGCTGCACGCCGTGGATGACGAGCGGGTGTTCGGGGTCGTCGCTCAGGTGCACGAGGCCTTTGACGCGCAGCAGGTCGTCGCCGCGCATTTTCGCGATCATGTCGAGCCACGCGAAGAAGCCTTCGCGCGAGAGGGGCTGGTCGCGCACGATGACGTGCGAGCGGATGCGGTCGTCGTGGTGGCTGCCCGTCGACGTGGACGCGGGGAAGAAGCTGGAGCGGTTCTCGGCCGGCAGCGCGGTGAACGCGGCGGCGGGGCGCACCAGCAGGGCCTGCAGCGCGCTCAGCGCGCCATCGGCATCGGTGCGAATCTCGGCGAGCGGGTTGATGGCGCGCAGGCGCTGCATCAATGCATCGGGCGCGGGCTGCAGGTCGGTCTTGGTGAGCAGCAGGCGGTCGGCCACGGCGGCCTGTTTCACGGCTTCGGGGTGCTGGTCCAGCGTGGCCATGGCGTGGCAGGCGTCCACGGTGCAGGCCACGCCGGCGAGGCGCCAGGCGCCTTGCATGCGCGGGTCGCCCATCAAGGTGTGCAGGATGGGCGCGGGGTCGGCCAGGCCGGTGGTTTCCAGCACCACGTGGCGCAGTTCGCCTTGTTGTGCGGCGGGTGTCTGCGCCAGGCGCTCGAAGGCGTCCACCAGGTCGCCCCGGATGGTGCAGCAGATGCAGCCGTTGGCCAGCAGCACCATGTTCTCTTCGGTGTGGTCGACGAGGTCGTGGTCCAGGCCCACCGAGCCGAACTCGTTGATGACGACGGCGGTGCCGTGCATGCCGGGCTCGCGCAGCAGGCGGTTGAGCAGCGTGGTCTTGCCGCTGCCGAGGAAGCCGGTGAGCACCGTGACAGGCACAGCCTTCGTCATGACATCTCGCCCATGGGGCCGTGCAGCTTGGCGAAGGATTCGAGCGTGCGCGCCAGACGGGTGAGCAGCCAGTCGGCCTCGCGCTCGCTGGCCTCGCCCGCTTCCAGCCGCGTGAGCAGATCCATCACCGGCTGGCGCTGTTCGTTGATGGGGCCGGGTTGCAGCAGGAAGGCTTCCACTTCCTTCTCACCCAGGCGTTCGCTCTCGGCCCAGAGGTAGTCGGCGATGTCGAGCTCGAAGTCTTGCAGGGAAACGCTGACGCCGCCCACGCCGCAGCCGCAGCCCGAACCCAGCGTGACGTGCTGGGCGCTCAGGCGGCTCCACAGGCCGAGCAGGTGGGCGGCGCGCGGGTCGGCTGCCACGGCGGTGTCCATGCTCAGGCCTGCGCGGCGGCGCGCAGTTGTTCGGTGGCTTTCACGTCCACCTGCTGCTGCGCATCCAGCGCCACGCGGTACACCTCGCGCGCCACCTCGGCGCTCACGTAGCCTTCGCGCACGTCTTCGGCCACCTTGTCGGCCTCGCGTTCCAGCGGGCTGCCGAAGCCACCGCCGCCGCCCGAGAGCATCTTGTAGGCGTCACCGCGTTCCAGGCGCACGTTGAAGATCTTGGCGTTGGCGTGGTCGGTCTTCCACTCGCCCTTGTGGCGCACGGCCAGGCCGTTGCCCATGGCATCGCCGCCGCCTTCCAGGCCCCAGGGCTTGCAGTGCACGCGGTCGATACGGGTCGTCACGGTGAAGGGCGAGAGCGCCTGCACCACCATCTCTGCACCCAGTCCGCCGCGGTACTTGCCGGCGCCCGCGCTGTCCTTGCGGATCTCGTACTTCTCCACCAGCACGGGGTACTTGGCTTCGAGCTGTTCGGTCGGGCTGTTGTGCGTGTCGCCGTCGTTGATGCAGACGGTGACGGACACGCCGTCTTCCGTGCTCTTGGCGCCCCAGCCGCCGCCCAGCGGGCCGATGCCGACGATGAACAGGCGGCCGTCTTCGGGCGAGATGCCGTGGATGTTGGGGAACACCAGGTCGGCGTGGTGGCCGGCGATGGCGCGGTCGGGAATGGCGGGGGCGAGCGCCTTGAAGATGGTGTCGATCACCGTCATGGGGAAGGTCATCCACACGCGCATGGGGTACGGGCGCTCGGCGCTGATGACGGTGCCCATCGGCATGACGACCTTGAGCGAGCGGAAGCTGCCGTCGTTCACCGGGTAGTCGGTGGGCGTGGTGAGGCACTTGTAGGCCACCTGCGCGCAGGCAATGCCGGTGGTGAAGCCGGAGTTGTAGAAGCCACGCACCTGCTTGCTCACGTCCGAAAGGTCCACGGTCATCTCGTCGCCCTTGACGATCACCTTCACGCGGATGGGAATGCGCTTGCCGATCTCCAGGCCGTCGTCGTCCATGAAGGACTCGGCTTCGTACACGCCGTCGGGAACGGACAGCGTGTTCTTGCGCGCCACGGCTTCGCTCGAATCCATGATCTGGCGGATGGAGCCGTTCACCGCGTCGGCGCCGTAGCGCTGCAGCAGTTCCACGTAGCGGCGCTCGCCGGTGGTGATGGCGGTGATCTGCGCGCGCAGGTCGCCCAGTGCGCGCTCGGGCATGCGCACGTTCATCGCGATGATGTCGACCAGGTCCTGGTTGACCACGCCTTCGCGCTGGTACTTCACGATCGGGATCTGGATGCCTTCGCTGAAGATGTCCGTCGTGACGTTGCCCAGCGTGCCGCCCACGTCGAGCCAGTGCGCCATGCAGCAGGTGAAGCCTTCGAGCTGGCCTTCATGGAACACCGGCATGGTGAAGGTGAAGTGGTTCAGGTGGCTGCCGGTGGTGTACGCGTCGTTGGTGACGAGGATGTCGCCGGGCTTGATGTTCTCGACGCCGAAGTGCCTGATCTTCGCCTTCACGGTTTCGGCCATGCCCCGGATGAACATGGGCAGGCCCAGGCCGATGGAGACGGTGTCGCCTTCCTTGGTGAACAGGCCGACGGTGAAGTCCAGCGCCTCGTAGATGATGAGGTTGTACGCGGTGCGCGTGAGGTTGGTCTTCATCTCCTCCGTCACGGCGAAGAGGCCGTTGCGGATGATCTCGACGGTGACGGGGTCGATCGCCGTCGTGGTGGCTTGCAGGTTGTCTCGTGCGTTCATGATCTGTCGCTCCCGATGGCGATTTGCAGGTTGCCCAGGCCGTCGACGCGCAGTTCGTCGCCGGGTTGGACCACGGTGGTGGAGGCGTGTTCCTCGATCAGCGCCGGGCCGGGGATGAGGTTGCCGGCGCGCAGCAGGTCGCGCTTGTAGACGGGTGTGTCGGCCCAGCCGCTGGAGCGGAAGTACACCGGCTTGGTGCCGCGCAGCGCGGCGGCCTCGGGTTGTGCGGCGCCTTCGTCCACGTGGTGGCGCGGTGGCTTCTTCATGGTGCCGAGCACGGTCACGCGCAGGCTCACCAGGTCGGCCGCTTCCTTCGGGGCCGAGGTGCCGTAGCGCACCTTGTGCACCTGGTCGAAGTGGTTCTTGATGGCGGCGCGGTCCTTGCTCTCGAAGAAGGCGGCGGGCAGATCGACCGTGACGGCATGTTCCTGGCCGACGTAGCGCATGTCGGCGGCGCGTTCGATGACGATGCCGTCGGGCGTGATGCCGGAGGCGGCGAGCGCGGCGCGGCCTTCGTCTTCCATGCCCTTGTAGAGCGCCTCGATCTCGTCGAAGGACACGTCGTTGAGCTTGCGGAACACCGAGCGCACGTAGTCGTAGCGCAGGTCGGAGAACAGCATGCCGTAGGCCGAGAAGTAGCCCGGCGCGTACGGGATGAGCACCTTGCGGATGCCGATCTCACGGGCGATGGCCGAGGCGTGCAGCGGGCCGGCGCCGCCGTACACCACCATGGTGAAGCTGCCGGCGTCCAGGCCGCGTTCGGTGGTCACGGCCTTCACCGCGTGCGACATCTGCGTCACCGCAATGCGCAGGATGCCGTCGGCGGCGGCGGTCGCGTCCAGTCCCAGGGGCTTGGCCACGCGCTCTTCCATCTGGCGCTGCGTGCCAGCCAGGTCCAGTTTCAGTTCGCCGCCGAGGAAGTGGTCGGCGTCGAGGCGGCCGAGCAGCAGGTTGGCGTCGGTCACGGTGGGTTCGGTGCCGCCACGGCCGTAAGCCACCGGGCCGGGAATGGAGCCCGCGCTCTGCGGGCCCACGCGCAGCGCGTTGCCGGTTTCCACGCGGGCGATGGAACCCCCGCCGGTGCCGACCTCGTGGATGTCCATCATCGGAATCTGGATCGGCAGGGCGCGTTCGTAGCCACCGATGAGTGCGCTGCCGGTGGTGAGCGGCCGGCCTTCGCTGATGACGCCGGCCTTGGCGGTGGTGCCGCCCATGTCGAAGGCGATCGCATCGCCCATGCCGAGCTGCGCGCAGATGGCCTGCGCGCCGATGACGCCGGCCGCCGGGCCGGATTCGAGCATGCGCACGCAGTCGCGCCGCGCGTGTTCGCTGGGAAACAGGCCGCCGGTGGACTGCACCACGTAGAAGTCGCCCTCGAAGCCCTTGTTGCCCAGGTGCTCTTCGAGTTCACCGAGGTAGGCCGAGACGCGCGGGCCGACATAGGCGTTGGCCACCGCCGTGGAGACGCGTTCGAACTCGCGGTATTCCTGGCTGAGTTCGTGCGAGGCGCAGACGAAGGCCTTGGGCAGCTCTTCCTGCAGGATCTGCTTGACGCGCTGTTCGTGCGCCGGGTTGCGGTACGAGTGCAGCAGCAGCACGGCCACGGCCTCGATGTCCTTGCCACCGAGTTCGCGCGCCAGTTCGCGCACCGCGTCTTCGTTCAGCGCCTTGTGGGTGCTGCCGTCGGCGCGCAGGCGCTCGGCCACTTCGTAGCGCAGCGAGCGCTTCACCAGCGGCTCGTGCTTGTTGAAGAAGAGGTTGTAGGCGTCGGGCCGGTTGACGCGGCCGATCTCGTAGATGTCGCGGAAGCCTTCGGTGATCAGCAGCGCGGTCTTGGCGCCGTTGCGTTCCAGCAGCGTGTTGATGGCGATGGTGGAGCCGTGCAGGAACAGGTGGCCGTCGCGCAGGTCGATGTCGGCGCTGTCGAGCGTGGCCTGGATGCCGTTGACCAGCTGGCCGTGGGTGGACAGGGCCTTGCCGAACAGCAGCTGGCCGGTGACTTCGTCGAACGCGGCCATGTCGGTGAAGGTGCCGCCAATGTCGACGGCGACGCGCAGGCGCGCGTCGTGCGGGGTGAGGTTCGTGTTGCTCATGGTGTTGTGTCGCGGATCAGGCCGTGACGCCGATGGGGTTGCGCAGGATGCCCAGGCCCGTGATCTCGACCTCGACCACATCGCCTTCCTTCATGTAGAGCGGCGGTTCGCGGCGGTCGCCCACGCCGCCGGGCGTGCCGGTGGCGATCACGTCGCCGGGCGAGAGCGGCGTGAAGCGGGAGACGTAGTTCACGATGGTGGGGATGTCGAAGATCAGGTCGCCCACGCTGGCGTTCTGCACCACGGTGCCGTTCAGGCGCGTCTGCAGCTGCAGCTTCGTCACGTCGGGCACCTCGTCGCGCGTGGCCATGTAAGGGCCGAAGGGGCCGGTGCCGGGGAAGTTCTTGCCGGGCGTGAACTGGTGGGTGTGCTTCTGCCAGTCGCGCACGCTCACGTCGTTGAAGCAGGCGTAGCCGGCGATGTGGTCGAAGGCGTTTTCCCTGGCGATGTCGCGGCCGCCCTGGCCGATGACGAAGGCGAGTTCGCCTTCCCAGTCGAAGCGCGTGGAGAAGGCGGGGCGCAGCACCTCGTCGCCGTGCGCGGCCAGGGTGTCGTTGAAGCGCAGGAAGATCGAGGGGTACTCGCTGTCGGCGCGCTTGGTCTCGGCCACGTGGGTCTTGTAGTTCAGGCCGATGCAGATCAGCTTGCCCGGGTTGGGAATGACGGGCAGCAGGCGCACCTGGTCGGGCGCGAGGGAAGCACCGGCCAGGCTTTTGAGTTCGCCGAGTGCGTTGGCGGCGATGGCGGCTTTCAGGTCGGGGTGGCGGGCCTGGAAGTCGGCGGGCACGGGGGTGTAACGGCCGTCGGTGCCGACCACGCCGTAGGTGGTGCGGCCATTGGCCTCGAAGCTGGCGAAACGCATGGCGGTGGTGTCTCCATTGGTGGCGCTGCGGGCAGCGCGGGGTGATGGGGACGCAGTCTAGGAAAGCACCCGACATCTGCCTAGAATGCAAACCGAGATTTCAGACATGCCTGAATTGGCATGTCTTGCAAGGAGACACCCCATGAACCCGAACGACTTCCGCCTGTTCCTCGAGGTGGCGGAGCTGGGCAGCTTCACCAAGGCGGCGGTGCTGCGGCAGACGGTGCAGTCGCACATCAGCCGCCAGATCGGCGAGCTGGAGAAGCAGTGCGGTGGCGCGCTGTTCCGCCGCACCGGGCGCGGCGTGGTGCTGACAGACCTGGGCCACCGGGTGGAGGCGCGCGTGCGCGGCTGGGTGCGCGACACCGACCAGCTGCTGGCCGACATCCGCGTCGACGCGGGTGAGCCCATGGGCGAGGTGCGGCTGGGCATCCTGCCCTCGGCGGCGCACCCGCTCATCACGCATGTGTTCCTGCGCCTGAAAACCGAGTACCCGAAGATCAAGCTCAACGTGCGCGAAGGCCAGGGCGGCGAACTGGACGCGCTGCTGGACATGGGCAGCGTGGACATGGCCATTCTGTTCCGCTACCAGAAACCGACCAGCGCGGACGAGCAGCTGCTGGCGGTGGCGGGCACCTACCTGGTGTCGCGCCCCGGGGACGCGCTGACGCAGGGCGACAGCTTCGAATTCAACCGGCTCGCGGATCTGCGCCTCGTGCTGCCGCGCCGGCCCGCGCACTGGCGCGCGGTGCTGGACGAGACCGCGCGCAGCAAGGGTTTCGTGCTGCAGGCCGAGGTGGAGGCGGATTCGCTGCGCGTGCAGAAGGAGCTGGTGGCGCACACGCCCGGGCTGTACTCGCTGCTCGGGCCGTTCTCCATCGACGCGGAACTGCGCGCCGGCCGTCTGCAGGCCGCGCGCGTGGTCAACCCCGACCTGCGGCGCCACGTGACGCTGGCGCTGCCCAAGCAGGGCCAGCTCACGCCCGCGAGCAAGATCGTCGCGCGCATGCTGCGCGAGACGGTGGAGGCGTGGGGCAACCGGCTCAGCGAGCCGGACGATTCGCCCGTGCTGGCCTAGCGTGGGCTGGGTGCGGGCTCAGCCGCCCCAGCCTTCCAGCACCACCTTGCCCCGGGCCTTGCCCGATTCGACCAGCGCGTGCGCGCGCCTGAGGTTCGCCGCGTTGATGGGGCCGAAGTGCTCGGCCAGCGTGGTGCGCACCAGGCCCGCGTCCACCAGCGCGGCCACTTCGTTGAGCAGGCGGTGCTGGCCGACCATGTCGTCGGTTCCGAACAGCGCGCGGGTGAACATCAGCTCCCAATGGACCGAGACGGACTTGCGCTTGAACTTCGTCACGTCGAGCGAGGTGGGGTCGTCGATCAGGCCGAACTTGCCCTGCGGGGCGATGGCCTCGACGATCTGGTCGACGTGCGTGTCGGTCTGCGTGAGGCTCACGATCAGGTCCACCTGCGGGTGGCCAATGCGCTGCAGTTCTTCGGTGAGCGGGCGGCTGTGGTCGATCACGTGGTGCGCGCCCAGTTCCTTCACCCAGGCCTGGGTTTCGGGCCGAGAGGCGGTGCCGATGACGGTGAGGCCGGTCAGCCGCGTGGCCAGCTGCGTGAGGATGGAGCCCACGCCGCCGGAGGCGCCGATGATGAGCAGCGTCTGTTGCGTGGGCCGCTTGCCGGGCGCGATGCCGAGGCGGTCGAACAGCATTTCCCACGCGGTGATGGCGGTGAGCGGCAGCGCGGCGGCCTGGGCGAAGTCGAGCGACCGCGGCATGTGGCCGACGATGCGCTCGTCCACGAGGTGCCGCTCGCTGTTGGTGCCGGCGCGGGCGATGGAGCCGGCATACCAGACGCGGTCGCCGGGCTGGAACAGGGTCACGTCCGGGCCGACGGCCTTCACGATGCCGCTGGCGTCCCAGCCCAGCACCTTGTGCGTCTGGCCGTCGGCGGGCAGGGCGCTCCTGCGCACCTTGGTGTCCACCGGGTTCACGGACACGGCCTTGACCTCGACCAGCAGGTCGCGGCCGGTGGCCACGGGTTCGGGCAGGGTGATGTCGAGCAGCGCCTCGGGCTGGTCGATGAGCTGGGGCTTCTGGTAACCGACGGCTTTCATGTCAAACCTTCTGGAAGAAAGAGGAGGAGGGTCGTATGGTCACTTGAAAACATCGATTGAAAAACAGGCTTGTCTTGAATACAGTTTCAATCAATTTTTGAAAGCCGCCATGAAAGCCCTGCAGGACCTGGACATCTTCGTGCGCACCGTGGACAGCGGCAGCCTCTCGGCCACCGCTCGCGCGCTGGACCTGACCCCCGCCGCGGCGAGCGCCGCGCTCAAGCGGCTGGAGGCCGAGCTGGGCGTGCCGCTGTTCGTGCGCTCCACGCGCAGCCTGCGCCTCACGCAGCAGGGCGAGCGCTTCCTGACGCAGTGCCGCCCCGCGCTGGAAGCGCTGCAGCAGGCGAGCCACGAACTGGGCGAAGGCGGCGACACGCTGCAGGGTGTGCTGCGCCTGTCCGCACCGTCCGACCTGGGGCGCAACGTGCTGCTGCCGTGGCTGGACGAGTTTCAACAGCTGCACCCGCGCGTGGACATCCGGCTGCAGCTCTCCGACAGCATCGCCAACGTCTACAGCCAGCCGGTGGACGCGGCCTTCCGCTACGGGGAACCGCCGGATTCGGGCCTGGTCGCGCTGCCGCTGGCGGCGGAGCACCGGCGCGTGCTGTGCGCGGCACCGGCGTACCTGCAGGCGCACGGCGCGCCCGCGTCACCGCACGAGCTGGCCGGGCACGCCTGCCTGTGCTTCATGCTGAACGACGAGGTGCACGACCGCTGGCGCTTCTGGCATGGAGAGGGGCCGCCCCTCACCGTGCAGGTGAAGGGCGTGAACGTGTCGAACGACGGCGATGCCGTGCGGCGCTGGGCGCTAATGGGACGGGGCATTGCCTACAAGGCCTTCTTCGACGTGGCCGCCGACCTGGCGCAAGGGCGGCTGCAGCCGCTGTGCACCGACTGGACCACCGAGGCCACGCCACTGTACCTGGTGATGCCGGGCCGGCGCCAGCTCACGCCACTGCTGCGCAGCCTGCGCGATTTCGTGGCCGGGCGCACGGCGGCGCTGGCGCGCTGAAACCACCGACCAGAGGCGGGGTCAATCGGCGGATGACATCTTCGCGAGCAGCGTGGCGCGGATGTCTTTCTTCATCACCTTGCCGACCTTGGAGCGCGGCAGGTCGGGCCAGATCTCGATGCGCTTGGGCGCTTTCACGCTGCCGATGCGCGCCTTCACGAAGGCGATCACCTCGTCCGGCTGGAGGCTGCGGCCGGCATGGGGCTGCAGCACGGCCACCACGGCCTCGCCCCACTTGTCGTCGGGCAGGCCGATCACGGCGCTGTCCTGCACGTCGGGGTGCTGCATCAGCGCCTGTTCGACCTCGACCGAGTACACGTTGAAGCCGCCGGTGATGATCATGTCCTTCGCGCGGTCGACGATGTAGAGAAAGCCGTCGGCGTCGAGCCGGCCGATGTCGCCGGTGTGGTGCCAGCCGAAGCGGCCCGCCTCTTCCGTGGCCTTCGCGTCCTTGTAGTAACCCATCATCACCAGCGAGCCGCGCACCACGATCTCGCCGGTCTCGCCGATGGGCAGCAGGCGGCCATCCTGGCTCATGGTGGCCACCTGCACCAGCGGTCCAGGGCGCCCGGCGGAAGACAGGCGCTGGCGCGCCACCGCGCCATTCGCATCGAAGTGCTCGCGCGGCGACATCATGGAGATCATCATCGGCGCCTCGGTCTGGCCGAAGAGCTGCGCCATCACCGGGCCGATCTTCGTCAGCGCCTCTTCCAGCCGCGCGGCGGAGATGGGCGCGGCGCCGTACCAGAAGCACTGCAGCGAATCGAGCTTCGTCATGGCCAGCCGCTCGTGCTGCAGCAGCATGTAGATCAGCGTGGGCGGCAGGAAGGTATGGGTGACGCGGTGGCGCTCGATGAGCGCGAGGAACTCGCCCAGGTCGGGCTTCGGCATGATCACCACGCGGCCACCGAGCGCCATCACCGGCAGGCACAGCACGCCGGCGGCGTGCGTGAGCGGCGCGAGCGCGAGGTACGTGGGCCGGCCTTCGAAGGGGTAGCCCATGAGCGTGAGCGCGCTCATGGTCTCCAGGTTGCGGCCCGAGAGCATCACGCCCTTGGGCTGGCCGGTGGTGCCACCGGTGCCGGCGATCATGGCCAGGTCGTCCACCGGGAGCACCTCCACCGGCTCGTCGCTGGTGCCATCGGCCCACTGCGCCCAGGAGGGCGCGAAGGGCTGCACGGCGTCGAGGCACACGTACACGCGCACCTTCGGCAGCTGCGCGCGCATCTGTTCCACCATGGGCGCGTAGGCGCTGTGGAAGATCAGGCAGCTGCAGTCGAAGGCGTCGAGCACGTGGCGGTTTTCCGAGGCTTCATTGCGCGGGTTGACCGGGCACCACACGGCCCCCGCGCGCGAGATGCCGAACACGCAGGCGAAGGCCAGCGCGTCGTTGCTGGAGAGCACCGCCACCTTGTCGCCGGGCTCGATGCCGGTGCGCGCCAGCGCACGCGCCACGCGGTGGCTGATGCGCTGCACGTCGCCGTAGCTCAGGTCCATGCCGCCCATGGAGAGGCAGGGCGCGTCGGGGCCGAGCATGGCGCCCTTGTCCAGGTAGTCGATCAGGCGCATGCGCGGCTCCTGCGCGTCACACTTGCACGGTCAGCACGGGGGCCTGCACCAGGCCAAAACCGCGCAGCGCGCCCAGCAGTTCGTGGTGGCCGAAGGCCTGGCAGCCCGAGGCGAAACCCACACGCTTCGGCGCCTGCTGCAACAGCCAGTGGGCGGCGAAGGCCTGCAGCAGCCCGGTCTGCTTGTAGTTGCAGTTGCCGAAGATGACACAGTGCGCGCGCCCGAGGGGGCCGGAGGCGTGCACCGAGTCCACCGACTTGTTGATGCGCGGGTTCTCGCGCGGCGGCATGGTGTTCATCACGCCGGCCGCCGTCTGCGCGAGCGCGACGTAGCGGTCCTCGGGGTTCATGTCCTTGGTGGCCTCGAGCGCGGCGGCCACGATCTGCGGCACACCCAGCATCAGTGGTTTGTTGAACACGCCGCCAAGCACCTTCACGTTGGCCACGCGCGGGTCGCGCTTGAACCACACCGGGTGCGAGGTGCCGCCCCAGGGCAGGGCGAGCGCCAGCTCGTGCTGGCCGGGAATGGCAAGCTGGTACAGACCGGCGTCGGGCTGCCATTCCACGTACTGGTTCTGCTGCAGGTGGTAGGCCTTGGCCATGGCGGCGTTGACGAGGATGGTCTGCGTGGACGCGATGGTGGGGCTGCCGCCCCAGAACACCGCGATGTCCAGCGTGTCCAGCCCCGGCGTCTCCAGGCAGATCTGCGCGGCGATCTCGCCGGTGGTGTACATGTGGGCCAGACCGGGCGACAGCAGCAGGCCGGCGCTGGCGAACTTCTCACCGTACTGCTCGTCGAGCGTGATGAGCCAGTCCTGCTCGCCGGTGGTGTCGGTGTAGTGGCACTTCGCGGCCAGGCAGGCCTGCACCACCTCGGGGCCGAATTTCGCGAACGGGCCGACGGTGTTGAGCACGACGGACGCGCCCTTGAACAGCTCGGTCAGCGCCTTCACGCTGTGCTCGACCTCCACCACCTCGTAGCTCGCGGTCTCGATGCCGGCCACGTTCGATTGCATGGCGGCGTTGAGCTTGTCGGCACTGCGGCCGGCGGCGATGAAGGGGATGTTGTACTCGCGCAGGTACTCGCAGACGAGGCGGCCGGTGTAGCCGGAGGCGCCGTAGACGATGACGGGTTTCCTGGTGTTCTTGCTCATGGTGTTGTCTCCCTCACATGCCCATGCCGCCGTCGACCGGCAGGCCCGCGCCGTTGATGAAGCGCGCGGCGTCCGAGCAGAGGAACACCACCGCGTCGGCCATGTCGCCCACCTCGCCGAGACGGCCCGATGGCGTCTGCTCGACGATGGCGCCCACGGCGGCTTCGGGCGAGGGGAACAGGCCGGCGGCCACCACGTCGCCCGCGAGCTTCATGCCCATCTCGGTGGGCACCAGGCCGGGGTAGATGCAGTTCACGCGCACGCCGTAGCCCAGCTTGCCGGCTTCCATGGCGGCGACGCGGGTGAGGCGGTCCACCGCCGACTTGGTGGCCGAGTAGCCGGCAATCGCGGGGAACGCAATGGTGGCGGCGACCGAGGCGATGTTAACCACCGCGCCGCCCTTGCCGGCCGCACCGTCCGGGCGCATGGCGCGGAACGCGTGCTTGAGGCCGAGCGCGGTGCCGACGATGTTCACGTCCAGCATCTTGCGCAGCGACTCGGGTTCGATCTCCGTCACCAGCGCGGTGACTTCGATGCCGGCGTTGTTGATGAGGATGTCGAAGCCGCCGAGCGTGTCCACGGTGGCCTTCACCGCCGCCTGCCAGTCGGCTTCCTGCGTCACGTCCAGTTTCACGAAGCCGGCCTTCGCGCCGCCGGTGACGGGCAGCTTGCCCGCCGTTTCCTTGCCGAGCGACGTGAGCACGTCGCCAATCATCACCGAGGCACCCGCCGCTGCGAGCGCTTGCGCCATGCCTTCACCGAGGCCGCGCGCGCCTCCGGTGACCAGGGCCTTGCGGCCGGTCAGATCGAACTTCGCCATGTTTGTCTCCAGGTTTGTTGAGCCGTGTTCATCGAGGAACGGGGCCATGCTACGGAGCTTTCTTGACAAGTGTCAAGATTTTTCTTGACGACTGTCCAAACCGGATGGCGCCAGGCCCGGACCCTTCGTACAATGGCCCGATGACCAAAGCGCCCCCCCGCAACGACAAGTTCAACGAGCGCCGCGCCGAGCTGGGCGAGGCCGCGCTGCAGACGCTGGCCGACCTGGGCTACGCGCGCACGAGCCTGCGCGAGATCGCGCAGAACTCGGCGTTCTCGCACGGGGTGCTGCACTACTACTTCACCGACAAGCTCGACCTGATCCTGTGCAGCGTGCGCCAGTACAAGGCGCGCTGCGTCACGCGTTACGACGAGGTCACCACCACGTCCACCCGCTTCGAGCAGCTGCTCGATGGCTTCACGGAAGCGCTGGGCGACACGCTGCGCAACGAGACCACCATGCACCGCCTCTGGTACGACCTGCGCTCGCAGGCGCTGTTCGAGGAAGCCCTGCGCGACGACGTGGAGGCGATCGACAAGAGCCTGGAGAAGATGATCTGGCGCGTGATGCAGCGCCTCTCCGAACTCGCGGGCTCACCCGTGAAGGCCTCGAGCGAGGCGGCCTACGCCATGCTGGACGGCTTGTTCCAGCAGTGCCTGCTCAAGCACCTCTCGGGCGACAAGAAGGCCATCGCGGCCATGCAGGCCAGCGTCCGCCAGGTGCTGCTGCAGTTGATCGATGCGCCCACCGCGGCACCGCGCGCGAAGCCGGTGCGACGCAAGCTCGCCACCGCCTGAAGCCAGCGACAACACGCGCCGCGGGGATTTGAAACCCCCAGCAATATGATGGCCATCATATTCAAGCGTACAATCGCGCCACCATGGAAGCCACCCCCAACCGCAAGGCGCTGACGCACGAGCGCATCCTCGACACCGCGGCCCGCGCGATCCGCCGCGCGGGTTTCCAGGGCGTCGGTGTGGCCGACATCATGAAAGAGGCGGGACTGACCCACGGCGGCTTTTATGCGCACTTTGCCTCCCGCGACGCGTTGCTAGCCGAGGCGCTGGCCCATGCCGGACAGCAAAGCGCCGAGCGCATCGCCAAGGGCAACGCCGCCCGCGAGGCGAGGGGCGCGAGCCCCCTGCGTGCCCTGGTGGAGGTGTATCTGTCCGAACGGCATCTGAGCGGCACCGAGAACGGCTGCGCTGTGGCGGCACTGGTGTCGGAGATGCCACGCCAGTCCGCCGATGTGCGGACCGCCGCCACGCAGCGCGTGCGCAACCTGATCGCCACAGTGGAGCGCGCCTTGCCCGAGGGTGCGGCGCCAGGCACCGCCAGCGCCATCGCGAGCCAGCTCGTGGGCGCGCTGCAGTTGGCGCGGGCGCTCGGCGACAACGCCGATGGCAAATCGCTGCTGGCCGACAACCGTGCGGCCTTGCTGGCGCAATACGACGTTTCTCCTCGGGCCTGAACACCATGCCAGGCCGTCTTCTTTTTTTTCACCCCTGCATATGACGATCGTCATATGCAGCTCCCCCAGCCCCATCACAGGAACCGCGAACCATGAAACTTCAGGATGCCACCGTTCTCATCACCGGCGCCAACCGCGGCATCGGCCTGGCCTTTGCCCGCGAGGCGCTGGCGCGCGGCGCGCGCAAGGTGTACGCCGGTGCACGCAACCCGGCCAGCGTGAGTCTGCCTGGCGTGGAAGCGATCGCGCTGGACGTGAACGACCCCGCGCAGGTGGCGGCAGCCGCCCAAAGGGCAGATGACGTCACGCTGGTGATCAACAACGCCGGCATCGCGTCGTTCGGCGGCTTTCTGGCCGAGGGCAGCATCGAATCGGCGCGCACGCAGCTGGAGACGAACTTCTTCGGTCCGCTGCGCGTGAGCCAGGCTTTCGCGCCCGTGCTCGCGTCCCATGGCGGTGGCGCGCTGGTCAATGTGCTGTCGGTCGCCAGCTGGATCAACTCGCCCCTGCTGGCGGTGTACGGCGCAAGCAAGTCGGCCGCGTGGGCGCTCACGAACGGCTTGCGCCATGAGCTTCGCGCGCAGGGGACGCAGGTGATGGCGCTGCACATGGGTTTTGTGGACACGGGCCTCACGCACGGCATCGAAATGCCGAAGTCGACACCCGAAGCGATCGTGCGACGTGCGTTCGACGCGCTGGAGGCGGGTGCTGAAGAAGTGCTGGGCGATGAACTCACGCAGCAGGTCAAGCGCGGCCTCTCGGCAGACCCTGGCGTGTACCTGCGCGATCCGCGCGCCTGAGCGGGCCGGTTCATGAGCGCCGTTCTGCCTGTGCGCACCCCGCACCCCGCACACCCACCCCGCACAGGCCCGCGTGCAGGAGATGCTGCACGCGCCCCTGCTGCCCACGCTGTTCCGCCTGGCCACACCCAACGTGATGGGGCTGTTCGCGATGACGATCGTGATTGGCTACGACGGCTACATCCTCGGGCGCGTGGGGGCCGACGCGCTGGCGGGCATTGCGCTGGTGTTTCCGCTGTCGATGCTGATGCTGCAGATGTCGGCCGGCGGCATCGGCGGTGCGACGACGGCCGCCGTGGCACGCGCTCTGGGGGCGGGGCGCAGCGACGACGCCAGCCGTCTGGCCCAGCAGGCCTTGCTGATTGCGGCCCTGCTGGCCCTGTTGTTCATGGCCATGATGCTCGGCGGCGGGCACGCCATCTTTGCCGCGATGGGCGGCCATGGCGCGGCGCTGGACGCCGCGCTCGCGTATTCAAATGCGCTGTTCGCGGGCGCGGCGGTGATCTGGTTCACCAACGTGCTGGCCGCCGTGGTACGTGGCGCGGGCAACATGCTGCTGCCCTCGGTGCTGCTGCTGGCCACGGCGCTGCTGCACCTGGGCCTGAGCCCGCTGCTGGTGTTCGGCTGGGGGCCGGTGAAGGGCATCGGTGTGGCGGGTGCGGCAGTGAGCACGCTCACGGTCAACGCGCTGTCGGCGCTGGTGATGGTGGCCTGGCTGCTGCGCCGTGATGGCGCGGTGCATCTGCGGCGCACACCCTGGCGGCCCCGTTGGCCGCTGTGGCGCGAGATCCTGCGCGTGGGGCTGCCGGCATCGCTGAGCCCGGTGATCAGCAACGCGTCCATCGCCGTGGCCACGGGCTTCGTGGGCCACTACGGCACTGCGGCGCTGGCGGGCTATGGCGTGGCGGCGCGGCTGGAATACATCCTGGTGCCGATCGCCTTCGGCTTCGGCACAGCGCTCACGGCCATGGTCGCGACCAACATGGGCGCCGGCCAGGCGACGCGCGCGGTGCGTGTGGCCTGGACGGGCGGTGCGGTGGTGGCGCTGATCACCGGTGCCATCGGCGTGGCCACCGCCATCGCGCCCGGGTTGTGGATGAACCTCTTCACCCAGGATCTGGCGGTGCTCGCCGTGGGTGGCTCGTACCTGAACATCGTGGGCGGCGCCTATGGCTTCTTCGGTCTGGGCCTGGCGCTGTTCTTCGCGTCGCAAGGCGCGGGCCGGATGTTCTGGCCGCTGGTGGGCAGCATGGGCCGCCTGCTGATCCTGGTGCTGGGAGGCTGGCTCTGCGTGCACGTGTTCCAGGCACCGGCCGGCGCGCTCTTCGCGCTCGTCGCGCTCAGCCTGATCGTCTATGGTTCCACCCTGGCGATCGCGATCCGCATGGGCAGCTGGACGCGCTGAACACCGGCATCATCCATACACCAAGAGGAGACCCGAATGAACGACCTCACCCCACAGTTCAACGAACGCGGCGTCGGCAAGCTGCCGGGCCATCTCGGCCTGGTGTTCACGGAAGTGAGCGCACTGGAGGTGCGCGGCGAGCTGGCCGTGCTGCCCCACACCATGGCGCCCAACGGGTTCCTTCACGCCGGCAGCGTGGTCACGCTGGCGGACACAGCCTGCGGTTACGGCTGCGTGGCCAACCTGCCGAAGGACGCCACGGGTTTCACCACCATCGAGCTCAAGAGCAACCACCTGGGCACCGCGCTGGAAGGGACCATCGACTGCGTGGCGAAGCCCGCCCACATCGGCCGCACCACGCAGGTGTGGGACGCGGTCGTCACGCACCGCGACACCGGCAAGACGATCGCGCTGTTCCGCTGCACGCAGATGGTGCTGTACAGGAAGCAGTGAACACCCCCTTGCGCCGCTGTGCGGCTTCCCCCCTCTCTGGCGCGCCTTCGGCGCTGGGAGGGGGACGGCATCTCGGGCCGGCGCAGCCGGACCCTGGATGCCTCTGGTTATTTCATTTGGGGCGGGTCGCACTCCGGCGGATGAGGGCTGACTTGGGTAGCGCTCGCGCCACGCTACAGTTCGACCCCATGTCCCGCATCGCCGTCATCGACTTCGAAACCACCGGCATTTCGCCGACCCAGGGCGACCGCGCCACGGAGGTGGCGATCGTGATCACCGAGGGCGGCCGCGTGGTGGACCGCTACCAGAGTCTGATGAACGCGGGTGTGCGGATCCCGTCCTTCATCACGCAACTCACCGGCATCACCAACGCGATGGTGGAAGCCGCGCCACCGGCTGACGTGGTGATGCGCGAGGCCGCGCGATTTGCCGACGGCGTGCCCATGGTGGCGCACAACGCGGCCTTCGACAGCCGTTTCTGGATGGCCGAACTGACCCGGGCCGGCGCAGAAGCCACACAGGCGTTCGCATGCACCGTGCTGCTTTCGCGCCGCCTCTATCCCGAGGCGCCGAGCCACAAACTGGGCTCGCTGGTGGATTTTTTCCAGCTGCCGCGCACGGGCCGCGCGCACCGCGCGCTGGCCGATGCGGAAATGGCGGCCGAGCTGCTCGCGCGCATCCAGCACGATCTGCGCGTGCTGCACGGGGTGGACGCACCCGACCACGGTTTTCTGATGGCTCTGCAGCGCTGCGCGCGCGCCAGCTTGCCCCGCTTCCTGCAGGCGCACACGGAGCGCCAGGGCGGGGCGGGCGTCAGTACACGCGCAGCTTGAACTGCACGATCACCGCGCCGTCGACCTTGCCGATCGACGGGATGATGCCGACGTTGACGCCGTAGCGTTTGCCTTCCCAGGTGGCCATGGGCACGGCCGCGAAGAAGGTGCCACCCCTGGCCAGCGACGGGTAGCCGTTCATCACACCGAGCGTGCCACCGATGCGGATCGGTCCGACAGCCCAGGGTTGCCAGTTCACCGCGGCATACGAGGTCGTCTTGCGCACGCTGTTGTAGTACGCGCCCGCCATGTAGGAGACTTCGGGACTGGTGCGGTACTCGGCACCGAGTCCGAGGTTGTTCTCGTTGTAGCCATTGCTGCGCGAGAAGTGACGCGAGAAACCACCCACATTGATCCAGACTTCGCTGCGCGGCGCGTCGAGCTGCATGACGGGCGGCGTGGCGGGCGAGGCGCTCGCGAAAGCCGGCGGGTTCAGCACCCCCAGCAGTGCCACACATGCGAGGTACAAAGTCTTCATCATTCATCCCTGGTTCAAGCGATCCGTGCAACAGATCTGTCACATCCTGTTTCGACCCGTCCGCCCACCGCCTGAGCCAGGCCGTGAGCCAGAATCCGGGATTGCGTGACTTTTTCGGCGCTCAAGGCGCTCCCGTTCCGACGCCTGTCATCAGCCCGACATTTCCCCAAATCATGAAAACCCACACCCCCCACACCATCCTTTCCACCCACGACACCACCCGCATCGACGATTTGCGGATAGGCGCCGTGCGTCCGCTGATCACGCCGGCGCTGCTGCAGGAGTGGCTTCCGGCACCCGAGGCAGCGCAGGCCCTGGTGGCGTCGAGCCGCACTGCCATCTCGCGGGTGCTGCACGGGCAGGACGATCGCCTGGTGGTGGTGGTCGGGCCCTGTTCCATCCACGACCACGCGCAGGCCGTCGAGTACGCGCAGCGGCTCAAGGCACAGGCCGACGCGCTGCAGGAAGATCTGCTGGTGGTGATGCGCGTGTATTTCGAGAAACCGCGCACCACGGTGGGATGGAAGGGTTACATCAACGACCCGCACCTGGACGGCAGCTTCGCGATCAACGAAGGCCTGGAGATGGCGCGCGCACTGTTGCTGGAAGTGCTGGCGCTCGGTCTACCGGTCGGGACCGAGTTCCTCGACCTGCTCAGCCCACAGTTCATCAGCGACCTCGTCAGCTGGGGCGCCATCGGGGCGCGCACCACGGAGAGCCAGAGCCATCGCCAGCTGGCCAGCGGCCTGAGTTGCCCGGTCGGGTTCAAGAATGGCACCGACGGCGGCGTGAAAGTGGCGTCCGACGCGATCCAGGCCGCGCGCGCCACCCACGCGTTCATGGGCATGACGAAGATGGGTCAAGCTGCCATCTTCGAGACGCGCGGCAACGACGACTGCCACGTCATCCTGCGCGGCGGCGCGCAGCCCAACTACGCCGCGACCGACGTCGACGCCGCCTGCAAGCTGCTGAACAAGGCCGGACTGCGCGAACAGGTCATGGTCGATGTGTCGCATGCCAACAGCAGCAAGCAGCACCAGCGCCAGATCGATGTCGCTGCCGACGTCGCCTCGCAGGTGGGCGCGGGCGACCGGCGCATCGTCGGCGTGATGATCGAGAGCCATCTGCAGGAAGGACGCCAGGACATCGTGCCGGGCCAGCCACTGCGGGCCGGTGTGAGCGTGACCGACGCCTGCATCTCCTTTGAACAGACCGTGCCGGTCCTGCACGGCCTGGCCGCGGCCGTGCGCTCGCGACGCGCCCACCGCTGATCCGCATGGCCCTGCACTGGCGCAACACCCCGACCGTCAACCTCGCCCTGCAGGGCGGTGGTGCGCACGGCGCCTTCACCTGGGGTGTGCTTGACGCACTGCTGGAAGATGGCCGCCTGATGTTCGATGGCGTGAGTGGCACCAGCGCGGGTGCCATGAACGCGGTGCTGCTGGCACAAGGCCTGATGGCCGGCGGGCCCGACGGTGCACGCAGCGCCCTGCGCCGCTTCTGGACCGCCGTGGCCGACAGCATGCCGTTCGAGGTGGCCATGCCCACGGCCGACGGGAAGGACATGCGGCTAGCACCCGCCATGCAGCTGATGCTGCAATGGACACACTACTTTTCGCCCGAGCAGCTCAACCCTTTCGACCTCAACCCACTGCGCAGGATCCTGTCGGCGCAGGTCGACTTCGATCGCCTGCGCGTGCACAGCCCGGTGAAGCTGTTCGTGGCGGCGACCAACGTCAACACCGGCAAGCTGCGGCTGTTCCGCGCGCCCGAGCTCACGCCCGACGCGGTGCTGGCATCGGCTTGCCTGCCCACCATGCACCGCAGCGTGGTGATCGACGGCGAGCCATACTGGGATGGGGGTTACGCGGCGAACCCGGCGGTGTTTCCACTGTTTCACGAATGCCGTGCGCGCGACATCGTGCTGGTGATGCTGGCGCCGCTGAAGCACAGCGCCACGCCCCAGTCGGCGGCGGACATCAAGAGCCGGATGATGGAGCTGGCTTTCAACGCAACGTTCCTGCGCGAGATGCGCATGTTCGCCCACCTTCGCGAACGCGCGGCGCGCAGTTCATGGTGGCGCCGGGGCGAGCTCGACCGCCGCCTGGCGGGAACGCATTTTCACGTCATCGAGGCCGGCGAAGTGATGCGCGAACTGAGCACCGAGAGCAAGGTCGCGGCGAGCATGCGCTTTTTCGAGATGCTGTTTGCACTCGGCCGAGCACATGGCAGCACATGGCTGTCGGGCCACCACAGCGACGTCGGTCGGCGCAGCAGCGCCGACCTGCAGGCCCTTTTCTACTGAGGAAGAAAAATCAGCGCGGCTTGCGCGGGGTCATCGGGCCGCGGCCTTCGATGTGACGGAAGTTGATGCGGCCCTTGGTCAGGTCATAGGGCGAGAGTTCCAGCGAGACCCTGTCACCCGCCAGGATGCGGATGTGGTTCTTCTTCATCTTGCCAGCGGAGTAGGCAATCAGCTGATGGCCGTTGTCCAGCGTGACGCGGAAGCGCGTATCGGGCAGCACTTCGTTGACGATGCCCATCATGTCGATCAGTTCTTCTTTGGCCATGGTATTTCCTTTGGGTATGAAGTGTATCGGTCAGTTTGGAAAGGCGCTCGAGCACGCCGAATCGCGGTCGTGCACCCAGTCAATGCCCTGCGCCAGTGCGTAGTCGGCTGCGGCGGCTTGTGTGAGAAAAGCACTGTCGAACCGGATCACCCGGTCCGTGGACGCGCTGCCGTGTCCGCTGGCGATGGACACCTGTGCGGCGAACAGTCCGCCGGGCAGGGCGCGGGGCAGGGCCGCGATGCGGTACTTGCCCAGGATGAGGGGAGACGGTTTCGTCGCCCGGGTTGCAAGGTCGTTCGTATGAATCATCAAAAGCATCAGTGGGCCCGACGCGCGGGCGATGCCGTGGCGTCGATAGGGCCCGAAACAAAACAGGTGGCAGCCCCATGCCGGGGTGCCCCGCCGGTTCACCTGATCGATCCAGCGCGACACGCGCCGGACCAGCACCAGTGCACGAGCCACGGCAGAGGCATCGACAACAGCGGGGAGGAAGAGGGCCACCATGCCGTGAGAAAGCGGTGTGGCACGAAACCTTGAAGGGGCTGGACCAGCGGCCCCTTCTGCCGGGGGGCGGACGATCCATGCAGCGCTATTGCGCCTGGATCGGCTGGTCGCTCAAGGCGATTCCGTATTGTAACACGACGACGCCCCTCACGCACGCGCGACCGGGCCTCACGGACCGGGACGTCAATGGTCGGTCGCGGGCCGGGTATTGCTGAAGGAGGCGTGGGTTTCCTGGATCAGCGCGGCAAGTTTCTCGTAAGGCAGGGGTTTGTACGCG
Source organism: Hydrogenophaga laconesensis (assembly GCF_031457235.1). NCBI lineage: Bacteria > Pseudomonadati > Pseudomonadota > Betaproteobacteria > Burkholderiales > Comamonadaceae > Hydrogenophaga > Hydrogenophaga laconesensis. The sequence goes on from NZ_JAVDWE010000015.1 coordinate 111,276, forward strand.
ATGATCACGGCGGCGGCCGTGCTTTCGGGGCCATGGCGGATCTCCACATCGCCCGTCAGAAGGATCGACGGAATCTGCCGCTCCTGGCGTTTGCGAACGCGCTTGATCAACTCATACCCCGACAGTCCGGCATCGAGGTGGAAGTCCGTCAGGATCAGATCGATCGGGCTCACTGTCATCTCGAGCTTGGCCTCCAGCCCTGGCCAGTCGCTCGCGGCGATCACCCGACAACCCCATTCCTCCAGCGTGCGGGCCATGCTTTCCAGCACGATCTCGTCGTTGTCGACCACGACGATGCGAAGACCACGGAGATCGCTCTCCCTGGATTGCAGGCCCACCACCTCGGGGTCGTCGCTGCGCGTGAGGGTGATGAAAAAGCTCGTTCCCCTGCCCAACTCGGACTCCACTTCAATAGGCGCCTTGATGAGGTCTGCCGTCTGCTTGACGATCGCCAGGCCGAGGCCGATGCCATCCACCATGCCTTTCCGGCGGGGAAGGCGGACGAACGGATCGAAGATCCGCGTCAGCTCATCGGGCGGAATGCCGATGCCGTCGTCTTCCACGCTGATCACCACGGTCTGCGGAATGGGCGAGATCGCGCGCATGCGCACCGTCCCCCGCGAGGAATACTTGATGGCGTTGGACAACAGGTTCGTGAGAATCGTCCGCAGGTGGTTGGGGTCCGTCAACACGTTCAGTTCGTTGGCTTCGAACCGGATCGCCAACCCACTCACCGCGGCCGTCTCATGGAACTCGTTGGCCAGGGAACCAAACATCCGCTCCAGCGAAATCGTCTCGTCCATGGTCGTGACCTGGCCAGAATCGAGACGGGTTACAGCCATCAGCATGGTCAGCGACTTCGACAGGGAGTTGACCACTTCGTTGACCGCCTCGACCTCGACCCGCAGGGACGACAGGGAGGCTTCGCGCCTCAACCGCCCCAGCATGAGACCGAGCGCATGCACAGGCTGCCGCAAGTCGTGGCTCACCATCGCCAGCAGGCGTGCCTTGGCCGCGTGCGCTTCCTGCAGATGGGCCACCTGCTGCATGAGATAGCCCTTTTCCTCCTGCCGCTCCCGTTGCACCCGTCGGATGTAGAAATGCTCTTGCGCCCGAAAGGTGGCCACGGTGTAACCCAGAAACAGGAAAGCCAGCGAAGCGATGACCGCCGGATAGAAGCGGTTGAAGTCACCTGTTCCCAACGTGATGCCCGTCATGCAGAAGATCTGCATGAATATCTGACATGTGATCCGTCCATCGTCACGCTCCTTCACGATCGCTGATGCTGCTGTGCTGGGGCATCCGCATTCCAGCTCCCGTGCAGTTCTGCCGGGTCGTGGAGCGCTCCTGCGAGAAGCCCGTGCTTCTCATCACTGTCGACACCAGCACCTCACAGGTGCAGGCGGTTTCGTGCGCTGGAGAGAACCTGTCCTGCCAGAACCTGCGAATGCCCGGATGGAGTCAGATGGATGAGCTGGTCTGGGGTAGTGACCTCATCTTCTGCACTCGAAGAGACATTGCCCACCGCGCGATGGAAGCCGGCACGCCCATGCTCTGGATGCGCGATGACGACGGCCTGTTTGACTGGTATCTCGATGGCCAGGATCCTGCATTCAAGCGATCCCTGAACGTCGTTGCCTACCACTTACAGCAAGTGGGGACGCCTTCCTCTGAGCTCCTGTGGCTTCTGAACCAGCGGGAGTTCCTCGAAAGCATTGCCCGCAACGCTGTGGCACCAGGACAAGGCGATTCACCGTTGCGTCGCGCCAGAAACAAGGCCGCATCAAGGGCAACGCTGACGCTGAGCGGCTCGCCCACGAGGCCAGGTGCCTGCACACGGAAGGCCGACAAAGGAACCGAACTTGCGGTCGGTGTGGCGTTCTGATTCCAGTGGCTCATGGAGTACATGGCTCGTCAGCAAGGAGTTGCTCAATGAGCGCCGACACCTGATGGGTGCGCGCCTGCCTTTTTCAGCAGGCGAATTCTTCACGTTTTGTTTGCACGTCGGTTCACGCGGAACGAAACAGCAAATATTGGTCACGAGACACAACTTATTTGGCATGAGGGCCAAGACACCTGCAGCAAGCCCGGCGGCGTACGGGCCTTCACTCCTGGCTACCGGTCAGGCAGTTGCGTCGCCTGGCTGTCGTGCGCAACAAGACATTGGTGGAATGTCACCAATGCATTGCGGACAATGAAAACCTCGTTCGCGGATGCCCGGAGAACCGCAATGACCGCACCGCGGTTCTCTGTCCTACTTGCGATCAGGCAGTTCGATCTTGACCTCGAGCACGTCCAGGTTGTCCTGGCGGTCGAGTTGAACCTTGATGTCGTCCGGGTTGATCTTGATGTATTTGCCGATCACAGCCACCAACTCCCTCTGCAGAGCCGGCAGGTAGTCGGGTTCGGACGCACTCCTCCCGCTGCGCTCGTGCGCCAGGATGATCTGCAGCCGCTCCTTGGCAACGCTTGCGGTCTTCTTCTTCTCGCCCAGCAGGAAGGAAAGGATCGACATGCCTTACCTCCCTCCAAACAAGCGCTTGAAGAAACCCACTTTCTCGGCTTCGATGAAACGCAGGGGCTTCTCGGCCCCGAGGAAACGGTCGATCACGTCGCTGTAGGCCTCGGCCACATCGGTGCCCTTCAGGTGGATGGCGGGCGTGCCCTGGTTGGACGCGGTCAGCACGCTTTCACTCTCGGGGATCACGCCGATGAGCTTGATGCGCAGGATGTCCTGGATGTCTTCCAGCGAGAGCATCTGCCCATCGGCCACGCGTCCCGGGTTGTAGCGCGTGATCAGCAGGTGCTCCTTGATCGGTTCCTTGCCATCCATGGCGCGCTGTGTCTTGCTACCGAGCATGCCCAGAATGCGGTCGGAGTCGCGCACGCTGGAGACTTCGGGGTTGGTGACGATGAGGGCCTCATCGGCGTAGTGCATGGCCATGAGCGCACCGGTCTCGATGCCGGCAGGCGAATCGCAGACGATGTACTCGAAGCCCATTTCCGTCAGGTCGGTCAGCACCTTGTGCACGCCTTCCTGGTTCAGTGCGTCCTTGTCGCGCGTCTGGCTGGCAGCGAGCACGAAAAGGTTGTCGCACTGCTTGTCCTTGATGAGTGCCTGGTTCAGATTGGCTTCACCCTGGATCACGTTGATGAGGTCGTACACCACACGGCGTTCGCAACCCATGATGAGATCCAGATTGCGCAGGCCGACGTCGAAGTCGATGACGGCGGTCTTGTGGCCGCGCAAGGCCAGGCCCGATGCGAAGCTGGCGCTGGTGGTGGTCTTGCCCACGCCGCCCTTGCCAGAAGTGACGACAACAATCTTGGTCATGGTGAAGGGTCCTTCGGTTCGGAGATGGGAGAGTGTTCAGGTGCCAAGGGCATCGATGACCAGCTTGTCGCCATCGGGCCCGGGCACCAGCCGGACCTGGGCGGTCTTGCCCTGGACCGAGTCGGGCAAGGCCACCTCGCTGGTGCGGTAGATGCCGGCAATCGAGATGAGTTCGGGTGCCATGGACAGCGCGAAGATGCGGGCATCGGCGTTGCCACGCGCGCCAGCAATGGCTTTGCCACGCAGGGGGGCGTAGACGTGAATGTGGCCATCGGCAATGACTTCGGCACCTGGGTTGACCATGGCCATCACGACCAGGTCGCGGCCGCGCGCGTACACCTGCTGGCCCGAGCGCAGGGGTTTGTCGATCACCAGCGCGCCAGGCATGGGTGGAGGAGATGCGGGTGCCACAGGCTCGGGGTTCGCAGTTGCGGTGGGTGCCACCGACGGTGGTGTGCGTTGCACGGTGGCATCCGGCGCCGACAGCAGACCGGCGGCGGCTGCCAGTGCGGTCTGCTCGATGGTGCCACCACGCACGGCGATGGGTGTGAGGCGGTATTGGCGCAACAGGGTCTGCAGTGCCGCGAAATCGGGCAAGGCATGGGCTTCCGCCACATTGAGGGGATGCAGATCGATGACCAGCGGATCGTGGTCAAAGAAATCGGGCATATCACCGAAGCGCTGCGCGAACTCCTCGGCAAGTCGTCCGAGATCGGACGACTTGAGCATCAGGGCCACCAGTGGCAGGTGGGCGCTCTTGATTTCGAAGGTGGCGGGCGCGTTTCCTACGAGAGCGACAGACATGGGCGAAACAGATCCAATAACGGGCCAGCCGCAGGAACACCGGATCGGCAGTCTGGCTGAAGCGGCGCATCTTACCAGCCGGGTCGGCCGGTGCCGGCAAGTCGCCATGCGCAGGTGTCAGGGCATGTTTCATGCAGCCCACCATACGCTTGCAGCACAACCCTGTGTGTAACTTTTGAACAAGGCAGGTGTTATCCACAAGCAAAGCTTCTGCGGCCACTTTGTCCCCATTGTGCAAAAGCAGCGCCTGCCCCCTTCACACAGCCTTTTTCGAGTTCCAAGTCATTGATCTGCCAAGAAAAAGGGCGCTTGTCCACACCGGACAGCGCCCTCTACTACTACTGCTATTTAATTTAAGTACTTTAGAAAGAAGACAGGGGAAACAACGCCCGGCCCTTCGGGCCCGGTCAGGTGGGTTGTTTCACCGCTGGCTGGGCGTGGTGGGGATGGTGGCGGTGCTTGCCAGGGCCACGATCCATGCCCGTGCGCTGAAAACCACCCATGTGCTGGGCGTCGAACACCTTCTGCTGTTCCCCATTCAGGGTGGCATAGAAGCTCTTGATGGCGTCCACGCGCCTGGCCATGACGGCATCGCGCTCGGCCTTGAGAGCCTGCATCCGGTCGAGGCGCTGGGGCGTGGTCAGCTTGGACCAGTCTTCGCGGGTACCTGGACGTTCTGGCGCAGCCTGAGGCTGGGTGCGCGCAATGAAGGCATTCCAGGCCGGTTCCTGTTCAGGTGTGAGTTTGAGTTCGGCCTTCAAGGCCGCTTGACGCTCGGCAACCCTCTTCTGCATCTGAGCGTGGCGCTCGGCCCGTTTCTGCTCGCGCTGTTCGGCGGTGGGACCCACGGGTTTCGTCACGGATTTGTCGGATGGGGTGGCCTGGGCGACGACGGTGATGTTGTCGGTGGTGCCGGTCGAACGGGCGGTCGGTTGCAGGGCCGAGGCCTGTACCAGTGCGCTGGCGAAGGTGCCGACCAGCGCAGTGGCCAGTGTGGTGGCGATCAGGGCGCGTTTCGGAAGCGATTTCATGGAGGACTCCTGGTGGTGGTTGAAGAAGGACCTCCACAGGACCACGGTGTCGGGCTGCGGAGTGGTTTCAGTGTCTGGCGCGCGTGTTTCCACCCCGTGCCGCTGAAGTGGCGGCTTTGTAAAGTTTTGTGCCACTTTTTGCATCAAATGTGCAAGCCGGTTGTTCGAGGTCGTCAAGGATCGGGCAGTCGGGGCGCTCGTCGCCCGGGCACAGGCGCAGCAGGTGTCCCAGGGTGCGCTGCATGGACTGCAGGGCCTCGATGCGCTGGGCGAGTTCGTCCATGTGCTTCTGTGTGATGCGCTTGACGCTTTCGCTGCTGCGTCGGCGGTTGTGCCAGAGGCTCACGAGCTCGGTGATGGCTTCCAGGCTGAAACCCATGTCGCGCGCCCGGCGGATGAAACGCAGTGTGTGCACATCGGCCTGGCTGTACTGACGGTAGTTGCTGTCGGTGCGCGGTACCGCCGCGAGCAGGCCCAGGGTTTCGTAGTGGCGCAGCATCTTGGGTGAAATGCCGCTGAGCTGCGCGGCTTTGCCGATGTTCACTGGCCACGGTACCCGTTCATCGTCGAGGTGCTGTCCGCCCGCCTGGGCGAGCTGGGTCAGAAGGCGATCGGTGGGCATGGCCATCAGCCTGCCACGGTGTAGCCTTCTTCCCGGATCGCTTCAGCCAGGGCTTCGCGCGGCTGATCGGTGTCCACCTCCACGCGATTCTGCCTGCGATCGATGGTGATTTCAGCCCGGGGATCCAGGAGCCTGATGGCCGTGGTCACGGCCTTCTCGCAGTGGCCGCAGGTCATGCCCTGGACGTCAAGGATCTGTTTCATGGTGTCTTCCTTTCAGGATGGGTTGGGGATGCGTTCATTCTGGACCTTGACATGGTGTCAAGGTCAAGCGTCTGGTCGCGTCGTCACAGTTCGCTACAAGCGCTTGACCTTCCCACGATGGCAAAGCTTATGCTGGCTTCCATGAACACGATCACGGTCCCACCACCCGACGGCAGTGCGGTCTTTTCCACCTATCCACCAACCCGGATCGACCTGGGCATTGGCGGCATGACGTGTGCTTCCTGCGTGACGCGGGTCGAGAAGGCACTCATGAAGCAGCCCGGTGTGAGTGACGCGACAGTGAACCTGGCCACGGAATCGGCACGTGTGACCTTGTCTGGCGTGGACGCAACCGAATCGCTGGCGCGCATCAAACGTGCGGTGCGGGATGCCGGCTACGAGCCTCGCACGATCGAGGCCATGGACGAAGAGGACGACGGCCGCGTGATGGGTGTGCCGCGCGATCTGCTGCCGGTGCTGGTGGGGGCGGTGCTGTCGGCGCCTCTGGTGTTGCCCATGGTGGGTGATCTGTTCGGGCGGCACTGGATGTTGCCGGCCTGGGCGCAATTCCTGCTCGCCACGCCGGTGCAGTTTGTTCTGGGTGCCCGCTTCTACCGTGCCGGCTGGCATGCGCTCAAGGCACTGACCGGCAACATGGAGTTGCTGGTGGCGATCGGTACGACAGCCGGATGGGCGTTGTCCACCTGGTTGTGGTGGCGTGCCGCACCAGGCGATATGCCGCACCTGTACTACGAAGCGTCGGCGGTGGTGATCACGCTGGTGCTGCTGGGCAAGTGGCTGGAGGCGCGTGCCAAGCGCCAGACCACCACGGCCATTCGCGCACTGCATGCATTGCGACCCGATCGGGCCCACCTGCTGCCGGACGGCGTGCGCCGCACCGAGGCCACCGATGTGGCGGTGGACGAACTGCTGCCGGGTGATGTGATCCGTGTGCTGCCAGGCGAGCGTTTCGCGGCCGACGGTACGGTGGTGCAAGGTCATACGCAGGCCGACGAGTCCATGCTGACCGGTGAAGCCATGCCGGTGCCCAAGGAAGAGGGCGATGCGGTGACCGGCGGTTCGCTCAATGGCGAGGGTGCTGTGGATGTGCGGGTGCGTGCGATCGGCGCGCAGAGCGTGCTCGCGCACATCATCGGCCTGGTGCAGGACGCCCAGGCAGCCAAGGCACCGGTGCAGCGCATGGTGGACCAGGTCGCGGCGGTGTTCGTGCCCGTGGTGCTGGTCATCGCACTGGCGACATTGTTGGGCTGGTTGTGGACGGGTGCGCCGCTGGAAGAGGCTTTGCTGCACGCGGTGGCGGTGTTGGTCATCGCCTGCCCCTGCGCCCTGGGTCTGGCCACGCCGGCGGCGATCATGGCTGGCACGGGGGTGGCGGCACAACATGGCATCCTGATCAAGGATGCACAAGCACTGGAGATCGCACACAAGGTCGACACGGTGGCCTTCGACAAGACGGGCACGCTGACCGAGGGGCATCCACGCCTGCTGGAAATCGAAGCCGCACCCGGTGTGGATGAAATTGCGGTGTTGCAGGCTGCTGCTGCGTTGCAGGCCCAGAGCGCGCATCCGCTGGCACGTGCGGTGCTGGAAGCGGCCGCGTCGCGGTCGATCGACGTGCCATCCGATGCCGCGCTGGAGGTACAGGCTGTGTCCGGTCGGGGCAGCCAGGGCCGGGTGAAAGGCGCATTGCTGGCCCTGGGCAGCCTGCGCTGGATGATGGAGCTGGGGGCTTCCCTGGGCCCGCTGGAGTCGCGGGCCCGTGCCCTGCAAGCCGAAGGCGCCACGGTGTCGGTGCTGGCCAGCCAGACGCCCGGTGACGCGGCCGCGGCGGCCACCTGGGCACCATTGGCTTTGCTGGCCTTCGGGGATGAACCCAAGGCCGGTGCGGCCGAGGTCATCGCGGACTTGAGGGCGCAGGGCATGCGTCTGTTCATGGTGTCGGGTGACAACCGGGGGGCGGCCCTGGCCATGGGTGCGAGGCTGGGCCTGCGGGCCGATCACGACGAGGTGATTGCCGATGTGCTGCCCGGCGACAAGGCGTCGATGGTTCGCCGGCTGCGTGCAGCGGTGGTGGGTGATCGCCTGCACGTGGTGGCGATGGTGGGCGATGGCGTAAACGACGCGCCAGCGTTGGCCGCTGCCGACGTGGGCATGGCCATGAGCCACAGCCAGGGCGCAAGCGCCGACGTGGCCATGCATGCAGCGGGTATCACCCTCATGCGCGGTGACCCGATGCTGGTGTCGGCCGCGCTCGATATCTCGCGCCGCACGGTGCGCAAGATCCGCCAGAACCTGTTCTGGGCGTTTGCCTACAACGTGGCGGGCATTCCGCTGGCCGCGCTCGGTTTCCTGAGCCCGGTGGTAGCAGGTGCCGCGATGGCACTGAGTTCGGTCAGTGTGGTGAGCAATGCGCTGTTGTTGCGGCGCTGGCGGCCGCCCCGGCGCAAGGTCCGTGTGCCTGCGGATTGACACACATCAATGCGCGACCGGTGATGTTGCGCGATGCTTGGGTCTTCCCGAGGAGACCTCCCATGACACACGACGCCGTGCGCGTGATTCGCGATGAACACGCCGGACTGAGCGCGATGCTGCAGTCGCTCGCACAGATGGTGCGCATGGGTCCCGATGCGCCCGGCATGGGCAGTCCCGAGCGTTATTTCGATGTGTTGCGGGCGATGCTGTTCTACATCGACGCTTTTCCCGAGAAGAACCACCACCCGAAAGAATCCAATCTCCTGTTTCCCCGCCTGGCGCGCGCAGCGCCCCGTTTGTTGCCGGTCATCGAGCAGCTGGAGCGCGACCATATGAGCGGTGAAATGCGGGTGCGCGAACTGATGCACCTGCTCATGGCCTGGGAATACATGGGGGAGCTGTACCGCGCTGCGTTCGAGGCGGAGGCGACACGCTATGTGAAGTTCTACCTCGACCACATGCGGTTGGAGGAAACGGCATTGCTTCCCGTGGCCGAAGCCGAGCTGGCGGACGAAGACTGGGTGGTGCTCGACGAGGCGTTCACCAGCCATGCCGATCCGTTGAACCCGCACCTGCCGCGCGACCCGCAGTTTGACCGTCTTTTCACCCGCATCGTGATGCGGGTGCCCGCCCCGATCGGCCTGGGCGAGGCCTGAGGCTCAATCCACCGCGAGCACGACGAGCAGCTCGTCGAACACCTGCAGCAGGCGATCGACATCACCGGTGCGGGTCGCGGGCGAGATCAGCATCATGCTGTGGAAGGGGGTGAGCAGCACGCTCCGGTTGAGCATGAACAGGTGTGTGAACGCTTCGAGTTCCGCCTGTGCATGTTCACGCACGTCCTGAGCGTTGCGGGGGGTGCCGGGCATGAATTGCAGCTCCATGCGCGCACCCAGCCGGGTCACGGTCCAGGGCATGCCTGCCCGTGCGATGCGTTCGCGCAACCCTTGTTCGAGCTGCCTGGCCAGTGCCAGCATGTGGGTGTAGCTGGCCTCGGTGTGCAGGTGGCCGAGCGCGGCTTCCAGTGCCGCCAGCGTGAGCGCGTTGCCCGACAGTGTGGTGCCGATGCCGCTGTGGCCTTCCGGTGCGGCTTCCTTGGCGGCGGCCATGCGCTCGGCCATGTCGGTGGTGAAACCATAGACCGCGCTGGGCAGGCCACCGGCCACGGCCTTGCCAACGACCAGGAAGTCGGGTTCGAGCGAGTGCGCGCGCGCATAGCCGCCGAGCGCGGTGGAAATGGTGTGGGTCTCGTCGCAGACGAACAGCGCACCATGTTGCCGGCAGAGCGCGCGGGCCGCTTCCCAGAATCCGGGCTCGGGCGGCACCAGCCCGAAGTTGGTGAGGGCGGGCTCGGCCAGCAGGCAGGCCACGTCACCGGGCGCCAGCGCGGCTTCCAGTGCGTCAAGGTCGTTGAATGGCACGACGCGGGTGAAGGCGGCGTGGTTGTGCACCTGGCCCAGCACCGAGGGGCGCGGCAACGTGCGACCCGTGGTGGGCTCGAGGTCCACCAGGGTGTCGTCGACCGCACCGTGGTAACAGCCGTCGAACACCAGGAGCTGGGGCCGTCGCGTGATCGCGCGCGCCCAGCGCAGCACGAAGCGGTTGGCGTCGCTTGCCGTCAGCGCCATCTGCCAGAACGGCAGGCCGAACACGCGCTGCAGGCCCTCACCCACCGCCACCGCGTTGGTGGCCGGCAGCATGCAGGTCAGGCCGCGTGAGGCCTGCCGGGCGATGGCGTCGGCCAATGGCGGCGGGCTGTGGCCGAACATGGCGCCGGTGTCGCCCAGGCAGAAATCGGCGTATTGCAAGCCATCGGCGCATTGCAGGGTGACGTCCTGTGCTTCGCGCACGAACAGGGTGGCCGGGCTGGGCCAGTCGCGCATCCAGTGCAGGGGCACACCGAACAGGTAGTGCGCCTGCGTGGCCCGGGCCAGGGCCAGGGATTGCGGGTGGCTGACCACGAAGCGCTCACGCTCGGCCTGTTGCAGCGCAGCGATGCGCGCCGAAGAAAGGAAGGTGGTGGACGGCATGGCCTCAGCTTAAGCGCGATGCCGCCACGCATGCCGTGCTGCGCGCAATGGACGCGCCACGGTGCACCGAATTGGCACCGGTGCATGAGCACTCACAGCCATCACACCCTGCGTGCGGCTGGCGCTATGCGCAGGCTGAGCGCTTCCTGGTTCAGATCAGGCCTTCGGCCTTCATCGCCGCCTGCACGGCCGGGCGAGCCGCCACGCGGGCGCGGTAGGCAGTCAGGTTCGCCAGTGCGCTGATGTCCACACCCACACGCGGCGCCCAGTTGGTGACGGTGAAGAGGTAGCCGTCGGCGACGGTGAACGGATCACCCATGAGGTATTGCTTGCCGGCGAGTTCGCCGTCGATCCACTTGAGGCGCTGGCCGAGCCGGTCTTTGGTGGCCGTCTTCACGTCGTCGGGCGTGGCGGGGTTGAACAGCGGGCTGAATCCCTTGTGCACCTCGGTACCGATGAAGTTCAGCCAGGACTGCAGCTGGTAGCGCGCCAGGGTGCCGTTAGCCGGCGCGAGGTTCTTCTGCGGCGCCTGGTCGGCGATGTACTGGACGATCGCCGGGCCTTCGCGCAGGCGTTCACCGGTGTCGAGTTCCAGCAGGGGCACGTAGCCCAGCGGGTTGATGGTGTAGTAGTCGGTGCCGTCGGGCAGCCGGTGGGTCTTGGTGGGTGCGGGCACGGCTTCGAAGGACAGGCCGGCCTCGTGCAATGCGATGTGGGGGGAGAGCGAGCAGGCGCCCGGGGAGTAGTAGAGCTTCATGGTGTTGTCGTCCTCGAAAAGGGTGCCGCCGGTTGGGGCACGGGAGCGATGCTACCGGCGGCGGGGCTTTTCTGCTGGCGCGGGACATGCCGGATAGGGGTGACGACAATGCGCGGATGCGTCGCGTTCTCCGTCTCCTGGCATGGCTGGCCGGCATGGCTCTTCTGCTGGCCGGTGCCGTCGTGCTGGCGCTGCATGTGTGGACCGGCTCCGATAGCTTCCGCCAGCGCGTGGAGCGTCAGGCCAGCGCGGCGCTGGGTGTGCCGGTGGCGCTGTCGAGCGTGTCGGTGCGTGTCTGGCCACTGCCGGCGGTCTCGCTGGAGGGCCTGAACATCCAGGCGACGCCACCGATCACCTTGCACCGCGTGGAAGCGCGGCCGGTGTGGTCGGCGCTGGTGGCGGGGCGTTTGCAGGTGTCCACGCTCACGGTGCGCCAGGCCGTGCTGCCCCAGTCCACGCTGGTGCTGCTGGGCGCACGCCTGCAGGATCCGGCGCGTCAGCCCGCTGCCGCACGGGCAGGCGAGCCCCAAGGTGACGAACCGGCGCCGGACCTGGGCTGGCTGCCACGCAGCGTGGTGCTCGATGGCGTCACCTGGGTCGACGAGCGCGGCCATGAAACCACGGTGCAGGCCATCGCCCGGCTGGACGAAGACGGCTGGCCCGCTGAGGCCGATGTGACGGTGACCGGGGGTGGCCTGAGGGGCACAAAGGCGAGCCTGCGGCGCGAGACCGGCGGCCAGACGGCCTGGACGCTGGACGCGGCCGTGGGCGGGGGCACGGTGCAGGGGCCGTTGAAGATCACACCGCCCGCGCCGAACAACCCGAAGTCGCGTGAACTGATGTTCGAAGGCACGCTGCACACGCGTGGCGTGGAGGTGTCGGCATTGACCGCACCCAGCCGCCCGCTGACAGGCCGGCTGGAGGCCGACACCACGCTGTCCGCGCGCATCGACCCTCGCGCCAGCACCAGTGCATTGCGCGAGGCGTTGCGCACGCAGACCCGCTTCAAGGTGGACGGTGCGGTGCTGCAGGGGCTGAATCTGCTGGAAGCGGTGGCCACGGTGGGACTCTCGCGCGGTGGCCTCACCCACCTCGACACCTTGTCGGGGCGCGTGAACACGCGGGGCCAGACGATCACACTCAGCGAACTCGTGGCGAACTCCGGCGTGCTCTCGGCCACCGGCGAGGTGGCGGTGGCGCCGTCGCGCACGCTGTCCGGGCGCCTTCAGGTCGACGTGACGCGGGGCGCCAGTGGTGGTCTGGTGAGCGTGCCGCTGGCCGTGGGCGGCACGCTGGACGAACCCAGCGTCACCCTCACCCGTGCCGCCTTGCTGGGTGCGGCCATTGGCACGGTGATCGCGCCCGGCGTGGGCACCGGCGCGGGGGCCAGCCTCGGTGGCCGCATCGGCGAGGGCCTGAAGGACCTGATCCGGAAGTAGCAGGTCAGCGGAACACGTTGGACCAGATGTCGCCGTGTGGCGGGCTGCCGTCGTCCTGCGCCCACACGGCGATGGCGTTGCCGTCGGTGTCGACCGCCACCGCGCAGCTGTCGATGCCGCCGGCGGTGTTCTCGATCAGCTGGCTCGAGCCCCAGGCCATGGACGTGGCGTCGTAGCGGGTGGCATACAGGTCGTTGTACATCGCGCCAGACAGGGCGTGGCTCCACACGGCGATGGCGTTGCCATGGGCATCGATGCCCACGTCGAGCGGCCCGCCGCCGGAGCTGCCGCTGCCACCGTCCAGCGTGGCGTCCAGCCGCGTGGCCGCCACGGCCCAGCCGCCGTCGGGGCTGTAGGGCTGGCCCCAGGTCTGGCGCGCATCGTTGTGCGATTCGCGCCAGAGCACCACCGCCTCGCCCGTGGGTGCCATGGCGATGCGCGGGTCGAAGCTGCCTTGCGCGTTCACGTTCGACAGCGTCACCGGGTTGTTCCACATGCCACCCGAGTAGCGCGCGGCCAGCACATCCGAGCTGCTGCTGCCGGCGCCCGTGCCCTGCGCCCAGACCACGATGGCGCCGCCGCTGTCGTTGCGGGCGATGCGCGGTTCACCGATGGACGAGGTGGTGTTGGTGACCAGCTGCTGCGCGCTGGACCAGCCGGTGCCGTTGAAGGCGTTGTGGAACAGGTGCTGCTGACCGCCGTCGGCCTGCAGCCACACCGCGAGCGCGAAGCCGCCGGGCATCACCGCCACCTGCGGTGCGATGGCAGGGCCCACCGCGCCGTCGATGCTGGTTTCCGTCTGCCAGGTGCCGGAGACACGGCGGTTGGCGCGGATGCGGTGCTGTCCGCCGTCGTTCCATGCCCACACGGCCAGCACGTTGCCGCCGGCGTCCACGCCCAGGTGGGGCGTGGTGGCCGCTCCGTTGTCGCTCTCCACCGGCACGTCGGTGCCCCAGCTGCCGCCGGACCAGGTGGCCGAGCGGATGCTCATGGTGGTGCCATCGTGCTGTGACCAGATCGCCGTGACATTGCCCGCGCTGTCCACCGCCACGGCGGGCGACACCGCGTTGCCGCTTCCTGTCTCGATGTTCTGCGGCGTGCCCCAGCTGCCGCCCGCGGTGTAGCGGTTGGCCCAGATGTTGTTGCGCGTGCCGTCGTGTTGCTGCCAGACGGCCATGGCGTTGCCAGTGCTGTCCACCGCGACCACCGGGTTCTGCGCGATGCCCAGGCTGGCTTCGATGCGCGCCGCCACCTGCCAGGCCTGTCCACCGCCCGCGCCGCAGGTCACGGCCACGTTGGTGATGTTCGCGCTCGCCGTGCCGCTGCCGTTCTGCACCGTGCAGGTCTGGCCGGCCGGTTGTGTACTGACGGTGACGTTGTAGGGCACGCCGGTGGCCACCGGCGTGGCGAAGGTGAACGCGCCGCTGGCGGTCACGGTGAGGTCGTCCGCGCCGTTGTTGCGCAACACCACCGTGCCGGCGAGGCCGCTGACGGTGCCGCCGATGGTCTGCGTGGTGGCGGGCACCGGCACGTCGACGTTGATCACGATCGCGTCCTGGTAGCGCGCCTGGAAGCCGTCGCCGCGCTGGCAGGCGACATACGTGGCGTACACGTGGCGACCTCTGTCCAGGTGGCTCAGCGCCACGGGCGGGAACTGGGCGGCACCGCCGGCGCCACGGTCGCCGTGGTAGCCGACGTTCAGCGGCAGCGTCTGGTCGTACAGCGTCTCCAGCACGTCGGGGCTCCGGTCGAGCTGGCGGCGGTAAAAAGTGACGCGGGCGGCGGTGCAGCTCGGCCACATGCTGTAGCTGGCGCTGAAGTTCAGCGTGGCGGCAGCGTCCAGCCGGAAGGTGCCGACCGGGTTGACGTAGGCGTTGGAGTCACTGGTGCGCACCAGGGCGTTGGACGGGCTGGCCGTCATGAGGGTGCCGCCGCGCGGGCCGAAGCAGCGGTCGGGGTTGGGCGGGGCGTTGGCGGGGATGCTGCAGGCCTGTGCCACGTAGCTCCACGAGAAGGTGTTGCGTTCCACGGTCGCGAAGCCGCCGGCCACCACGGCCTCGGCCGGGATCCAGGCGGTGTCGGTGCCGGCGAACCACACCTCGGGGGCTGTGACGCCCGCGGCCACGGGCAGGCGGATGGCGACCGGCACCTCGAAGCTGATGCCGTGCGGTGTGAACTCGTAGCGCGTGCCGGGCGTGGCGAGCATCGGGTCGGCGGCAGGCGCGCCTTCGGCGGTGCGCGCGATGCCGATGGTGGTGTTGGCGCGCAGCGCACCGGCGGGAATGACCACCTGCACGCCATCGGGCCCGGTCAGGGTGCCGCCGGCCGGGCCGATCACCGCCGTCGTGCGCTCGACCGGGGGCTCGCCGTTGTGGCTGCTGCCGCCGCAGGCCACGAGCAGCACGGGCAGCAGGCAACCGGCCAGGCGCCACAGGCGCACGGAAAGAAAGGGGCGTCGGTGCACCGGTCCCGAAAGAGGCGTGGGCGGGCGTTGTGGTGTGACAGCGAACATGGGTGATCTCCAGGGGCAGGAAGCCGGACCGGGCTCACCATAGGAAAAGGACTTCGCACACAACAGTGCCGAAAGTCATGACGTGCACGGGCGGGGTGCGTCAGGGGGCGGACGGTGGCGCGAGCCGGGCCAGGGCCTGCAGCAGGCGGTCGGGGTCGACCGGCTTGAACAGCACCGGAACGCCCGAGTCGCGCACGCGCTGCAGCCGCTCGGGCGCGGTCTCGCCGGTGATGAGCAACACCGGCAGCGCGGGGTTGAAACGCGCGCGCAGCCGTTGCGTGGCGGCCAGGCCATCGGTGCCCTCGGCCAGGCGGTAGTCGCACAGCAGGGCGTCAAAGGGCTGCTGCCGTTCGGCGGCGCCCTGCAGGGCACGTGCCGCACCGTCTTCGTCGCGCGCGGTTTCCGATGCCACGCCCCAGGCCTGCAGGAAGGCGGAGAGCGCGTCGGTGATGTCCGCCTCGTCGTCGACCAGCAGCACGCGGCGCGGCAATGCGTGGCTGGCGGCCAGCGCGACCGGGCGGCTGTAAAGGGTGGGTTCGGGCATCGGCCGGACCCGGGGCACGACGACACGAAAGCGCGTGCCTTGCCCGAGCCGGGAACGCAGCTGCACCGGGTGGTTCAGCAGCTGCGAGAGCCTGCGCACGATGGACAGGCCGATGCCCAGGCCACGCGTGCGGTCGCGCCCGGGGTTGTCGACCTGGTAGAACTCATCGAACACGCGGTCGGTGTGTTCGGGCGAGATGCCGATGCCGGTGTCGACCACGTCGATCCACACGCGCTTGCCGCGTGGCCGCGCCACCACCAGCACGCCGCCGCGCGGTGTGTACTTGATGGCGTTCTCGATCAGGTTGCCCAGCAGGCGCTGCAGCAGGTGCGGGTCGGTGCGCACCCAGGCCGGGGTGGCACGGATGCGCAACTGCAGTTCGCGGTCTTCGGCGCGCGAGGCGAACGAGGGATGCAGGGGTTGCAGCACGGTGTTGAGCGGCACGTCCTGCACATCGGCTTCGATCACGCCGGCGTCCAGCCGCGAGACGTCGAGCATGGTGTCGAGCGAGGTGCCCAGCGAGCGCACCGCGCCCATGAGGCGCTGCGCATGCACCAGCGCCGCGCGCCCGTGCAGCTCGCGCTCGATGACAGCCCCGAACAGCGCGATGGCATGCAGCGGCTGGCGCAGGTCGTGGCTGGCGGCGGCAAAGAAGCGCGTCTTTTCCTCGCTGGCGCGCTGGGTGGCGGCCATCTGCTGTTCCAGTTGCTCGGCCAGGGCTTCCTTTTCGAACCGCATCCGCAGCGAGGCGGCCAGCAACGTGTGTTGGCGGCGTGCGAAATGCAGCGTGGCCGCCAGGTAGATGCCCGCGCAGGCCGCGAGGAACAGGTGGGTGGTGTCGCCCTGCCAGAGCAGCGCCGATATCAGGCCGGTCATCATGGGCAGCACGAAGGCCAGCACGGACGCCCAGCGCGGTGCCACCGAAGACACGCCGCCGCTGATCAGGCCGAGCATGATGAGCATGAGCAGCGTGGTCATGGGCACGTCGTCGGCCGGCATGAACAGCCACGGCGCCAGGCCCCAGGTGGCGCTGTAGTACAGCAGCTCGCGCCACTGCCGCCGGGCCCAGAACGCACTGCGCGAGGCGGCCTGCGGGTCCCTCGAGTAGGCGTGGATGAGCGGGTAGCGCAGCACCTGGATGGTGTGCAGCGCCAGCCAGACGAACACCATGGGGTCGCGCAGCTGCCAGTAGAACAGGGCGCACACACACCAGGCCAGCACCGCATCGGCCACGGTGGAGCTCAGCGCGGTGGCGTAGAGCGCGGCCACCTGCTCGCGCAGGACGCGCTGCCGGGTGAGGTCGCCCGCGTCGGGTTCGCTCACCGCAACAGACTGATGAGCTGGGCCCGGGACCTCACGCCGAACAGCAGCAGCAAGGCCGACACGTGGTTCTTGACCGTCCCTTCGCTCAGATGGGCGCGCTCGGCGATGTCGCGGTTGGACTGGCCCGCCAGGATCCAGTCGAGCACCTGCGCCTGGCGTTCGGTGAGTTGCAGCGGCTGACCGTTGGCGCTGCGCGCGGTGCGCATCACCGGCTCGGGCGCAGGGGGCGCATCGCCCGGGGACCCGGCACCGAAGAGGCCCAGCGAGCGGATGTAGCCGATCACTTCGTTGAGGTCGCCCGACTTGGTGAGGTAGGCGCGCGCGCCGCGCGACAGCGCGTGCCGCATGAGGCCGGGGTCGCTCACGCCCGACAGCACCACGACCGGCGCATCCGGAAAGTCTTTCACGAAGGCCGAGAGGCCGGAGAGACCGTGGGCGTCGGGCAGGTGCAGGTCCAGCAGCACCAGGCCGATGCGATGCCGGTGGCGGGCGTAGAGCTCCAGCGCTTCCTGCAGCGTGCGCGATTCCAGCACCCGGATCTTGCGGCCGCTCTCGCTCGCGTGGGCCTGCACCAGGGTGAGCAGCCCCAGCCGCAGCAGGTCGTGGTCGTCCACCACCAGCAGGCCGGTGGTTTCACGGGGTTCGGTGTGGGCGGGCGGGGCGACCAGGGCGTGCATGGTGCAGCCATGTTAGGGGTTGGCCCGCTGACCGTGAAGTGACGAAAGTCACCCCGGGTCCGCGGCACGGGGTGGACGGGGTCACCACCGGTCAATTGGACTCATGGGGCGCACCGCCCGGCGGTATCTTCTGGCACCCTGTCGCATCCACCCCACCAAGGACGTTTTCATGGCCCTGGGTCAGTTCGCCTTTGCCAACAACGCCAACCGCTTCCTGGCCTGCGACCCGCTGGCGGATCAGCCGTTCGCCATCGCCGGTGTGCCGTACGACGGCGTGGTGACCAACCGGCCGGGCGCGCGCTTCGGCCCGCAGGCGATCCGCGCCGCCAGCCTGATGCTGTGCGACGGCACGCACCCGGTGTTCGATGTCTCGCCCCTGGGCCTGCTGGGCGACGCGCTGGACATGCGCCTGCCCAACGCCTCGCCGCTGCCCGAGGTGCGCCGGCACATCGAGGCACAGGCCGCCGCGCTGATGGCAAAGCACCACTGCGTGTTCCTGGGCGGGGACCACTCCGTCACGCTCTCGCTGCTGCGCGCCGCGAAGGCCCGCCACGGTGGCGAGCCGCTGGCGCTGGTGCATTTCGACGCCCACTGCGACACCTGGAGCGACCACTTCGGCGAGCCGTCCGGCCACGGCACCTGGACCTTCGAGGCGCTGCAGGAAGGGCTGGCGAGCCCGGCGCACACGGTGCAGATCGGCATCCGCTCCAGCGGCGAGCGGACGGCGCGCGAGTACGTGGCCGACCAGGGCGGCCAGATCTTCACGGCGCGCGCGTTGCGCGGGCTGGACGGCGCGGGGCTCCGGCCCGCCATCGACGCGATTCGAGAACGCATCGGCCAGCGGCCGTGCTACCTCACGCTGGACATCGACTGCCTCGACCCGGCCTTTGCGCCCGGCACCGGCACGCCCGAGCCCGGTGGCATGACGAGCTCGCAGGTGCTCACCTTCCTGGAAGAACTGGCCGACCTGAACTGGATCGGCATGGACTGCGTGGAGGTGGCCCCCGCCTACGACCACGCCGAACTCACCACCAACGCCGCCGCCACCTTCGTGTGGACGTATCTCTGTGGGCAGGTCGCAAAGCTATGAACCTTTTTCACCGCGCTGTTGGCGTGAAGTGTCCTGATCACGGGGCACCAGGGAACCGGCTTTGCCGGGCCTCAGGTGCCGTCCCCCCTCAGGGGGGAACGCGCGCAGCGCGGCAGGGGGGAGCATGGCACTGATTGGTTCGGACACCCAGCTCAACCAGAAGAGCTACTACGAGGCCAGCGTGCAGCGGCCCGATGCGCTGCCGCCGCTGGAGGCGTCCATCGAGGCCGACGCGGTGGTCGTCGGCGCGGGCTTCTCGGGCCTGAGCGCCTCGCTGGAACTCGCGCAGCGCGGGCTGTCGGTGGTGCTGCTGGAGGCCGACCGCATCGGCAGCGGCGCGAGCGGCCGCAACGGCGGGCAGGCCATCGTGGGCTACGCGAGCGGGCAGGGCCCGTTCGAGAAGCAACTCGGCGCGGCCGACGCCCAGCGTGCCTGGGACATGTCGCTCGAAGCCATCGACCTGATCGATGCGCGCATTGCCATGCACGGCATCGAGTGCGACCGCGTCAACGGCTACGTGTACGTGGCCGACTCGGCGCGCAAGGCGATGGACCTGCACGAGGAGATGGAGGGCCTGAAGCACCGCGGCATCGCGGTGGACTGGGCCGAAGGCGCCGACCTGCCACGCCTGATCAACAGCCCGCGCTACGTGGCCGCTGCGCGCGAGCAGCGCTCGGGTCACCTGCATCCGCTGAAGTACGCGCTGGGCCTGGCGCGTGCGGCGCAGGCCGCCGGTGTGCGCATCTTCGAACACTCGCCGGTGACCGGCCTGCAGCGCGGTGCCACGCTGGTGGCCAGCACGGCACGGGGACAGGTGAAGGCGCGCTTCGGCGTGCTGGCGGGCAACTGCATGCTGCCCGAGTACGGCCCACGCGTGGCGCCCGAGGTGACGCCGCGCATCATGCCCGTGGGCACCTACATCGTGGGCACCGCGCCGCTCGACCCCGATCTCTGCGCGCGCCTGATCCCGCGCAACGCGGCCGTGTGCGACAACAACTTCGTGCTCGACTACTTCCGCTTCAGCGCCGACCACCGCATGCTGTTCGGCGGGCGTGTGAGCTACACCACGCGCACGCCGTCCAACCTGGAGGCGGTGATGCGCCAGCGCATGGGCGAGGTGTTTCCCGCGCTTCAAAACACGCCGGTCGAGTTCGTGTGGGGCGGTTTCGTCGACATCAGCATGAACCGCGCGCCCGACTTCGGCCGCCTGGGCGACAACCTGTATTACCTGCAGGGCTTCAGCGGCCACGGCGTGGCGCTCACCGGTCTGGCGGGCCAGCTGGTGGCCGAAGCGGTGGCCGGGCAGGCAGGTCGCTTCGACGTGTACGCGCGCCTGAAGCACCGCAGTTTTCCAGGCGGCCCGCTGCTGCGCACACCCAGCCTCGCGCTGGGCATGCTGTGGCACCGGTTGCGCGACGTGATCTGATCAGCCCGAGAGGGCCTGGCTGACAGTCCCTGCCAGCACCGGTCCGCAGCGTCCGATGTCCGCCAGCGGTGCGTAGCCGTAGCCGATCACCAGGCCCCGCAGGTCGGTGCGCTGCAGGCAGTAAGCCGAGAGCGGCCGCACCGTGAGGCCGTGCTGCGCGATGCGCTGGGCGAGCGCGCGGTCATCGACGTCCTGGGGCAGGCGCAGGCACAGGTGCAGGCCCTGTTCGGCGCCGCTGATGCTGGGGCCTTCGGGCGTGTCGTCGCGCAGCACCGGCTTGAGCGCCTCGAGCAGGCACTGGCGCCGCTCGCCGTAGTTCTGTCGCGCGCGCCGCAGCGCGCTGGCGAAATGGCCCATCTCGATGAACTCGGCCAGCGCGGCCTGCACCGGCATCTGGCCCGGGCGGTTGAGGTCGTAGTGCGCCTGCTTGAAGGCGGCCACCAGCGGTTTGGGCACGACGAGGTAGCCGATCTTCAGGCCCGGGTAGAGCACCTTGGAGAACGTACCCATGTAGAACACACGGCCGTCGGTGTCCAGGCCTTCAAGGCTGGAGATCGGGGGGCCGCTGAAGCGGTACTCGCTGTCGTAGTCGTCTTCCAGCACCCAGGCGTCGTGCGCGCGGGCGGTGGCCAGCAGCTGGTGGCGGCGCGGCAGCGACATCACCGCGCCGGTCGGGTACTGGTGCGAGGGTGTGACGTAGATCAGCCGTGGCGGTTTCGCGTTGTCGGCCGTGCTCGGGTTGATGCCCTGCTCGTCCACCGCCACCGGGTGCAGCGAGAGGCCGGTGGCCATGAAGGCCTTGACGGCGCCCCAGTACGCCGGGTCTTCCACCCACACGGTGTCGCCGTGGTCGGCCAGCAGGCGGGCACAGAGTTCGATGGACTGTTGCGTGCCGCTGGTGATGACGACCTGGTCGGCCTCCAGGTGCACGCTGCGGAACACGCGCAGGTAGTCGGCCACGGCGCGGCGCAGCGGGGCGTAGCCGCCGGAGTCGTTGTAGTCCAGCATGTCCGGGTAGGTCATGCGCCAGTGCTTGTTCTGCAGGCGCTGCCAGAGCGTGAGCGGGAAGGCGCTGAAGTCGGCGATGCCCGGCGTGAAGGGCTGCACCTCCAGCTCGGTGGCGCAGAAGGTGCTGGCCAGCGCCTTGCCCCGCGTGGACAGGCGCCCGGCCTGCGGTGTGGCCGATGGGTGGCCGCCGCCGCGCGCCGCGCGCCCTGGCGTGGTGCGCGGCACGCTGTCGTTCACATAGGTGCCGCTGCCCACGCGGCTGCCCAGGTAACCTTCGACGCTGAGCTGGTTGATGGCGGCCACCACCGTGTTGCGGGAGAGGCGCAGGTCCTGCGCAAGATCGCGGCTTGAAGGCAGGCGCTCGCCCGCGCCGAGCTTGCCGTCCAGCATGGCGCGGCGCAGCGCCTCGTACAGCTGCCGGTGCAGGGGCAGGGCATCCTGCGATCCCAGGCGGCTCATTTCAGAGAGAAGAAATTCAGACAGCATGCAGGGCCTTATCCGGAGTGAGATGCCTTATCCAGACGCGACGAGAATCCGGCTTCGCCGGTCCCAGGTGCGGTCCCCCCACCGGGGGGAAGCCGCGTCAGCGGCGCAGGGGGGGGCCAAGTGGCACTGCGTGCCACGGAAAACTGGCCCTTATTCTGATCCAATTGGCCCCCCACAATGAATGCCATTGTCTGGAGTCCTCATGAACAAGCCGCCTTGCATGGTCTGGCTGCCCGCCGACCACCGCCTGATGGGCGATCACGGCCATCAGATGCCCTTCCTCCTGCTGGGAGACAAATATGCCCGCGCCGTCAAGGTCGGGGCAGGCGCCCAGCCGGTGATGTTTCCGCTGGCCGACACCGACCAGATCAGCGAGCTGCTGTCCCTGGTGGACGGCGTGATGCTGACCGGCTCCCCCTCCAACGTGCACCCGTCCCACTTCGCGGAGGATGTGGCCGACCCGAGCCTGCCGCTGGACGCCGACCGCGACCTGCTCACGCTGGCGCTGGTGAAGGCCTGTGTGCACGAAGGTGTGCCGCTGCTCGGCATCTGCCGCGGTTTCCAGGAGATCAACGTGGCACTGGGTGGCACGCTGCACCAGCGTGTGCACGAAGTGCCGGGCATGATGGACCACCGCGAACCCAAGACCGCGCCACCCGATGAGCAGTACGCGCCGCGCCATGCCATTCGCTTTGCGCCCGGCAGCGTGTTCGAGCAGTGGGCCGGTGGCCCCGAGACCCAGGTGAATTCGCTGCACGGCCAGGGCATCAACCGCCTGGCCGCCGGGCTCGATGCCCTGGCGCACGCGCCCGATGGCCTGGTGGAGGCCTTCGGCGTGCGTGGCGCACGTACCTTCGCCTACGCCGTGCAGTTCCACCCCGAGTG
The DNA here is from genome assembly GCF_031457235.1 of Hydrogenophaga laconesensis. Lineage (NCBI taxonomy): Bacteria > Pseudomonadati > Pseudomonadota > Betaproteobacteria > Burkholderiales > Comamonadaceae > Hydrogenophaga > Hydrogenophaga laconesensis. The sequence continues at coordinate 133,940 of NZ_JAVDWE010000015.1, forward strand.
GCGCTGCTGGGAGACCCCTTTCTACGCGGCGATCTTCGAGGCCTTTGGCCGTGCCTGCCGCCAGCGCATGAACCTGCGCCTGCAGCATGCCGACCTGGCCCGAGCATGAAAACCCCCCTGCGCCGCTGCGCGGCTTCCTCCCTCTGTGGCGCGCCCTCGGCGCTTCGAGGGGGGACGGCATCTCGGGCCGGCGGAGCCGGACCCTGGATGCCTCTGGAATTTCGCCCGACAACACCCTAGGAGATGGCACATGACAGCCCCCCCAACCAAGATGAGCTTCAACGATCTGGAAAACTGGCTCAACCAGAACCGCGTGACCGAGGTGGAATGCCTGGTGCCCGACCTGACCGGTGTGGCGCGCGGCAAGATCCTGCCGCGTGAGAAGTTCACCGAGGACCGGGGCATGCGCCTGCCGCAGGGCATTGTGGCGATGGGGGTGACGGGCGAGTTCCCGGCCAGCGGTCCGTACTACGACGTGATCGAACCCACCGACCGTGACATGCAGTTGCGCCCGGACCCGACCACGGTGCGCATCGTGCCCTGGGCCACCGACCCCACCGCGCAGGTGATCCACGACTGCTTCGACCACAGCGGCAAGCTGGTGCCGTTTGCGCCGCGCAGCGTGCTGCGCCACGTGTGCGAGCTGTTCGACGCCGAGGGACTGGACCCGGTGGTGGCGCCCGAGCTGGAGTTTTATCTGACCGCGCGCAACACCGACCCGAACACGCTGCTGAAGGCGCCGATCGGCCGCAGCGGCCGCGCCGAGACCTCACGCCAGGCGTATTCCATCGACGCGGTGAACGAGTTCGACCCGCTGTTCGAGGAGATCTACGACTACTGCGACAAGATGCAGCTCAACGTGGACACGCTGATTCACGAGGTGGGCGCGGGCCAGATGGAGATCAACTTCTTCCATGCCCACCCGCTGGGGCTGGCCGACGAGGTGTTCTTCTTCAAGCGCACGGTGCGCGAGGCCGCGCTGCGCCACGACATGTACGCCACCTTCATGGCCAAGCCGATCGCGGGCGAACCTGGCTCGGCCATGCACGTGCACCAGAGCATCCTGAACAAGGCCACGGGCAAGAACATCTTCAGCAACCCGGACGGCTCGCCCTCGGAAGCCTTCTACCACTACATCGGCGGCCTGCAGCGCTACATTCCCGCGGCCATGGTGCTGGTGGCGCCGTATGTGAACAGCTACCGCCGGCTCTCGCGCCACACCGCCGCGCCGATCAACATCGAATGGGGCCACGACAACCGCACGGTGGGCATCCGTTCGCCCATTTCCTCGCCCGAGGCGCGCCGCGTGGAAAACCGCGTGATCGGCGCCGACGCCAACCCCTACGTGGCCATGGCCATGACGCTGGCCTGCGGCTATCTGGGCCTGAAGAACAAGATCAAGCCCAAACCCGAGATGCGCGGCGATGCCTACCTCTCGCCCTACTCGCTGCCGCGCAGCCTGGGCGAGGCGCTGGACTGGCTGCGCCGCGAGACCGACCTGCACGACGTGCTGGGCAAGGAATTCATCACCATCTACACCGAGATCAAGGAGCTGGAGTTCGACGAGTTCATGAAGGTGATCTCGCCCTGGGAACGCGAACATCTTCTCCTGCACGTTTGAAAGGGACGCCAGCATGAACACCTCCACCCTCATCGCGCCGCCCGCCCTGGTCCGCCGCGCCGAGCAGCAGGACACGAAAGCCATCCAGGCGCTCGACAGTGCGCACTACCTGCACCCGTTCACCGACCACGGTGACCTGGCCACGCGCGGCGCGCGCGTGATCACGCGTGCCGACAACATCTACATCTGGGACTCCGAGGGCGCGAAGATCCTCGACGCGATGAGCGGGCTGTGGTGCGTGAACGCCGGCTATGGGCGCAAGGAGCTGGCCGACGCCGGCTACCAGCAGACGATGACGCTGCCGTTCTACAACAGCTTCTTCCAGACCACCAACGTGCCGGCGGTGCAGCTGGCGACCAAGTTGGCCCAGCTGGCGCCTGAAGTGCGAGGCCGCAAGTTCGAACACGTGTTCTTCAGTTCCAGCGGCAGCGAAAGCAACGACACGAATGTGCGCATGGTGCGCCGCTACTGGGATCTGCTGGGCCAGCCGCAACGCAAGGTGATCATCAGCCGCCAGAACGCCTACCACGGCAGCACCATGGCCGGCGCCTCGCTCGGCGGCATGAGCGGCATGCACGCGCAGGGCGACCTGCCGATCCCCGACATCGTGCACATCGGCCAGCCCCACTTCTTCGAGAACGCGCAGCCCGGTGAGAGCCAGGCCGATTTCGGCCTGCGCGCGGCGCGCTGGCTGGAGGAGAAGATCCTGTCCATCGGCGCCGACAAGGTGGCGGCCTTCATCGCCGAACCGGTACAGGGCGCGGGCGGGGTGATCATTCCGCCCGCCACCTACTGGCCCGAGATCCAGCGCATCGTCGACAAGCACGGCATCCTGCTGATCTCCGACGAGGTGATCTGCGCCTTCGGCCGCCTGGGCCACTGGTTCGCCTACGAGAAGTTCGGCATCCGGCCCGACCTGGTGACTTTCGCCAAGGGCGTGACCAGCGGCTACATCCCGCTGGGCGGCGTGATGGTGGGCGACCGTGTGGCCAAGGTGCTGATCGAGAAGGGCGGCGAGTTCAACCACGGCTACACCTACAGCGGACACCCGGTGGCCTGCGCGGTGGCGCTGGCCAACCTGGAGCTCATGGAGCGCGAGAAGCTGGTCGAACGCGTGCGTGACGACACCGGACCCTACCTGGCCGAGCGCTTCGAAGAATTGCGCGGCCACCCGCTGGTGGGTGCGGCCGAGACCTGCGGTTTCGTGGCCGGGCTGGTGCTGGTGAAGAACAAGGCCAAGCGGCAGGTGTTCGACGAATCGTTGGCCGTGGGCATGCGCTGCCGGGCGCACTGCTTCAGGAACGGCCTGATCATGCGCGCCGTGGGCGACCGCATGATCATCGCGCCGCCGCTGGTGATGACGCGCGAGCAGATCGACGAAATGATGGACCTGATCCAGCGCTGCCTGGACGCGACCCTGGAAGAGTTGCGTGCCGAGGGCCTGCTGGCTTGACTAGAATGTTTTCCGCACAAGCCGCCAGACCTTTTCTGGTGACGTCGGCTGTATCGGGTCTGGATATTGCTTGCAAGCAGAGGCGTGTCCAGCCCGTCCCGGTCGGGTTCTTTTGGTCAACAACTTCCTGGAGTGAGCAACACCATGAAAAAGCAAGTCCTGGTTCTGGCGATGTCGGCGATCCTGCTGGCGGCCTGTGGCAAGAAAGAGGAGCCGGTGGCCGCTCCTGCAGCGCCTGCTGCCACCGCGCCGGCCGCGCCTGCGGCACCCGCCGGCCCGGTGCTGGACGACGAGAAAGTCCTCAATGTCTACAACTGGCCTGACTACATCACCGAAACCCTGATCGCCGACTTCGAGAAGGAGTACGGCATCAAGGTGAACTACGACACCTTCGAGAACAACGAAGCGTTGCACGCCAAGCTGGTGGCCGGCAATTCGGGCTACGACATCGTGATCCCCACGGCCGGCTTCGCCAAGAAGCAGATCGATGGCGGCCTGTATCAGCCGATCGACAAGAGCAAGCTGACCAACTACGGCAACCTGGACCCGGACTTCATGGCGAAGATCGCCGGCGTGGACCCGGAGAACAAGCACCTGGTGCCGTGGGCCTGGGGCTTCACCACCGTGGGCATCAACAAGCAGAAGGTCGAGAAGGCACTGGGTGGCATGCCCATGCCTGAGAACGCCTGGGACCTGGTCTTCAAGCCCGAGTACTCCAGCAAGCTGCGTTCTTGCGGCATCGCCTACCTGGATTCGCCCAGCGAAATCCTGCCCGTGGCGCTGCACTACGTCGGCAAGCCCGCTTACAGCGAGAACCCGGAAGACTTCAAGGCTGCGCTCGAGATGCTCAAGAAGGTGCGCAAGGATGTGCGCCTGTTCTCCAGCACCATGATCGACGACATCGCCGGTGGCAAGGCCTGCGCCTTCATCGGCTGGTCGGGCGACATCAACATCGCCGCCGACCGCGTGAAGGAAACCGGTGGCAAGGACGAGATCGTGCCCCTGCTGCCCACCGGCGGTGGCCTGGTGTTCATCGACACCATGGCCATCCCGAAGGACGCCAAGCACGTGAACAACGCGCACGTCTTCATGGACTTCTACCTGCGCGCCGCCAACGCCGCCGCCATGGCCAACGAGCTGAACTACCCCACCGGCAACAAGGCCGCGCTGGCTGACATCAAGGACGAGGTCAAGGGCAACAAGACGATCTTCCTCGGTCCGGAAGACACCGCGCGCCTGATTGCCACCGGCGGCTTCTCCAACGACGTGTCCAGCGTCGTGAACGAAACCTACAACGCCTTCAAACGCGGCAAGTAAACCAGGCCTCCCAGAGCCAAGGGCTGTTCATCCTGTGCGGTTGGACAGCCCTTTTCATTTGATTCATCCCAGGAAGAAACGGACTTCATGATGGCTGACACAACGGGTTTTCTGGTGACCGAGAAACTGGTCAAGCGCTTTGACGAGGCGGTGGCCGTCGATGAGGTGTCGTTGTCCATCGGCAAGGGCGAGATCTTCGCGCTGCTCGGCAGTTCGGGCTGCGGCAAGTCGACCCTGCTGCGCATGCTGGCCGGCTTCGAGACACCGACCTCCGGACGCATCCTGCTCGGCGGACAGGACGTGGCCGCGATGCCGCCCTACGACCGGCCGGTCAACATGATGTTCCAGTCCTACGCGCTGTTTCCGCACCTGAACATCTGGGAGAACGTCGCCTTCGGCCTCAAGCGCGAGGGTCTGCCCAAGGCCGAGATCCAGCAGCGCACCGACGAGATGCTGGGGCTGGTGCAACTCACGCCGTACGCCAAGCGCAAGCCGCACCAGCTCTCGGGTGGCCAGCAGCAGCGGGTGGCGCTGGCGCGCAGCCTGGCCAAGCGGCCCAAGCTGCTGTTGCTGGACGAACCGCTGGGCGCGCTGGACAAGAAGCTGCGCGAACAGACCCAGTTCGAGCTGGTCAACATCATCGAGAAGGTGGGTGTGACGGTGGTGATGGTCACGCACGACCAGGAAGAGGCCATGACGATGGCCAGCCGCATCGCCATCATGAGCAAGGGCCGCGTGCTGCAGGTGGGCACGCCGGAAGAGATCTACGAACACCCGACGAACCGCTTCGTGGCGGACTTCATCGGCAACGTGAACCTCTTCGAGGGCAAGCTCAGTGTGGACGAGGCGGACCGCTGCGCGGCCACCACGGGCATCGGCGAGATCCACGTGGGGCATGGCGTGAGCGGAACGCTCAACATGCCGGTGGCCATCGCCGTGCGGCCCGAGAAGCTGGAGATCAGCAAGCAGCGCCCCGGCGCCGACGCCGGTCCCAATGTGTTCACCGGCAAGGTCAAGGAGATCGCGTACTTCGGCTCCTACAACACCTACATCGTGATCGCCTCCGACGGCACCAAGGTGAAGATCACCGAGGCCAACACCTCCCGGCACGACCTGTCCGACATCACCTGGGAGGACAACGTGTACTTCTGGTGGAGCGACAGCGCCGGCATCGTGCTGAGGGACTGACCATGGCCATGAACATTCCCATTCCCGGCAAGCGCTTCGTCATCGGCGTGCCCTATGTGTGGCTGCTGCTGTTCTTCTTCCTGCCGTTCCTGATCCTGCTGTACATCAGCTTCGTCGACATGGGTGGCGACATCAGCCCGTTCAAGCCGATCTGGGATCCGGTCACGGGCATCCTGAGCCTGAAGTACGAAAACTACCTGGCGATCTTCCGCACCGCCGAGGGCGCGCCGCTGTTCCGCACGCTATACATCGACGCCTACCTGCGCTCGATCTGGTATGCGCTGTGCACTGCCGTGCTGTGCCTGGTGATCGGTTATCCGTTCGCCTACTTCATCGCGCGTTCGCCCGCCAGCATCCGCCCGGCGCTGCTGCTGATGGTGATGTTGCCGTTCTGGACCTCGTTCCTGCTGCGCGTCTACGCATGGAAAGGCATCCTGGCCGACCAGGGTGTGCTCAACCGCTTCCTGATGACGCTGGGCATCACGAGCGAGCCGATACCGATGCTGTACACCAACGTGTCGATGCTGATCGGCATGACCTACGTGTACCTGCCGTTCATGATCCTGCCGCTGTACGCCAACCTGGTGAAGATGGACTTCCGTCTGCTGGAAGCCGCCTACGACCTCGGCACTTCGCCGTTCAAGGCGTTCTGGCTGGTGACGGTGCCGCTGTCCAAGTCCGGGATCATCGCGGGCTTCATGCTGGTGTTCATTCCCTGCGTGGGCGAATTCGTGATCCCCTCGCTGCTCGGCGGACCGGAGAATCTGATGATCGGGCGCGTGGTGTGGGACGAGATGTTCACCGCCAACGACTGGCCGCGCGCCACCGCGCTGGCGGTGGTGATGATCGCGCTGATCGTGATTCCGCTGGCGCTGTACTACCACTACAGTTCCGACCCGAACGAGAAGAGATGACCCCCTGCGCCGCTTCGCGGCTTCCCCCTGGAAGGGGGACGAAGCGAGTGGCCCGGCAGAGCCGGTTCCACCGCATCCCTGGACGGACGACCCTTGCGTGCGCGTATTTCTGTTGAAGGAAGAATGGTCATGAAACAAGTACTTGAAAAGCACTTCGGCAAGGCCTGGCTCGTGCTGGTCTATGCCTTTCTGTACCTGCCGCTGGTGTTCATGATCGTGTTCTCGTTCAACAGCACACGCCAGGACGCCCGCTTCACCGGCTTCTCGCTGCGCTGGTACGAGGCGCTCACGCGCGATACCAAGATCGTCGAAGGCTTCTGGCTCTCGCTCAAGGTGGCGGCGATCACGGGCCTGCTGTCGGCGATCCTGGCCACCTTCGCGGCCTTCGTGCTGGTGCGCTACCGCCGCTTCCTCGGCCGCACCATCTTCAGCGGCATGGTGAACGCGCCACTGGTGATGCCCGAGGTGATCATCGGCCTGTCGCTGCTGCTGCTGGCGGTGGGTGCGCAGAACCTTTTTGGCTGGCCGCAGCGCGGCATGCTCACCATCATCCTGGGCCACACCCTGCTGGGCATGGCCTATGGCGTGGTGGTGGTGCAGTCGCGCCTGTCGGAGATGGACCGGTCGATCGAGGACGCCGCCATGGACCTGGGCGCCAAACCGCATCAGGTGTTCTTCCTGATCACGCTGCCGAACATCTTCCAGGCGTTGCTCGCGGCGTTCCTGCTGGCGTTCACGCTGTCTTTCGACGACGTGGTGATTTCCGAATTCCTCTCCGGTCCCGGCGTGAGCACGCTGCCGCAGGTGATCTTCGGTTACGCGCGGCGCGGCATCAACCCGACCATCTACGCAGCAGCCACGCTGCTGATCGTGACGGTGACCATCGTGATCGTGAGCTACGCGGTGTGGGTGGCCCGAGCCACCCGGCGGCGCGAACGTGAGATTGCGGCGGCGCTGAGAAGCTGACCTGCTGCGGTGTGAGGGCCGGCGGGTGCGCATACGCCCGCCGGTATTGTGATTTCCAAGGAACTAAGATCGCCGCGCCCGAAGTCCGTCGGGTAGATCAATAGTTCTAAATGAGGAAATCATGAACAAGACCACGCTCTCCGCACTCGCCGTTCTTGCGGCTTGTTTTGCCCTGGCGCCCGCCCAGGCGCAGGCCGTCAACCCCAACATGTATGCAGAATTCGGGTACACCCAGTACAACGCCAAGGAGTCCGATTCCGGCTACACCCTCAAATTTTCACCAGCTGCGGTCACTGGCACCATTGGCTACCAGTTCACTCCCAATATTGCCGTGGAAGGGCTGTTCGGATTGGGTGCGGGCGAGGGCAAGATCAAGCTCAACGGTGTCAAGGTTGGCGTGAAGGGCCAGGTGACCAAGGCGGTGGGCGTGTACTTCAAGCCCAGCATCGCCGTGTCCGACAGCATCGACCTGTTTGCCCGCATTGGATGGGTTCATACCGAACTGGAAATGTCCGTTCCTGGGGCATCCATCACCGACAGCGACAACGGCGCTTCATATGGTCTGGGAGCCAACTTCAATATCTCCAAGACCTCCTATATCCAGGCCAGCTGGATGAATTACTACAAGAAAGATGGCTTCAAGATCGACGGGATCAATGTCGCCTACGGCTTTCGTTTCTGATTGATCGACGGGTTTCTCCTGGCCACCTTCGGGTGGCTTTTTCGTTGAGGCGTACTGGATCGCTGGCGCCCCGGCAAAGTGGATACGCGGTTCTTCGCATTTCGGGCGTAGCATGAGGCCACTTTTGGTACCGCCCAACCTCTGGAATCCGATCCCATGACCGAACCGACCTTCGACGGCCGCGCATTCATCAACGGCGAACGCGTCGCCGCGCGCGACGGCCAGACCTTTGATTGCATCTCACCCGTGGACGGCCGGCTGCTCACCGCCGTGGCGCGCTGCGGCGAGGCCGACATCGACGCCGCGGTGGTGGCCGCCCGTGCCGCCTTCGAAGACCGCCGCTGGAGCGGCATGGCGCCCGCGCAGCGCAAGCGCGTGATGATCAAGTTCGCCGAGCAGCTCACCGCCCACGCCGACGAGCTCGCGCTGACCGAGACGCTGGACATGGGCAAACCCGTGAAGTACGCGCGCAGCGTGGACGTGAACAGTGCCGCCAACTGCATCCGCTGGTATGGCGAGGCGGTGGACAAGGTGTACGACGAGATCGCGCCCACGCCCAGCACCGCGCTGGCGCTGATCACGCGCGAGCCGGTCGGTGTGGTGGGCGTGATCGTGCCCTGGAACTACCCCATGATCATGGCGGCCTGGAAGATCGCGCCCGCGCTGGCGGCCGGCAATTCGGTGGTGCTCAAGCCCAGCGAGAAGAGCCCGCTGACCGCGCTGCGCCTGGCCGAGCTGGCGCTGGCCGCCGGCATCCCGCCCGGTGTGTTCAATGTGGTGCCCGGCTACGGCCCCGAGACCGGAAGCCCGCTGGCGCTGCACATGGACGTGGACTGCATCGCCTTCACCGGCAGCACGCGCGTGGGCAAGCAGATCCACGTGATGGCCGGGCAGAGCAACCTCAAGCGCGCCTGGACGGAGCTGGGCGGCAAGTCGCCCAACATCGTGTTCGCCGATTGCCCCGACCTGGACAAGGCGGTGGAGGCGGCGGTCGGCAGCATCTTCTTCAACCAGGGCGAGAGCTGCAACGCGCCCTCGCGCCTGTTCGTCGAGGCCTCGATCAAGGACGCCTTCCTGGAGAAAGCGCTGAAGCTGGTGCCACAGTACCAGCCGGGCAACCCGCTGGACAAGGGCACCGTGATGGGCGCGATTGTCGATCGCACGCAGCTCGACACCGTGCTGCGCTACATCGACAGCGGCAAGCAGGAAGGGGCGAAGCTGCTGGCGGGTGGCGAGGCGGTCGAGCCGGTCAAGGGTGGACTGTACGTGCAGCCGACCATCTTCGACGGCGTGACGAACACCATGACCATCGCCCGCGAGGAGATCTTCGGCCCGGTGTTGTCGGTGCTGTCCTTCACCGACGCGGCGGACGTGGTGCGGCAGGCCAACAGCAACATCTACGGCCTGCAGGCGGCGGTGTGGACGCGCGACATCAACAAGGCCCATGGCGTGGCGCGTGCGTTGCGCGCGGGCACGGTGCACGTCAACTCCTACGACGAGGACGACATCACCGTGCCGTTCGGCGGCTTCAAGCAGAGCGGCGTGGGGCGCGACAAGTCGCTGCACGCGTTCGACAAGTACACCGAGACGAAGACGACCTGGATAAGGATTGACAGTCCCGTGTAACGACAACCCCCCGCGCCGCTTCGCGTCACCCCCCAGGGGGGCGGCACTGGCGGTCTGGCAAAGCCAGTCCCGCGGTGCCCTTGAACAAGACACTTCGCACCTCGTGGTGCGCTTTTTGAAGGAGACCTTTCGATGAACGCACCGCAGAAGGCCGAGAACCTGAACGCACCGCACACCAACGCCGCGTGGCACGCGCGCCGGCAGGCGGCCACGCCGCGCGGCGTGGGGGTGTTCGGGGACTTCTTCATCCAGAAGGCAAAGAACGCCGAGTTCTGGGACATCGAGGGCCGGCGCTTCATCGACTTCGCGGGCGGCATCGCGGTGCTCAACACCGGCCACGTGCACCCGAAGGTGCAGGCGGCGATCGCCGCGCAGCTGGAGCGCTTCACGCACAGCTGCTACCAGGTGGTGCCTTACACCGAATACGTGGCGCTGGCCGAACGCATCAACGCGCTGGTGCCGATCGACGGCCCGGTGAAGACCGCGTTCTTCTCCACCGGTGCGGAGGCGATCGAGAACGCGATGAAGATCGCGCGCTCGGCCACCGGGCGCAGCGGCGTCATCGCCTTCGGTGGCGCGTTCCACGGCCGCAGCATGTTCTCGGTGGCGCTCACCGGCAAGGTGCAGCCTTACAAGGCCGGCTTCGGCCCGTTCCCGCCCGAGATCTACCACGTGCCGTTCCCGGCCGAAGGCGCTTCGCTGGACGAGACGAAGCACGCGATGGAGCAGCTGTTCAAGTGCGACATCGAGCCTTCGCGCGTGGCGGCCATCGTGTTCGAGCCGGTGCAGGGCGAGGGCGGTTTCAACGTGATCCAGAAGGAGGCCGTGCGGTGGCTGCGCGCGCTGTGCGACCAGCATGGCATTCTGCTGGTGGCAGACGAGGTGCAGACCGGCTTCGCCCGCACGGGCAAGATGTTCGCGATGGAGCACTTCGGTGTGAGCCCCGACCTCATGACCATGGCCAAGAGCATGGCCGGCGGTACCACGCTGTCGGCCGTGAGCGGCAAGGCCGCCATCATGGACGGGCCGGCCCCGGGCGGCCTGGGCGGCACCTACGCGGGCAACCCGCTGGCCATCGCCGCCTCGCTTGCGGTGCTGGACGTGATGGCCGAGGAGCGCCTGCCCGAGCGCGCGCAGAAGCTGGGCGGCCAGCTCGTGGCGCATCTGAAGAACCTGCGCGGCACTTACCAGCGCATCGGCGATGTGCGCGGCCTGGGCGCCATGGTGGCCTGCGAGTTCATCGACCCCGCCACTGGCGCGCCCGACGCCGACATCACGAAGCATGTGCAGATGGCCGCCCTGAAGCGTGGCCTGCTGCTGCTCACCTGCGGCGTGTACGGCAACGTCATCCGCTTCCTGTTCCCGCTCACCATCGAGGACGCGGTGTTCGCCGAAGGCCTGGCCGCATTCGATGCCGCGCTGGCCGAGGTGCTCGCTTGAGCCTGGTGGCCACGCTGGACGAGCGGATCGCGGTCCTGCGCGCGCAGGGCATCCACTCGGTGCTGGCCACGTTCACCGACCTGCTCGGCGCGCCCAAGGGCAAGCTCGTGCCGCTCGAGGGACTGGAGGCGGCGGTGGCCACCGGTGCCGGCTTCTCCGGCCCCAGCATTGCCGGGACCGGCCTGCCGCGCATGGGCGCACGCAGCGAGTACATGGGCCGCGTGCGGCCCGAGAGCCTGCGCCTGCTGCCCTTCATGCCCGGTGTGGCGCACGCGGTGTGCGACGGTTTCGCGGGCGGCGAACCGCTGGACACCTGTCCGCGCCAGGTGCTGCGACGCCAGGTGGAGCGGCTCAAGGCCGAGCGGGGCTGGACGTTGTGGGTCGGCATCGAGCCCGAGTTCTTCCTGCTTCAGCGCGATGCCCAGGGCGGTTGGCGCGTGGCCGACGGCGAGGACCGGCTCGACAAACCTTCCTACGACCTGCAGGCCATCGGCCGCAACTTCGGCTTTCTCGACGGCATGCGACAGGCACTGACCACGCTGGGTTTCGAGCTCCAGCAGATGGACCATGAGGACGCGAGCGGGCAATACGAGATCAACTACCGGCACGACGATGCCCTGGCCGCGGCCGACCGCTACCAGCTCTTCAAGCTCACCGCGCAGGCGGTGGCGCGGCAGCACGGCCTGGTGTTCTCCACCATGCCCAAGCCCTTGGCGCACGCGCCCGGCAGCGGCCTGCATTTCCACCTCAGCCTCACCGATGCGCAGGGCCGGCCGGTGATGGCCGATCCGGCGGGTGTGCTGGGCCTGAGTGAAACCGGTCACCGCTTCGCGGCCGGCCTGCTGCACCACGCCGACGCACTCTCCGCGCTGTGCGCGCCCACCGTCAACAGCTACCGGCGGCTGGCCGCGAGCCGCAGCGCCTCGGGCACCACCTGGTCGCCGGTGTGGAAGGCCATCGGCGACAACAACCGCACCTGCCTCGTGCGCGGTGTGGCCGGGCGCATCGAATGGCGCCTGCCCGACCCCTCGTGCAACGTCTATGTGGCCCTGGCCGCCACGCTGGCCGCCGGCCTCTCGGGCATCGACCAGGCGCTGCCCGCCGTGTCCCCCTGCGAGGACGACCTGTACGAGCGCCACGCCGTGGGCGACGCCCTGCCAGCGCGCCTGCCGCGCGACCTGCTGTCGGCCCTGGACGCCCTGGCGGCCGATGAGGCCTTGCGCGAAGCCGTCGGCACGGCGTTCTGCGCGCAGTTTCTCGCGCTCAAGCACGACGAATGGGCCGCCTGGAGCCGCCACGTGAGCGACTGGGAAATGCAGCGCTACGCCGACGCGCCCTGAACCGGGTCCGGTTTCCGGATAATCGCGGCCTTGTGAGCCCGCCCGTTCCGCCCCTCCATTCGCCAACCAGGACCTGGACCAAGACCGCCGACCGGCCGCTGCGCAGCCTGTCCAAGTCGCTGGGCATCTGGGTGTTCGCGCATTTCGTGGGGGTGCCGGTGCCCTGGCGCGCCGTGCGCCAGACCGACGCCCGGGCCCTTCTTGCCTATGAGCACGAACGGCTGGTGGCGCTGGCCGCCGCCGGCGAGCATGTGCCCAAGGTGCACGCCTTCGACGGCTTCTCGCTCACCACGGGAGACATTGGCGAGACGGTGGACTACCAGCTGCACCGCATGGCCGAAGGCGAGCGCCTGCCGCTGATGTGCGCCGCCAGCGCCGACCTCGCGGCCTTCCACGCGCGCGGGCAGTGGCACGGCGGTGCCCAGCTGCGCAACACCACATGGGATGGTGCGCACTTCGCACGGCTCGATTTCGAGGAGCGCCTGCGCCCCGGCATGGCGCTGGAGACGGTGCAGGTGTACGACGTGCTGCAGATGCTGCTGTCGCTGGCGCGCTATCTCCAGCCCCTGGGCCCGGGTGCGGTGCTGGCCGTGCTGCAGGCCTACGAAAACGCGGGCTCGGGCGGCCCGGCCCTGCGCGCCTTCATCGCCCGCCTGCTGCCGCGCCTGCAGCGCGTCTCGCGCATCGCGGCATGGTCGAAGCGGCTGGACACGTCGCGTGAGCTGATGCGCCTGCGCACCGTGCTGGAGGGCATGGCCGCGTTCGCGGCCGCGCCGCCGGCGCCTCAGGTCCGGTAGCCCGGGTCCAGTTTCTCCACCTTGCGCAGCAAGGCCGGCCAGGCCAGCTGAGCGCCCTGGCCGGCGGTGGCGATGCGCATCACATCGGCCATGCCCGCAAGGATGCGCGGGTCCACCTGGGTGAGTTCACCGCCGCCGGCGAGCGCGTCGATCTGGATGCGGCAGGTGTTCTCGAAGGTGTACATGGCGAGGAACGCCTCGGCGATGCCGCGCCCCACGGTGAGCAGGCCGTGGTTGCGCAGCACGAGGTAGTTGGCCGTGCCGAGGTCGGCCTGCAGGCGCGGCTTTTCCTCGGGCCGGAAGGCCACGCCCTCGTAGTCGTGGTACGCCAGGGAGGCCAGCACGAAGGTGCTCTGCTGGCTGATGGGCAGGATGCCGGCCTTCTGCGCGCTCACCGCCACGCCCGCGCGGGTGTGGGTGTGCAGCACGCAGCCGACTTCGCGCCGGGCTTCGTGCACCGCGCTGTGGATGACGAAACCGGCCGGGTTCACCGGAAAGGGCGACTCGTGCAGCTTGTTGCAGGCCATGTCGACCTTCACCAGGCTGCTGGCCGTGATTTCGTCGAACATCAGACCGTAGGGGTTGATGAGGAACTGGTGCTCGCCGCCGGTGATGCTGTCGGGCAGCTTGGCGCTGATGTGGGTGAAGACGAGATCGCTCCATCCGTACGCGGCGACGAGGCGGTAGCAGGCGGCGAGGTCGCAGCGCAGGGCCCACTCCTCGGCGCTGACGACTTCCTTGAGGGAGGGGATGTGCATGGTGTTGTCTCCTGCGGTGCCGCTCGTGATGGGCGGCCGGGTCCCACTGTAGGCGCAAGAGGGCGGGCTGTGTTGTCGCTGCGAGGACAGCGCGCCGCCTGGTCACCCTGGCTGGGTGGCCTGCTCCAGGCGCGTGAGCCAGGTCATGGCATGGTGGCGGTCGGGGCCGCACATTTCCGGGCCGGGTGCGAGCGAGCCGCACACGGCGGGGCGTTCCGGCTGACCGAACAGGCGGCAGCGCAGCGACCCGTCCAGATGGGGGCAGGGCACCCCTGCCGGCTTGCCTTGTGGCAGGCCGGGCATCGGGCTGCTGATGGACGGCGCGGTGCAGCAGGCAGCGCAGCCGGGTCGGCAGGCCATGGCGGAAACAGGTGGGTGCATGTCCAGCGATTGTCGTCTGGGGACATGCCCTTACACTGGCCTTTCGCTGGTGCCGCGCCGCGGCGCCATCCCGGAAACGGAACGCCACGCCCGACGAACCCATGTCTTTGACCGCGACCAACCCCGAGACGCTGGTGTCCCGATTGAGCCAGTGGCGCCTGTGGGTGTATGCGGCGCTGGCCGTGCTGCTGGGCGCGCTGCTGGTGCAGGCCGGGCACAAGCTCATGACCGAGCTGAGCTACGGCGAGATCGTGTCCGCGCTGCGCGACACGCCGCCGATGGCCCTGCTGCTGTCGGTGTTGGCCACGGCCGCGAGCTATTACGCGCTCACGTTCTACGACCGCACGGCGCTGACGTATGCGGGTGCCCGGTTGCCGCAACGCGTGGTCTCGAAGACGGCGTTCATCGCCTACGCGCTGTCCAACACCATCGGTCTGGGCGTGCTCACGGGCGGTGCCGTGCGCATGCGGCTGTACGGCGCAGCGGGGCTGGAGGCCGGGCTGGTCTCGCGCGCCATCGTCTTCAACGCGTTCGGTTTCGGCATCGGCATCGTGGTGGTGGGCGCGATCGCGCTGGTGTGGGGCGCGGGCACGGTGCAGGAGGTGTTTGGCACGCCGCCGGGCCTGCTGCGCGGCCTGGCGGTGGTGGTGCTGCTGGCGGCGGGGGCCTTCATCGGCTACTGCCGGCGCGGTGGTGAAACGACGCTGCGTGGTGTCACGCTGCGCCTGCCCAGTGCCTCGCTGGCCTTGCAGCAGCTGCTGATTTCGGCGCTGGACGTGGTGGCCGCTGCCGCGGCGCTGTGGTTCCTGCTGCCTGAAGGTGCGATTGCCTTCCCGGCGTTCGTGGGCTTCTTCGCGCTGGCGATCGCGCTCGGTGTGGTCAGCCACGTGCCGGGTGGCCTGGGCGTGTTCGAAGCGGTGATGTTGCTCGCGCTGGGCCACCATGTGCCCGCCGAGCAATTGGCCGCAGCGCTGGTGATGTTCCGCGTCGTCTACTACCTGTTGCCGCTCGCCCTGGCGGTGGCCATGCTGGCTTTCGCCGAGGGCCGGCGCGGCGCGGCCACGCCGGTGGTGCGCGCGGCGGCCAGCCTCTCGCCCCTGCTGCTGTCGGCGTTCACCTGGGTGGTGGGTGTGGTGCTGCTGGTCTCGGGCGTCACGCCTGCCACGGACGACGCCACCGAGCTGCTGTCGCGCTACATGCCGCTGCCGGTGGTGGAGGCGGCGCACTTCCTGGGCAGCATCACGGGGCTGGCGCTGCTGTTTGTGGCGCGTGGCATGTTCCTGCGGCTCGACGCCTCGTGGTGGGCGGGTCTCGCGCTGGCGCTGGTGAGTCTGGTGCTGTGCCTGCCCAAGGGCATTGCCGTGTCCGAAGCCGTGCTGCTGCTGGTGCTGGCCGGCGCGCTGGCGCTGTCCCGCAAGCAGTTCAACCGGCGCGCGGCGCTGTTCTCGCAGGCCTTCACCTGGGGGTGGCTGGCGGCGGTGGCGGCGGTGATCGCGGCCATCACCGCGCTGCTGTTTTTCGTGTACCGCGACGTGGACTACGTGAACCAGGTGTGGTGGCAGTTCGAGTTCGATGGCTATGCCCCGCGCTCGCTGCGTGCCCTGGTGGCGGTGTGCCTGATCACGTTGATGGTGGCATTGAGCCAGCTGTTTCGCCGCCCGCAGGCGGTGCTGGTGAAGCCGGACCGCGGGGCGCTGGAGCAGGCGGCGCGCATCGTGCGCGCGCAGCCCTCGGCCGGTGCCGGCCTGGTGATGATGGGCGACAAGAGCCTGATGGTGTCGGACTCGCAGCGAGCGTTCATCATGTTTGGGCGGCGCGGCCGCTCCTGGGTGGCGCTGTACGACCCGGTGGGCCCGGTGAGCGAATGGAACGAACTGGTGTGGCGTTTCGTCGAGCAGGCGCGTGAATCCGGTGGGCGTGCGGCGTTCTACCAGGTGCGGCCCGATGGCCTGCCGGTGTACCTGGACGCCGGCCTGCGTGTGCACAAGCTGGGCGAGTGCGCACTGGTCGACCTTCCCACCTTCAGCCTGCAGGGCAAGCAGCGCGCGAACCTGCGGCACGGTGTTTCTCGCGCACAGCGGGATGGCCTGACGTTCGAGGTGCTCGTGCCCGAGCAGGTGGTGACGGTGTTCACCGAGCTGCAGGCCATTTCGGAGGCCTGGCTGAGCGACCACAACACGGCGGAGAAGGCTTTCTCGCTCGGGGCGTTCCACCGCGACTATGTGCTGCGCCAGCCGGTGGCGGTGGTGCGGCACGGCGAGCGCATCGTGGCCTTCGCCACGCTGCTGCGCACCGACCAGAAACTCGAGGCCAGCGTGGACCTGATGCGGCAATTGCCCGATGCACCGCGCAGTGCCATGGACTTCCTGTTCGCGCAGGTGATCCTGCATTTCCAGGCCGAGGGCTACCAGCGCTTCAACCTCGGCATGGTGCCGCTGTCGGGCATGGCGCAGCATCCGCTCGCGCCCAACTGGCACCGCCTGGGCCGCCTGCTGTTCAACCATGGCGAGAACTTCTACAACTTCCAGGGCTTGCGCGCCTTCAAGGAAAAGTTCGATCCGGTGTGGGAGCCGCGCTACCTGGCATCGCCCGGGGGCTTCGCGCCGTTCTTCATCCTCGCCGACGTGGCCGCGCTGATCGCGGGCGGTCTTCGCAAGGTGATCACCAAATGAAAAGAGCACTCATCGTTGCCAGCCTGTTGACGGCCCTGTCGCTCCCCATGGGCGTGGGCGCCCAGGGGCCCGCCCCGAGGGTTGCCGCACCGGCGGCGGCTTCGGCCGAAACGATTTCCCACGGCAACTTCAAGGACGTGGCGCTGGTCCGGCCGCCTGGCGTGGCCAATGCGTTCGTGCTCTTTCTCTCCGGCGAGGATGGCTGGACGCCTGCGCTCGCCGCCCAGGCGCAGGCCCTGGCCGCGCGCGGGGCGCTGGTGGCTGGCATCCACACGCCGCGCCTGTTGGCCGCGCTCACCAAGGACGGCGGCGACTGCCTGCTGCCCGATGGCGACCTGGAGAACCTCTCACATTTCCTGCAGGGCTATGCGCGGCTGCCGGCGTACTTCCCGCCGCTGCTGGTGGGGGAGGGGCAGGGTGGTGTGCTGGCCTACGCCATGCTCGCGCAGGCGCCGGCGCAGACCTTCGGTGGCGCGGTCTCGATGGGGTTCTGTCCCGCGCTGGCTGTGAGGCGCCCGCTGTGCAAGGGCGAGGACGTGCACTTCACGCGCCGCCCGGACCGGGCCGGGCTGACGCTGCTGCCGTCGCCCAGCCTGCACGGGCCCTGGACGGTGTTGCAGGGCACGGCCCACAACGCCTGCGCGGCCGCGGTGGTGCAGGACTTCGTGGCACAGGTTCGGGGGGCCGAGCTGGTCCATGTGGCGGGTGTGGACACCACGTCCGCCTTGCTGGATGCGCAGCTCAAGCTGGGCCGGGCGCCCGCCGCTGCCGCGCTTGCCCCGGACACGGGTGTGGCCGATCTGCCGCTGGTGCCGGTGCCGTCATCGGGCACGTCGGACACGTTCGCCGTGCTGCTGTCGGGCGACGGCGGCTGGGCCGGCATCGACAAGGAGCTGGCCGCCAGGCTGGCGGCCGCGGGCATGTCCGTGGTGGGCCTGGATTCGCTGCGTTACTTCTGGTCGGCGCGCACGCCGGAGGGGCTTGCGAACGACCTGGACCGGGTTCTGCGCAGCTTCGCAGTGCAATGGAAGAAAAGCCGTGCGCTGCTGATCGGCTATTCGCAGGGCGCGGACGTGTTGCCGTTCGCGGTTCCGCGTCTGCCCGCGACCTCGCGCGGGCTGGTGGCGCACACGGTGCTGATCGGTCCGGGCGAAAAGGCGTCGTTCGAGTTCCGCCTGAGCAACTGGGTCAAGCGCGACAGCGGTGGCCTGCCGCTCAAGCCCGAACTGCAGAAGCTCACGGCGGCGAACACGCTGTGCGTCTACGGCACGGGCGACCGCGACACCATTTGCCCACGCGTGCCCGCCGGGCAGGTGACGGGGGTGCCGCTGCCGGGCGACCACCACTTCAATGGCAATTACCAGAAGCTGGCCGACGAGATCCTGCAGCGAACACGCTGAGGGCGTGGCTCAGCCGGCAAAGCGCCGCGCTGCCCAGAGGGCCTGATCGACCACGCCTTGCACGCCTGCGCGCGCAGGCTCGGCCAGTCGGCCCTCTGCGTCGAAGGCGTCGCCCGCGCGCGCCAGCGCAAACTGGCGTGGCGTCAACCAGCACTGCAAATTCAATAGCAGTGGAGACAGGTGTGACAAGCTCCTCAGACCACCCAACCCGCCCGGCGAGGCGCTCAGCAAACCCACGACCTTGCCCGCGAAGGGCTTGAGGCCGTCGCCCCATTCAGGGTCGCCCTTGACGGGGCTGGAGACCCAGTCGATGGTGTTCTTGAGCAGGCCGGTGTAGCTGCCGTTGTATTCGGGCGAGCAGATCACCCAGGCGGGGTGGGCGTGGAAGATCTCCTTCAGGCGGATCGCCGCGGCGGGCGTGCCGCGCGCTTCGAGGTCGGCGTTGTACAGCGGCAGGTCGAAGTCCGCCAGTTCGATGTGCGTGACCGCCGCGCCGGCGGCGCGCGCGATGTCGGCGGCAACCTGGGCCAGGCGGCGGTTGTGGGACTGGGCGCGGGTGCTGCCGGCAAAGACGAGGAGGGGAATGGCGTTGCTCATGCCTGGATTCTGGCACCGGTGGCGTGCAGCATTCCTGCGTCTCGGGCGCCGTGGCGCCAGCCGGGTGGGGCAGAAAATGCCCAACGGTGGGACAATCGCGGGTTGCCCGGCGCGCCGGGCCTGCACCTTCCCGGAAGAAGCACACCATGTTGTACCCACAGGAATTCGATGTCATCGTCGTCGGCGGCGGGCACGCCGGCACCGAGGCCGCGCTGGCCGCTGCGCGCATGGGCTGTGCCACGCTGCTGCTCACGCACAACATCGAGACCCTGGGCCAGATGAGCTGCAACCCCAGCATCGGCGGCATCGGCAAGGGCCATCTGGTGAAAGAGGTGGACGCGCTGGGCGGTGCCATGGCATTGGCCACCGACGAAGGCGGCATCCAGTTCCGCATTCTCAACAGCTCCAAAGGCCCGGCCGTGCGGGCCACCCGGGCCCAGGCCGATCGTGTGCTCTACAAGGCCGCCATCCGCCGCGCGCTGGAGAACCAGCCCAATCTGTGGCTTTTTCAGCAGGCTGTGGATGATCTGATGGTGGAGGGCGACCGTGTCACGGGTGCCGTGACGCAAGTGGGCATACGCTTCCGTGCCAGAACCGTGGTGCTGAC
Organism: Hydrogenophaga laconesensis; assembly: GCF_031457235.1. Lineage (NCBI taxonomy): Bacteria > Pseudomonadati > Pseudomonadota > Betaproteobacteria > Burkholderiales > Comamonadaceae > Hydrogenophaga > Hydrogenophaga laconesensis. The sequence continues at coordinate 153,699 of NZ_JAVDWE010000015.1, forward strand.
GGCTGGCACTTTCCTGGATGGAAAGATCCATGTCGGTCTGAACAACTACGCGGCTGGCCGTGCCGGTGATCCGCCAGCGGTGTCGCTTTCCGCGCGGCTGAAGGAACTGCAGTTGCCGCAAGGCCGGCTGAAAACCGGCACGCCCCCGCGCCTGGACGGCCGCAGCATCGACTATTCGAAATGCACCGAGCAGCCGGGTGACGGCGTGCCGGGCGGCATGAACGCGGACCAGCCGGTGCCGGTGTTCAGCTTCATGGGCAGCACCGCGATGCACCCGCGCCAGGTGCCGTGCTGGATCACGCACACCAACGAGCGCACGCACGACATCATCCGCTCGGGCTTCGACCGCAGCCCCATGTTCACCGGCAAGATCGAGGGCGTGGGCCCGCGCTATTGCCCGAGCGTGGAAGACAAGATCAACCGCTTCGCCGACAAGGACAGCCACCAGATCTTTCTGGAACCCGAAGGCCTGACCACGCACGAGGTGTATCCCAACGGGATCTCCACGAGCCTGCCGTTCGACATCCAGTACGCGCTGGTGCGCAGCATGCCGGGTCTGGAGAATGCCCATATCCTGCGGCCCGGCTATGCGATCGAGTACGACTACTTCGATCCGCGCTCGCTCAAGAGCAGCTTCGAAACAAAACAGATCCAGGGCCTGTTCTTTGCAGGCCAGATCAATGGCACCACCGGGTATGAGGAGGCAGCGGCGCAGGGCCTGTTTGCGGGCATCAACGCCGCGCTGCAGTGCCGGGGCGAGGACGCCTGGCTGCCGCGCCGCGATGAGGCCTACCTGGGCGTGCTGGTGGACGACCTGGTGACCCAGGGCGTGACCGAACCCTACCGCATGTTCACCAGCCGTGCCGAATTCCGGCTGCAGCTGCGGGAAGACAACGCCGACATGCGCCTGACCGAAGCCGGCCGGCGCCTGGGCTTGGTGGGCGACGCCCAGTGGGATGCCTTCTGCCGCAAGCGCGACGCGGTTTCACGTGAAACAGAGCGTCTGAAGGCCACCTGGGTGAACCCCCGCAGCCTGCCGGCGGAGGAGAGCGAGCGGGTGCTGGGCAAGGCCATCGAGCACGAGCACAACCTGTTCGACCTGCTGCGCCGACCCGGTGTCGCGTACGCCGACCTCGTCGGTATGGACGGCGGCAAGTTCATCAGCCCAGCGGTTTCACGTGAAACACTGGCCGATCTGCTGGAGCCGGTCGTGGAGCAGCTCGAGATCGCCGCCAAATACTCGGGCTACATCGATCGCCAGAAGAACGAGGTCGAGCGTGCTGCCCACTACGAAGGCTTGAAGCTGCCGCTGGACCTGGACTACATGCAGGTGACGGCGCTGTCTTTCGAGGCGCGGCAGAAGCTCGCCAAGCACCGGCCCGACACCCTGGGCCAGGCGTCCCGCATTTCCGGCATCACGCCGGCCAGCATCTCGTTGTTGCTGATCCACCTGAAGAAGGGTGGCTTCAAGGGTTTCGCCACGTTGCCCGCCCAGCCCGCATCCGCGGACGCGGCGGCATGATGGACCTGCGCGCCACGCTGGAAGCCGGTCTGCGGGCGCTCCAGCTCCCGCTCGATGCCCGACAGACCGACCTGCTGCTGGAATACCTGGACCTGCTGCAGAAATGGAACAAGGTCTACAACCTCACGGCCGTGCGAGACCCGGCCGAGATGATGACCCATCACCTGCTCGACAGTCTCGCCGCGGTCGGCCCGCTCCTGCGCCACACGGAGGGCAGGGTGTTGAAGTTGCTGGATGTGGGGTCGGGTGGTGGGCTTCCGGGTGTGGTGATCGCCGTGGCCTGCCCGCAGATCGAGGTGACCTGCGTGGACACGGTGGCCAAGAAGGCCGCCTTCATCCAGCAGGCAGCGGCCACCCTGAAGCTGCCCAACCTGCGTGGCCTGCATGCGCGGGTGGAAACGCTCAACGCGCTGTCGGGGCCGGGTTACGACCTGGTCTGCTCGCGCGCGTTCGCCTCGCTGGTGGATTTCGTGAACTGGTCGCGCAGCGCGCTGAACCCGGGCGGTGAATGGATGGCAATGAAGGGCAAGCATCCCGCCGATGAGCTGCAGGCCCTGCGGGCCGGCGTGCCAACCGTGGATGTGTTTCACGTGGAACAGCTGAGCGTCCCCGGTCTGGATGCCGAGCGCTGCATCGTCTGGATGCGCCCGGCGCCTGCGCCTGTTGCCTGAGTATCACAACCACGTCGCAAGGCGTGATCGACGGGCGCATGCGGAGACCCTTCACGTAAACTCGACCCTCCACTTTCTGGGGTTCTTCCATGTTCGGCATCGCTGATTACGGCGCCTTTGTGGCCGCCATCGTCCTCTTTTTGCTCATTCCGGGGCCCGGGAATCTGGCGTTGATCACGTCGACCGGCAAGGGAGGCGTGTCGGGTGGGCTGGCGGCCACCTTCGGTCTGATCGTGGGAGACCAGGTTCTGATGTGGCTGGCGGTGGCCGGCGTGGCTGCGCTGTTGGCGGCGTACCCTGCGGCGTTCAGCGCGGTGCAATGGCTGGGCGCCGCCTATTTGGCCTGGCTGGGCTGGAAGATGCTGAGTGCCAAGCCAGGCGATGCGCCCGTGCTCAACATCCGCCCGCGCCAGTATTTTCAGCAGGCGTTCATCATCACGCTGCTCAACCCCAAGGCCATCGTGTTCTATATGGCGTTCTTCCCCCTGTTTGTGGACCCGGCTCGCCATCAGGGACTGGTCACTTTCGGTTCCATGGCCGCCACGGTGGCCGCGCTGACGTTTTTGTATGGGCTGACAGCCGTGCTGCTCACCCACTTCCTGGCTGAGCGCATGCGCGCCAATCCGGTGATCAGCCGGACCCTGGAGAAACTCGCGGGCCTGTTCCTGATTGGCTTCGGCATCAAGCTGGCCATCTCCAGGTAACGCCATGGCCAAGATTTTCTGCATCGCCAACCAGAAGGGCGGGGTCGGCAAGACGACCACCACGGTGAATCTCGCGGCCGGCCTGGCCAAGGTGGGGCAGCGCGTCCTGATGATTGATCTGGACCCGCAGGGCAACGCCACCATGGGTTCGGGCGTGGACAAGCGGCAGATGGCGCTGTCGGTGTACGACGTGCTGCTGGAGTCGGCCTCGGTGGCCGAGGCGGCGGTGTATTCGGACAAGTGCGGCTACCACGTGCTGGGCGCCAACCGCGAGCTGGCGGGTGCCGAAGTCGAGCTGGTGGAGGTGGAACGGCGCGAAAAGCGCCTGAAGACGGCGCTGGCCGAGGTCGACGCCGCCTACGACTTCGTGCTGATCGACTGCCCGCCCAGCCTGTCCATGCTCACGCTCAATGGCCTGTGCGCGGCGCACGGGGTGATCGTGCCGATGCAGTGCGAGTACTTCGCGCTGGAAGGCCTGACGGATCTGGTCAACACCATCAAGCAGGTGCACGCCAACCTGAACAAGGACCTGGCCATCATCGGCCTGTTGCGCGTGATGTTCGATCCCCGCATCACCCTGCAGCAGCAGGTGAGTGACCAGCTCAAGGCCCATTTCGGCGACAAGGTGTTCGACACCGTGATCCCGCGCAACGTGCGTCTGGCCGAAGCGCCCAGCTACGGTCTGCCCGGCGTCGTCTTCGACCCGGCGGCGCGTGGCAGCCAGGCCTTCGTGAACTTCGCGCAGGAGATGGTCGCGCGCATCGGCACGATGTGACGGCGGGATGTTTCACGTGAAACCCGAGAACATTCTCATCCTCCCGGGCTGGCAGAACAGTGGCCCGGAGCACTGGCAGAGCCGGTGGGAGACGCTGTATGGCTACCGCCGGGTGGATCAGCACGACTGGATGCGCCCGAAGCGCGGCGACTGGATCGCCCGCCTGGAAGAGGTGCTGCTCGGATGCGACGAGCCGGCGGTGCTGGTGGCGCACAGCCTGGGGTGTCTGCACACGGCGGCCTGGGCGTCCCACTCGAAGAACACCGCGAGGGTGAAGGCCGCGCTGCTGGTGGCGCCGGGCGACGCAGAGCGCGAAGACCTGCGGCCCTTGTTGCCGACCTGGGCACCCGTCGCGATGCAGCGCCTGCCCTTCCCGAGTGTGCTGGTGGGCAGCCACAACGATCCCTATTGCAGCTTCGAGCGCGCCCAGGCGTTTGCGATGGCCTGGGGCTCGCGCTTCGTCGATCTCGGACACGCGGGCCACATCAATGCCGAGTCCGGCCTGGGCGATTGGCCGACAGGCCATGCCGTGCTGACCGAACTCATGAACCTCTGACTTTCGAAAGAAGACCCATGGTCACCAAGAAACCCAAGGGCCTCGGCCGCGGACTCGAAGCCCTGCTGGGCCCCAAGGTGGAAGAGGGCGCTGCCGCCCCCGCCGCGGCCAGCGAAGGCACGCCCCACACCCTGCCGGTGACCGAGCTGGTCGCCGGCATGTACCAGCCGCGCACCCGCATGGACGAAGGTGCCTTGTACGAACTGGCCGAATCCATCAAGGCCCAGGGTGTGATGCAGCCCATCCTCGTGCGCCGGCTGACCGATGGGCCCGACGCCGGCCGCTATGAAATCATCGCCGGCGAGCGCCGCTTCCGGGCCTCGAAGCTCGCGGGGCTGGACAGCGTGCCAGTGCTGGTGCGTGATGTGCCCAACGAGGCCGCCGCCGCCATGGCGCTGATCGAGAACATCCAGCGCGAAGACCTGAACCCGTTGGAAGAGGCCCACGGCCTTCAACGTCTCGTAAAAGAGTTTGGACTCACTCACGAACAGGCCGCGCAGGCCGTGGGCCGGTCGCGCAGTGCCGCGAGCAACCTGTTGCGGCTGCTGCAGCTGGCCGAGCCGGTGCAGACCATGCTGATGGCGGGCGACCTGGACATGGGCCACGCCCGCGCGCTGCTCGCCCTGGACCGGGCGAGCCAGATCACCGCGGGCAACCAGATCGCGGCGAAGAAGATGTCGGTGCGCGAAGCCGAAAGCCTGGTCAAGAAGCTCGGCGCGGAATTCGCTTTGGCGCCGCAGAAGGCCAAGAAGGAGAAGTCGCGCGACATCCGCCGGGTGGAGGAAGAACTGGCCGACCTGCTGACGGCGGAGGTCGAGGTGCGGGTGAAGAAGCGTGTGAAGCGCCAGGGCCGCTTCGAGGACATGGGCGAGGTGGCGATCCAGTTCGGCTCGCTCGAAGCCCTGAACGGGATCATCGAGCGGCTGCGCGGCTCTGGCGCGTGAAGCCAGGCTTAACGGGCCGTTTTTCCCCCGCTTTTCGCCTAAATGCACCGGGTGGCCGACCGATAACCTGAGCATGCCCGGACCTGCGGCGTGTTCTTTTTGTCTGACAGTGGCTGCGGAGGAGCTCGGGCGGATCAGGGGAAGTCATGTCACAGCGTCTCAATCTCGGGCAGCGGCTGCTGCTCATCAACACGGTATTGGTGTTGTTGTTGTTGACCGTTGCTGGTGCGGTCTGGTTCATGATGGACAAGGTCGTGCTCGCGGCCGAGCGCATCAACCACACCAACGTGCCACAGCTCCAGCACATCGCGGAGCTGGAGCTCAACGTCACGCGCACCTCGCTGCAGGTGCGGCACGCCATCCTCTCGCGCAATCCCGCCGAACTCAACGCCACGCTCGCCGACATTGGCAACAAGAAGCGCCTGCTGTATGAGCGCCTGAAGGAGTTTGGCGACGGCATGATCGACGACGCGGGACGGCAGGCGTACGCGCCCCTGCCCGCGCTCATGGATGAGTTCTGGCGCCGGGGCGAGGCCAACGTGAAGCTGATCCAGGAGGGCCGCAAGGACGATGCCTTCGCCTACCTGGTGGACAACACCATTCCTGCGCGCAACGCCCTGCTGACGCCGCTGGCCGCCGAGAAGAAGCGCCAGGGCGATCGCCTGGCGTTCCGCATCGGCGAGATCCAGTCGCTCTCGCAGCTGGACCGCAATATCGTCGTCGTCGCGGTGATGCTGGTCGCCCTGGGTCTCGTGGGCCTTGCTGTGTACCTGCGCCGCGTGGTGAACGCCCTCGGGGCCGACCCTGAGGAACTCAAGCGCGTGGCCGATGCGGTGGCGGCTGGCGACCTCGGCGTGTCCATGCGCGTGCGCAGCAACGATTCGAACAGCGCGCTGGCCGCGCTGCGCACCATGACCGAACGGCTCACAGTTTCCGTGCAGGCCGTGCGGCAAAGCGCGGAGTCGGTGTCGAACGGCAGCACCGAGATCGCATCGGGCAACAGCGATCTGTCGCGCCGCACTGAAAGCCAGGCCAGCGCGCTGGAGGAAACCTCGGCGTCGATGGAACAGCTGGGCAGCACGGTGAGCCTGAACGCCGAGAACGCGCGCACCGCCAACCAGCTCGCGCAGGGCGCCTCCACCGTGGCGGAGCAGGGCGGCGAAGTGGTGAACCAGGTGGTGGAGACCATGAAAGGCATCGAGAACAGCTCGCACAAGATCGCCGACATCATCTCGGTCATCGACGGCATCGCCTTCCAGACCAACATCCTGGCGCTCAATGCCGCCGTCGAGGCCGCGCGCGCGGGCGAACAGGGCCGCGGCTTCGCGGTGGTGGCCGGCGAGGTGCGCAGTCTGGCCCAGCGTTCCGCGCAGGCCGCCAAGGAAATCAAGGACCTCATCGGCGACAGCGTGGACCGTGTCTCGCGCGGCGTGGCGCTGGCCGACAGGGCCGGCAGCACCATGCAGGAAGTGGTGAGCAGCATCCGCCGTGTCTCCGACCTGGTGGGCGAGATCAGCAGCGCCAGTGCCGAGCAGAGCGCAGGCGTGTCCCAGGTCGGCGAGGCCGTGCTCCAGATGGACCAGACCACGCAGCAGAACGCCGCACTGGTGGAACAGATGTCGGCTTCCGCGACCAGCCTGCGCCAGCAGGCCGAGGATCTCGTCAGGGCGGTGGCGGTGTTCCGGCTGAAGTAGACACCCCCCTGCGCCGCTTTGCGGCTTCCCCCTCTGTGGCGCGCCTTCGGCGCTTCGAGGGGGGACGGCATCTCGGGCCGGCGGAGCCGGACCCTTGATGCCTCTGTCTAAGGTTGCTTCTTTCGTTGCGGATCGCGCTTCGCCCGCTGTTGCATGCTTTCACAAGCATGTTGGCCGCTTCTGCGCACAATGGGGTGGCTGTCCCGCACGCCATTCCATTCCAGGAGCCCCGATGAACATTTCGAACACCCCGCATTCGCTCACGCGCCGCCCGGTGCTTGGCGCCCTGGCCGCTGGCCTGTTGCTCGCCGCCTGTGCCACGCAGCCGCCGATGCCACCGTCCCACATCGTCACCGGCACGGCCCGCTTTGACGGGCAGGTGGCTTTGCCGCCCAACGCCGTGCTCGACGTGTCCGTGGCCGACGTGTCGCGCGCCGACGCCCGCGCCGTGACGCTCGCACAGTTCGCCGGCCCTGCCAGCGGCGCCCAGCCCCTGCGCTTCAGCCTGCCGGTGGAAAAGCGGCTCGTCGAGGAGCGGGGCAGCTATTCGGTGCGCGCCGAGATCGTGGTGGACGGCAAGACCCTCTACGTGACCGACAGCGCCTACCTGGTGCTTGGCCATTCCGGCAAGACCCACGCCGACGTGCTGCTGCGTCCGGTGGACACGCGCGCCCAGCCGCCGGCCCCTGTGATCGAAAACCTGCGCTGGTCGCTGGTGGCGCTCGATGGCCAGCCCCTGCCGCCGCAGGAACCCGCGAAGACCCCGTACTTCGTGCTCAACCCGGACGGCCACCGCGTGACCGGCTCCGGGGGGTGCAACGAGCTCATCGGCACCTACGCCCTGAACGGCCAGGCCCTGCAGATGTTGCGCGGGCCGCGCCGCGAGCTGCAGGTCTGCGCCAACGACATGGAACGCGAACGCGCCTTCATGTTCGCGTTGGCCACCACCGAGCAATGGGCCATGGAAGGCACGCGCCTGCGCCTGCTCGACCGCCTGGGCACGCAAGTGGCCTTGCTCGAGGCGCGGCCGGCTCCCTGAGCCTTTCACGGGTCGGCCGAGGCCGACTCGTTCCCCCGATCATTGATCTCAATGACGCACGACGCCGCTTCGTGCGTCGTTTGTTTCCCGCCGCCTGCCTCGCACTAGATTGCGCCGTTCCAGGGGAGGGAAGAGCGATGAACACACCCGTGCCGGCCTCGGCGGCTGCGGCGTCCGCGCCATTTGAAATCCTCGTCATCGAAGACCACCCGATGATGATCCATTCGATCCATGCCAGCGTGCAGGCGCTGCGCCCGGACGTCCATGCGAACGCCGGCGTCATGACCGTGTGCACGCTCGCGCAGGCCCGAAAGCGCTTTCTGCGGCGCGACCCACCCGCCCTCATCATCACGGACCTCAACCTGCCCGACTCCCGCGGGCTGGACACCTTGCGCACGCTGCGCGCGCTCGCACCCGGTGTTCCCGTCATCGTGTTCAGCGCCGCAGACGAAAGAACTACCGAGAGGGCGGCCCTTGAACTCGGGGCCGGCGCCTTTGTCTCCAAGTCCGCGCTGCCTCAGAGGTTCCTGCAGAAGATCCGGCCGTTCCTCATGAACCACATGCCCGCCACAGCCCCTGCGGCATCGGCGGGCGCCTGCCACGCGCCGCATCCCATCGAACAGCTCACGGAGCGCCAGCGCACCGTGCTGGCAGAGGCGGCCGCCGGCCACCGCGACCGCGAGATCGCCCTGCGCATGAAGATCGGCGAGCAGACCGTGCGCACCCATCTTTCCGTCATCTACCAGCGCCTGGGCGTGCAGAACCGCACCCAGGCCTCGATGCAGTACATGGCCTGGGCCAAGGCACATGACGTGGTGGTGTAAGCGGCTGGTCCTGCTGGGCTTGTGGCTGGCGTCGGTCGCGAATGCCGGCGCCATGGTGCTCGACCCCGCCGCCCAGCGCGTGCCGCTGTGGACCGCCTTGCAAGCCGTGGCCGACCCGCAAGGCGTGCTCACCCCTGCGCAAGCCTCGGCCCTCGCCGCAGCCGGCCACGGACAAAGCCTGCGCCACCCCGACCACGCCTTCGGCCACTGGCTGCCCTATCCCTACTGGGCGCAGTTCAGCCTGGGCAACCCCGATGCCGAGTCGCAGTCCTGGCTGCTCACCTATGAGCTGCCCACCCAGGACGAGGTGCGCCTGTGGGTGCAGAACGGGCAGGGCGACTGGGTGGAGCACCTGCAACTCGAACAGCAGCGCCCCCTCGCCATCTTCTCCGGGCTGCTCTACCCCACCTGGCGGCTCAAGCTGCAAGCCCGGCAGGAAGTCCGCTTCATGCTGCGCATCGACGGCTACAACCTCATGCGCTTTCCGCTCTATGCCGTGCGCGACGACCGCTTCGTGCTGACGCAGGGCAACCTGCACCTCTGGATCGGTGTCGTGCTCGCTGTGCCCCTCGTGGTGGTGCTCTATGTGATCACGCTGATCCCCGTGGCCGCAGACCGCTCGCTGCCGCTCTTCCTCGCCATGGCCGCCTGCGAAATGCTGGGCTCGATGTGGGTGAGCGGGGCCCTGCACCAACTGCTGCCCTGGTTCAGCCGCTGGCACACCGGCTGGCTAGGCTGGGCCGGTTATGTCGGCCTGCTCGGCCTCAGCGCGCTGCATGCGCGCGTGTTCCTCGGCACGCATGAAGACGCGCCCGTGGCCCACCGCCTGCTGCTGGCCAGTGCCTGGGTCTGGCTCGCACTGGTGCCCGGCATCGCCCTCATCTGGCCCGAAACCTCGCGCCTCATGCTGGTGATGGGCGGCAGCCTGCACGCCTTTGCCATGCTGTACCTCGCGTGGAGGCACCACCGCAAGCGCGCCGAGCCGCACCGCCTGCTGTTTCTCGGCGTGTGGGGCGTCTACGCCTTCTCCGGCCTGCTGTACGTGCTCTACAGGCTCATCCAGCTGCCCATCCACGTCACACTCATCTCCAACTTCGTGCAAGGCTCGCTGGTGGCCGCGCTGCTGGGGAGCGCCGTCAGCGCGCAGATCATCCGCAAGCGCAATCTGCTGCAGGCCAGCATGCAGCGCGCGCAAGACCGCAGCCTGTTCTATGCGACCGCGCAGCACGACCTCATGCAACCGCTGCAAAGCGTGAGCCTGTACGCGCAGGCCCTGCGCAGCGCGCCCACGCGCCAGCACGACACCCTCATCCGCGGCATCGACGAGGCCGTGCGCGCCGTCGACGATTTCATGCTCGGCATGCGGCAGATGGTGTCACCGCCGGATGAATACTCCCCGTATTGGCCGGTTGAATTTTCCCCAGTTTGAAGCTTGAACAGGCAGCGGGCCGAGGCCCGCTGCCTG
>NZ_JAVDWE010000016.1:0-147244 GCF_031457235.1 Hydrogenophaga laconesensis
GCCGTCAGCGTCGTCTTGCCATGGTCCACGTGACCAATCGTGCCCACGTTCACGTGCGGCTTGGTCCGCTCAAATTTCTCTTTTGCCATTTTTCAATTCCTAAAGAACAAGCCCGTGTCCCGGTTTAAGGTCTGCACCACACTGCTGATTCGCCCCGCACGGGAACAGGGCGGCGCGTGGTCGCAGACCGGCTGGTGATCAGTTGGGGACAGAGCACCAATGGTGGCCTGCCCCCAGAGTCATTACTTCGCGCGTGCAGCCACGATGGCTTCGGACACGTTGCGCGGCGCTTCGGCGTAGTGCTTGAACTCCATGGTGTACGTGGCACGGCCTTGCGACATCGAGCGCAACGTGGTCGAGTAGCCAAACATTTCGGACAACGGCACCTCGGCCTTGATGGCCTTGCCGCCACCGACCATGTCTTCCATGCCCTGCACCATGCCGCGGCGGGACGAGAGGTCACCCATCACGTTGCCGGCGTAGTCCTCAGGCGTCTCGACCTCCACGGCCATCATCGGTTCAAGGATGACCGGGTTGGCCTTCTTGCAGCCTTCCTTGAAGCCGAAGATGGCGGCCATCTTGAACGCCATTTCGGACGAGTCCACGTCGTGGTACGAACCGAAGTGCAGCGTCACCTTGACGTCCACCACCGGGAAGCCGGCCAGCACGCCGGTGTTCAGCGCTTCGATCACGCCCTTCTCCACGGCGGGGATGTACTCGCGCGGCACCACGCCGCCCTTGATGGCGTCTACGAACTCGAAGCCCTTGCCGGCTTCGTTGGGTTCGATCTTGAACACCACGTGGCCGTACTGACCCTTGCCGCCCGACTGGCGAACGAACTTGCCTTCGGCCTCGTCCACGCTCTTGCGGATCGTTTCGCGGTAGGCCACCTGGGGCTTGCCGACATTGGCTTCCACACCGAATTCGCGCTTCATGCGATCGACAATGATTTCCAGGTGCAGCTCGCCCATGCCGGAAATGATGGTCTGGCCAGACTCTTCGTCCGTCTTGACGCGGAACGAAGGATCTTCCGATGCCAGGCGTTGCAGCGCAATGCCCATCTTTTCCTGGTCGGCCTTGGTCTTGGGCTCCACGGCCTGTGCAATCACGGGCTCCGGGAAGACCATGCGCTCGAGCATGATGATGGAGTCCGGGTCGCACAGGGTTTCACCGGTGGTCACATCCTTCAGGCCCACGCAGGCGGCGATGTCGCCAGCGCGGATTTCTTCCACTTCCTGGCGGTTGTTCGCGTGCATCTGCACGATACGGCCGATGCGCTCTTTCTTGCCCTTGACGGGGTTGAAAACAGAGTCCCCCTTCTTGAGCACGCCAGAGTACACGCGCACGAACGTCAGCTGGCCGACATACGGGTCGGTCATCAGTTTGAATGCCAGCGCGGACAGTTTCTCTTCGTCGGACGCCTTGCGCGAGGTGGGCGCCTCGTTCTCGTCGGTGCCACCCACGGGAGGAATGTCCACCGGTGAGGGCAGGAAGTCGATCACGGCGTCCAGCATGCGCTGCACACCCTTGTTCTTGAAAGCAGTGCCGCACAGCATCGGCTGGATTTCAGTGGCCAGCGTGCGCGCACGGATGCCTTGCTTGATTTCGGCTTCGCTCAGGTCGCCTTCTTCAAGGTACTTGTTCATCAGCTCTTCGCTGGACTCGGCCGCGGCCTCGACCATCTTTTCGCGCCATTCCTTGGCTTGCGCCTCGAGTTCCGCCGGGATGTCCTGGAACTCGAACTTCATGCCCTGGGAGGCTTCGTCCCAGATGATCGCTTTCATCTTGATGAGGTCGACCACACCCTTGAAGTTGTCTTCAGCGCCGATGGGAATCACCACGGGCACGGGATTGGCCTTCAGGCGCAGCTTCATCTGGTCCACGACCTTGAAGAAGTTGGCACCGGTGCGGTCCATCTTGTTCACAAAGGCCAGACGCGGCACCTTGTACTTGTTGGCCTGGCGCCACACGGTCTCCGACTGGGGCTGCACGCCACCCACGGCACAGTACACCATGCAGGCACCGTCCAGCACGCGCATGGAACGCTCCACCTCGATGGTGAAGTCCACGTGACCAGGGGTGTCGATGATGTTGAAACGGTGCTCAGGATAGGACAGGTCCATGCCCTTCCAGAAACAGGTGGTGGCGGCCGAGGTGATCGTGATGCCACGCTCCTGCTCCTGCTCCATCCAGTCCATGGTGGCAGCGCCATCGTGGACTTCGCCGATCTTGTGGTTCACACCGGTGTAGAACAGGATGCGTTCCGTGGTGGTGGTCTTGCCGGCATCGATGTGCGCGGAAATACCGATGTTGCGATAACGCTCAAGGGGCGTGGTGCGGGACATGGAAATACTCCGAAAAGGGATCGAGCCCGCCACCCTGGATCAGGGAATGCGGGCTCTCGGTTCTGGATGCTCTACTGGGCGGCAGCCCGGATCAGAAGCGGAAGTGGCTGAACGCCTTGTTGGCCTCGGCCATGCGGTGCACTTCATCGCGGCGCTTCATGGCGCCACCACGGCCTTCGGTGGCTTCGATCAGTTCATTGGCCAGACGCAGGGCCATGGACTTCTCGCTGCGCTTGCGGGCAGCTTCCTTGATCCAGCGCATCGACAGGGCCAGACGACGCACGGGCCGGACTTCGACCGGCACCTGGTAGTTGGCACCGCCCACGCGGCGGGACTTCACTTCCACCATGGGCTTGACGTTGTTGATGGCGACCGAGAAGATTTCGACAGGATCCTTGCCGCTCTTCTTTTCGATCTGCTCGAGAGCACCATAGATGATGCGCTCGGCAACAGCCTTCTTACCGCCTTCCATGATCACGTTCATGAACTTGGAGAGCTCGACATTGCCGAACTTGGGATCCGGCAGGATTTCACGTTTAGGGACTTCGCGACGACGTGGCATTTCTTCACCTCATATTTGCTTCAGTTGGCACCTTTTCAGGCACCGCGAGAGCCATACAGGACCCTCACTTACTCGACCCGCACGGACGATTCCGTGTTGTGGGCCACTGCGCTTGAACCACCTGCCAGGCGGGACAAACACCGGAAACTCGAACGATCAGGCCTTCTTCGGGCGCTTGGCGCCGTACTTGGAGCGGGCCTGCTTGCGGTCTTTCACGCCCTGCAGGTCCAGCGAACCGCGCACGATGTGATAACGCACACCGGGCAAGTCCTTGACACGACCACCACGGACCAGCACGACGCTGTGCTCCTGGAGGTTGTGGCCTTCACCACCGATGTAGGAGATGACCTCAAAACCGTTGGTCAGGCGCACCTTGGCGACCTTGCGCAGAGCGGAGTTGGGCTTCTTGGGGGTCGTGGTGTACACACGGGTGCACACACCGCGGCGCTGCGGAGAGTTTTCCATGGCCGGGCTCTTGGATTTGGTCTTTTCGACCTCCCGGCCATGGCGCACGAGTTGATTGATGGTTGGCATTAAAACGTCCCTAAACGTTTGAAAAAAGCGAAAACGAAAACTCCTCGGAAGATTCCGAAAAGCCCTCTACTGTAGCACGCGGGGTGTTTTCTGACAAACGCGCGGGCCCGATCCATGCGCCAGGCCCCCGCCGTGTCACTGAATCCAGAGGCGGATGGCGTCCCAGGCACGGCCGAAGATGCCGCTTTCTTCCACCGTTTCGAGCACCGTCAGGGGGATTTCGGCCACCACGGCACCACTGGACGAGGTCACGCGCAACGAGCCCACGGACTGCCCCTTCACCAGCGGTGCGACCAGTGGATCCGGCCGGACGACCTCGGACTTGAGCCTGGCGCCCTCGCCTGCAGGCACGGAAACCACGACCCCCTCGGCACGGCCCAGACGGACCTGATCGGCCTTGCCCTTCCAGATGCGCGGCGTGGCGACCGGCTGGCCGGCCGGAATCAGGCGCACCGCGTCAAAGGCGGTGTAGCCCCAGTTGAGCAGCTTCTGGCTCTCCGCGGCACGGGCGTTCTCACTGGAAGCACCAAGCAGGATGCTGAGCAGGCGGCGCTGCCCCTGCGCCCCTTCGCCCAGACCCGGCACCTGCCGGCGCGCAGTAGCCACCAGGCAGTAGCCGGCGGCGCTGGTGTGCCCGGTCTTCAAGCCGTCCACACTGGGGTCGCGAAACAGCAGCAGGTTGCGGTTGGTGTCGTTGGCGGCGGGCGTGCCGGGGTAGCGGTAACGCTGGATGGCGTAGTACGGCACGTACTGTGGAAAGTCGGCCATCAGCCGGGTCGCCAGGGTGGCGAGATCGCGCGCGGTGGTGGTGTGGCCCGCTTCCGTCAGGCCTTCCACGTTGCGATAGCTGGTGGCGCTCATGCCCAGGGCCTTGGCCTGTTCATTCATGAGCTGCACGAAACGCTCGACCGACCCGGCAACCCCTTCGGCCAGCGCCACCGTGGCGTCGTTGCCGGACTGGACGATCATGCCCTTGATCAGGTCTTCGACCGGCACCTGCATCTTCGGATCGATGAACATGCGCGAACCCGGCATCTTCCAGGCGCGCTCGCTCACGCCAAAGGTCTGCGTGAGATGGATCTTGCCCGCCTTCAGTGCATCAAACACCAGGTACGCCGTCATCAGCTTGGTCAGCGAGGCGGGCTCGACCGGCTGATCCGGATCCTTCGCGGCCAACACCTGGCCAGAAGTGACGTCCAGCAAAAGGTAGGCACGCGCGGCCACCTCAGGGGGAGCCGGCATCTGGGCCAGCGCGGGCACCATTGCCGCGAAAGACAGGCCCAGGACAGCAAAACAGGAAAAAAGACGACGCAACAAGATCCGATCCTTCAAGGGAGATACAGAGAACCCGCGCTCAGGCACGCAGGTGACGCAGCACCAGCTCCCGCAACAGCGGGAGCTGGCCATGGAAGAAATGACCGCCGCCAGGCACCACCATCACGGGTAGCGACTGCGGCCTCGCCCAGTCCATGACGGACGACAAGGGAACGGTGTCGTCGAGCTCGCCATGAACGACCAGGGTACGGGGGTGGAGTTCCCCTGCCACGGGGGCTGCCTCAAAACGGCTGGTGGCTGTGCCAATCAGCACGATGTGCCGGATATCCCGGGTGTCGTGCAGGCGCGCGACCGCCTGGCTGGTGACGAAGGCACCGAACGAGAAGCCGGCCAGGCACAGCGGGCCTTCGGGCGCGCGGGCCTGAATCACCGCCAGAAGATCGTCCAACTCACCACGGCCTTCGTCGTACGCACCCTCGCTCTGGCCCACACCGCGGAAATTGAAGCGCACGGCGGTCAGGCCGGCGAGCACACTGGCGCGTGCCAGTGTCTGTACGACCTTGTTGGTCAGCGTCCCACCGTGCAAGGGGTGGGGGTGCGCGATCACGGCCGTCCCCAGAGATTCACCTGTCGGCCGATCAATGGCCAACTCCAGCCGGCCGGCCGGACCGGCCATTGCCAGGACTTCAGTCTGAGCGTTCATCTCGTTTCAACGCCCCACATCAGGCGGCGTCACAAGGCGCTCGACCACCACGCCATCGCGCAGATGGGACTGCACGATCTCATCGATGTCATGCTCGTCCACATAGCTGTACCACACCGCCTCCGGATACACCACGGCGATGGGTCCGCCGGCGCAGCGGTCCAGGCAACCCGCCTTGTTGACCCTCACCTTGCCCACGCCCGAAAGCCCCATCGCCTTGGCCTGCGATTTGCAACGGTCGAAGGCCGCCTGCGCGCGGTGCTGCGCGCACGAAGCCTCACCGTTGTCCCGCTGGTTGAGGCAGAAGAAGATGTGCCGCTCGTAGTAGGACGTGTTTTCGCTCATGGGGGAATTTTAGTGGCCGGTTCCAGCGGCACCGAAACGCGCGCCATCACACGCAGGCCGAAGATCAGGGCGGCAAATGGCCACAGCCAGCCCAGCCACTGCGACAGCCCATGAAAACGGATGAACCGGCCTTGCTCCCAGACTTCCAGCGATTGCGCGAAATAGGGGCTGTCGGGCGCGAGGTTCAGCAGCGTCAGCGAAACCGCCAGGCTGAGCAGCATGAGCACGGTGCACAGCCGGCGTGACAGGCCCACCATGGACAACCCCACAAGCACGGCAACCCCCAGGCCCAGGATGGTCTGCGGGTTGAGCCATGCCCAGGCGTGTGATGGCCCATATGTGAGCGCGGCCGACAGGCCCGCCGCACCGGCGGCGCACAGAAAGAACATGAAATGGAACAGCGCGCGGCGCAGCATCGAGCGCATTTCGGAAAAGCCCATCAGCAGGGGCGAGAGCAGGCACAGCGCAATACAGAACGCCTCGGCCATCGGGCTCAGTGGATCGGGCACCTCCAGCCGAACGGGCACCCAGGTCAGAAATGGCGTGTCGTCCATCAGCACCACCAGGCCCGATTCGAGTCGGTCCCAGACATGGCCCAGCCCGAATGGTACGGACAAGGGATACAGAAGCGCGAACGGCCACAGGGCCAGCAACACCAGACTGCCGTGCGCAGATGGCTCGAACCAGTCGGCACGAAACTGGCTCCAGCGGCGCAACGCACCCACCCGCTCCAAGGCCCATGCGCAGGCCCCGCCCAACGCCGCCCCCGTGCTGTTGAGCGCGAAATCGACGTTCGAGGGCACCCGCATCGGCAGGTAGTTCTGCAGCGTTTCCACTCCCAGGGACAGCAGCGTCGGCAGGATGAAGGCCAGCCACCAGGACCACCGGCCCCAGCCGGAGCGCAGCATGGCCAAGCTAAGCAGAAAACCCAGCGGGGCGTAGCCCACCAGATTGGAAACCACATCGAAGCCCGTCCAATACTGCGGAATCGGCGCCGTCAGGAAGGCCAGAGGCGATACGCCCTGCACGCGCCACCCGGTGAACGGATACAGGCTCGCGTACACCACCACACCGGCGAAAAGCAGGGCCAGCGGCCAGGCGGAGGAACGGGTATTCAAGGCGTCAGAAGGGCTTGACCACCACCAGCACCACCACAGCCACCAGCAGCAACACGGGCACCTCGTTGAACCAGCGGTACCAGACATGGCTGCGCCGCTGGGTGCCTGCCAGAAAACGCCGCAGCAACAGGCCGCAGGCGTGGTGGTAGCCCAGGATCAACAGCACCCCGGCCAGCTTGGCGTGCATCCAGGCATGACCAGCACCCCGGCCGATGCCATAGCCCAGCCAGAGCCAGAGCCCCAGGCCGAGCGCCGGCACCGCCAGAAGAGTGGTAAAACGCATCAACTTGCGCGCCATGAGAAGCAAGCGCTCACGCTCGGCCACACTCTCCGGAGGCACCATGGCCAAGTTGACAAAGATCCTGGGCAGGTAGAAAAGGCCTGCGAACCAGCTGGCCACGAAAACGATGTGGAAGGCTTTGACCCAGAGCATTCGGTCAGTGTAGCCCTGAGGCGATGCCCCAGGGGCTTGCCGGGACCATGCCAGGCGAACGGGCAAAAAAAACCCGGCCGTTTCGGGCCGGGTCAGGAAGCCTTTTTGCTGTCACACACTAAGGCACCCGCTCAGGGAGGAAAAGCGGGGAGCCGTCTCTCAACAAGCTCAAGACAAATGTTACACCAAAAATTCTTATGCCCTGTCAGTTCTGACAGTGGCTTTCCGCGATTTTTGTTGTATTTCAAAAGCCTTACATCATCTTGGCGAGTTCAAACATGACGGCCGTGCCCAGCGCCTCGCGGATGTTGCCCCGGCCCACCTTGGCCATCGAGAACTCACCAAAGCCGGACATGTCGAACGAACTGTCGTCGGGTGAAATCTCCACAAAAGGAAATTCGAACACCTCTCGCAGCAGTTCGCGCCGGAACTGGTCGAACCCGCTGTCCTTGATGGCGGAGTCGACCACGATGAGGTTGGGCATGCGCGAGACAATCGCCTCGCGCGCCTGACGGAAATCGACCACGCTGTCGGAACTGATTCCAATCTCGCGCAGCGCATCACGCACGTCGGCCCGTATCTGCAATGTGGGAGAAATCGTCAGCACGTAGACGCCTGAGAGCGACTTGAACATCGAGGAATGGTCGTCCGACAGGTCCACCGCAGAAATGCCATCCACGGCCTGCACCGTGCGATTGAACAGGGCGGTGAAGCTCACGCCTTCGTCGGTGACCAGGCGTTCGATCTCAATGCCACCGGCCGCCAGTGCGATCTGGCGCACCAGCATCCAGCTCAGGCTGTCCGTGGTGGCGTTGCTCGAGGGTGGCACACCATCGTTGGATGCGCGCACCTGAAGGCGTGCATGTTGTGGCCAGGCGTTGATGTCCATGCGCACATCCATGCGGCTGCCAAAGGCCATGGCCCAATCAAGCACGGCGTTGACAAATGTGTGTGCGACCGTCGGGTCGATCAGCACCTCGACCGGCTTGAGCTTGCGCCGCATCTCGATGCCCAGGACAGCGAACTCTTTCTTGCGCTCCTGCAGCACACCTTCCACCAGGTCGGCCATCCCGATCTTTTCATGCGACTGGCGGATGCGGCCACCGTAAAAGCGGTGAATCTGCTGCGCGCTGACGCCCGATTGTTTGATGCGCTCGGCCGGGATGCTGAGCGCGCGGTGCTCCTGCTTGCTGATCGAACCCTTGCTGAGCAACAGATCGATGGTGTTCTGCAGCGCACTCACCCCCTCTGTCACCTGATCGGCAACGCTGGACAACAAGGCTGGCCAGTGCTCGTCCAATGACCACGCCTCCGGCTCGCGCGCGCCGGGCTTGCTGTTCACAGGGCTGTTCGAAGGGGGCGTTCTGGTGGTCAGCATAGGAGCGGCCTGATGAGGGTTCGCGGGGATGTCACAAACTCGTAACAAGATGTTGAACCAAGCATAGCGTGTGCGTTGTCGGCTGTCTGCCGGGAGCGATGCAGTATTTTCTTCTTACCGTGGAGTTCGCCACACCAGCCGAAGATTTTCACCCCCTCCACCTGTCAACGTTCCCACTCCTTTCACCGCGCCCCATGGCACGAAGACCGCTGCCGCCGAACCAGAAATGCCTTTGCCACAATACGCTCATGCATGCCCCCGCCCCTTACCCTCTCAGTCGCCCCCGCCGCCTGCGCCGGGATGCCTTTTCCCGTGAGCTGGTGCGCGAACACCGGCTCCATGCATCGGACCTGATCTATCCGGTGTTCGTGCTGGACGGGGAAAACCGATGCGAAGGCGTGGCGTCGATGCCCGGCGTGGAGCGCCTGAGCCTGGACCTGCTGCTGCCCGTGGCCGAGGATTGCGTCTCGCTCGGCATTCCCGCGCTGGCGCTGTTCCCGGTGATCGACCAGTCGCTGAAGACGCCGGACGGGCGCGAGGCCACCAATCCGGATGGACTGGTGCCGCGCGTGGTGAGCGAACTGAAAAAGCGCTTCCCGCAACTGGGCGTGATGACCGACGTCGCGCTCGACCCGTTCACCAGCCACGGCCAGGACGGTGTGCTCGACGAGCACAACTACATCCTGAACGACCCCACGGTGGACATCCTCGTGCAGCAGGCCTTGACCCAGGCACGCGCTGGCGTGGACATGGTTGCGCCCAGCGACATGATGGACGGCCGCATTGGCGCCATCCGCGCCGCACTCGAGGCCGAGGGCCTGGTGCACACGCGCATCATGGCCTACAGCGCCAAGTACGCCAGCGCCTTCTACGGCCCCTTCCGCGATGCCGTGGGCTCGGCAGCCAACCTGGGCAAGGCGGACAAGAAGGTCTACCAGATGGACCCGGGCAATTCCAACGAAGCCCTGCGGGAGGTGGCACTGGACCTGGCCGAAGGCGCCGACATGGTGATGGTCAAACCCGGCATGCCCTATCTGGACATCGTGCGCCGGGTCAAGGACGAGTTCGGCGTACCGACCTTCGCTTACCAGGTGAGCGGCGAATACGCGATGCTCAAGGCGGCTGCCCTGAACGGCTGGCTCGACCACGACGCCGTCATGCTGGAAAGCCTGCTGGCATTCAAGCGCGCGGGTGCCGACGGCGTGCTGACCTACTTCGCCCGCGACGCGGCCCGCCTGCTGCGCGGCTGACCCTCCATGCGCATCTTCCACGTCCTGCCCGGCTCGGTGAGCGAGTCCAGCACCCTGCCGATGGTGCTGCCGGCAAAGGGATACGTGTGGATTGCCTGCGGACGGCGCGAATTCGAGCTCGAACAGGGGGCCGTGCAGTCCACGCTGCAAGTGCTCTGCGGCATGACGCTGGTGGACCTGCACATTGCCGACCTGCTGAACAACCAGCTCCCCTCGCACTACGACTACACCTCGCAGTACGACATCCTCGTGTTCCGCCGGCTGGCCGCCGGGCACAGCGAGACCGATCTGTCCCATCCGGGGGAGGTGCTCACCCGCACCGTGCCGCGCGGCGGACCGCCCGTGCTGCGGCGCATCGACACCAGCCCGGTCGGTTTTGCGGTGTTTGACCGCGTGCTGCTCACCGTGCACCCGGCCGGCTGCCAGGCGCTGGAGCAGTACGCGACACGCCTGACATCCGCCGCCACCGCGGCCTCGCGCGCGGCCGGCGTGCACCTGCCACCGAGCCCGGCCGACCTCATGCTGCGCATCGTGAACCAGATGGTCGACGGCTACCTGGCGCTGCGCCGCGAACTCACGCGCCAGCTCGACCACTGGCAGACCGAGCTGCTGCAACCGAAGGCGCGCTTCAGCAACTGGGGCTCTCTGCTGGACGCTCGCATCTCCTTGCATCAGCTCGACGAGATCTGCGAAGACCAGCGCTCATCGATCCAGGACTGGAACGAGAACCTCGCGACCTGGGAGCCCACCGATGCCATCGGGGGGCAGCGCGGGCTGGAACTGCTCAAGGTGCGCTCGCGCGACGTGCTGGAACACATCGAGCGGGTCGTGCACCACGTACGGCGGCTCGAGCAGAACGCCGAAACCGCGGTGCAGATGCACTTTTCGGCGCAGAGCAACCGCACCAACGACATCATGCGCACGCTCACGGCGCTGACGGCCATCTTCCTGCCGCTGAACCTGATCGCCAGCATCTTCGGCATGAACTTCCAGTTCATCCCGCTGCTGCACCAGAAGACCGGGTTCTGGTGGGCCATCGGCTCGATGGCGCTGACGGCCGTCCTGCTGGGCTTGCTGTTCTGGCGCAAGCGCTATCTGCGCTCGAGCCGCTGAGTCCTCACACGTAGGGCGCGGTCAGCCCTTCGTTGGCCAGCACGCGCTGCACCGATGGGCGCGCCAGCATGCGCCGCAGGTAGGGCCCCAGGTGCGGACGGTCCCGCGCCGGTGCGCTGGGAAAGTTGCGCGTCCAGCGGCACAACGTGAACACATAGGCGTCGAGCAGGGTGAAGTGCTCGCCCATGAACCAGGGTCCGCCATGGCGCGCGAGCTCGGCATCGAGCTGGTTGAGCAGCGGCCCCACGCGCGCCTGGGCGTTGCGCTGAACCTCTTCGGCCACCTCCGTGTGGCCGGTGTCGGCCCAGCGTTCGGGATAGAAGTACACGATGAGCGTGGCCTGCAAGGTGTTGGTCAGCCACATGAGCCACTTGTAGGCGTGGGCGCGATCGCGCGTGTCCATCGGCGGCATGAGCTTGGCGGCCGGGTTCGAGTCGCTCAGGTGCAGGCAGATGGCGGCGGTCTCGTAGAGCACGAGGTCGCCATCGACCAGCACCGGGATGAGGCCGTTCGGGTTGAGCGCGAGGTAGGCCGGCGTCCTGTGCCCGCCGTTGTGCTTGTCCACCAGCACGCGTTCGTACGGCACACCGATTTCCTCGAGCAGGATGTGGGGCACCATGGCGGCGGTGCTGGGGGCAAAGTGCAGTTGGATCATGCGGTTCAGGGTGTCGGTGTGGGCACGCCGAAGAGTTTCGCGCCATTGTCCCAGGCGATGCGTCGGGCCACGTCGGCGGGCAAACCGCCGAGCCAGGCGCGGTAGCCCTTCATGAGTTCGTCGTAGTACTGCCAGCGCTGGTTGATCCAGGTGTCCGAGCCGATCATGAAACGGTCGGGGTACTTCAGCAGCAGCGCGCGCCAGTCGGGGCAGAGCTGGCCGTCGCCACAGGTGAGCCCGGGGCGGTAGGACAGCTCGCCGATCAGGCGAGGGTAGCGCGCGAACAGCTCGTCCACCCGGGCGACCGACGAACCGCCGATGCCCGTGTGCGCCCAGATCAGGAGCGACTTGCGCCCCTTCGAGGGTGTGTTCGCCATCAACAGGTCGATCGCAACGTCGTCCACGTGCGCAAGGATGGCGAGGTCTTTCTCCTCGGCCAGCGCCATGAGCTGCTTCGCCACAGGCCCGTTGGCATTGGCGCTGTCGTACAGGTGGAACTCACCCAGGCCCCGATAGGGGCCGGCGGGTGTGCCGCGCTGCAGTTCCGCGTTCACCATCTCGACGATGGTCGGGTCGCGGAACCAGTTGTTGTAGTCGGCGCGGTCGCGGTAGAGGCGCACGAAGGGCACCACCGTCACACCGGCCTTGCGGGTCTGTTCGCGCGCGGTGGCCAGGGCCCGGGTGCCATCGTTCGGCCGCGAATTGGCCACGATGGCGCGCACACCGTTGCGCTGCATGCGGTCGAGCACGTCGGCCATGGGGTGCGGACAGCCCGGTGCCGGCGTGTCGTGCGTGCAGGCTTCGTTGTTGTAGTGCAGGTGGGCGTCGAACAGCGGGCCGGTGTAGTCGGCCGCGGATGCAGCCGAGCAGGAAACTGCTCCAGCGAGCAGGAGAGCGAACCCGAGATGCCACGGAGCCGGCTTCGCCGGCCCACAGGCGCTGCCCCCTCGAAGGAGGTCGCGCGAAGGGCAGCGGCGATGGGCCATCAGCTCAGGTGCTGGGCAAAGAACGCCAGCGTGCGCTCACGCGCGAGCTTGGCGGCCGCTTCGTTGTACGAACCACGCTGATCGCAGTTGAAACCATGGTTCGCGTTGTAAACGTGCACGGTCACCTCGGGGTGCGCCTTCTTGAACGCTTCCACCGTGTCCAGCGGGATCCAGTGGTCCTGGTCACCGAAGTGCACCATCACCGGCACGGTCGGCTGGAGCCCGGCGTCCGTCCCCACGGTCATGCCGCCACCGTAATACGGCACGGCGGCCGACAGGCCCTTGAGCCCGCAGGCCGACCGCCAGGTGAGCAGTCCGCCCCAGCAGTAGCCCACGATGCCGACCTTGCCCGACTGTGCCGCGTGGTTGATCGCAGCCTGGATATCGGGCATCAAGCCCGGAGCGGGCAGGTCTTCCACAGCGGTCTTGAGCGCGAAGCCGGCCTTCATGTCGTCTTCCTTGTAGCCCAGCTCCACGCCGGCCTTGACGCGGTGGAAGGTGTGCGGCGCCACCACGAAATAGCCTTCGGCGGCATAGCCGTCGGCCACGGCGCGGATGTGCGAATTCACGCCGAAGATTTCCTGCAGCACCACAACCGCGCCTTTGGCCTTGCCCTTGGGCTCGGCCACGTAGACCGGGAATTTGAAGCCGTCGGCGGATGTGAGTTCGGTGGTCTGACCCATGGGTGTTCTCCTGTTGGGGGTGAAAGGAATCAGGCGCGCAGGCGGCGCGCCAGGAAGTCGAGCCGGTCCTGGCCCCAGAACAGCTCGCCGTCGATCACGTAGCTCGGTGCACCGAACACGTTGAGGTCGATGGCGGCCTGCGTCTGTGCGTCGTAGCGCGCACGCACCGCCGGCGTCAGCGACTGTGCCAGCCGCTCGCTGGCCAGGCCATTCTCGGCCAGCAGCTCGGCCAGCACGTCGGGCGAGGCAATGTCGCGCTGCTGCGCCCACACGGCAGACAGAACCGCGCCGGTGAGGCGCATGGCGGCCTCATCGCCATCGGACTGGGCGACTGCCGTGATCAGCAACGCAGCGGGATCGCCCGCGACCGGAAAGAAGCGCGGCTCCGGATGAATGGGCACCCCGAGAGCCTCGCTGAAGCGGCGCAGCTCGAGCAGGCGATAGGCCTGGCGTTGCGGCGCCCGCTTCTGCAGGGGCAGGCCACCGGAGATCGGAAAGATGCGTCCGAGGTCCATGGGCAGCACACGCACGGCGGTACCGGTTTCGCGCAGCAGCGCGGCGAATCGTTCATGCCCGAGGTAGGTCCAGGGGCTTTGCGGGACGAGGTAATAGTCGACTGTGCGACCCATGGCAGTCTCCTGTCGCTGTTGTAATGACAAGCGGGGTGGCGAGCCCATGTTGTACGCGATGCCACCGCATTCTGCAGGAGACGGGTTATGGGCGAGATGACAGGCCGGGCACTGCTGGTCACCGGCGGCGGGCGCGGCATCGGCGCAGCCACCGCGCGGCTGGCGGCCCGGCAGGGCTGGGCCGTGGCGGTGAACTACACCGCGAACTCACTGGCGGCCGACGAGGTGGTACGGGCTATCCGCGCCGACGGCGGCACCGCCATGAGCGTGCAGGCCGACGTGGCGCACGAAGATCAGGTGCTGGCGATGTTCGCGAAGATCGACGCGAAGCTGGGTCGGTTGCAGGGCCTGGTCAACAACGCTGGCGTGGTCGACGTGACCGCCCGCGTGGACGAGATGAGTGTGGCGCGCTGGCGCCGCATGTTCGACATCAACGTGATCGGCTCCATGATCTGCGCGCGCGAGGCGGTGCGGCGCATGAGCACGAAACACGGCGGCGAAGGAGGTTCCATCGTGAACGTCTCGAGTGCGGCGTCCCGGCTGGGCGCTGCAGGGCAGTATGTGGACTACGCGGCGGCCAAGGGCGCTGTCGACGCATTCACCATCGGCCTGGCGCGCGAGGTGGCCGGTGAAGGCATCCGCGTCAACGCGGTACGCCCAGGCCTGATCGAGACCGACATCCACGCCTCCGGTGGCCTGCCCAACCGCGTGCGCGACCTCAGTCACCAGGTGCCGATGCAGCGCGGCGGCCAGGCTGACGAGGTGGCACAGGCCATCGTCTGGCTGCTGTCGGACGCCGCCAGCTACACCACGATGACATTGATGGACATCTCTGGAGGACGTTGAAGGATGACGAACAACCCGCACATCAAATACTGGTGGGAAGACCTGCAGGTGGGAGAAACCCGCGATCTGGGCACCATCACCCCCACGGAAGAGGAAACGGTGGCCTTCGCCCGCCAGTTCGACCCGCAGCCCTTCCACCTGGACGCCGAGGCGGCCAGGGCGTCGGTGTTCGGCGCGCTCAGCGCCAGCGGCTGGCACACGTGTGCCATGGCGATGCGGCTGATGGTGACCAACTTCCTCAACGAAAGCTCCAGCCTCGGCTCGCCCGGGCTGGACAGCGTGAAGTGGCTCAAGCCGGTGTTCCCGGGCGACACCCTGCGCCTGCAGCACACCATCCTGGAAAAGCGGCCGATGAGCAAACGCCTGGACGTGGGCCTGGTCCGCACCACCTGGGAAATGTTCAACCAGCATGGCGACAAGGTTCTGTTCATGGAAGGCTACGGCATGTTCCGTCGGCGGGAGCCTGGCGTTCCATAAGCGCCCACATGCGCCTGCCATACCCGACAATTCCGGGCATGGATTTCAAGCCTCTCATCACCCTGCTGGCGATCGTCAACCCCTTGGCGATCGTGCCCTTCTTCATCCATTACACGCAGGGCTTCTCGCGCCAGCAGCGGCGGCGAACGGTGATGATCTCGGCATTCAGCGCGTTCGCGGTCATCGCCACCTGCGCCCTCATCGGCCTGCAGATCCTGGAATTCTTCAGCATCTCCCTGGCCAGCTTCCAGGTGGGCGGCGGCATGCTGCTGCTGACCTCGGCGCTGTCCATGCTGAACGCGCGGCCGGCAGAAGCCAAGGCCAACGATCAGGACCTGAGCGACAGCTCGGCCCGCACGTCCATCGCCGTGGTGCCACTGACCATCCCGCTACTCACCGGGCCAGCCTCCATGTCCACCGTGGTGATCTACGCCGACCAGGCCAAGACCTTCTTCCAGCACGCCGCCCTCGTGGGTTACGGCGTGGTGATCGCCGTGGCCACCGCGGTCTGCTTCACCCTGGCCGAACCCATCGCGCGCGTGCTGGGGCAGACCGGCATCAATGTGATGACCCGGCTGATGGGGCTGATCCTCGCCGCGCTGTCGGTCGAGGTGATGGCCAATGGCCTGGTGAAGCTGTTCCCTGCGCTATTGGGCTGACGGGTACAGACCCAGCGTCTGCGCCTGCAGGCGCGAAAGACCCAGCAGCGCGTCGGTGAACGGCGTGGGCACGCCGGTGAGCTGGCCGAGTTCGCGCACCACGGTCACCAGGGCGTCGAGCTCCACCGGCTTGTTCGCCTGCACGTCCTGCAACATCGAGGTCCGGAACGCCCCGAGCTTGCGCGTGACCGCGTGGCGGTCCTCGGGCTGCTGGTCGATCGGTATGCCGATGCGAGCACCGATTTCCTTGGCCTCCAACATCACGCGGCTGATGAAGTCGCGCACCAGCTCGTCGCCCAGGATGCGGTCGGTGGTGGCGCCGGTGAGCGCGCTCACGGGGTTCACCGTCATGTTGCCCCAGAGCTTGTACCAGACGTCTTTCTGGATCTGCGGCGACAGCGTGGCATGGAGCCCGGCGCGCTGCAGCAACGAGACCAGCGCCGTCACGCGTTCGCTGGCCTCACCCGAAGGCTCTCCGACGATGAGGCCGTTGCCGAAGTGGTGGCGAACCACGCCGGGTGCATCCACCGAACAGCTGGCGTGCACCACGCCGCCGATGACGTGATGCGCCTGCACACAGCGTTCGATCTCGCCATCCGGGTCTACCGTCTTCAACGGTGTGCCAGCGCGCGCGCCACCAAACCCCTGGAAGAACCACCAGGGCACGCCGTTCATGGCCGTGAGCACGACCGTGCGCGGACAGAGCAGCGGCACGATGCCCCGGGCCAGCGTGGGCAGCGATTGCGCCTTGACGGCCACGATGACGAGATCCTGCACACCCAGGTCTTCCGCCCGGGCGGCGGCCGTCACCGGCGCCGCCAGGAGCTGGCCATCCTGGTGCAGTTGCAGGCCTTCGTGCTGCAGGGCGGCGAGCGTGTCACCACGCGCCAAGGCGCTCAGCGTACAGCCGGTGCGCGCCAGGTGCACACCCAGCCAGCCGCCGATGGCGCCCGCGCCGACGATGGCGACGCGCTGAAAGTCGATTGCCGAGGTCAATGCGTCACTCCAGGTAGCTGCGGTCCAGGCGGTTCACCTGCCGGACCAGGGCGTCGAACACGTCGCGTCCCGCGCCGTGGTGGGGGTTGAACTGCAGCGCATCGCGCGTGCATCGCTCGGCGATGGCTTCCGGGACAGGCAATGCCGCCTGCGCACCGCCCATGGAGAAGGTGGCCATCTGGATCTCGCAGGCACGCTGCAAGGTCCAGAGGATGGCGAAGGTCTGCGGCAGCGTGGCGCCCCAGGCCAGCAGGCCGTGGTTGCGCAGGATGACGGCGGGCCGGTCGCCGATGCTCTTGAGCAGGCGTGGCGCCTCGTCGGCGTGGATGGTGATGCCCTCGAAGTCGTGGTACGCCACCATGCCGTGCAGTTGCGCGGTGTAGAAGTTGGTCTGCTGCAGGCCGCCCCTCAGGCACGCCACGGCCACACCGGCGGTGGTGTGCGTGTGCATCACGCAGTGCGCGCCCTCGATGCCGTCGTGGATCGCGGCATGCACCGTGAACCCCGCCGGGTTGACCGGGTGCGGCGAACCGTCGAGCACGGCGCCCTGCAGGTCGATCTTCACCAGGTTGCGCGCCGTCACCTCCGAATAGTGCAGGCCGAACGGGTTGATGAGGAACTGCTTTCCAGCGCCCCCGGCGCTCCCCGCTTCGCGTGGTTCGCTGCCCCCCAAGGGGGCCGCCCCCCCTTGAGGCGGCCCGGCGGCGGGGCGACTTTCGTCTTCCCCCGTCACGCTGGCGGGCAGGCGCAGCGTGATGTGGTTGTAGATCATCTCGGTCCAGCCCAGCATGGCAAAGACACGGTAGCAGGCGGCGAGCTCCACGCGCGCGGCCCATTCGTCCGGGTGCATGCCGGCGGGCGTGGCGGTGGCGGGTTGCATGGCGGCGTTCATGGGGTGGTCTCCTAGTACACGCTGCCCCTGGCCTGCGCGGGAGCGGCGGGGGCGTCGCTCTTGAAACGCGCGGCCAGGGCGCTGGTTTGCCGCACAAGGATCTGCGTGTCCAGCCCCACGGCCACGAACACGGCGCCCAGCGCGAGGTAGTGGTGCGCCAGGGCCTCGTCGGTGACGAGAATGCCGGGCGCCTTGCCGGCGCGCAGGATGCGTGCGATGGCGTCGTCGATGGCGGCCTGCACCTCGGGGTGGCCGGGGTTGCCCACGTGGCCGAGCGAGGCAGAGAGGTCGGCCGGGCCGATGAACACGCCGTCCACGCCGGGCGTGGCCGCGATGGCGTCGAGGTTCTTCAGGGCTTCCCGCGTTTCGGCCTGCACCAGCAGGCAGACCTGGGCATTGGCCTCCTTCGCGTAGTTGGGGTAGCGGCCCCAGCGCGACGCGCGGGCACCGGCCATGCCGCGGATGCCACCCTGTCCATCGGCCTGCGGGTAGCGGCAGGCGCGCACCAGATGGGCCGCCTGTTCGGGCGTGTCCACCATCGGCACCAGCAGCGTCTGAAGACCCAGGTCGAGGTATTGCTTGATGAGCGCCGCGTCACCCACCGGCACGCGCGCGATGGCGTGTGTGCCCGGGTAGCCGCCAATCGCCTGCGCCTGGCCCAGCACATCCTGGAGGCCGTTGGGGGCGTGTTCGCCGTCGATCAGCAGCCAGTCGAAACCGGCACCGGCGCAGATCTCCGCGCTGTAGGGGTTGGCCAGGCCGAGCCAGAGGCCGATCTGCGCACGGCGCTCGGCCAGCGCCTGTTTGAAGGGGTTGGTGGGTGTTTGCATGGCGGGAAAGGTCAGACAAAACGGAATTGCAGGCAACCCAGCGGGCCGTAGTCGGCCTCGAACAGATCACCCATTTTTGCGGCCACCGGCCGCGTGAACGAACCGGCCAGCACGATCTGGCCCGGCTGCAAGGATTCGCCCCAGGGCGCGAGCTTGTGCGCCAGCCACGCGATGCCGATGGCCGGATGGCCCTGCACGCCAGCGGCCAGGCCGGTTTCCTCGACCGTGCCGTTCTGCCGCAGGATGGCACCGCACCATGGCAGGTTGGTGGTGAAGGCGTCGGCGCGGTAGCGCAGGTCGCCTTCACCGGTCACGATGCCGGCGTTGGCCGCGTTGTCGCTGATGGTGTCGAACACCTTGCGCATCGCGCGGGTGTGGCGGTCGAACTGTTCGATGCGCGCGTCGATGATCTCGATCGCGGGCGTGACGTATTCGGTGGCGGCGAGAACGTCCGCCACCGTCACGTCCGGCCCTTGCAGGGCCGACTTGAGCACGAAGGCCAGCTCCACTTCCACGCGTGGCGCGATGAACCGCGCCGTGGGGATTTCGAGCACTTCGCCGGCCTGCGCGGTGAACCGCATGCTGTCCAGCAGGGTGCCGTAGTCGGGCTCGTCGATCTGGCTGGAGATCTGCATGGCGCGGCTGGTCAGGCCGATCTTGTGGCCGATGACGCGCCGGCCAGCCGCGACCTGCAACGCCACCCAGGCGCGGCCGACACGGTAGCCGTCGTCGATGGTCATGGCGGGAAAGCGCTTGGAGAAATGCTCCACGGCCACGCGGTCGCGCTCGGATGCGGCGAGCTCGGCCGCGAGCTGCTGGATGAGGGCGTCGTCGAGCATGGGTTCAGTTCCGGTTGAAAAGCGGGTGCAGGGAGCTGTTCTTGGCATCGAACACCTCGTGCCCCTCGTCCACCTGCACGGTGATGCCAATGGGACGCGTGGCGAGCTGGGCGGCGAAGTGCGCCTTCACCACCGCCTGCAGCGCATCGCCCACGCGCTGGTGCACGACGGCGCTGCGGCCCTGGGCCATGCGCAGGTTCATGTAGACGAAGGCATAGTCGCCCCCGAGACCGGCGGCGATACCGGCCGCACCGCCATCGGAGACCGCGCTGTGCGCGGCCGGGTAGGCCAGCACGCGCGTGCCGCCGGTGGGGAACACCTGCCGGTCGGCCTCGTCGCGCACGGCGAGCATGGCGTCGCACAGTTCGCGGCAGAGCGCGCCCATGTCGGCGCCGCCGTCGCTCGTCGCACGATCGAGGTTGGGTGTGTAGAGGATGACGAGGTGCGGCATGGTCGGACGCCTCAGAGGCGGGAGGCGGTCTGGTAACCCTGGGCCGAGGATGCCTGTGCAGCAGGAATGGCGCGGCCGGTCTGCGGCGTGACGGGGAAGACGGCGTTGATCTGGCCGGTGCCGGAGGCACCGAAGTACGGCGTGATGACCTCGGCCTGGCCGTCGTAGTCGCTCCAGCCGAGGGCGCCGAGCATCATGGCGGTGTCGTGCATGAAGCCTTCGCCGTGGCCCTTGGCAGCGTATTCGGGCAGCATCTCGCAAAAGGCCTTCCACTCGCCGTTCATCCACATGTCGACGACACGGCGGTCCAGCGTTTCGAGGAATGGGGTCCAGATCTTGAAAGCGAAGTCGGGGGCGAGGCCGTTCTGCGCGAAACGGTGGCTGAGCGAGCCGCTGGCGAAGAAAGCGACGGTGCCGTCGTAGTGGTCTTCGACGGCCTTGCGCATGGCCCAGCCCAGGCGGGCGCTGTCGTTGAGGTAATGCGACTGGCACAGCGCCGAGACCGAAATGGCCTTGAAATGCCGGTCCTGGTTCATGTAGCGCATGGGCACGAGGGTGCCGTACTCGGGGCCGAGGGTGGTGGCGTCGTGGGCGAGGGTGTCTACGCCGTGTTCGTTGCAAACTTTAGCGAGCAGCTTGCCGAGTTCGGGGTTGCCCGGAATCTCGAAGGGCATGTTGCTGATGAAGTGCGGCAGTTCGTTGCTGGTGTAGGTGCCCTCGAAGTGGGGTGCGCAGTTGAGGTGGTAGCTGGCGTTGACGAGCCAGTGCGTGTCGAAGACGACGATGGTGTCGACGCAGAGTTCACGGCAGCGGCGGCTGATTTCCTTGTGGCCGTCGATGGCGTCCTGTCTGGTGCCCTTTCTTGGGCCGTCGAGTTCGCTGAGGTACATCGAAGGGACGTGGGTGATCTTGGCGACCAAGGCTAGTTTTCCCATTCGTTGTCTCCTGTTGCTGTGGTGTTCGCTCCGCGGGCCGTCCGCTGGGGGTGGCCGCCTCCGCGACTGTCCCCCGACCCGGCTTCGCCGGGTCTCCTCCTCTTATGTCGCTGCGGCAGCCACCCCCAGCGGCCAACCCACTCCGAGGCGCGCATGCCAATGTCGGTTTGCATACACCTCGCAAGATTGGGGAGGGCAGGGCGCTCTGCGCAGCGAAATAAAGGGGGAGGCGGCTCCAGCCGCCGGAGGACATTCGCGGAGCAGAGCGCCCTGCCCTCCCCAATCCCGCCAACCCCTTCAAACGAAAACATCTCAAACACCCCAATGCGGAATGTGATGCGACCCCAGCGACACCGCAATGTTCTTGGGCTCCAGGAACACCTCATAACTCCAGGTGCCACCCTCACGCCCCGTGCCACTCGCCTTCGTTCCACCGAAAGGTTGCCGCAGATCCCGCACGTTCTGCGAATTGACGAAACACATGCCCGCCTCCACCGCCGCCGCCACCCGGTGCGCGCGGCCAATGTTCTCCGTCCACACATAGCTCGACAGACCGTACTGGATGTCGTTCGCCAGTTCGATCGCGTGCGCCTCGTCGCGGAACGGGATCATGCAGGCCACCGGGCCGAAGATCTCTTCCTGCGCGATGCGCATGCGGTTGTCCACATCCGCGAACACCGTCGGCCACACATAGTTGCCCTTCGCCACCCGCGACGAGAGCTCCGGCGCGTAGGACGGCCGGTCCAGCCCACCGCACAGCAGCGTGGCGCCCTCCTTCGGGCCCAGCTCGATGTAGCTGCGCACCTTGGACAGATGCGCCTGGCTGATCATCGGGCCGACGATGGTTTTCTCGTCCAGCGGATCGCCCACCACGATGCGCTTGGCGCGCTCGACGAACCGGGTCACGAAATCGGCGTAGATGCTCTGCTGCACCAGGATGCGGCTGCCCGCCGTGCAACGCTCGCCGTTGTTGCTGAAGATCATGAACACCGCGGCGTCGAGCGCGCGGTCCAGGTCGGCGTCGTCGAAGACCACGAACGGGCTCTTGCCCCCCAGCTCCATGCTGAACTTCTTCAGGCCCGCACTCTGCACGATGCGGTTGCCGGTGGCCGTGGAGCCGGTGAAGGAGATCGCGCGCACGTCCGGGTGCGCGCACAGCGGCTCGCCGGCGTCCTTGCCGTAGCCGTGCACCACGTTGAGCACGCCGGGCGGAATGCCCGCTTCCAGCGCCAGCTCGCCCAGCCGCGCGGCCGTCAACGGCGAGAGTTCGCTCATCTTCAGCACCGCTGTGTTGCCGAACGCCAGGCAGGGTGCGGTCTTCCAGGTCGCGGTCATGAAAGGCACGTTCCACGGACTGATGAGGGCGCACACGCCCACCGGGTGGAACAGCGTGTAGTTCAGGTGGGTGGGCGTGGGATAGGTGTGGCCGTCGACGCGCGTGCACATCTCGGCGAAGTAGCTGAAGTTGTCGGCCGCGCGCGGCACCAGTTGCTTGCCGGTCTGCGAGATCACCTGCCCGCTGTCGTTGGTCTCGGTCCGCGCGATCTCGGGCACGTTCGCCGCGATCAGTTCACCCAGCTTGCGCACGAGCCTGGCGCGTTCGGTGGCAGGCAGGCCGGCCCACTTCGGAAAAGCATCCTTGGCGGCCTGCACGGCGGCGTTGACCTCGTCGGCACCGCCGGCCGCGACCTCGGCCAGCACGTCCTGCGTGGCGGGGTTGAGGGTCTCGAAGGTCTTGGCGCTGGCGACCGCCTTGCCGTTGATGAGGTGCTGGATCGTCGTCATGGGGTTCAAGGGTGCTGGGTGATGGTGTTGGTGAGTTCGCCGATGCCTTCGATGGACGTGACGATCACATCGCCGGGCTGGCAATCGACCACGCCGTCGGGCGTGCCGGTGAGGATGAGGTCACCGGGCTGCAGCGTCATGAACGAGCTGAAGTACTCGATGAGTGTGGGCACGTCGAAGATCATGTCGCGCGTGTTCCCCTGCTGCGTGACCTTGCCGTTGACCGTGGTCTGCAGCGCGAGGTTCATGGGCCCGCCGTGGCGTTCATGCACGTCGACGGCGTCCACCAGCCAGGGCCCGATGGGCGTGCAGGTGTCGCGGTTCTTCACGCGCAGGTTGGGGCGGTACCAGTTCTCGAGCACATCGCGGATGGCATAGTCGTTCGCCACGGTGTAGCCGCCCACGAAATCCAGCGCGTCGGCCTTCTTCACATGTTTCGCGGTGCGCCCGATGACGACAGCGAGCTCACACTCGTAGTGCATGAAGGTCACGCCGGGCGGCCGCAGCGTGAAGCCACGGTGGCCGGTGAGCGAGGCCTCGCCCTTGACGAAAGCCAGAGGTTCTTCGGGCGCCTTGAAGGCGAGCTCCTTCGCGTGATCGGCGTAGTTCAGGCCGAGCGCGAGCACGGTGCGCGGACGTTGCGGCGGCAGGGGTTGCAGCGGCGGCAGCCAGACGGCGTCTTCAAATGCGACGTGGCGACCTTTCAATGCCGGAGTGAGCAGTTCGAGCTGGCCGCCGGCTTCGACGGCGTCATGGACCGCGCCGGCCCAGGCGATGCGGGCGCGCTTCATGCGGTCGCCTCCTTCACGAAGTTGTGTCGCACAGGCAGGAAGCCCGGGGCGGTGATCTCGACGGTGTCGCCCGCGTGCACGAGCGGCCGGGTGCCATCGGCCAGGCAGTCGGTGCCCAGCATCAGCACGTCGCCGGGGCGCAGCGCCATGAACTCGCCCACATCAAAAAGCAGTGTGGCCGCATCGCGCACCAGCTCCGACAGCACGGTGGTCTGCCGGTGCACGCCGTTGATGTGCAATTCGATCTGCAGCCCGACCAGGCCAGCAGCACCCCCCAACTGCGCCAGCGGCACGCATTCACCGCCCACACCGAGGAAGCCGTCCACGCAATGCGCCTTGATCGGCGGGCGGTAGTAGCTCTCGTGCACCACCGACACGTCGTTGAACAGCACCGCGCCGTACGCCCCTGCATCGCCCATCACCAGACCGAGCGAGGGCGTCACCTGCACGGGCGCCCCCACCGGCAGGGTGATGTCACCCCCCGCTGGGGTGAAGGTGTTGGCGGTCTTGATGTAGAGCACCGGCGCTTTCGGCGGGGCCTTGTACGGCGCGTCGTTCATGCGCGGCGCCCACAGCGCGTGTTCGCGCCGGAAGTTGAGCAGGGTGCCATAGACCGTGCCGGCCGGCATCCAGGGAACGGGGTTCATGCGGCGTCTTCCTCCAGGCCATCGGCGTGGTTCATGGGTTGTTCAAGAGCGATCACCTCGTCGAGCAGCGCATACAACTGCGCCAGCCGCGCCTTGCCCAGGCGTTGCTCCATCCAGGCGTAATGCGCTTCGATGGTGCTGGAGAGGCCTTTCACCAGCTTGAGCCCTGCCGCGGTGGCGCGCACCACGGTGCGCCGCGCGTCCTGCGGGCAACGGCTGCGCTCGATCAGGCCATCGCGCTCCATGCGGGTGAGCACACCGGTGAGGCTCGGGCCCAGCAGAAAGGCTTCCCGGGCCACGCGCCCCGTTTCCACACCGCCTGGCAACTGGGCGTGCTCACCCAGCACGCGCAAGACGCGCCATTGCTGATCGGACAGGCCGAACTGCCGCAGGCTGGGCCGGGTGTGCAGCATCACCGCCTCGCGCGCCTCGAGCAGCAGGCGGGGCAGGTTGCGGTGGATGAAAGGGGTGTCGTCGCTCATTTATTTAATATATTAAATGATTATTCTGGAAACAAATCAAGGGTTTACCCGGGACGAAGGCCCGGGGAGAATGCGCGCATGAACGCACTCACCACCCTGCTCGGTACCGAACATCCCTTGATCCAGGCGCCCATGGCGGGTGTGCAAGGGGCTGCCATGGCCGTGGCAGTGAGCAACGCAGGTGCGCTGGGTTCGCTGCCCTGCGCCATGCTGGCACCCGATGCAATGGACCGCGAACTGGTCGCGCTGGCCGCCGGCACCTCGCGGCCCTACAACGTGAACTTCTTCTGCCACGCGCCCCCGGAACCGGACGACGCGCGTGAGGCGGCGTGGCGCGCGTGGCTGTCGACCTACTACCACGAGGCCGGGCTGGACCTCGACAGCGTGCCCTCTGGCGCGGGCCGCGTGCCCTTCAACCGCGCGGCTGCCGACATCCTGGAACGCTTCCGTCCCAAGGTGGTGAGCTTCCACTTCGGCCTGCCCGACCTGGACCTGCTGGACCGCGTGAAGAGCTGGGGCAGCGTGGTGCTGTCGTCGGCGACCACGGTGGAAGAAGCACGCTGGCTCGAAGCCTTCGGGGCCGACGCCATCATTGCCCAGGGCATCGAGGCGGGGGGACACCGGGGCATGTTCCTCTCGGAAGACCTCACCACGCAGAGCGGCACCTTCGCACTGCTGCCGCAGATCGTGGCGGCGGTGGGCGTGCCGGTGATCGCGGCCGGTGGCATTGCAGATGCGGCGGGCGTGGCCGCAGCCATGGCGCTGGGGGCTTCGGGCGTACAGGTGGGCACGTCGTTCCTGTGCTGCCCGGAAGCGACCACCAGCCCGCTGCACCGCGCGGCGCTGCAGAGCGAGGCGGCCCACCACACCGCCCTCACCCACCTGTTCACCGGCCGCCCGGCGCGCGGTATCGTCAACCGGGTGATGCGCGAACTCGGCCCGATGAACCCCGTCGCGCCCGCCTTCCCGCTGGCCACGGCGGCGATGGCGCCACTGCGCGCGCACTGGGAGGCCAAGGGCAGCGGCGACTTTTCACCGCTGTGGTCTGGCCAGAACGCGAGCCACTGCCGCGATGTGCCGGCGGCCGAACTGGTGGGCGAACTGGTTCAGGGCTTCAAGGGCCATCCCGCCGCGCGTTGAGCCAGCGCTTGAGACGGACCGGGTCGTCCACCTGCGCCTGGTCCTGCGCGAGCTGCGCCAGCGCGCGCTCCAGTGCCCGGGTCTGGTCGATGCGGCTCTGCAGCAGGGTATTGGCGTTCATGGACACGCCCTCTGGCAGGTCGAACTCATGGGCCAGCGCCCCCTGGCGCGCTGCGCGCTCCCGCTCCAGCCCCGCCACCTGCTGCTTGAGAAGCAGCGTGAGCAAGGCCAGGCGTTCGTCGGAAAGCCGTTGCACCGCGGTGGGGTCGGCCAGTTCGGCGCGGGCCTGGATCTGCAGCAACGCCACCAGATCACGCTTCTCGTAGGCGGCGTTCGCCTCGCTCATCAACGCGGTCTTGTGCAGGCGAGCCTGCGGGTCGGTCTCGCGGTCCGGATGCAGCGCGCTGGCCAGTTGCCGGAACAGCCGGCGCAGCAGGGTGTCGGCATCGTGCTCCTCGGCCTGGCGCGCCAAGGCGCCCGGCGTCTTTCGCGCGCGGCGGGCCTGGGCGGCTTCCCGGCGGTGCTGCCGCACATCTTCCTGCGCCTGCCGCAGGCGTTCCATGCCGGCGCGCAGCAGTTGCTCCGCGCTGAGGTTCTGGCCCTCGTCCTCCAGCGGCTCCCCGAGCACGGATTCCAGTCGCTGCCGCAGCGCGTCTGCCGCGTCCTGCCTGAGTTGCGCCAGCGTGCGCGGGCTGTGCCGGTCGTGCAGCTCGCGCATGGCAGCATCGCCCGCCTCGGCCAGCACCCGGGCGAGCTGGCGCAGCACGGTGCGCGCGGTGTCGGCCTGCACGCGGCTAAGCCACTTGCCCTGCAGGTGCCCGTCCAGCGCCAGGGCGAGCGCGCGCTGCTCGCGCGCCACCTGCCGACGCAGTGGCTCCACCGCACCGTGCAGCGCCAGGCGATGCCGCTGCGCCAGGGCCTCCATCTCGGCGAGCTGGCTGCGCAGCTTGTCGATGCGGGTGAGTTGCAGGTTGTAGGCGCGCGCTGCGGCCGACGGCGGCTGCGTGACGGAGGGCAGCACGTGCAGGGCGGCGGCGCGGGAATCGGATCGGGACATGGGGTGTCGACTATATTGCCCGGCACATGGCCAAAGACAAAACCCAATACATCTGCAGCGAGTGCGGCGGCGCCAGCCCGAAGTGGCTGGGCAAGTGCCCGCACTGCAACGCCTGGAACACGCTGGTCGAATCGGTGGCGGAGTCGGCCGCGCCTTCGAAGAACCGCTTCGCCGCACTTGCCAAGACCGCCGAGGTGACCACCCTGGCCGACATCGAGGCCACCGACGTGCAGCGCACGCCCACCGGCCACGACGAGCTCGACCGCGTGCTGGGCGGCGGCGTGGTGGAAGGCGGGGTGGTGCTGATCGGCGGCGACCCGGGCATCGGCAAGTCCACCCTGCTGCTGCAGGCGCTGGACTCGCTGCAGCGCAGCGGGCTGAAGACGCTCTACGTGACCGGTGAGGAGAGCGGCGCCCAGGTGGCGCTGCGCTCGCGCCGCCTGGGTCTGGACGGTTCGCAGGTCAGCGTGCTGGCCGAGATCCAGCTCGAGAAGATCCTCGCCACACTGGACGCCACACAACCGGCCATCGCCGTGATCGACTCGATCCAGACCGTGTACTCCGAGCAGCTCACCTCCGCCCCCGGTTCGGTGGCGCAGGTGCGCGAATGCGCCGCCCACCTCACCCGGGCGGCCAAGGCCAGTGGCACGGCGATCGTTCTGGTGGGCCACGTCACCAAGGAAGGCGCGCTGGCCGGCCCACGCGTGCTGGAACACATGGTCGACACGGTGCTCTACTTTGAAGGCGACACCCACAGCAGCTTCCGCCTGATCCGCGCGATCAAGAACCGCTTTGGCGCCGTCAACGAGATCGGCGTGTTCGCCATGACGGAAAAAGGCCTCAAGGGCGTGAGCAACCCGAGCGCGATCTTTCTCTCACAGCATTCGGAGCCCGTGCCCGGCAGCTGCGTCATGGTGACGCTGGAGGGCACGCGGCCGATGCTGGTGGAAATCCAGGCACTGGTGGACAGCGGGGGGCCGAGCCCGCGCCGCCTCTCGGTCGGCCTGGACCGGGACCGCCTGGCCATGCTGCTGGCCGTGCTGCACCGCCATGCCGGCGTGGCCTGCATGGACCAGGATGTGTTCGTCAACGCGGTGGGTGGCGTTCGCATCAGCGAGCCTGCGGCCGACCTCTCGGTGATGCTGGCCATCACGTCCAGCCTGCGGGGCAAGGCGCTGCCCAAGGGTTTCCTGGCGTTCGGCGAGGTCGGCCTGGCCGGTGAGGTCCGCCCGGCACCGCGCGGGCAGGACCGGCTCAAGGAGGCCGCCAAGCTGGGCTTCAGTGTGGCCGTGGTACCCAAGGCCAACCTGCCGCGCAAGAACGACAAGGCCTTCGAAGGCCTCACCGTGCACGGCGTCGACCGCATCGAGGAAGCGATGGAACTGGCCCGCAGCCTGGCCTGACCCGCTCTATCCGTACTAGCCGCAAAGCGCCTGCGGGAGCCAGCGCCGACAATCACCCCCATGCCATTCCAGAAACTGCTCTACCTTGCGGCCGGCCTCGGCCTGCTCTACCTCTCTCACCGCACCTACGGCTGGCCCGGCGTGGCGGCCGTCGCCGGCGGCCTGACGATGTGGCTGCTGCTGCACTTCAACCGCTTCATGACGGTGCTCAAACGCGCCTCGGAACGACCGATCGGACACGTGGGCAGCGCCGTCATGCTCAACGTCAAGCTCAAGCCCGGCGTCACCCTCATGCACGTGATGGCCATCACCCGCTCGCTCGGTGAGCGGCTGTCTGAGGAAGGCGCGCAGCCGGAGGTCTACCGATGGCGCGACAACGGTGATTCCACCGTGACGGCCGAATTCCTGAATGGCAAGCTGGTGCGCTGGAAGCTGGAACGCCCCGAAACCGGGGAGGCACAGGCGGCTCCGGCCACCAGCAGCCCGGCGGACCCCGGGGCCGGCGGGCCGACGCCGTAAAATCGCCGGTTTGGCAGCCCGGACTGCCCTCCGACGAACTACCCAAGGACCCCCATGAGCCCCATCGTTCCCTCGATGTCCGACCGCGACGGCAAGATCTGGATGGATGGCCAGATGGTGGACTGGCGCGACGCCAAGATCCACGTGCTGACCCATACCCTGCACTACGGCTGTGGCGCCTTCGAGGGCGTGCGCGCCTACAACACCCAGGGCGGCACGGCCATCTTCCGGCTCGAGGAACACACCGAACGCCTGTTCAACAGCGCCAAGATCCTGCGCATGAAGATCCCGTTCTCGCAGGACGAGGTCAATGAAGCGCAGAAGGCCGTGGTGCGAGAGAACAAGCTCGAGAGCTGCTACATCCGCCCGCTGACCTGGATTGGCGACAAGAAACTGGGCGTCTCGCCCAAGGGCAACACCATCCACCTGATGGTCGCCGCCTGGGCCTGGGGCGCCTACCTGGGCGACGAAGGCCTCAAGCGCGGCATCCGCGTCAAGACCAGCAGCTACACCCGCCATCACGTCAACATCACCATGACGCAGGCCAAGGCGGTGAGCAACTACAGCAACAGCATCCTGGCCAACATGGAAGCCACCGACGAGGGCTACGACGAAGCCCTGCTGCTGGACTCCAGCGGCTTCGTGAGCGAGGGCGCGGGCGAGAACATCTTCGTGATCAAGAACGGCGTGATCTACACGCCCGACCTGTCCGCTGGCGCGCTCAATGGCATCACGCGCAACACCGTGTTCCACATTGCCAAGGACCTGGGCCTGGAGATCGTGCAGAAGCGCATCACCCGCGACGAGGTCTACATCGCCGACGAAGCCTTCTTCACCGGCACGGCCGCCGAAGTCACCCCGATCCGCGAACTCGACCGCATCGAGCTGGGCAAGGCCGACTACGTCGGTTCACGCGGCCCGATCACCGAAAAGGTGCAGAGCGCCTTCTTCGACATCGTGAATGGCCGCAATCCCAGGTACGCCCACTGGCTGGCCAAGGTCTGAGGAACACGCCATGAGCAAGACCACCGTTGAACTCAAGGCCTCCGACCTCAACGCCCATGGCGGGGTGTTCTGCCCCAGCCCGCTGGCCGACATGAAGCTGTGGAACAGCCATCCCAAGGTGTATCTGGACGTGGCCGCCACCGGCGAGGCGAAGTGCCCGTATTGCGGCACCGTGTACCAGCTCAAGGCTGGCGAGACCGTTTCACACGGTCACTAAAGGAACACGGCGGTCGGCCGGAAGCCCCGGAAGACCGAAGATAATGCAGGGTGCAGGGCGCCGGGGGTGGCGCCTCAAGATCAACACCTGAGGGATTTCCGATGGTTCTCGTGACTGGTGGCGCCGGCTTCATCGGCGCCAATTTCGTGCTCGACTGGCTGGCGCTCCACGATGAGCCGGTCGTCAACCTCGACAAGCTGACCTATGCGGGCAACCTCGAGACGCTGGCGAGTCTGCAGGGCGATGCCAGGCACCTTTTCGTGCAGGGCGACATCGGCGACAGCGAGCTGGTGACCCGGCTGCTGACCGACCACCGGCCCCGCGCCGTGATCCATTTCGCGGCCGAGAGCCACGTGGACCGCTCCATCCACGGTGCCGAGGACTTCATCCAGACCAACATCCTGGGCACCTTCCGCCTGCTGGAGGCGGTGCGCGCCCACTGGCTGGGCCTCCCCGAGGCCGAGAAGGCCGCCTTCCGCTTCCTGCATGTCAGCACGGATGAGGTCTACGGCAGCCTGTCGCCCGACGCACCGGCCTTCACCGAAAGCCACGCCTACGAGCCCAACAGCCCCTACTCCGCCAGCAAGGCCGCCAGCGATCACCTGGTGCGGGCCTGGCACCACACCCACGGCCTGCCGGTGCTGACCACGAACTGCAGCAACAACTACGGCCCTTTCCACTTTCCCGAGAAGCTCATTCCGCTCATGATCGTCAACGCACTCGCGGGCAAGCCCCTGCCCGTGTACGGCGACGGCATGCAGGTGCGCGACTGGCTCTATGTGAAGGACCATTGCAGCGCCATCCGCCGCGTGCTTGACGCGGGTACGGTCGGTGAGACGTACAACGTCGGCGGCTGGAACGAGAAACCGAACATCGAGATCGTCCGCACCATCTGCGCCCTGCTCGACGAACTGCGCCCGCGTGCCGACGGCGCTTCATACACCACACAGATCAGCCACGTGAAGGATCGCCCCGGCCACGACCGCCGCTACGCGATCGACGCCCGCAAACTGGAAGCCGAACTCGGCTGGAAACCCGCGGAAACCTTCGAAACTGGTATCCGCAAGACGGTGCAGTGGTATCTGGACCACGCTGACTGGGTGGCGAACGTGCAGAGTGGTGCGT
The DNA here is from genome assembly GCF_031457235.1 of Hydrogenophaga laconesensis. NCBI lineage: Bacteria > Pseudomonadati > Pseudomonadota > Betaproteobacteria > Burkholderiales > Comamonadaceae > Hydrogenophaga > Hydrogenophaga laconesensis. Next base: position 31,106 of record NZ_JAVDWE010000016.1, read on the forward strand.
ATCGGCAGTGGGTGCAGAAACAGTACGCGGCCGAGATCACTGGCTGAACCACACCGTCCCCGCAAAGAGAAGCAACCACAAACCCATGGATCAACACCGTCCAGCGCACGCCGGCGACTTTGATGACACGATCAATCTTTTCGACGTCTTGTTGACGCTCGCGGAGAACATTCGGCTTTTGATCCTGGGGCCTCTCCTGGCTGGCGCCTTGGTGTATGGCGTCATGTTCATTGTTCCGCAGCACTACGAAAGCACAGCCACATTGCGCGCAGAGGCTGACGTTGCGTCGTACATGACCACCGCCACGGTCCTCGACGCCTCCTTGAACAACCTCGGGTTCCTGAAAGAGCTGTCGGAGGAGGATGCCGAGCAGGCGCGGATCGATCTGCAGAAGCGCGTCTCAACCCAGGTGGGACGGAACGACAAGCTTGTCACCTTGACCGTGACAGCCAACTCGCCAGGCGCAGCACAAAGCATGGCCAGCGAGATACTCAGCCAGACCTTCTCCGGCCTCAGGCCCAAGGGCGCCGAACTGAAGCGGCTGGAAGCCCAGAAGGTCTCCCTGGAGCAACAGATCACTGAGCTCCAGACGACCAGCAGGACAGCGCAGAAACTCCTGGACGAGTCCTCCCCTGCCGGCAACATGGGACTGCTTGCCGAGTCCATTTCCAGCCTCTCTGCGGCCCAGGTGCGCATGCAGGAGAACCTGCTCAACGTCGAGAAAAAGATGCGGGGCTTGACCGATGAGGACCTGCTGCAACCCCCGACGCTGCCCAAGCGACCTGTTGCCCCCAAGAAGGGCCTGTCCGCAGCGGTGGGTGCGGTGGGTGTCGGCATCTTCTTGCTGCTCCTTGTCTTCCTGAAGCAGCTTTGGGTCACCTCGAGCACGTTTGAGCCGCACCAGCGCCGGCTGGATGCGATCAAGCGCAAATACGGGCTCGGTCGATGAGCCGCATCCTGCTGCTGGGGCGAAATGGCCAGGTTGGCTGGGAACTGCAACGAAGCCTGGCTCCGCTGGGCGAGCTCGTCGCGCTGGACCGGCACAGCACCGACAAGGACGGAGGCTGTGGCGATCTCGGCAATCTGGAAGGCTTGCGCCGTACTGTATTGCAACTCAGGCCAACGGTCATTGTGAATGCGGCCGCGCATACCGCAGTGGACCAGGCGGAACGCGAACCCGATGCAGCGCAGACTCTGAACGCGCTCGCCCCCGGTGTGCTGGCCCAAGCCGCGCATGAGGTGGGCTCATTGCTGGTTCACTACTCGACCGACTACGTTTTTGACGGCGGTGGCACCGCGCCACGCCGTGAAGATGCGCCGACCGGCCCCCTGAGCACCTATGGTCGAACCAAGCTGGATGGCGAACATGCGATCACTGCGGCTGGCCGTCGGCACCTGATCTTCCGCACCAGCTGGGTCTACGCGGCTCGGGGAGGCAACTTCGCCAAAACCATGTTGAGGCTGGCACAGGAACGCGATCGGCTCACCGTGATCGACGATCAGTTCGGTGCACCCACCGGCGCCGAACTGATCGCCGATGCGACAGCCCATGCCATTCGCCAGGCGCTTCGTGACGAAGCATGCTGCGGCACATATCACCTGGCGGCCGCGGGAGAAACCTCCTGGAACGGCTACGCACGGTTTGTTCTGGACACAGCCCGCACCCTCAAACCCGACCTTGTGATCCAGGCCCAGGAAGTGGCACCCGTGCCCACAAGCGCCTTCCCCACGCCTGCGCGCCGCCCGCTGAATTCACGTCTGGACACTACCCGTTTCCGTGACACCTTTGGACTCCATCTGCCGGAATGGCAACGCGGCGTGCGGCGTATGCTTGCTGAAATCCTGTGAGACGAGAAACATGACACAACGCAAAGGCATCATCCTGGCCGGTGGTTCTGGCACCCGCCTGCACCCTGCCACACTGGCCATCAGCAAACAGCTGCTGCCGGTGTACGACAAGCCGATGATTTACTACCCGCTGACTACACTGATGCTCGCGGGCATCCGTGACGTGCTGGTGATCAGCACGCCGCAGGACACGCCGCGCTTTGAGCAACTGCTTGGCGACGGAAGCGCCTGGGGCATGAACCTGCAATACGCGGTGCAACCCAGCCCTGACGGGTTGGCGCAAGCCTTCATCATCGGCGCCGACTTCGTGGGCAACAGTCCCAGTGCACTGGTCCTGGGCGACAACATCTACTACGGCCATGACTTCACAACGCTGCTGGCCGATGCCGACGCGCAGGCCAGCGGTGCGACCGTGTTCGCCTACCACGTGAACGACCCCGAACGCTATGGCGTGGTGGCCTTCGATGCCCACGGCAAGGCCCGCAGCATCGAGGAAAAACCTGTCAAACCACAGAGCAGCTACGCGGTAACGGGTCTGTATTTCTACGACCAGCAAGTCGTGGACATTGCCAAGGCCGTAAAGCCCAGCGCGCGTGGCGAACTCGAGATCACCGCCGTGAATCAGGCCTACCTGGACCTCGGCCTTCTCAATGTGCAGATCATGCAGCGCGGCTATGCGTGGCTGGACACCGGTACGCACGACAGCCTGCTCGAGGCCAGCCAGTTCATCGCCACGCTGGAACATCGCCAGGGTCTGAAGATCGCCTGCCCCGAGGAGATCGCCTGGCGGCACGGATGGATTGACGCGGCCCGGCTTGAAGCCCTTGCCCGCCCCATGCTCAAGAACGGCTACGGCCAATACCTTGTGCGCCTGCTCAACGATTCTGTACACCGATGAAAGTCACACCCACCGCCATCCCCGACGTGCTGGTCATCGAACCCAGGGTGTTCGGTGACGAGCGAGGCTTCTTCCTCGAGAGTTTCAATCAGAGAGCCTTCAAGGAGGCCACCGGCCTGGATGTGAACTTCGTACAGGACAACCACAGCCGCAGCACCCTGGGCGTTCTGCGCGGGTTGCACTACCAGCTTCTGCAACCCCAGGGGAAACTGGTGCGTGTCGTTCGAGGCGCGGTGTTCGATGTGGCGGTGGACATCCGACGAAGCTCTCCAACGTTCGGGAAATGGGTAGGCGTTGAACTGAGCGCCGAGAACCACAGGCAACTGTGGGTCCCAGCGGGATTTGCACACGGTTTCCTGGTGACGAGTGAGTCGGCAGATTTTCTGTACAAGACCACCGACTACTACGCACCCACGCACGAACGGTGCATTCTCTGGAGCGATCCGGCGATTGGCATCGAGTGGCCATCCAGCATCAAACCCCAGCTTTCGGCAAAAGACATGGCGGGTCTTTCGTTTGCGAGTGCAGAGGTATTTATTTAGAGAGGCGCGCAATGGATTCAAGCATCTTGAAAATCTTTATTGGATATGACCCTGTTGAAAGCGTGTCCTGGCACACCATGGCTCATTCCATCCTGCACCGCAGTTCCAAACCCGTGGCGATAGTGCCCCTCAACATCGCCAACCTGAAAGACATTTACACACGCGAGCGGGACCCCAAGCAATCCAACGAGTTCTCCTTCACCAGATTCCTGGTACCGTACCTGAGTGGGTACCAGGGAATGGCGGCGTTCTTTGATTGCGACATGATGCTTCGCACGGATGTGGCCAAGCTGTTTGAACTCGCCGCTGGCGATCCTTCGAAAGCTGTCCATGTCGTCCAGCATGACTACACACCCAAGGACGAGATCAAGTTCCTCAATACGGTGCAGTACAGCTACCCGAGAAAAAACTGGTCGTCGGTCGTCGTGTGGAACTGTGAACATCCGGCCAATCGCTCGGTAACACCGGAGTACGTCAACACGGCGTCTCCGATGGAGTTGCACCGCTTCCAGTGGCTGCGCGACGAACAAATCGGCGCACTCGATGTCCGATGGAACTGGCTCGTGGGTGAGTACGCAGAGCCTCCTTCGGACGTTCACAACGTTCACTGGACGATCGGTGGACCTTACTTCCACGAGTACCGCAACGTGGATTTTTCGCAGGAGTGGTTTGCGGAGCATGACCGCATGAATTTCTGCCAACAAAGGCAGAACACCAAGTGACGACCCTCCCTGGGAATCAGCAGTTGATCGCTCTGGCCGGTCAAGTGCTGGAGGTGGAGGCCGCCGCCATCCTGTCCGCACGGGCACGACTGGGAACGGCCTTTCTGTCGGCCACGGACCTGCTGTTCTCGTGTTCGGGAGGCGGCCGCGTCGTCGTGATCGGCATGGGGAAGTCAGGACACATTGGCAGGAAGATTGCGGCCACGCTGTCGAGCACGGGGACGCCAGCGCTTTTCGTCCATCCAGCGGAAGCGGCCCATGGCGACCTGGGGATGGTGACTCCGCACGACGTGGTTCTCGCGATCTCTCAATCGGGCAAAAGCGACGAGTTGTTGCGCGTGTTGCCGTACATGAAGCGCCACAGAATTCCTGTCGTGGCCATGACCGCAAAAGCCGACTCTGCGCTTGCACAACATGCTGATGTGGTCATTGACACATCGGTCGATCGCGAGGCATGTCCGTTGGGTTTGGCGCCGACTGCGAGCACCACGCTTGCACTGGCGTTGGGTGATGCGATTGCGATGTGCCTGCTGCAGGCGCGTGGCTTCACCGCTGAAATGTTTGCGGTGACACACCCCCACGGAACGTTGGGCCGCAAGTTGTTGGTGTCGATCGCAGATGTCATGGTCTCCGGTGCAGGCATTCCAACCGCGCGGGAGAGCGCCACGATCCGTGAGGCCCTGGTGAACATGTCTCGAGCCGGCCTCGGCTTCGTGAACGTTCTGAGTGGGGAAAGCGCACTGGTGGGCGTGTTTACGGACGGCGATCTGCGCAGGGCGCTCGACGGTGATATCGATATCAAAACCGTGACATTGGGCGAGGTGATCGCGAGAAAGTTCGTCACCATCGAAGCATCCCGGCTTGCCGTGGAAGCTGTCGAATTGATGGAACAACACAAGATATCGTCAATGCCGGTTGTTGACGATGAAGGCCGCCTGGTCGGCGCTGTGAACATGCGATTGTTGCTCCAGGCTGGCGTTGTCTAGCCGGGAACCCTATCCAGTTCGGCTACAGCTCAATCTGAGGCAGCTTCTGAAATGAGAGTTCTCGTCACCGGACATACGGGTTTCGTCGGGCGTCATCTGTTTGCTTGCGCAGCTGAGGGGATGGTTGGCGATGTGGTTTGCGTACCCCCCAAGGATGGGTTCTCGCTGGATTCGATCGAAGCGATCGAAGCGTCGTTGTCCGGTTTGTTTTTCGACAACGTCATTCATCTGGCCGCGCAATCGCATGTACCAACCAGCTTTGCCGAGCCACTGGCCACCTTCGACAGCAATGTGATGGGAACCGTGAGATTGCTGCAGGTCCTGCACAGACGTCAATTCACCGGCCGTCTCCTCTATATCAGCTCTGGCGATGTATACGGCCATGTGGATGCAGACTCGTTGCCCGTGAATGAGAGGCAAAAGCCATTGCCTGCCAATCCCTACGCGGCCAGCAAGTTGGCCGCCGAAAGCGCATGCATGGCATGGGCACGGTTTGCGGGATTCGCCACCATCATCGCTCGTCCATTCAATCATCTGGGGCGTGATCAGAAGACCAGCTTTGCGGTGGCACGCTTTGTCGATTCGATCGCAAAAATGGCAACTGGTCGTGAACCACTTCGCCTGGCGACCGGCAGGCTCGATGTGACACGTGATTTTTTGGATGTCAGGGATGTCATCGACGCCTACTTCGCCCTCCTGCGCCACGGCGAACCTGGGGAGATTTACAACATCTGCAGTGGAACGGAGCGCCGGCTGGACGAGATACTGCAATCGTTGATCCGAGCCGCCCACCTCAACGTAGACTGCCACGTTGACCCCACGCTTGTCAGGCCAGTCGAGCTGCTGCGAATGGTAGGAGACGCATCCAAATTGCGGGCACAGACAGGCTGGGCACCAAAGATCCCGCTCGCGGACACGCTCAATGACTTGCTGACTTATCAGCTGAGGAAATACACCACATGAAAAAGGCACTCATCACTGGAATCACCGGCCAGGACGGAAGCTACCTGGCTGAACTGCTTCTGGAAAAGGGTTACGAAGTCCACGGGCTGAAGCGTCGGGCAAGCCAGTTCAATACAGCAAGAATCGACCACCTTTATGCGGACCCGCACACTGTTGGAAATCGACTCTTCCTGCACTATGGAGACCTCACCGATTCGAGCAATCTGACGCGGATCGTTCAACAGATCCAGCCCGATGAGGTATATAACCTTGGGGCCCAGAGCCATGTTGCGGTGAGTTTCGAGAGTCCGGAATACACAGCAGACGTCGATGCGCTGGGGACCCTGCGGCTCCTCGAAGCCATTCGACTGCTGGGACTGCAAAACACGACCCGTTTCTACCAGGCGAGCACCAGCGAACTGTATGGGCTTGTGCAGGAAACTCCTCAACGCGAAACGACACCGTTCTATCCCCGCAGCCCGTATGGCGTGGCAAAGCTCTATGCCTATTGGATCACGGTCAACTACCGCGAGAGCTATGGGATGTATGCATGCAACGGGGTTCTTTTCAATCATGAAAGTCCCCGTCGGGGTGAAACCTTCGTCACGCGCAAAATCACGCGGGGCCTTGCCAACGTGTTTCTGGGATTGGACAGCTGTCTTTACATGGGCAATCTCGACGCACTGCGCGACTGGGGCCATGCCATCGACTACGTTCGCATGCAGTGGCTGATGCTCCAGCAGGAACAGGCGCGGGACTATGTGATTGCCACCGGAGTCCAGTTCAGCGTCCGTGATTTCATCGAACGCACAGCCGCTGAACTCGGCATGCAGCTGGAGTGGCGTGGCTCGGGTGTCGATGAAGTGGCATTCTGGCTGAACCCATCCGACGCAGCACGCGAGGCATCCGGCCAGGGCTCGGGCCCCCTACCCGTCGTGCGCATCGACCCACGATACTTCAGGCCCGCCGAGGTGCAAACCCTGTTGGGAGATCCCAGCAAGGCTCGCAGAGAGCTGGGATGGGTGCCCGAAACCAGTTTCGAACAAATGGTCAGCGAGATGGTGGCTCATGACCTGCAAGCGGCCCAACGCAGCGCCCTTCTGGTGCGGCATGGCTACCAGATTCCCTCGCCCCAGGAGCACTGAATCGTGGCTGTAGCGCGCATTGCATCGCCCGGCGCTCCATCTTGCGTGGCGGAGGCAGGCACTTGCGAGCAAGACTGATCGGAGCAGAGGCTCTCGCCGCCGCCGCTCAGGCATCGGCTGTGTTGTTGGTTGCGCCGGGCGATCTGAGCAAGGCATTCGCCCTGGTCATGATTGTCACGGCGGTGCTACCAGGATTGATGCTGACGGGGGATGTGAAGCTGATCAACGCGGGGCTGACAGACGCATCTGGCAACCTGATTGTGAAGACGGTGGCGTCTACCGCACTCAACATGCCGCTCGGAGCGGCCGTGTTGTTCCTGCAGGAGTCGACACAACCCTTGTTGCTGCTGGCGTTGTTTCTCCTGTTTGGCACGATTGGCGCGACGGCCCAGACCTTTTCTTCGACCTGGTATTACGTCCAGCCCGACAAATCCAGTGTGATTCGCAGCAAGTTGGTATCGGTTGGCGTGAAAGTGGCATTCGCCGGCGCTGCAGTGTGGTTTTCGGAGCTCACGCTGGCCTTGTTGGGTATCGGATTGGGGGCGATCATCGAATTCGCCATGAATTTTCGAAGCCTGCCCTGGCATGCGAATGCAGAGTCGGTCGGTCGATCCACCCTTCTTTCGCCTCTGGGGCTCGCCTATGGCGTGTCCCGCATCGTTTCGGCGGGGCTCAAAGTGGGTCTGACAACGCTGTTGGGGCCGTTGATCGCCAGCTTTTTGGTCATCGAACAACTTGTGGGTGGGGCGAACTCGATTTTCGAGAAATATTTCGTGCGAAGCGTTCGCTGGCGGCAGGCAGTTCGCGCCATCAAGATTCTGTATCTCATTGCAATGCTGGCGTTGGTCCCGTGGTTGGCATCACAGCCATTCTTGCCGCAAGAGAAAATATCCCTGTTGTGGTTGACCATCGTGGCATGTGCGGGATTGCTGCCCCTCTCGGAGATGTACATTGCGCTGGAAAGGCGTGGTCAATCATTTGTCGCCATTGGCTCCAGCATCATTTCCATCACCTGTGCCGGGCTTCTGTTCATCGCATGGCTGACGAACACTCTGAGCTGGGCCTCGCTCATCGCTTACGTCGCGCTGCCTGGCTCCACTTTTATCTTCTATTGGCTCTCCTCCACCCATGCTCGTCACAACGCTTAACACCAAGCTGATGAATGAATACGGCCACAGCACGGTCGGTACCTGGTCCGCATTCACGGATCGCCGCCTCGTTGTGGTGGTCAATCCCGAAGATGTCGCGCCCTTTCAGAGCAATCTGGGTGAAAAGTACAGCGTGATTCCTTTCAGCGCCGACAGTCTGAAACACATGGCGAACATCCGCGCACGCGAGGATGAACTCGACCTTCATCGAGGCGACTACCGCTGGCAGGCGGCGCGTTTCTCATGGAAGGTGTTCGCCATGGAGGAAGCGTACAAGGTGTTCCCGGATGAAGATCCCGTCACCTGGCTGGACGCTGACTCCATGCTCAAGGAGGGCTTCGATCAGTGGTTATCAACCTTGTTCTCGCCGACGCACGCGGTATCTTTCCTGGGCCGGGCACACAAGCAGCTGCATGCCGAAACGGGTCTCATCAACTTCAGAGGCGCCCTGGGGCGCGTCATGTTCGAACGGGTGCTTGACATCTACAAATCCTTGGAACTGTTCGAATTCAACGAGTGGACAGATTCATATATTTACACCTCGGTACTGCAGTTCAACAAGCATTGCTTCGATATCTGCAAACATCGTGGTGTGCGTTCATCGAACCCCCTTTACGAACTGGACAGAGGCCGGCACATACTGCACCTCAAAGGCATGCGAAAGAATTCTTCAACCATGTTGCTTGACGACCTCAGGGTACTGTTGCGCCGATGAACAAGATTCATGTTTGTTGTGGAGGCGTTTACCTCCAAGGGTATGTGAACATTGACAAATACCCCTTTGAAGCCGGGGACGATTCTCGTTCCGGTTGTGTGGCTGATGTGTTGGCCGATGTGTTCGAGTTGCCCTACGCAAAGGGCACATTGAACGAGATCATCCTGGTGCATGGCATGGAGCATTTCACGCGCTACGATGGTCTTCGGCTGCTCGAAAAGTTCTCCGAACTTCTCTCGCCAGATGGGGTGCTGTATCTGGAAATGCCCTCCCGCAACCCCGTTTTCTTCCTGACGGTGCTGGAGCGTCTCACAGCGATCCTTGCTCCCAGCCGTGCAACCAACCGCTTCGGCCGCGGCCCGGCGTCGTCAATGCTCTGGGGCAATCAATGGGCGGGCTATGACTACGAGACACACCGCTACCTCTGGAGCGCGGCTGAAGTGGTGAAGGCCTGTCGAGAGGTCGGATTGACGAAGCATGCCGTGTTCCGTTACCCCGCCAGCCACATTCCGTTTCGCGACATGGGTGTTGCTGTCTCAAAGAGCGAGGCCGCCCTGCGCTACCAACCTCCAACCATTCGCCGCCGTGCCAGAAAGGGAATGCCAGGCAACGTGCTGGGGCTGGGGCGCGGCATTGCCCATGTGATGGCCAGCGTATTCAGGGCACGCTGATGGAGGCGCCCCTGGCGCGAAAACGAGGCAGCAGACGCCGGTGGGTGCAGCACCTCGGTTTGGCGTTCATGCTGCTGGGCGTTTTCCTGGAACGGCCCGACATGTTCGCGACGTCGATATTACTTTTGCTCGTTTCAACACCTTTGCGCGAACTGGGCAGGCGGATCACCACGTTCAAGGTGGAGTTGCTGGTCCTCATGGGCTTGATTGCAGTGCAATGGGCCGCGCACAGTCCAACGAATGCCCTGGTGTTGACGCTGTACCTGATGGGGTTGCTCAACGGCATGCTGTTACCGCATCCTCGCGTGATCGGTCCCCGATCGTGGGCATCGCTTGCGATCGCATGCCTGCTCCTGGCGTTGTTGTTCACATCGAGTCTTGCGCCTCATCTGGGCCTGTCCTCGGAAGGATCCGCCTTCGGCACGAATCCTGACGACTATCGGATAGATCCTCGTTCACTGACGTACGCCGTGTTCATTTTCCTGCTGTATCAGGGCCCGTACTTTCGTGGAAGAACGCGTTTCAAGCTCCACATTTCCCTGATGTTGGCAGTCGCCGCCCTGGGTACGAACAAGTTCGGCATGCTATACGCAGCGCTGTTCAGGGTCGCACCGCGGTTGGTGATACCCGTGTTGCTGCTCCTGGCCACGGCATTGACGGCTGCGGGCATCGCCAGTGTGGGGTTCACCGCAGATCGCGCAGCGCTGTGGTCCAACTTCTTCTCCAACTTTCCCATCTGTGACTCCGCCTATGGCGTTTGCACGGGACTGATCAGCGCGAGCAACGAGGAAGGCGTTCGCAGCTTTCACAGCATCGCGCTGGATTTTCTCTGGTATGGGGGTATCGCAGGTCTCGCTGGGGCGCTCTACTTCCTGTTGCGGGTGGCGATGGTGCCGTCCAACTTTGGAAGATCGGCGGCGGTGCTTTTTGCAATGGCCCTTCTTTTCGGTTTTCCACCCTTTTTCAATGAGCGACATGTCCTCATCGTCTACGCCGTTCTCATACTCTTCTCAGCGCGTCATCGTGGTCTCTCTCATCGGACATTACGAGCGAATCGCTCAGTACCTTTTTCGGGAGGACGCGCTGCCACAGTACCCCGGCGTCACATCAATGGTCTCGCTCCGGGTCAAGGCCCGGAGCCCATGGTCTCTGATGAACGCGTGCTGGGTGATAGCTAGACACCTCCTTGCCCAACCGAAGTTGCTGATCGGCATTCCCAGATCCAACTCGCGCGCAATCCGCATGCTCGTTGCGCTGTTCTTTCGCGTGCGCTACTTCACCTACAGCGACGGCCTGGGTGATTCGATCCACCGCTTCTTCATGGAGGACGCGAGCAACTACGTTGGACATGTCGGGTTTCCAAGCCTGAGCCGCCAGCCACTGATCCATGAAATCCCTTTCACGGAGTGCATCGAACCCTGGGGAGAGCGCATCCGGTTCGACAGCAGCGCGCCTGTACTGGTCATCGTGAAAACACCCAAGGAAACGACTTTCGATACAGCGCATCTGACGCGCCTCTATGCGCGCACGATCACATCCATTGCCAGACACCGTCCTGTGCTTTTGTCAGGAGGGCTCGCTGGGCTTGAACTGCCTGACTCGCTCGATGTGCGTGTACTGGGCCCCTTGATGACCTTGTCCGACACCCTGCCCATTTCTGCCGCCATCGGTCTCCCCAGCACCGCATTTCTGACGCTGTCCATGAAGCTGCCACGCGAACGCCTGCGCATCATGCGAATGTGCTGCGCTCGCAACCACCCCGATGCAAACAGGCGGATAAAGTCGATGAAACTCACGCTCGAACGCTGCATGAACCAATTGACCTCGACCTGCGACGCATCGCGTCCTCTGCCAGATCAACCCGCCCCGAGGAGCAGCACGTGAACAAATACACCAAATATCTTTCCGAGATTCTTGGCTCGGTCGTCAAGGGTCAGTTTTCAGCACCCTCCCGGCACTGTGTGTCTTGCATGCGCAAAACGCGGTTTCTTGTTTCTGGCCCGGAGTCGCGTTCGATCCGCTGCCTGAACTGCAAATCAACGGCCATTTCCCTGGCCACCGTGGCTCAAATCCAGCGCCTGGCCCTCAACCCCGAGTCCAGTGCGGTCTATGAGCTGTCTTATCACGGCGCGGTGCACCGATACCTCAAGCAACGGTTTGCAAACTTCGAGTGCTCTGAGTACTTTGGCCCGTCGGCCTTGGGTGAGGTGGTCGACGGTGTGCGCAACGAGGACGTACAACGGCTTTCGTTCGCAGACGGTACGTTTGATCTCATTTCCTGCACGGAAGTCTTCGAGCATGTGCCGGACTATCTTGCGGGTTTTTCGGAGGTTTTCAGAGTGCTTCGTCCGCAGGGTTGGTTTGTCATGACCGTGCCATTCTTTGACACCGTGCACACACAAGCCATCTGCCGCCTCACTTCAAACGGTTCATTGCAGTGGCTTCAGGAAGAGGAGTACCACGACAGCCAGGTCACGGGCGTTGGCACAGTTCCCGTGTTCTGGCATCACTCCAGGCATCAGATTCTCGAAGACCTGCGGAAGGTTGGCTTTCGGACGGCGCGTCTCGAGGAAAGCCGGGACTACGTCGCACACATCCCGCAGCTCGTGGTGGTTGCCCAGAAGTGACCATGCCGCGGCCCGATTCGCTCCATGAACAGACCCCGCACGTGCGCGTGCTGCTGGCCACCTTCAACGGTGCGCCCTGGCTGGACGCGCAGCTGGAAAGCGTCCTGGGACAGCAAGGTGTTCGTGTATCACTCGTGGCCAGCGATGACAGCTCGTCGGACAACACCCTGGAAGTGCTCCAGCGATGGGCATCGAGCGCACCGGTTGAAATTCTCCCGCCCGCGACCGGACGCTTTGGCAGTGCTCACAGGAATTTTCTGCGTCTCATCAGGGATGCTCAAGCAGGCAACGCAGACTTTTTCGCGCTGTCCGACCAGGACGACATCTGGCTTCCAGGCAAACTGGTTCGGGGCATCGAGTGCTTGAATGCGATGGCGGCACAAGGTTACTCCAGCAATGTCACTGCGGTCTGGCCCGACGGCCGCCGGCAATTGATCGACAAGGCTCAGCCCCAGCGGGCCATGGATCATCTGTTCGAGTCTCCGGGGCCGGGGTGCACCTTCGTATTGCCACGGCACGTGTTCCTGAAACTCAAGGCGTTCGTGATGGAACATTTCGATCGCCTGCAGTCGATCTGGGTCCATGACTGGCTCATATATGCATTTGTTCGCTCCACCGGCGGCCGATGGCACATCGACTCCCAGGCGCTCATGCTGTATCGACAACATGGACACAATGAGATTGGCGTCAATGCCGGATGGCGTGCAGCGATGAACCGGTGGAAACTCGTACGATCAGGCGCCTACCGCAGGGATGTTCTGGCGATTGCCGATGCGACAGGCGTCGCCAATGACGTGGTGAAGTCACTTCGGCGCCTGAACGTGGTGGACCGCATGCGTTTGATTCTGCGTGCACGAGAGTGCCGTCGGCGCTTGTCTGAATGCCTGATGCTGGCCGTGCTTTTTCTGGTGATGCCCCGTGAGTGAAATTGCTGTCACCGGCGCCAGCGGCTTTATCGGCCGGGTTCTTATTGGCCGCTTGCTGGCGGCAGGGGAGACGCCGGTAGCGATCTCGCGCCAGCCCTTGGAGATTGCTGGTGCGCGCAATGTGGCGATAACCGACTACGCCCGCACAGCCGAACTCGCCGCCCATCTCTCCGAGGTGGAGGCATTGATCCATCTGGCGGGAAGAGCCCATCAGGCATCTCATCCAGGCCAGGATGAAGCTCTGTTTGAAGCCGCCAACATCGATACGGCACTGTATGCGGCACGCGCCTGCATGGCCGCTGGCGTCAAGCGTTTCGTATTCGTCAGCTCCATCGGTGTCAACGGGAACCACTCGGCGAAGCCCTTTCTCGATACCGACGAGCCCGCTCCGACCGAACCATATGCTGTGAGCAAATGGAAAGCGGAGCAGGCCTTGGGCGAATTGCTGGCAGGAAGCCCAACCGAACTGACAATCATTCGACCGCCTCTGGTCTATGGCCCCGGCTGCCCGGGCAATTTCAGGAAACTGGTTCGATTGGCCGCCACATCGCGCTGGATACCCTTGGGAGCCCTGGATGCGCCTCGCAGCTTCATTCACGTCGTCAATCTGGCCGACGCGTTGATCACCGCAGCTCGCCACCCCGGACTCGATAGGGAAACATTCCTTGTGGCCGATGCGCGTGATATCACCGTTGGCGAAGTCGTACGGATCCTCGCCGGCTCACTTCATGCAAGCAGAGCTCGCGTGATCAACGTGCCCGTCCTGCTGTTGAAGATCGCGGCATTTCTCCTGGGACGCCGGGCCCTATTTGACAAATTGGCAGCACCTCTTCAGGTCGACGCCTCCCGGTTTTCGCGTGTGACTGGATGGAAGCCCGAAATCACGGTTGAAAAAGGGTTGCGCGACACCGCCAAGGCATTCGAGAAATGAAACGACTCTTCGACGTGTTCCTGGCTTTGATGGCCAGCATCATCCTGATGGTGCCGATTGCGCTCACCGCCCTTGCCGTCCGGCTCACCTCGAAAGGCCCGGCGCTTTACTGGTCCGACCGTGTCGGCCGCCACAACCGCATCTTCCGCATGCCCAAGTTCCGCAGCATGCGCACCGACACGCCCGCCGTGGCCACCCACCTTCTCACCGATCCTTCGCGCTACCTCACGCCCATCGGCCCCTTCCTGCGCAAGAGCAGCCTGGACGAACTGCCCCAGCTCTGGAGCATTCTGAAGGGCGATATGAGCTTCGTCGGCCCCCGCCCGGCGCTGTTCAACCAGGACGACCTGATCGCCCTGCGCACCGAACAGGGGGTGCACGAACTGGTGCCGGGGTTGACGGGCTGGGCACAAGTCAACGGCCGGGACGAACTGCCGATTCCACAGAAGGTCGCGCTGGATGCAGAATATCTGCGGCGCCAGAGCCTGTGGTTTGACGTGCGCATACTCTGGATGACGTTTGTCAAAGTGCTGCGCCGTGATGGCGTGGCCCACTAAAAATGCAAAACAGGGATCATCGAAGCAACGCCGCCGCTGCGCTTCTGCACATGCCGCGCGTGGGCAAACGCTTGCTCGCGGTGCTGGTGGACATCGCGCTGTGCGCATTCACCGTCTGGCTGGCACTCTGCCTGCGTCTTGAGCACTGGGTGCAGCTCACACCAGCGCATGGACTGGCGATCATGGGCTCCGTGCTGATCGCCCTGCCGCTATTCATCCGCTTTGGCCTGTACCGGGCCATCTTCCGCTACGCCGGCTGGAACGCCATGGTCAGCCTGACCCAGGCAATGGTCCTGTACGCGCTGTTCTATGCCACCGTCTTCACGGTGATCGGCATCCCCGGCGTGCCCCGTACCGTCGGTGTGATCCAGCCTCTATTGCTGCTGCTGGCCGTCGGTTTCAGCCGCGTGATGGTGCGCTACTGGCTGGGCGACCTCTACCGGTCGATCCTGCAGCGTGAGCACCTGCCCGGCATCCTCATCTACGGGGCGGGCCTGGCAGGCCGACAACTGGCGGCGGCACTCTCACGGGGCAGCGAACACCGGCTGATCGGGTTCCTCGACGACGACGACCAGCTGCAAGGCAACAGCCTGGATGGTCGCACCGTGTACGACCCGAGCGAACTGGCCGAGCTGATTCCCGACCTGGGTGTGACCGATGTGCTGCTGGCGCTGCCCTCCATCTCGCACCAGCGGCGCCTGGACATCCTCGACACCTTGCGCCACCTGCCGGTCCACGTGCGCACCCTGCCTGGCATGTCCGACCTGGCCGCAGGCCGCGTGACCATGAGCGACGTGCGGGAGCTTGATATCGAAGACCTGCTGGGCCGCGACCCGGTGAAACCCGACAGCATTTTGCTCAACCGGCTGATCCACGGCAAAGTGGTCGCCATCACGGGAGCAGGCGGCAGCATCGGCAGCGAACTCTGCCGGCAGATTGCCGCCTGCCAGCCACTCACGCTGCTGCTGGTGGAGAACAGCGAGTTCGCGCTCTATCAGATCCACCGCGAACTGGAGGCGTTCTTTGCGGCGTCGGGCGACGAGGCCCCCCCGGTGGAACTGGTTCCCCTGCTGGCTTCGGTGCAGGACGAGGCGCGCATGACGCAGATCATGCAGGCCTGGCGGCCCGCGACGGTCTATCACGCAGCCGCCTACAAGCACGTCCCGCTGGTGGAGCACAACCCGGTGCAGGGCTTGCGCAACAACGTCTGGGGAACCTGGGTGTGCGCACAGGCCGCGCAGGCAGCGGGCACGGACCACTTCGTGCTGATCAGCACCGACAAGGCGGTGCGCCCCACGAACGTGATGGGCGCCAGCAAGCGCATGGCCGAAATGGTGCTGCAGGCAATGGCAGCGGAGCCAGGCAGCTCCACGACCTTCGCCATGGTGCGTTTCGGCAATGTGCTGGGCTCCAGCGGCTCGGTCGTGCCTCTGTTCCGCGAGCAGATTCAGCAAGGCGGGCCGATCACGCTGACCCACCCGGACATCACTCGCTACTTCATGACGATCCCGGAAGCCGCACAACTGGTGATCCAGGCCGGCGCCATGGCGCAAGGAGGTGATGTGTTCGTGCTGGACATGGGAGAACCGGTGCGCATCTTCGATCTGGCGCAGCGCATGGTTGAACTCTCTGGCCTGAAGGTGAAAAACGAGCAGGATCCCGCCGGTGACATCGAGATCCAGATCACCGGTCTGCGCCCGGGGGAAAAGCTGTACGAGGAGCTGCTGATCGGCGACAACCCGCAACCCACCCAGCACGCGCGCATCATGAAGGCGCAGGAAGACATGCTGCCCTGGAGCGAGCTGCAGACCGTGCTCAAGTCGCTGGAGACGGCGATGAACAAGAACGACACGACCGCCGTGCTAGCGCTGCTTCAGGCCTGTGTGCAGGGCTACAAACCAGCCTGCGAGGTGGTCGATTGGCTGCACTCGTCTCCCAGCAGCACGCTCGAAACCGAGGCTGAACGCGCCTGAGTCCAAAAAAAAGCCACCTTGCGGTGGCTTTTGAAAGTCCTTGAAGGGACGTCGTTGGGAGACCAGATTCAAACGCTTCTTGACGTGTTGTGTTTGCCGGATCTGTTGTTCTGATGTTGTGACAGCAACGCCTTGAATTGTGCGCCCGCACATCCCTTTTGGTCATCCCCCATTTGTGGGAATATGCACGAACGACCGAACGGGAAAAGTCCAAAAACGCCTGCAAATTCAACAAGCTTCGGCCAAAGTGACCACCCGGGCAGACAGGATCAAAGGTCGCATTCGCAGACCAGCGGCGATAGCCACTGGCGCTGGCTCCTCACACAGGCAGCTCCACCACGAAGCGCGCACCGCCACCCGGACGGTCTTCGCAACGCACCTGTCCGCCATGGCGTTCGATGATCGTTTTCACCAATGACAGGCCCAGACCCACGCCTCCCTCGCGCTCGCTGGCACCCGGCAGGCGGTAGAACGGTTCAAAGATCCGGGTGCGCAGTTCCGGTGGCACTCCCGGCCCGCGATCTTCCACCAAAATCGTCACGCGCGGCCGGCCCGTTCCCGATGGCCTGGGTGCGTGGATGCTCAGGCGAACCTGCGCATCATCCGAGGTGCCACCGTGGCCGTATCGCCGCGCGTTCTCCAGCAGATTGCGCAACACCCGGCGCAACAGCCGGGCCTGGCCGTGCACCAGCGCAGGCGTGGCGCCGGGGGCGATATCCAGATCGGCACCCGTGCGGGCACATTCTTCCGCCGCGAGACCCACAAGATCGACCTCCTCCGTGGGCCCCAACGCAGAGGCGTCCCGGGCGTCGATCAGATCCAGCCGGCTCGCGAGCAGGATCTCGTCAATCAACTGATCCAGCTCATCGATGCTGCGGGCAATCTCGGCGCGCTGCGGTGCGCTCACGTGGTCCTTGCCCAGCAGCTCCAGCCCCATGCGGATGCGCGCCAGCGGCGAACGCAGTTCGTGAGAGGCGTTGGCCAGCAGCGCCTTGTGCGACTGCAGCAGCGTCTGCACGCGCTCGGCTGCGGCGTTGAAGCGGGTCGCGAGGAAGGCAACTTCGTCCTGACCCTGCATCGGCAGGCGTGTCGACAGGTCGCCATCGCCCCAGCGCTCCACGCCTTTCTGCAAGGCTTCGAGGCGCTTGGTCAGGCGGCGCACGATGGGATAGGCACCCAGGGCAACAGCAAAGGCCACCAGGCCGAGCAGCCAGGCAAAGCCCGTCGGTGTCTGGAACCACTCGGGCGCGCGGCGCCCTGCGTTGCTGCTGCCCGCTGGGCGGTTCGGGCGGGGAAGCAGGACGTAGAGCGTCTGCCCGTCCTTCATCACCACCTCGAACTCCCAACCTTCCCCGGGAATGCTCACCGCGCGCGCGGGCGCCTGGCCCACGATCTCGCGCGCACCGTCGCGCACGATGATCGTGCGCGTCACCCGCGCCTCGCGTTCGGCGCGGTCTTCATCCAGCGCCTGCTGCCACAGCCAGCCCGTCACGAGTGTGAGCACGGTCACGGCGGCCACCACCGCAAGCCAGATGCGCACATACAGACGGGAGCCGAAAAGCGAACTCATTCCTGCTGCTTCGCAAACACGTAGCCCACACCGCGCACGGTGAGGATGCGTTTGGGGTCCTTGCTGTCGGTCTCGATGGCGTTGCGGATGCGGCCGATGTGCACGTCGATCGAACGGTCGAACGCCTCCAGCTCGCGGCCACGCACGGCCTCCATGATCTGGTCGCGGGTGAGCACGCGGCCCGCGCGCTCGGCCATCGCAACGAGCAGGTCGAACTGGTAGGAGGTCAGCTCACAGGGCTGACCCGCCACCTGGACGGTGCGCGCGTCGCGGTCGATGTCCAGTGAACCGAAACGCAGCACCGGCGTCGTGCGGGAGACCGTGGTATTGCCGGTGTCGCCCCGGCGGCGCAGCACGGCGCGCACGCGGGCCAGCAGTTCGCGCGGCTCGAAGGGCTTGGGCAGGTAGTCGTCGGCGCCGAGCTCCAGGCCGATGATGCGATCCATCGGGTCGCCCTTGGCCGTGAGCATGAGCACCGGCACACGGGCCGCATCGCCAGGCAGCGAGCGGATGCGGCGGCACACCTCGAGGCCGTCGATGCCGGGCATCATGAGGTCGAGGATCACCAGTTGCGGCTGGATGAGCTGGAATTGTTCCAGCCCCGCCTCTCCATCGCTGGCATGGGTGACCTCGAAACCCGACTGGCCCAGGTACTCCACCACCATTTGTGCCAGGCGGCTGTCGTCTTCGATCATCAACAGGGGAGCGTTCATGGTTTTCAGTGTAGCGGCGTGGGCCGGTAGCCATGATCGTGTCAGTGCTGTGTGAAGCGGGCTTTCGGGTCACGTAAAGTCATGTAAATGAGCCCTTCAGCGCCCTGGTCTCCCGAGCCCGCAGCCCTGCCAGCGGCGTCGCTGGCCGCGCTGCTGCACCAGCGGGCTGACGAACGGCCGCTGGCAACGGCCCTGCGCTGGCATGAACCCGGTCAACCCACGCCAGCTCCCCGCTGGTCACATCTCACCTTCGGCGAGCTGGACCAGCATGCGCGCGCATTCGCCCGGTCCCTGGCGGATCACCACGGCGTGGACCGCAACGACCGCGTGGCATGGCTGGGACTGAACCACCCAGGACAGATCGCCCTGCTCTTCGCCCTGGCCCGCCTCGGCGCCATGCTGGTTCCGCTGAATCACCGGCTCTCGCCAACCGAATGGGCCGGCGTGCTGGGCGATTGCCGACCCGCGCTGCTGGTGCACGACACGGCCCTTGCGGCGCCGGCACGCACCCTCGCCCACCCGGCCACGCTGCACGTGGACGATCTGCCCGTCGACGACACGATGGACACCGAAGCACCGGACAACCGCGATCAGCCAGCCCTTCTGGTCTACACCTCAGGCACGACGGGCGCCCCCCGAGGCGCCGTGCACAGCCAGGCCAACCTGCTGGCCAACATGGCCATCGCCGCGCAAGTGCAGGGCATGAGCGTGCAAGACACCGTGCTCACCGTGCTGCCGCTCTTCCATGTGGGCGGGCTCTGTATCCAGACCCTGCCTGCGCTTTCCACCGGAGCCCAGGTGCTGCTGCACAGCCGCTTCGACGCGGGCACCACCCTTCGCAGTCTGCGAGAAGACCGCCCCACCCTCACGCTGCAGGTACCGGCCACACTGCAGGCGCTCACGACCCATGCCGACTGGGACAGCACCGACCTCGCCAGCCTGCGCGCCATCTGGGCCGGCTCCAGCCTGTTGCCTGCACCACTCATCCAGGCCTGCCATGCGCGTGGCGTGCCCGTGTGCAACGTGTACGGCAGCACAGAGACTGGCCCGTTCTCCATCGCACTGCCACCCGAACTCGCCGCCAGCCACCTGGGCTCGTGCGGCTGGGCAGCACCTGGTGTGCAGGTGACACTGCGTGACCCGGCGGGCATGTCCATTCAACCGGGCGAAGTGGGCGAGGTGTGGGTGCGCGCGCCCAATGTGGTGCGGCACTACTGGCCCGCACAGCCCGCCTGCGACGCCGACGGCTTCTTCCACAGTGGCGACCTGGCCCGTCAGGCCACCGATGGCAGCTTCACCGTGGTAGGCCGCGCGAAGGACATGCTGATCTCCGGCGGCGAAAACATCTACCCGGCCGAGATCGAGAACCTGCTGGTGCAGCACCCATGGGTCGCCGAGTGCGCGGTGGTGGGGCAGGAGGATCCGCGCTGGGGCGAGGCGGTGGTCGCGGTGGTGGTGTTGCACGAAGGTGCGGACACCGACTGGGTGCCCGTGCTGCAGGCGTTTCTCGATGGCCGTCTGGCGCGCTACAAGTGGCCGCGCCGCTGGCACCGCGTGGCAGCACTGCCCAGGACCGCGCTCGGCAAAGTGCAGAAGCCAGCCATCAAGGCGCTGCTGGACGGCGCCGCCGGCACCTGATCACGCCTTCGGCCCGACAGGCGCGAGGCGTGCCGCCAGCCAGATCAGCAGCAGCACCGGCACGCCCAGGCAGGCGGTGGCGATGAAGAAGGTCGGGTAGTCATAAGCGTCTACGAAGGCGCCAGAGTAGCCGGCGAGCCACTTGGGCGCGAGCAGCATCATCGAACTGAACAGCGCGTACTGCGTGGCCGAGTACTGCACATTGGTCAGGCCCGAGAGGTACGCGATGAAAGCCGCCGAAGCCACGCCCGCGCTCAGGTTGTCGGCCGAGATCACGAACACCAGCGCGGTGACGTCGTGTCCATGGCCCGCCAGCCAGGCGAACAGCAGGTTGCTCGCTGCCGAAAGGATCGCGCCCAGCATGAGCACGCGCATCACGCCCAGCCGCAATGACAGCGCACCACCGACGAACGCCCCGACCAGCGTCATGATCACGCCGAACACCTTGGTCACCGCAGCGACCTCGTCCTTGGTGTAGCCCATGTCCACGTAGAACGGGTTGGCCATGATGCCCATCACCACATCGCTGATGCGGTACACGCCGATCAGCGCCAGGATCAGCAACGCCTGCCGACCATAGCGCCGCAGGAAATCGGCGAACGGTTCGATCAGGGCGCCGCGCAGCCAGTCGGCCGCATTCTTCGCGGGTGGTAACGCCAGCCGCGCGGGCTCGCGTGAGAACAGCACGGTCAGCACGCCCACCAGCATGCTCGCGGCCATCACCAGGTAGGCGGTGGTCCAGGCCGCCTGCTGGTACAGCGCGCCCGGCGCGGCGGAGCCCAGGGCTGGCAGCGCGGGCGCCAGTTCGGCCCGCGCGGCGATCCACAGCACGCCAGCACCGGCCCAGATCATGGCGAGGCGATAACCGGTCTGGTAGGTCGCCGCCAGCGCACCCTGGTGCTGGACGTCGGCCGATTCGATGCGGAAGGCGTCGAGGGCGATGTCCTGCGTGGCCGACGCGAAGGCCACGGCCAGCGCGCACCACACCACCAGTTGCAGCTCGGTGCGAGGGTCGGCCAGGGCCATGCCGGCCAGCGATACCATGATCAGCGCTTGCGACAGCAGCAGCCAGCTGCGCCGCCGGCCCAGCCAACGGGTGAGCAACGGGATCGGCAGGCGATCCACCAGCGGTGCCCAGCACCACTTGAAGCCGTAGGCCAGGCCCACCCAGCTCAGGTAGCCGATGGTGGTGCGATCCAGCCCCGCTTCGCGCAGGCGGAAACTCAGCGTGCCCAGCACCAGCAGCAACGGCAGACCGGCGGAAAAGCCCAGCGCGAACATGCGCAGGCTGGCCGGCTCCAGGTACACCCGCAGCGTATCGCCCCAGGTGGGCCGCGCCGGGGGCGTGTCCGTGGAGGCGGGCTGCGTCGTGGTCTGCGGCGAGATCGGCGGCACGGACATGATGAAGAAATTGTGTGAATGAACGTGGATGCAGACGAGCACGGACGCACGGCTTTGTCTATTATTCACGCATGTGCTTCCTCTGCGACCTCAAGTCCCCCCCCCTCTCAGATCCCGTCCGGCCCGAGCATGTGTGGTCGGCGCGGCGGGCGTTTCTGCTGGCCGGCACGGCAGCTGCGGCGGGTGCCGCATTGCCCGTTGCGGCGCAGGTGGACGTCGGCGCAGGTTCCTCATTGCGCAAGCTGGTGCCAGCCGAGGAACTGGAGGGTGCCGCGAACCAGCAGTACAGCCAGATGATGGCCGAGGCCAGCGCCAAGAAGCGGCTGATGTCCGACAGCCATCCGCAGGTACAGCGGCTGCGCGGCATCGCGCGGCGCATCGTGCCCCACACGCCGCAATGGAATTCGCGTGCACCGCAATGGAAGTGGGAGGTCAACCTCATCCAGAGCGATCAGATCAACGCCTTCTGCATGCCGGGCGGCAAGATCGCCTTCTACACCGGCATCCTCGAAAAGCTCAGCCTCACGGACGATGAGACCGCGATGATCATGGGCCACGAAATGGCCCACGCCCTGCGCGAGCACGCCCGGTCTCGCGTGGCCAAGAGCGGCGCCACCAGCGCCGTGCTGTCCATCGGCGCCCAGTTGCTGGGCCTGGGCCAGCTGGGCGACGTGGCCGCCAACCTGGGCACGCAGTTGCTCACGCTGAAGTTCAGCCGCGAAGACGAAACCGAAGCCGATCTGGTAGGCCTGGAGCTTGCGGCCCGTTCCGCCTACCAGCCCCGGGCCAGCGTGTCCCTCTGGCAGAAGATGTCGGCCAATGGCGGCGGCGCGGGCGCGGGCTTCCTGTCCACGCACCCCAGCGGCCCGGACCGCATCCGCCAGCTGGAAGCCAACCTGCCCAAGGTGCAAGGCCTGTACGAGCAGGCCCGCAAGGGTTAAGCCCGGTCGCGCACGTACGGGTTGCTGCGCCGCTCGTCACCGAACGTGCTTTCCGGCCCGTGGCCCGGAATGAAAACGGTCTCATCGCCCATGGGCCAGAGGCGCTCCCGGATGCTGTCGAGCAACTGCTGGTGGTTGCCCTGAGGGAAATCGGTGCGCCCGATGCTCCCGGCGAACAGCACATCGCCCACGAAGGCCCGCTTCGCTTCAGGCGAATGGAATACCACGTGGCCGGGCGTGTGGCCCGGGCAATGCCGCACATTCAACGTGCTGTGGCCGATCTGGACCGTATCGCCGTCGGCCAGCCAGCGGGTGGGCGTGAAGGCCTCGGCCGGCGGAAAGCCGAACATCGCGCCTTGCTGGGGCAGCCCGGTAATCCAGAACTGGTCGCCAGGATGCGGCCCGATGATGGGCAGATCGAACCGCCGGGCGAGTTCGGCCGTGCCACCGGCATGGTCGATGTGGGCGTGGGTCTGCCAGATGGCCTTGAGGTGAAGACCGAGCCGCTGGACCTCGGCCAGCAGCACATCGAGCTCACCGCCCGGATCGATCACCGCCGCATCCTGGGTTTCGTCGCACCAGACGATGGAGCAGTTCTGGGCGAAGGCGGTGACGGGAACGGTCTGGTAGCGCAACATGGAGGGCTCGTAAAAAAGGAAGGGCGCGGCGCCTAGAGCGCGCTGCGCTGCTTGAGCGACAAGACCGAGAGGCCTGCCGCGATGAAGGTCAGACCGGCGCCCATGTTCACACCCCGCACCAGCCTGGGCCGCGCCTGCAGCCAGCCGGCAAGGCGAGACGCAAAACCGCCCATGAGGGAAAAGATCACCGCCGTCATCACCGCGAAGATCGCACCGTACACCAGCATCTGCACCGCCACGGAGCCCCGCTCGGCGTTCACGAACTGCGGCAGGAAAGCAAGCACGAACAGACCAGGTTTGGGGTTGAGCACGTTGGACAGCACGCCAGTGAGCAGGACGCGGCGCAATGGCAGGTGCGCCGACGGCTGGAAGGAAATCAGGTTGCCCGCCACCAGCGCCTTGCAGCCCAGCCACAGCAGGTAGACCGCGCCCACCACTTTCACCACCCAGAACGCCTCGGGCGAGCCCTGGATGATCAGCGACAGCCCGAAGGTGGCCGCCAGCGTGTGGAACATGATGCCCAGGCCCGCGCCGAAGGCCGAGAGAGCGGCCGCCAGCGGCCCCTGGCTCAGGCCCCGACCGATGGCCAGGATGTTGTCGGGGCCGGGCGACACCACGACCAGGATGCAAGCGGCCGCGTAGGCCAGCAGGATGTCGGTGGGGAACATGGGCAGCTCCCTGGGTCAGTGCGTGAAGTCGTATTCGATCGTCAGCGGCGCGTGATCGGAGAACTTCACGTCCTTGTAGATGGACTCGGTGCGCGCCAGCGCGGCCATGGCCGGCGTGGCCAGGTGGTAATCGAGCCGCCACCCCACGTTGTTGGCATAGGCCTGGCCGCGGTTGCTCCACCACGTGTAGCAGGCGTCCGTGGTGTCGGGTTGAAGGCGCCGGTACACGTCGACCAGGCCCGCTTCACCCAGCAGCTTGGTCATCCAGGCGCGCTCCTCCGGCAGGAAACCGCTGTTCTTCTGGTTGCTGCGCCAGTTCTTCAGGTCCTGGTTCTGGTGGGCAATGTTCACATCGCCACAGAGAATGAACTCGCGCTCGCCCTTGAGCGCCTGCAGGTGCGGATAGAAACCGTCGAGAAAGCGGTACTTCGCCTCCTGCCGCTCGGGCCCCGAGGACCCGCTCGGAAAATACACGCTGAGGATGGAGAGCTTGCGTTGGGGCGTGTCGAACCGCAGCTCGGTGAACCGCCCTTCGGCGTCGAATTCGGCCGAGCCGTAACCGATGCGCACATCGCTGGGTTCATGCCGGGTGTACACCGCCGTACCGGAGTAGCCCTTTTTCTGTGCGTAGTGGAAATGCCCCTTGAGACCGGCGAGTTCTTCGAAGCGGCCACTCACATCACTGGCCTGGCATTTGACTTCCTGCACGCAAATACAATCGGGCCGGTGCGCGGACAGCCATTTCTCCAGGCCCTTGGTGGTGGCGGAACGGATGCCGTTGAGGTTGAGGCTGGTCAGTTTGAACAAGGACGTCTCCATGGAGTTGGATACAGGCGCGGCCCATGGTGGCGCGCCGGATGCTGCGCTCGCGCAGGAATTCGTGCAGTTTTGTGTCGATGCCGGCGTGCTGCGCTTTGGTGAATTCAAGACCAAGGCCGGGCGCTTGAGCCCCTATTTCTTCAACGCCGGGTTGTTCGACGACGGCGCCAAGCTGGGCCGGCTCGCGCAATTCTATGCAAAAGCCCTCGTGGCCAGCGGCATCGGGTTCGACATGATCTTCGGTCCCGCCTACAAGGGCATTCCTCTCGGTGCGGCGGTGTCCATCGAACTCGCGCGGCTGGGTCGCAACGTGCCTTTTGCCTACAACCGGAAAGAGGCGAAGGACCACGGCGAAGGTGGCACGCTGGTGGGTGCACCCCTCAAGGGCCGCGTGCTGATTGTGGACGATGTGATGTCCGCCGGCACCGCCGCGCGCGAATCGATCGCGCTCATCCGCGCCGCCGGCGCCACGCCGCACGCCATCGCCATCGCGCTGGACCGCCAGGAGAAGGCCACCGAAGTCGGGCCTGACGGGCTTGTGCGTGATGTGGACCACAGTGCCGTGCAGTATGTGCAGCGCGAACTCGGCATGCAGGTTTGCACGATTGCGAGGCTGGCAGATTTATTGCAGTATCTGACGACTCATGCTGGCGGTGAAGCCGACGCGCACCGCGAAAGGGTGCTGGCCTATCGACAGCGCTACGGCGTGTCCTGACCACCCCTTCCACGATGCCCGCGCACCATTTACCACGCCCTATCCTGTCCCCGCCCCTGTGGACCGTTGGCGGTGTCCTGTTGCTCGGCGCGGGCCTCTGGGGGACGGCGAATGCGCAAAGCGGCGGCATCTACACCTGCGTCGACAGCCAGGGACGGCGCCACACCTCGGACCGCCCCATCGTCGCGTGTCTGGACCGCGAACAGCAGCAACTCGGCAACAGCGGCACCGTGCGCAAGACGCTGCCCCCCAGCTACACCGCGGATGAACGCGCCAGGGTGGACGCCCAGCGCAAGGCCGAAGAGGAGCAGCGGGCCCGTCTGCTGGAAGAGCGCCGGCGCGAGCGTGCGCTGCTGATCCGCTATCCGAACCAGGGCGTGCATGACAAGGAGCGTGCCGACGCCCTGGCGCAGGTCGACGAGGTCATCGGTGCGGTTCACAAGCGAGAACTGGCGCTGGCGACCCAGCGCAAGGACATTGACGCCGAGCTGGAGTTCTACCAGGGCGATGCCAGCAAGGCACCCAACTGGCTCAAGCGCAAGATCGAGGACAACGAGAAGCAGGTGCTGGTGCAGAAGCGCTTCCTGGACGAACAGGTCCAGGAGAAGCAGCGCATCAATGCCCGCTTCGATGAGGAGTTGGTCAAGCTGCGCCAGCTCTGGACGGCCGCTGGTGTGACGCGCAGCGGCACCACGCCCTCGCGCTGATCAACCGAGCTTCTGGCGCAGCAGGTCGTTGACCTGTTGCGGGTTGGCCTTGCCGCGGCTGGCCTTCATCGCCTGGCCCACCAGGGCGTTGAAGGCCTTCTCCTTGCCGGCACGGAACTGCTCCACCATCTCGGCGTTGGCGGCCATCACTTCGTCGATGATTTTTTCCAGCGCGCCGCTGTCGTTCATCTGCTTGAGGCCCTTGGCTTCGATGACGGCGTCGACCTCGCTGCCCTCACCCGTCCACAGCGCATCGAAGACCTGCCTTGCAGCGTTGTTCGACACGGTGCCATCCGCGATGCGGCCAATCAGCGCGGCAAGTTGCATGGCGCTCACCGGCACGCGGGCCATGTCCGACTCGTCTGCGTTGAGCCGGCGCGACACCTCACCCATGATCCAGTTGCTCACCAGCTTCGCCTGGCCACTGGCCTTGCCCGCGGTCTCGAAGTAGGCCGCCATCGCCGGGCTCTGCGTGAGCGTGGTGGCGTCGTACTCGGGCAGACCGTAGTCGCGCACCAGGCGCTCGGCCATGGCACGTGGCAGCTCAGGCATCGCGGCCTTCACCTGCTCCACCCAGTCGCGCGCGATCACCAGGGGCGGCAGATCGGGGTCCGGGAAGTAGCGGTAGTCGGCGGCGTCTTCCTTGGTGCGCATGGCGCGGGTCTCGCCGGTGTCCGGATCGAACAGCACCGTGGCCTGCTGGATCGCGTGGCCGTCCTCGATCTGCTCGATCTGCCAGCGCACCTCGTAGTCGATGGCCTGCTGCATGAACTTGAAGCTGTTCAGGTTCTTGATCTCGCGGCGCG
This sequence comes from Hydrogenophaga laconesensis, assembly GCF_031457235.1. Taxonomy (NCBI): domain Bacteria; kingdom Pseudomonadati; phylum Pseudomonadota; class Betaproteobacteria; order Burkholderiales; family Comamonadaceae; genus Hydrogenophaga; species Hydrogenophaga laconesensis. The sequence goes on from NZ_JAVDWE010000016.1 coordinate 58,353, forward strand.
TGCCCAGGGGCTGCCCTGGCTTGCGCACCGAAACGTTGGCGTCGCAGCGGAATGAGCCCTCCTGCATGTTGCCGTCGCAGATGCCGATCCAGGTGACGATCTTGTGCAGCTCCTTCGCGTAGGCGACGGCTTCGGCGCTGGAGCGGATGTCGGGCTCGGTGACGATCTCCAGCAACGGTGTGCCAGCGCGGTTGAGGTCGATACCGCTCTGGCCGATGAAATCCTCGTGCAGGCTCTTGCCCGCGTCTTCCTCCAGGTGCGCACGCACCAGACGCACGGTCTTCTTCTCGTCGCCAAGGAAGAACGACACCTCGCCGCCCTGCACCACCGGGATCTCGAACTGGCTGATCTGGTAGCCCTTGGGCAGGTCGGGATAGAAGTAGTTCTTGCGCGCGAACACGCTCTGCTCGGCGATGTGCGAGCCCAGCGCCAGCCCCAGGCGGATGGCGTGTTCCACCGCGGCGCGGTTCATCACCGGCAACGTGCCGGGCAAGGCCAGATCCACCGCACAGGCCTGCGTGTTGGGTTCGGCGCCGAAGGCGGTGGGCGCGCGGCTGAAGATCTTGGATTGCGTGGCGAGCTGCGCGTGCGTCTCGAAGCCGATGACCACCTCGTAGCCACCCACCAGAAGGGATTTGCTGGAACTCATTTCAGTAGCCTTGAGGAACGCGGGTGTGCCAGTCGGTGGCTTGCTGGAAGGCATGGGCAGCCTGCAGCAGCGGGCCTTCCTGGAAGTAGTTGCCCACGAGCTGCAGTCCCACCGGCAGGCCGCCTTCGCCGAAACCGGCGGGCACGCTCATGCCGGGCAGGCCGGCCAGGCTGGTGGACAGGGTGTAGATATCGGCCAGGTAGTTCGCCACGGGGTCGTTGCTCTTCTCGCCGATCTTCCACGCCACAGTGGGTGCCACCGGGCCGGCGATCAGGTCGCACTGCGCGAACGCGGACTGGAAGTCCTGCGCGATCAGGCGGCGGATCTGCTGGGCCTTGAGGTAGTAGGCGTCGTAGTAACCGTGACTGAGCACGTAGGTACCGATCATGATGCGGCGCTGCACCTCCGGCCCGAAGCCTTCGCTGCGCGACTTCTTGTACATGTCGACCAGATCGCCGTACTGCGCGGCGCGGTGGCCGAACTTCACGCCATCGAAGCGACTGAGGTTGCTCGACGCCTCGGCGGGGGCAATGATGTAGTAGACCGGGATGGAGAGCTCGGTGCGCGGCAGCGAGATGTCGACCAGGGTGGCACCGAGTTTTTCGCATTCGGCGAGCGCGGCACGCACGGTCGCGATCACGTCGGGCGCGCAGCCTTCGCCGAAGAACTCCTCCGGCAGGCCGATGCGCAGGCCCTTGAGCGGTTGTGCGGCGGTCGCGCCTTCGCGCGCCCGGCCCAGCCATGCGGTGTAGTCCTCGGCCGGATGGTCCAGGCTGGTGGAGTCGCGGTCGATGTCCGGCCCGGCCATGGCGCTGAGCAGCACGGCGCAATCGGCCGCACTGCGGGCCATGGGGCCGGCCTGGTCGAGGCTGGAGGCAAACGCCACCATGCCGTAGCGCGAGCAACGGCCATAGGTGGGCTTGATGCCGGTGACGCCGCAGAAGCTGGCGGGCTGGCGGATCGATCCTCCCGTGTCGGTCCCGGTGACCGCCGGCGCGAGCCGTGCGGCCACGGCCACCGCAGAGCCACCCGACGAGCCCCCGGGCACGCGCGCGGTGTCCCAGGGGTTGCGCACGGGACCGTAGGCGGAGTTCTCGTTGCTGCCGCCCATGGCGAACTCGTCGCAGTTCAGCTTGCCGAGCGAGACCGCGCCCTGCGCGGCCAGGCGCTGGACCACGGTGGCGTCGAACGGGCTCCGATAACCCGCCAGCATCTTCGAGCCGGCGGTGGTGGCGAAGTCCTTGGTGACGAAGATGTCCTTGTGCGCCAGCGGCACACCCAGCAGGGGTGTTCGCTCACCGGCGGCAATGCGTGCGTCGGCCAACCTGGCCTGGGCCAGCGTGGCCTCCTCATTGACCGCGAGGTAGGCGCCGAGCGCCTCGTGCTGCTTCGCCCGTGCCAGCAGGTGCTGTGCGGTTTCGACGCTGCTGGTCTTCTTGTCGGCAATGGCGGCTGCGAGCTCACTCACGCCCAGCGTGTGCAGCTCGCTCATTCGATCACCTTCGGCACAAGGAACAGGCCGCGCTCGACGGCGGGCGCGCTCTTCTGGTTGGCTTCACGGTCATCGGGCTCGCTGGCCACATCCGGGCGCAGGCGCAGCGAGACGTGGTCGATCACGGCGGTGGGGTGGGCCAGCGGTTCCACGCCGGTGGTGTCCACGGCATTCATCTGCTCGACGATGTCGAAGAAGCCATTGAGCTGGGTGAGCATGGTTTCGCTCTGCGCGCCAGAGAGCTCCAGCCGCGCGAGATTGGCGATGCGACCGATGTCGGACAAGGTCAGGGACATGGCAGAAAAGAGGGTTCCGGAGGGGAGGTGAAGGCACCATCTGCAGGGTTTTCGCCCTGAAACGGCTTGTAACCGAACAAATTGCGCCCTGTTTGCGTGCAGTTGTACACAGGCGATACGGTATTATCCAAGGTTTAACGGCGGCGCCCGTTCCGTTGCGGTTTTCGCCTTGGAATCAATCACTTAGCACCGATGCCCGGCCAACCACCCGGCCCCATATACGGCGACGAGCGCGCGCAGCCGCGCCCGTGCCCCACAGGACCCATGCACCATGTTTGAAGCTTTCCGTCGGCAGTTCTCGACCGACCTGGCCATCGACCTCGGCACCGCCAATACCCTGATCTACGTGCGGAACAAGGGCATCGTGCTCGACGAACCGTCCGTCGTGTCGATCCGCCACGAAGGCGGTCCCCAGGGCAAGAAGACCATCCAGGCGGTCGGCCACGAAGCGAAGGCCATGCTGGGCAAGGTGCCGGGCAACATCGAGGCGATCCGCCCCATGAAGGACGGCGTGATCGCCGACTTCACCGTCACCGAGCAGATGCTCAAGCAGTTCATCAAGATGGTGCACCCGCGCTCGATGTTCAAGCCGAGCCCCCGCATCATCATCTGCGTGCCCTGCGGCTCCACCCAGGTGGAGCGCCGCGCCATCCGCGAATCGGCGCTGGGTGCCGGCGCTTCCGAGGTGTACCTGATCGAGGAGCCGATGGCCGCCGCCATCGGTGCCGGCCTGCCGGTGTCGGACGCCTCCGGCTCCATGGTGGTCGACATCGGCGGTGGCACCACCGAAGTGGGCGTGATCAGCCTGGGGGGCATGGTCTACAAGGGCAGCGTGCGTGTGGGCGGTGACCGCTTCGACGACGCCATCATTGCCTACATCCGCCGCAACTACGGCATGCTGATCGGCGAACCCACCGCCGAAGCGATCAAGAAGCAGATCGGCTCGGCGTTCCCGGGCAGCGAAGTGAAGGAAATGGAAGTCAAGGGCCGCAACCTCTCCGAGGGCGTGCCGCGCAGCTTCACCATCTCCAGCAACGAAATCCTTGAAGCCCTCACCGACCCGCTCAACAACATCGTGACGGCGGTGAAGATGGCACTGGAACACACGCCACCCGAGTTGGGAGCCGACATCGCCGAGCGCGGCATGATGCTCACAGGCGGTGGTGCCCTGCTGCGCGACCTGGATCGCCTGCTGGCCGAGGAGACCGGCCTGCCGGTGCTGGTGGCCGAGGAACCCCTGACCTGCGTGGTGCGCGGTTGCGGCATGGCCCTGGAGCGCATGGAGCGCCTGGGCACCATCTTCACCAGCGAATAACCCGGGGCTGCCCCGGCGGCCAGCTTTCCCTCCACCGACCAGACCACCCGAGCTCCATGCCACTGGGCACCCTGGACCGCACGCCGCCCCCGTTTTTCAAGCAGGGTCCGTCGGCCCTGTCCAAGCTGGTGGTGTTCAGCGCCGTCGCGCTGTTCCTGATGGTCGCCGACCTGCGCTTCCGCCTGACCGAACCGGTGCGCACCGCCCTGGCCGTGGCGCTGTACCCCGTGCAGTGGGCGGTGCTGCAGCCCGTGGAACTGGCCTCGATGGCCGGCGGCTATTTCACCTCGCTGCACGAGGCACAGAAGAACGAGGCCGACGCACGGCAGCGGCTCACCGCCCAGGCCGAGCGCAGTCTTCAGCTGGAGCAGATCACACTGGAGAACCAGCGGCTGCGCGAGCTGCTCGCCATGCGCCAGCGCATCGGCACGCAGGCCGTCGGCGCCCAGGTGCTGTACGACGCGGCCGACCCCTACTCGCGCAAGATCGTGATCGACCGGGGCCAGACGCACGGCATCGAACCCGGATCGCCGGTGGTCGACGAGAGCGGCGTGCTGGGTCAGGTCACGCGGGTCTACCCCCTGGTGTCGGAGGTGACGCTGCTGATCGACCGCGACCAGGCCATTCCCGTGCTCAACACGCGCACCGGCGTGCGCAGCGTGGCCTACGGCCAGCCTTCGAACAGCGGCGACGGCCTGGAGCTGCGCTACACGCTGGCCAGCGCAGACATCGCCGAGGGCGACCTGCTCTCCACCAGCGGCGTGGACGGGGTCTATCCCGCCGGCCTGCCCGTGGCACGGGTGACGCTGGTGGAACGGCAGGCGGAATCGTCCTTTGCCCGCATCCAGTGCGAGCCACTGGCACGCGTGCAGGGCACGCTGCATGTGCTGGTGCTCGGCTCCACCGCGCCTTCGCTGCCGCCCCCCCCCCTGGCCGAGCCCGCCAGCGAGACGCCGCGCGCCGCGCGCGCCAACCGCCCAGGCGTCCGGAGCACGGCCCCATGATCATGCGCCCCGGCCAGCAGTTGCTGCTGCCCGCCAACCCCGGCTTCATCTGGTTCAGCCTGTTCGCTGCACTGGCGTTCAACATGCTGTTGAACATGGGCCTGTTCGGCCGCGCGGCCTGGGTGCCGGACCTGCTGGCCGTGGTGCTGGTGTTCTGGAGCGTGCACCAGCCGCTGCGCATCGGTGTGGGCGTGGCCTTCACCTTCGGCCTGACGATGGACGTGCACCAGGGCGCGCTGCTCGGCCAGCATGCCCTGGCCTACACCGCGCTGGGCTTCCTGGCCATTTCCATGCACCGCCGCCTGCTGTGGTTCAGCGTGCCGAACCAGGCCGTGCAGGTGTTGCCGCTGTTCGTGGCCGCGCACGTGCTCGAGTTCCTGGTGCGCATGGCCGCCGGCGGCACCTTCCCGGGTCTGCCCTACCTGCTCGCGCCGATCATCGAGGCCGCCCTGTGGCCTGTGGTGAGCGTCTTGTTGCTCGCGCCTCAGCGCCGGGCACCGAACCCCGACGACAACCGCCCCCTATGAACACCCCCCGCGCCGCCTTCGGCGTCTCCTCGCAACGCCGGTGCCGCGCTGGCACCGGCCGCAGGTCGGGGCACCCACGCGGCCTTCTCCATCTGGGATAAAACACGGCCATGACCGAAATCAGGAACGTCGAGGCCGACCTGGCGAGTTTTCGCACCCGGGCGCTTCTGGTCGGATTGGCGGTGGTGTTCGGGTTCGGCCTGATCGCCGCGCGCATGGTCTACCTGCAGGTGATCCGCCACGACGACCTTGCCGCGCAGGCCGAGAGCAACCGCACGGCCGTGCTGCCGGTGGTGCCCAACCGCGGGCAGATCCTGGACCGCAAGGGCCGCGTGCTGGCGACCAACTACTCGGCCTACACGCTGGAGATCACGCCATCGCGTGTGTCGGACATGGACGCCACCATCGCTGGTCTGTCCGAGCTGGTGGACGTCACGCCGCGCGACCAGCGGCGCTTCCGCAAACTGCTGGAGGAGTCGCACCGTTTCGACTCACTGCCTCTGCGCACCCGCCTCACGGACGTGGAGGTCGCCCGGTTCACCGCACAGCGCTACCGCTTCCCCGGCGTGGACGTGCGCGCACGTCTGCTGCGCCAGTACCCCAACGGCGAGGTGGCGAGCCATGTGATCGGCTACATCGGCCGCATCAACCAGCGCGAGACCGAACTGATTGCCGACTGGCCCGAGGAGGACCAGGCCAACTACCGGGGCACGGAATACATCGGCAAGCTGGGCGCCGAGCAGAGCTACGAGCGCGAGCTGCACGGCATCACCGGCTTCCAGCGCGTGGAGACCTCGGCCGGCGGCCGCGCGGTGCGCTCGCTGGCCAACACGCCGGCCACGCCGGGCAACGCCGTGGTGCTGTCGATCGACATCCAGCTTCAGAAGCTGGTGGAGGACATGTTCGGCGAGCGCCGCGGTGCACTGGTGGCGATCGATCCGCGCTCGGGCGAGGTGCTGGCCTTCGTGAGCAAGCCGACCTTCGATCCGAACCTGTTCGTCGAAGGCATCGACGTGGAGAACTGGCGCGCGCTCAACGAGTCGATGGACAAGCCGTTGCTGAACAGGGCCCTGCGCGGCACCTACCCACCCGGCTCCACCTACAAGCCCTTCATGGCGCTGGCCGCGCTCGAGACCAACTCGCGCAGCGCGAGCCTGGTGATGAACGACCCCGGCTACTGGATGTTCGGCGGCCACCGCTTCCGCAGCCACGGCGACGGCCTGGGTCCGGTGGACATGCACCGCGCCATCGTCAAATCCAGCAACACGTATTTCTACTCGCTGGCCAACGACATGGGCGTGGACGCGATGCACGACTTCATGAAGCCGCTGGGCTTCGGACAGATCACCGGCATCGACCTCAAGGGCGAGGTGCGCGGCGTGCTGCCCAGCCAGGCCTGGAAGCGCAACACCTACAAGCGGCCCGAGCAGCAGCGCTGGTACGCGGGCGAAACCATCTCGCTGGGCATCGGCCAGGGCTACAACAACTTCACCATGCTGCAGCTCGCACACGCCATGGCCACGCTGGCCAACGGTGGCGTGAAGTACAAGCCGCATCTCACCATGGCGACCGAAAACGTGATCACACGCGAACGCGTGGCACTGCCCGGGCCACCGCCCGAGAACCTGGGCTTCAAGCCCGAGCACGTGCGCCTGGTCCTCAATGCCATGCAGGCCGTGACCACCGAAGGCACCTCCACCCGCGTGTTCGCTGGTGCGGGCTATGCCAGCGGCGGCAAGACCGGCACCGCGCAGGCCGTGACCATTGGCCAGAAGGAGCGTTACGACGCGCGGCGGCTGGAAGAACATCAGCGCGACCACTCGCTGTACGTGGCCTTCGCGCCGGTGGATGCACCCCGCGTGGCGCTGGCGGTGATCGTGGAAAACGCCGGTTTTGGTGCCGCGCATGCCGCCCCTATCGCGCGGCGCGTGTTCGACTACCTGTTGATGGACCAGTACCCCAACCCGCAGGACCTGGCCGCCGTTCGGGTGGGCCAGGCAGGCGCGCCGATCGGCACACCGCTCAAGGCCAGCGAGCAACCCTGGCCACCAGAAGGCCAGACCGGCGCCATCGCAGCACAGTAAGCCGGCTACAACATGCCGGAGTTGGCGCGCCACACCGCCCAGGTAAGGGCGCTGGCAAATGCCACCCAGAGCAGGTAAGGAACCATCAGCCAGACCGCCAGCGGGCGCACACGGCGAAACAGCCCGATCATGACCACGATCAGCAGCAGCAGCCACAGCACGTCGGCGAACGCCCAGGCCCCGAGATGCCAGGCAAAAAAGAGCCAGGACCACAGGGCGTTGACAGCCAGCTGCACCACGAACACCGCCAGTGCGGCAGCGCGGGGGCGGTCCACCTCGCGCCAGACCAGCCAGACGGCCACCGCCATCAGCACGTAGAGCGCCGACCAGACAGGCCCGAACACGCCTGCGGGCGGCGCCCAGGCGGGCTTGTCGAGCCGGGCATAGAAAGACGCCGCGTCAACCGACGCCAACGCCCCCAGGCCACCCGCCAGCAGCACAAGGGCCAGCCAAGCCAGCAGGCCGACGATCTGGGCGGGGACGGAACGGGTCGTCACGGCGATCTCCTTCGGGTCAGCTGCGGATCCAGGCGTCGTACGTGGTCTTGAGGATCAGCGCGCTGACCACGAAGATGAACACGACACGCACGAAGCCGCTGCCGTGCTTGAGGGCAAGCCGTGTGCCCAGCACGCTGCCCACCACGTTGGAAATGGCCATCGCCAGCACGAAATGCCACCAGATGTGGCCCTTCCAGGCAAAGAGCAGCAGTGCCGCCAGATTGGTCGCCGTGTTGAGCAGCTTGGCGCTGGCGCTGGCGTGCAGGAAGTCGTAGCCCAGCCAGCGCACGAAGAGGAAGACGAAGAAGCTGCCTGTGCCGGGGCCGAAGAAGCCGTCGTAGAACCCGATGGCGCCGCCCAGCACGCTGGCCGCCAGGGCCTCCTGCCGACCGCTGAAGCGCGGCAGATGGTGCCGGCCCAGTTCCTTGCGCGCGAGCGTGTAGCCCAGCACCAGCAGCAGCACCAATGGCAGCGCGCGGCGCAGGAAGTCGGGCGAGATCACGGTCACCGTCCAGGCGCCGGCCATCGAGCCGGCGAAACCCACCGCCGCCGCGGGCAGCAGCGCGTGCCAGGGCATTTCCACGCGGCGCGCGTACTGCAGCGTGGCCGCCGCCGTGCCCCAGACAGAGGCGCCCTTGTTCACCCCGAACAGCGTGGCCGGGTGCGTGTTGGGAAACATGGCGAACAGCGCAGGCACCAGGATGAGCCCCCCCCCGCCCACGATCGAATCGACAAAGCCGGCAAACAGGGAAGCCAGCGACACCAGAAGGAGTTCCATGCCCGGGATTGTCGCCGGCCGCCAGAGGCCGCCTGCCGGGCGTGCCGGCAAAAAAAAAAGCCGACCCTTGTGGGGTCGGCTTTGAGGAATCCGGCATCTCTTGGAGGACGCTGAAACCATTTGTTCGAATTGGACTGGGTTGTCTCCTCGGTCCCCCGCGGTCACCAGCGCAGGGCGCTGTCGGCGAGTGCATGCACTGTAGCGGCCTGCACCACGCCTGTGCATCCGGGGTTTCCCTTGCTTTTCGGGGTCCTGGCACAGGAAATGCACATATCTTTTCGTCGTTGGAAGAGAACACTTCATGCACAAATACCGCTTTTTCATTCAGCGGGGCCTGTTTCTGTCTCCCCTTCTCTGGCCCTCCTTCTCGTCCGCTCAGACCGAAGCAGCAGCAGCCGTGACAAAAGTCACGCTTCAGGCGCCTGGATTGGTGGAAGCCAGCACGATCCAGGGCGCGGACACGGCCTGGCTCATGGTCAGCACCGCCCTGGTGCTGCTCATGACACTGCCGGGGATCGCCCTGTTCTACGGCGGCATGGTGCGTCGGCTCAATGTGATCAACACGATGGCCAGCGTGGTGGGCATCGCCGCCGTGGTCAGCGTGCTCTGGTTCGCTCTGGCCTATTCGCTCGCGTTCACGCCGGGCGGCACGCTGGGCGCCGTCATCGGTGGCGTGAGCCGCATGGGCTTCTCGGGCATGGAGGTGCTGGGCGCCACGGCGCAGGTGGCGGCCAGCCACATCGCACCCCATGTGCCGGAATCGGTGTTCGCGATGTTCCAGCTCACCTTCGCCATCATCACCTGCGCACTGGTGGTGGGCGCGCTGGTCGAGCGCATGCAGTTCGGTGCGCTGCTGCTGTTCGCCGGCCTGTGGCTGCTGCTGGTGTACGCCCCGATCGCGCACTGGGTGTGGGAGCCGGGCGGCTGGCTGGCACAACTGGGCACGCTGGACTTTGCCGGCGGCGCCGTGGTGCACATCAACGCCGGCGCCGCCGCACTGGTCTGCGCCTACGCCCTCGGCCCGCGCCGGGGCTACGGCCAGGAAGCGTTCGTGCCTTTCAACCTGGGGCTGACCATGGCCGGCACCGGCCTGCTGTGGGTGGGCTGGTTCGGTTTCAACGCGGGCTCGGCCCTCACCGCCGATGGCCGCGCGGGTCTGGCGCTGCTGGTGACCCATGTGGCGGCCGCGTCGGGCGCCATCGCCTGGATGACGGCGGAATGGGTGGCGCGCCGGCGCGCCACACTGCTGGGCCTGTGTTCGGGTGTGGTCGCCGGGCTGGTGGCCATCACGCCGGCAGCCGGCTTCGTCTCACCGCGCGGCGCCTTGATCATCGGCCTGGTGGCGGGCGTGGCCTGCTACTGGGGCGCCACCGCGCTCAAGCGCAAGCTGGGTGCGGACGACTCGCTCGATGTGTTCGGTGTGCACGGTGTCGGCGGCCTGGTGGGCGCGCTGCTCACCGGCGTGCTGGTCGACCCCGCCATCTCCGGCGCGCAGGGCAGCGTCGTGGCTCAGCTCACCGCCTGTGTGGCGGTGCTGGGCTACAGCCTCGTGATGACCGCCGTGGTGCTCTGGATCACCTCGCGCTTTGCCACCCTGCGCGTGCGCGAGCGCGACGAGCAGGCCGGGCTGGATGCCTCGCTGCACCAGGAACAGCTGGGCCACTGAGGAGCCGCCCCATGAGCACCAACGACGTGTTCGCCATCGCTGCCCACCTGCACGTGCTGCTGCGCCGCAAGACCGGGCGCGTGACGGATACCGAGTGGATGGCGACCAACGCCGATTACGCCCGTGAGATCGTGCGCCACGCGCGCGAGAAGGCCGCCAGCGAAGGCCACGAAGAACTGCTGCCCTGGGCCGACAAGCTGGAGGCCGCCATCCCCGCCATGGACACCACGGCCCGCAAAAGCCTGATCGACGTCGCCACCGACGCACTCCGCAAGGCGCCGGGTGGCAGCCAGTACGTCGGAGGGTTGAGGTAGGACTCCCCCCTGCACCGCTGCGCGGCTTCCCCCCCTCCGTGGCGCGCCTTCGGCGCTTCGAGGGGGGACGGCATCTCGGGCCGGCAGAGCCGGACCCTCGTTGCCCCTGGAGAGCGCTGCCTCTTTTGCTGCGGGTCGCCCTCCGATCCGGTCCAGGCCGAAATGGACTGAATCCAGAGATACCGAGGGTCCGGCTTCGCCGGCCCCAGGTATCGTCTCCCTTCCGGGGGAAGCCGCGTCAGCGGCGCAGGGGGGTTACCCCTTCATGATCCAGCCCGCCGCCTTCTCCGCGATCATCAAGGTCGGGCTGTTGGTGTTGCCGCTGGTGATGGTGGGCATCACGCCGGCATCCACCACGCGCAAACCGGCCACGCCGCGCACGCGCAGGCGGCTGTCGACCACCGCCATCGGGTCGTCGTCGCGGCCCATCTTCGTGGTGCCCACCGGGTGGAAGATGGTGCTGGCGATGTCGCCGGCCAGGCGGGCGAGCTCGTCGTCGCTCTGGTACTGGGGGCCTGGGCGGAATTCCTCGGGCCGGTATTTCGCGAGCGCGGGCTGGGCGACGATGTTGCGCGTCACGCGCAGGCTGTCGGCCGCGACCTGGCGGTCTTCCGGTGTGCTCAGGTAGTTCGGTGCGATCGCGGGGGGGGCGGTGAAGTCTGCGCTGCGGATCTGCACCGTGCCCCGGCTCGTGGGGTTGAGGTTGCACACGCTCGCGGTGAACGCGGGGAAGGTGTGCAGCGGTTCACCGAAAGCATCGAGCGACAGTGGCTGCACGTGGTACTCGAGGTTGGCATGCGGCTGACCCGGATCGCTGCGCGTGAAGGCGCCGAGCTGCGAGGGAGCCATGCTCATCGGCCCGCTGCGCTTGAGCAGGTATTCGAGACCGATGCGCGCCTTGCCCAGCGCCGACGACGCCAGCACGTTGAGCGTGGGCGCGCCGTTGATCTTGTAGACGGCGCGGATCTGCAGGTGGTCCTGCAGGTTGGCGCCCACGCCCGGCAGGTCGGCCACGACGTCGATGCCATGCTGCCGCAGCAGCGCCGCCGGGCCGATGCCCGAGAGCTGCAGGATCTGCGGCGAGCCGATGCTGCCCGCACACAGCACCACCTCGGTGGTGGCCTCGGCCACCACGCGGCTGTGACCGTCCCACACCTCCACCCCGGTACAACGCAGCTCGCCGTCGGGTCCGCGCTGGGTCACCAATCGGGTCACCTGCGCGTTGTTCCAGAGCTCGAAATTGGGACGCCCATAGCACGTGGGCCGCAGAAAAGCGCGCGCGGTGTTCCAGCGCAGGCCGTCCTTCTGGTTCACCTGGAAGTAGCCCACGCCTTCGTTGTCGCCCCGGTTGAAATCGGTGGTGTGGGGAATACCGGCCTGCTGCGCCGCCGAGGCAAAGGCGTCGAGGATGTCCCAGCGCAGGCGCTGTTTCTCCACGCGCCATTCGCCGCCGTGGCCGTGGTACGCGCGGAAGTTCGGGTCGCGCAGCGCGGCGTTCTGCTCGTCACCCAGGTAGTGGTTCTCGTGGCGCTTGAAATCGGGCAGGGTGTTCTCCCAGCGCCAGGCGTCGTCGCCCGTGAGCTCGGCCCAGTGGTCGTAGTCGCGCGACTGGCCGCGCATGTAGATCATGCCGTTGATGCTTGAGCTGCCGCCCAGCGTCTTGCCGCGCGGGTAGCGCAGCGAGCGGCCGTTGAGTCCGGCCTCGGCCTCCGTGCTGTAGAGCCAGTCGGTGCGCGGGTTGCCGATGCAGTACAGGTACCCCACCGGAATGTGGATCCAGTGGTAGTCGTCCTTGCGGCCGGCCTCGATGAGCAGCACGCGCTTCTGCTTGTTCGCCGACAGCCGGTTGGCCATCAGGCAACCGGCGGTGCCGGCGCCGATCACGATGTAGTCGAAGGTCGTGTTGTCGCTCATGTGTTGTCTCGTGTTTTCTTCTTCGTCTGCACCGCTCACCCGGGCGGCGCCTCATCGTCAGGCAGGCTGAAGTCGCCACGCTGGAAGGCGATCACCACGGCCTCGGCCTGGGCAAAGCGACGCTCCGGCACCAGCACGCGCACCGGAATCGCGCCTGCCAGCAGGGTGTGAGTCTGCACCAGGTGGGCATCGGCCACCGCCGCAGGCACCCCGCTGGCCTGCAGACAACCCCTCAACAGGAACGCCTCGGTCGGGCTGAAGAAGGTGGCCAGCGTCTTCCAGTCGCCCTCGGCGGGATCGTAGGGGCTGTTGCCTTCGTCCAACTTACGGGCCCGAGAGGATCACTTCGCCGTGGGCATGACGAACTCGGCGCCCTTGCCGATGGACTCGGGCCAGCGCTGCATGATGCTCTTCTGCTTGGTGTAGAAGCGCACGCCCTCCTCGCCATAGGCGTGCATGTCGCCGAACAGGCTCCTCTTCCAGCCACCGAAGCCATGCCAGGCCATGGGCACCGGGATCGGCACGTTGATGCCCACCATGCCGACCTGGATGCGCCGCGCGAATTCGCGCGCCACGTTGCCGTCGCGGGTGAAGCAGCTCACCCCGTTGCCGAACTCGTGGTCGTTGATGATCTGCACCGCCTGCGCGAAATCGGGCACGCGCACACAGCTGAGCACCGGGCCGAAGATTTCTTCCTTGTAGATCTTCATGTCGGTGGTGACGTGGTCGAACAGGGTGCCGCCCATCCAGAAGCCGTGCTCGCAGCCTTCGCCCGCGTCGGTGCCCTTGAAGCCCCGGCCATCCACCAGCATCTTGGCACCCTCCTTCACCCCCGCTTCGATGTAGCCGGCAATGCGCGTGTGGGCCGCCGCGGTGACGATGGGCCCCATTTCGGCCGCCAGGTTGGTGCCGTTGAGCACCTTGAGCGTCTTCGTGCGCTCGATCAGCTTGGGCATGATCTTCTCGGCCACGTCGCCCACCAGCACCGCCACGCTGATGGCCATGCAGCGCTCGCCGGCCGAACCGTAGGCCGAGCCGATCAGCGCGTCCACCGCCTGGTCGAGGTCGGCGTCGGGCATCACCACCATGTGGTTCTTCGCGCCGCCCAGGGCCTGCACGCGCTTGCCGTGGCGGGCGCCTGTCTCGTAGATGTAGTTCGCGATCGGCGTGGAGCCGACGAAGCTGATGGCCTTCACGTCCGGGTGCACCAGCAGCGCGTCCACCGCTTCCTTGTCGCCCTGCACGACGTTGAACACGCCGTCGGGCAGACCGGCCTTCTTGAGCAGCTCGCCCATGAAGAGCGAGGGCGAGGGGTCGGTGGGGCTGGGCTTGAGGATGAAGGTGTTGCCGGCCGCGATCGCCACCGGGAACATCCACATGGGCACCATGACCGGGAAGTTGAACGGCGTGATGCCGGCCACCACGCCCAGCGGCTGGCGCAGCGTCCAGTTGTCCATGCCGGTGGAAACCTGATCGGTGAAGTCGCCCTTGAGCAGCTGCGGAATGCCGCAGGCGAATTCGATGATGTCGATGCCGCGCGAGACCTCGCCCTGTGCATCGGTGAACACCTTGCCGTGCTCGGCGGTGATCATGCGCGCGAGATCGTCCCTGTGCTGGTTCACCAGTTCGAGGAACTTGAACATCACCCGCGCGCGGCGGATCGGGGGCGTGTCGGCCCAGGCCGGGAAGGCGGCCTGCGCGGCGGCCACGGCGGCATCCACATCGGCGCCGTTGGCCAGCGCAACCTTGCCGGTGACGGCACCGGTGGCGGGGTTGAAGACGTCCTGGCGGCGCGAGGACGTGCCTGCAGTGGTTGCGCCTTGAATGAAGTGATCGATGGGGGTGGCGGTGGTTGGCATGGCAGCGTCCAGTGCGAAGGGTTGCGGAGTGCGGGCCAGTTTAGGCAGCGCTCTCTTGCGCGCCTAGTGCCCAGGACTGAACGGATTGTTCACAATGATGAACAATATCGGCATGGATGAGAGAAAAGTGGAAAACCTCTGGGCCCACCTGCACTGGCTCACCATGCTCGCGCAGCAGGGCAGCTACACCGCCGCAGCCCAGCGGCTCGGCGTGAGCAAGGCCGCCATGAGCCAGCGCATCAGCGAACTTGAACGCGCAGCCGGTGTGCCCTTGGTGCAGCGCACCACACGCAGCGTGCGCCTGACCGAGGCGGGCCAGCGGCTGGTCGACAACCTGCGCGACCCGTTCGAGCGCATCGCGCAAAGTTTCTCCAGCGTGCGCGATCTCGCGGACGAACCCGCCGGACTGGTGCGGGTGACCGCGCCGGTGGCGTTCGCCCGCCAGCAACTCGTGCCCCGCATCGCAGAGTTCGCGCGTGCGCACCCGAAGGTGCGGCTGGAGTTGGATCTGTCGGACCGGCTCAGTTCACTGGCCACGGAAGGTTTCGATCTCGCGATCCGCCACACCGCCGCGCCACCCGACACGCACGTGGCCTGGCCCCTGTGCGCGACGCGCTCGGTGCTGGTGGCCAGCCGCGACTACCTGCGTCGGCGCGGCACGCCGCAGTCACCCACAGACCTGGCGCAACACGACTGCCTGCACTACCCGCGTGCGCAGGACACCCCGGCCTGGCATTTCATGCCGCCCGAAGGCCGCCGCAAGACGGCCCGGCAGCGCATCACGGTGCCCGTGACGGGACCGTTCAGCGCCAACAACAGCGAGGCCCTGCGCGACGCCGCCCTGTCGGGCCTCGGCATTGCACTCTTGCCCGACTTCAGCGCGCAGTCGGCACTGCGGTCGGGCAAGCTGGTGGAGGTGCTCGAAGGCTGGGAATCCGTCGGCACCTTCAGTTCGCAGATCTATGCGATTCGGCCGTACGCCAGCCACGTGCCACGCGCAGTATCGGCCTTCGTGGCGTGGTTGCGCGAGGCGCTGGCGGAAGGCTTTCCGCTGCGCGACTGACACGCCTCAGCGCGCCGCCGCCTGCAGCCTGCCGCGGATCTCCACTTCCACCCTGCGGTTGTCCTGCAGGCACTGGATCAGCGCAGCGCGCGCCAGGCCATCGCTGCAGGTCTTCACCGGTTCGGTGCTGCCCTTGCCTTCCACGGTGAACAGTGCCGCGTCGAGCCCGCGCGAGACGAGGTGGTCGCGCACAGCGGTGGCGCGGCGCAGCGAGAGCGCCTGGTTGTAGTCGGCATCACCGAGGCGATCGGTGTGGCCCACGAGCACGATGCGCTCGATGCCCTGCAGGCTGCGCGCACGGTCGGCGATCACGTCCAGCCGCGCACGGCCGGCGGCACCGATGTCGTTCAGGCCCGAGCGGTCGAACTGGAACACCGCGTCGGTGGCGAGCACCAGGCGTTCGAGCACGCGCTCGGTCACCACCGGTGCCGGTGCGGCGGCCACGGGCGCGGCGGCCGGCGTGGCGCAAGCGGCCTGTTCGGCCTCCATGCGCGCGGCCATGGTTTCGGCCATGCCGATGTAGGGGTTGGCGTGGCGCCAGCCGCCTTCGGCGTACTCATGGCCCATCCAGACCAGCTGCACCTCCAGACAGGCGGCCTGGGCCGCGACACAGGCCGCGCCCGGGCCGGTGCGGCCGCGTTCGGCGCGCGCCCACAGGTCGTCGCGCAGGCGCACCGCACCGCCGATGAGCGGGGTGGACACTTCGGGCGTGCGGCCCTGCTCCAGGGCCTCGACCAGCTTCAGCGATTCGGCCTTCGCCTCGCCGATCACCGGCCCGCGATCGTTCTCATGGTAGTTCTGGCGCGCCATGTCGAGCCAGCACTGTGCCTTGGCCCAGGGGTAGCTGATCTGTGGCACGCGGCCGTCCTTCTGCAGCGCGGCCAGCCGGTCCTGCACGGCCTGCAGGGCACGGTGGTCGGCGCGCTGCGCCTCATCGGTGTAGCGGGTGGATTCGGCGAAGGGCGGCACGGCGCCAGGCGCGCGGTCGGTGGCGCGCGGGTCGGTGACGGCGCAGCCGCCCAGGGCAGCGAGGGCGAGCAGGGACGGCAGAAAACGTTTGGAGGTCATGGCAAGGGTCTCGCGACAGATCAGGGACGGGTGGCCGAGGCCAGCGGGCTCAGCGCGCGGTTGGTGGCGGGGTCGGCACCACGGAACAGGGTTTCGTCGAACTTGAAGCGCAGGCGCAGGTACACGCCCTTGCGGGTGTAGGCCGCGCCGGTGAGTTCGTCGTCGCGGAAGCCGCGCGCGTTCACGCCGAAGGACAGCCAGAGGTTGGCCTGCACGAGGTAGCCGGCTTCGATGCCGAAGGAGTCCTGCCGCGAGCCGCCGTTGGGGCTCCACATCACGTGGTGCTGCAAGCCGACATCCCAGCGCTCGGACAGATCCCAGGTGATGCGGCCCCCCATCAGATAGGCGGTGTAGTCGTCACGCAGGCCACCGAGGAAACGTTCGGACACGCGCTTGCCCGCAACGCGGCCGGTGAGCCACCAGGGCCGGCTGGGGTGGTAGTCCGCATGCAACGAGACCGCGTGCGAGGTGCGGCGGTAGTCCACGCCGGGGTTCTCGTCGTTCTCGGCGCGCAGCTCGTACAGGCCGAGCGCATTGATGCGGTTCAGGTCGGTCTGGCGATAGGCCACACCGATCTGGAAGCGGTCCTGCCACTGGTCGTAGGCGCCGGCGTGGCGGGCGTTCTGCAGCGACAGCGTGTTGCGCGCGAGGAAGGACCAGTCGCGGTCGATCTTGATGGTGGTGCCCAGCGTCGAGAGCCATGCGTCGTGGTTGCGGTCGCGGCGCCATTCCAGGCGGCCGGTGGCGCGCCAGGTCGGGTCGTAGGCGAGGTCGATGCCGCCGGTGAGCGCGGTGGCCGATGTGGCATCGCCCGCGATCGCCTTCTGGTGTTCGACGCTGGCGCTGTAGCGCACCCCTTCGGACACGCGGAAGGTCTGGCGCAGGCCAATCGCGTTGACCGCGTCCTCGCCGGAGATGGCATCGCGCAGGCGGTACTCGTTGAAGATCTCGCCGTCGCGGATGGTCTCGCTGGAGAGGCCGGCCACCAGCGCGGTCTCGCGGCCCTCCACCGCCAGGCCATTCACGCCGCCCAGGCCCTTGGCCACTTCGGCGCGGCCGTAGGCACGGAATTTCTCTGTCAGCCGGTAGTCGGCACCGATGGTGATGCGCTGGCCGCGCGCGTTCGACACGTCCTGCTCGAGCTCGCCGAGCACGCTGAGGCGGTCGGTGAGCTGGCCCTGGGCGTTGATCGAGATCGCGTCGTAGCTGCGCGTCTGGCCCGGTGTCGCGGCGAACAGCGGCGCGTTGATCTGGAACGGCGTGAAGCCGGTGCCCTGCGGGATGTTGATGCCCGAAGCCGAAGCCGCGTTGGGCACGCCACCGTCGTCGGTCACATGCCGCAGGCCCACACCCACCGTCCAGGCCGGCGTGAGGCGGTACTGCGCGCCGGCATAGGCCGTCTCGCGCACGGCGTCGATGGTCTTGTCTTCCGAACGCATCGCGTCCACGCGCAGCGACCAGCGCTCGTCGATCTTCCAGGTCGCCACCGCGCCGGCCTCGCCGCGCCCGCCGTTGTACGACGAGGAGATGTTGGAGAACTCGCGATCGGTCTGGCCAGCCCACAGGCGCGCGTCGAGCCGCTCGCCCTGGTGGCGCACTTCCACGCGCGCGCCGTCGCCCTTGCCCCGGTCGCCCAGCGCCTCCCGTTCGGAGCGCGCCAGTTCCACCAGCGCCCAGCTCTGCTCGCCCAGGCGCAGCGTGGCATTCACGCCGCTCAGGCGATAGGGGTTGGCCGGGTCCTGCGACTCGACGTGGCTGGCGCCGATCTCCAGCGCGGGCGTGATGCGCCACGAGCCGTCGACGCCACCCAGCCAGTACTTCGGCCCGCCCTGCTCCACCTCGTAGGTGACGCGCACCGACATCGGGTTGAGGTTGGCATCCACCGAAGGCACCGGCGCGCGGAACACGATGCTGCCGGCGAAGGGCTCGAACTCGTAGTCCACGAAGCGCACCATGGGTTCGGCGCGCAGGATGATGGACGGCTGGTTGCGGTCACGCGTGAGGATCTCGACCTTCTCCGAGCCCGAAATGCCTTCGCTGCTGGAGAGGCGGTAGGGGCCGGAGACGCCGCGCGCGGGCTGTTCGTCCACCACCTGGGCGACGTTGTCGCGCACCACCCAGGCGTTGGCCTCGAAGGTCTCGCCCTCGTGGTGCAGCTGCAGACCCGAGACCGAGCGGTTGATGCGGCTGAGTTCGCGCGCCGGGCCACCGGTGCCGGTGTTGAAGTCGCCGTACAGCACAAAGGAGCGGCCCTGGTCGACCCGCACGTACAGGCGCTGGCGCGACTGCGCGTCGAAACCGCGCAGCGAGGAGTCGCCATAGATCGGGTAGTACTGGTCGGGCTGGATGTCGCGGAACAGGCGGCCGCGCGATTCCTTTTCGGAGTCGTAGGCCAGCGTGAGCAGCGTGTCGCCCTTCACCACGCCCTTGAGGAAGAACGCGGTGCGCGCACCGAGCGAACCCTTGCCGTTGTCGAAGCCATTGGTGTGGCGCTTCAGCTCCAGCTCGAAACCGTCGTCCTCGCGCGCCGGGCTGATCTGCGAGGCGTCGAGCTTGCTGAGGTTGAGCGTGCCCTCAACCACGCCGACGGCGATCATGGGCCGGCGCTCGGTGACCATGCCGACGTTGCCGCGCACCACCACGTTGCCGGACTGCACCTGCAGCACGGCATCACCGGGTTCGTGCGAAGCGATCAGCTCGACCACGGCCTCGCCACCGCGCACGTTCAGGCGCAGGGTCTGGCGCGGCGGTTCGTCGATGGCGGCATCGGGCAATCGCACGCGGCCCCTGTTGGTGGCCACGGTCACGTCGGTGGGCGCGGTCACCTTCTGGCCGTCGCGGTCGAACAGGCGCAGCGTGAGCAGCACCACCGAACGGCCATCGGCGCTGACCTGGTCCTGCGCGGCTTCGAGCACCAGCTGGCCGTTGTCGGCCAGGCTGGTGGCGCGCCAGTTGGCGGCCAGCGGCAGCGACGTGGTGGGCGCGGGCAACGCGGTTTCACCGGGGCCGCGCGCCGGGTCGCTGCCGGGGGCCAGGGGGGTGAAGCGCGGCGCCAGCGCATCGGTCTGCGCGAGCGCCATGCCGAGCGGCAACAGCAGCACGGCCGAGGTCAGAGCGGATCGCATGGGCAGCATGAAAGGCATGGAACGGCGGGCTTTCATTTCGCACCTCCGATCCGGGCCGGCGGGCCCGAGCGGAAGACGCGCGGGGTGGGGGTCGGGGCGTCGACCAGCGGGGCGACGATCTGGCCGAGTCGACGGCGCTGCTCCACCTGTTCGAGCACGGCGGGCGCGCAGCTGCCTTCGATGAAATCGGCGCGGTGCAGCTCACCGAACTTCAGGTCGAGGAACAGGCTGCCGGCGTCGAGCGCGTTGCGGTTGCTGCTGGTCACGAGCTCACTGCCCTGGGGCAGCGTGGTCGGGTCCACGCGCAGCACGGAGGTGCGGGCAGGCAGACCGCAGATGCTGTACTTGCCCTCGCTGTCGGAGATCAGGTGCGTGCCGTCCTGCAGGTACAGGCGCACGCCGGGAATACCGACTTCCTCGGCGTCCTGGATGCGGTTGCGGTTGCAGTCCATGAACACCTTGCCCATCACGCAGGCTTCCTGGAAGAACACGCCGCCGGTGATGCGGATGCGCGCCTGCGCCCGGTTGGAGGTGACGGGCAGGCCGCCCACCACGCCAGCCGCCTGCGCGCGGTTGATGCCGTCGCCCTGCTGGGCGCCGACGCCGACGCGCACGCGGTAGGTCACGGTCACGGGCGTGTTGGCCGCGAAGCCGCCGATGGCGAAGTTCAGCACCGGGCCGGGCGCGCCGGCCGGGTCGGCCACCACCGCGCCATCCTGCACCACCGTGCCCGGGATCAGGCGCAGGCCGGCGGGCAGGCTGTCGGTGATGACCACGTTGGTGGCCGCGCCGTTGGGGCTGCTCACGCGCAACGTGTACTGCACCGAGTCCCCGATCTCGACCACGTCGCGCATCACCTGCTTCTGCAGGAACAGGCCGGCACCGGTGAAGGGCTCCAGCGGAATGTGGTTGTGGATCAGGTCGGGCATGCCCGGCGCCAGGTTCAGGCGCAGGTAGTAGGTGGTCGGCTGCCCGATGGGCGGCGGGCCGGCCTGGGCCTGCACCAGGTAGGGCGAGGCACCCGAGGGCGTGAACACGCCCGGCTGCGGCGGAATGGACGCGATCGGCGTGGGCGCGTAGTTCGGTGCCGAAGCCGACAGCGTGTACTCGCCGCTGGGCGCACCGGGTGCGAGCAGGAACTGGTAGAAGCCCAGCGAGCCCGTTGTCATTTGCGCACAGTTGCCCGAGGCCACGTAGCTCGCGCCGCCCACCAGCATGGTGGCCGGGTTGAAGCCGGCGGGGCCGCAGAAGCGCACCTGCGCGGCGTCGATGGGCGCGCGGGTGTTGGCGTCGTAGATCACGCCCGAGGGGTCGAGCGGCAGGTCCTGCTGGCGCAGGTCGGCACCGGGCAGCAGCGTGACGGCGAGGTGGTCGCGCCCGCTGGACAGGCGCGAGTTCGTGTCGCCGCCGCTGTTCTGCGGCGTGCCGTAGACGACGTTGTTCGCCGGGTCGCGGAAGTAGACGTTGTAGTCACCCGGCACCAGCCCGATCACGCCGTAGGCGCCGTCGGCACCGGTGCGGAACAGGCTGCGGCCATCGGGCATGCTCACGCAGCCCTGCGCGCTGTTGGAGGGCACGGTGCGGCAGGCCACGGCGTTGCCGTTGCTGTCGACGATCTCCACCGCCCAGTCGGGAATCGGTGTGTCACCGGCGTCGCGCTGGCGGTCGCCGTTGTTGTCGCGCCAGACGTAGCCCGACAGCGAGGCCGGCAGCGCGGACAGCGGCACGCCCGTGGCGTCCAGGCCGGCGGTCTGGTACGGCGTCTGCGGCACGCTGCCGGCCGGGATCACGCCCGAGGGCGGCTGGCCCGGGCCGCCGGTGGGCGTGCTGTTGTCCACCGCATCGGTGCGGATGCCCAGCGGCCCGGCCGTGGCCTGGTTGAAGCGCGTGGTGGTGGCGCCGGCGGTGACGACGACCGGAATGTCGACCGACACCCAGGCGCCCGCCGGCAGGCTGGCCGAGCCGAGCAGGTCACCGCCCGCGGTGCCGGTGTAGCCCGCGTTGGGCGTGAACACGCCGCCGTTGCCACCACTGTGGGTGACGGCGGGCGCGCCGGCGCGCGTCATGTAATCGGGCAGCGTGTCGCGCACGTCCATGGTCACGGGGTACGCGCTGTCGTTCTGGTAGATCACCTGCCAGACCACTTCGGCCCCGGGCGACACGCCCACGGCAGCCGCCGGCGAGACGATGCGCGCCGACTTGTAGCCGCGCACGCCGCCGCCCTGCGTTTCACCGAAGTTCACCTGCAGCGCCGCGCCGGGCGTGGCATTGAAGGTGAGCGCGACGGTCTCGACCGCGCCACCCAGCGGGCCGACCGCACCGGCGCTGCCGCCGGTGACGGGGCCGGGCGTGTTGGCCACGCTGGTGTAGCCCAGCGGTTGCGTCTGGCGCACGGTGTAGCTGCCCGGCGGCAGGCCTGTGAAGCTGTACTGGCCGCTGCCATCGGTGGTGGTGTAACGCGTGATCGCGTTGCCGAAGGCATCGGTGCCGACCAGGCCGATGGTGTTGCCCGGCAGTCCCACGTCGGTGCCGTCGAACTGGCCGTCGAGGTTGCGGTCTTCGTAGACGCGGCCACCGATGCGGATGTCGGAGACCAGCGGGAAGTTGTGGTTCGCGGTGCTCTGGTCCGCCGCCACGGTGATGCTGGCGATGGACGCGGGCGCCGTGCCCGGCGCAGTGGGCGTGCCGTTGGGCGCGCCACCCAGCGTGCCGGCGCTGGTGATGCCCGGGGTGGTGCCCGCCGGTGTCGCCGGCATGACCACGCGGTAGCTGCCCGCCGGCAGGCCGGCGAAGTGGTACGCGCCGCTGGCGTCCGTGGTCGTGGTGGCGATCAGGGCATTGGTCGCCTGGTCGCGCAGCTCGATGGTCTGGTTCGGTGCCGGCAGATCGTCGGGCGTGAACACGCCCCCGCTGTTGTCGGGATCGAAATACACCACGCCCGAGATCTGGCTGCCCGGCAGCGTCTTGGTGAAGTGGTTGTCCACCGACGCGGTCTGCGGGCCGCTGAGGTTGATGCCGGTGATCGCGGGCACGGCCTGCGTGCCACCGGCGGTGCCGCCCGTGCTGCCTGGCCATGCCAGCGGCGTGGTGCTGTTGATGAAGCCGGTGGGCGGCGCGCAGGTGGTGCACGTCACCGTGTAGCTGGCACCGGGTGGCACGCCGGTGAACGTGTACTGCCCGCTGGCATCGGTCGTGGTGGTGATCGACACCGCGTTGCCGTTGAGGTCGGTGCCGGTGAGCGTCAGCGTCTGCGGCACGTTGTTCGCGCCGGGCGCGCCGCTGCCCACGCCGGCATCGCTGCCGTTGAAGCTGCCGTCGCCGTTGCGGTCGATGAAGATGCGGCCGCTGATGCTGCGGTCACTGCCGATCTCGCCGAAGTTGTTGGCGCTGGAACGGGCGTTCGGCGGCAGCACGATACCGCCGACGCGGCTGGTGCCGGCCGGAACGGTGTAGGCCGGTGCGCCGTTGCTGATGGCGGGCGCGCTGTTGGAGGCCGTGCCGGCGGTGCCGGTGGTGCTGCCCGATCCGATGTTGACCACCGTGCCCGCACTCGGAATGCCATTGACGGTGCCTGCGGGCTGCGTGCCCTGCGTCACCACATAGCCGGGGCAGGTGGGCGCGGCGAGCGGGCTGCAACTGGGGCGCAGGCCGGTGAAGCGGTAGTTGCCATCGGCGTCGGTCGTGGCCGTGAGCGAGATCGCCTGGCCCAGGTCGTCCAGGCCCGAGAGCGTGACCGATGCGCCAGCGATGCCGGGCTCGGTGCCGTTGGCCACGCCGTTGTTGTTGTCATCGCGATAGACCTTGCCGGCAATCTCGGAAGGCAGCAGCTCGCCGAAGTTCTGGTTCACCGCACTGGACACGGTGCCACCCGCCAGATCCAGGCGGATGTTGCTGCGACGGGAAATGAAGTCGACGTTGCTGTTGTTGGGCGAGCCGGCCATGCCGGTGCCACCCACCACGCTGGCTTCGGCGGTCGAGGCCGGCGTGAGCCGCGCCTGGAAGCTGCCGCTGCCGGGGTTGGTCTGCGCCGAGGGCGACGGTGAACCACCGCTGCCCAGGGTGTCGCTGCCCCCACGGAGGTAGCGCACGGTGTAGTCCGAACCGAGCGAGGCCGAATCGGCCAGATCGCGGAACACGTAGAACCCGCTGGCGTCGGTGGTGGTCTTCTGCAGCACCACGCTGTCGAGCGCGCGGATCAGGCTGACCGACTGGCCGGCCAGCGGTGCTTCACCGGTGTCGTGCACGCCGTTGTTGTTCGCGTCGAGGTAGACGCGTCCGGAGATCGAGCCCAGCGGGCTGACCACCAGATCGGCTTCGGCCGGCGTCGGGTTGCCGCCCGCGTCGGTGCGCAGCGCGCCGGCCAGGATGCGGTTCGGGTAGGTGCCGGTCACGCTGGCCGTCACGTTCACCGAGATCGTGCAGCCCCCCGGCGGGATGGTCGCGCCGCTGGCGTAACGCACCAGCGCTGTGCCGGCCGTGGCCGTGACAGAGCCCGTGCTGCAAGTGCCACCCACGGCCGGCGTCGGTGCCACCAGCACGCCGGCTGGCAGCAGGTCGTCCATCGCCTGCGCCAGCGTCTGTGCGCCGGCGTTCGCGTTGCCCAGCGTGATCGTCAGGCGCGAGGTGCCGTTGGGCGAGATGGTCGGCGGCACGAAGGTCTTGAGCACGGTCGGCGGCTGCAGCACGCGCACGGTGGCGCTGGCCGGGTCGGGGTTGCTCACGCCCTGGTTGCTGGTGAGCGCACCGGTGGGAATGGTGTTGGTGTAGAGGCCGGGCACGTTCGAGACGGTGTCGAACGAGAACGTGCAGGAGCCGGCGGCGGGCACCGTGGCGCCAGCGACCTGCGCCCCGGTGGCAGACGCGATGGCGCTCACGGTTCCACCCGCGCAGGTGGTGGACGCGTTGGGCACCTGGGCGACGAACAGGCCGCTGGGCAGTTCATCGCGCAAGGCCACGCCGGTCAGGGCCTGCGTGGCGTTCGGATTGGTGATGGTGATCGTGAGGCGGCTGGGCGTGCCCGGCGCCACCGGCGAGGTGGCGAAGGCCTTGGCCAGCGTGGGCGGCTGCAGCACGTGCAGCGTGGCGCTGGGCCCGGGCTGCGGGTTCGTCACCGCGCCTTCGTTGGCGATCACGGTGCCGCCCGGAATGGTGTTGACGTAGGCGCCCGCGAGCGGCACGACCACGTTGACGCGCACCACACATTCACTCGGACCGGCGGCGAGTTGCGCGCCGCGGAACGACACACGGTCACCCGCGGCGGTGACCACCGCGCCGGCACAGGTGGTGCTGGCGTTCGCGGGCGTGGCCACCACCATGCCGGCGGGCAGGTGGTCGGTCGTGGAAATGTTGGTGAGCGCCTGCGGGAGCGAGTTGCGCACGCGGATCACCAGCAGCGCGGGCTGTCCTGCGGCCACCGCAGGCGGTTCGAAGTGCTTCTCCACGCCCAGGCCGGCGAGCGAGGCCAGGTTGGCGGTGAAGGACGAGGCGTTGGTCACGCCCTGGGTGTTGGTGATGGCACCGGCCGGCAGCGTGTTGTTCAGCGTGCCGACGACCGACGAGGTGATGTCCACCGAGACGGTGCATGCGCTGTTGCCACCCAGGCTCCCACCAGAGAGGCGCACCGTGCCACTGCCAGAGGGCGCGTCGACCAGGCCACCGGCGCAGGTGGTGGTGGCATTGGGCACGACGCCCACCACCATGCCCGAGGGCATGGCGTCGCTGACCGCGAGGTTGGTGAGCGCGGTGGCGCTGGTGTTGTCGATGCTGATCGTCAGGCGCGAGACGCTGCCCGGGCCCGCGATGGTGGTCGGCGTGAACGCCTTGGTGAGGTTCACACTGCTGGTGACCTTGTTCAGCGTGGCCGTGGTGGTGGTGGTGCTGGCCACGCCGCCGTCGGCGGTGACGGCGCCCGGCGCCAGCGTGTTCACCGAGGCGGTGCCGGTGCTGGTGACGACGTCGAACAGGAAGTCGCAGCTGGTGCCGCCGGCGATGGTGGCGCCCGAGATCGCGGCGCTGGTGCCCCCCGCGGGCACGTTGAGTGCCACAGGGCCCGCGCAGGTGGTGCTGGCGTTCGGCGGGGCGGCGATGGTCAGGCCGGTGCCCGCCAGTGGATCGGTAGCGCTCACGCCGGTGAGCTGGCCGTTGCCGGTGTTGCCCAGCGTGATGCGCACGCGGCTCGTGCCGCCGACCTGCACCGGGTTGGTCAGGAAGGTTTTGGCGACCGTGAGTGCGGGCAGGTACTCCAGCGTGGCGCTGGTGGCGTTCAGGTTGCGGAGGGTGCTGCCCGGCACGTTGGCCACGGTGCCGGTGGCGGTCACGGCGTTGACCGGGATGGTGTTGGTGTGCACGCCCACCGTGCCACCGACCACGTTCACCCGCACGCTGCACTGGCCCGGTGCGAACGGCGAAGTACCCGCGCGCGGCGGGAGGCTGCCGCCACTGAGCGAGAAGCCAGTGTCGCCCGGGTTGGCGGTGACCGTGCCGCCGCAGGTGGTGGTGGCATTGGCCGGGCTCGCCACGCGCAGCGCGGCGGGCAGCGTGTCGCTGAAGGCCACGCTGGAGAGCGCCGAGAAGTTGTTGTTGGTCAGTTCGATCTGGACCACCGACGGCGTGCCCTGGAAGCGCTGGCGCGCGACCACGCCGTCGAAGGTCTTGGTCACCACCAGCGGGTTGACCGCCGTGAGGCTGACCGCGCCGGCCGTGCCCGACACCGTGCCGTTGCCCGCGCCGAAGCTGGCGTTGGTGAGGGTGGTGGCGGGTGCGGCGTTGTCGGGCACGCGCGCGGTGAAGCGCACCACGCAGGTGGTGCCGCCCGGCGCGGCACCAGGAAAGTCGAAGGTGAACGCGGGCGCGGTCACCAGCGGTGCCGGCATGGGCGCACTGAAGCTGCAGCCGCCGGTGATCGTTGGCGCGATGCCGCCATTGCTGGCATCCACGTACACCATGCCGGTCGGCAGCGTGTCGGTGAACGTCACGCTGGTCTGTGGCGAGAGGCTGAACGAGGTCACCGAGACCGCGAAGGTGGCGACATCGCCAGGCGCCACGGTGGTGGGCGTGATCGCCTTGGCCACGGTGAGCGCGTTGTCGCGCACCTCGATCGGCGCGCTGCGCGCCGGCGAGGTGAAGCCCTGCGCGTTGCTCACCGCACCCGAAGCGAAGCTGTTGGTGTGGGTGCCGGTGGTGGTGGAGGTGACGTTGAACTGGATGCGGCACTCACCGCCGGCCGGCACCTCGGCGCCGCTTAGCACGAAGCCCTTGTCGACACCCGCGTCGGTGCCCGTGGCCAGGCTCGCGCCGGCGCCGCAGCCGAGCAGGTTGGCCGCGCCGATGGCGCCCGAGTTGCGCAACGCGGCAGGCCAGCCGGTGCCCACGGTGTCGCTCAGGCCGACGATGGTCAGCGGGGCGCTGCTGTTGTTGCCGATGCGCACGGTCAGCAGCGAGTCGGCACCCGCGGTCAGCGGCGTGACCGAGAAACCCTTGGCCAGCGTGATCGGGCTGTTGACGGTGATGTTGGTGGTGGTGCCGGGGTAGGTCAGGCCGCGCGTGTTGCCCACGTCACCGGCCGCGATGGTGTTGGTGCCCGCGGCGGACGCCTGACCGGCGGCGAGCACGCCGCGCACGGTGAACTGCAGGTTGCAGGTGCCGGGCGAGCCGGCCGGAATGGCGCCACCGGTGAGCGTGACACTGCCGGCCGTGAAGCTGGTGCTGCTGCCACAGGTGTTGCCGACGATGCCCAGCACCTCGAGGTTGGACGGCAGCGAATCCGTGAAGCTGGTGAACGGGATGTTCACGCCGCTGTTGGGGTTGGTGAAGGTGATGGTCGCGGTGCGCGAGGCGCCCTGCACCAGCGTGGCACCGCCCAGGCTCTTGGACACCGCCGGCAGCAGGATGCTGTTGACCAGCACGCTTTGCTGCGCGGGCGAAGCGGCCGCGGGCATGAGGTCGGTGGCGTTGATGACGTTGTTCCAGGTGCCGCCGCCGTTGTAGGACGTGAGGTCCACCGAGATCGTGCAGAAACCATCGACCCCGCCCGCGTACGGCGGGATGGTGAAGCCGCTGACGGTGAGCACGTCGACGCCACCGGGGCCGGCACCTGGGGCCGGGCTGAGCGTGGCACCCGCGCAAGAGGTGGTCGGCGCGACGTAGCCCGGATGCCCGGCCGGGTACAGCCGGAGCTGGGGCGGCAGCGTATTGACGAGCTGCGCGCCGTCCTCCTGCGCGCTGTCGTTGCTGATGGTGATCGTCAGCCGCGTGCGCTCGCCCACCACGATCGTGCTGGCGCTCACCGACTGGCTCACGACCAGCGTGGCGTGCGCCGCGCCCGCGAACACGGTGAGCGCCGCCAGCAAGCCGAACGCCCGCACGATCCGCGAGGCCCGGGGCGCCGCGATGGCTGTCGAAGGCGCAAGGGCGCCCTTACCCGTGGCCAGACCACGTGCAAAAAAACGAAGCATGGTTTTCCCTCTACTGCCACGCGGAGCGACGCCGCGTGTGTTCCCGCCAGGTGGCCAACCGGACCACCGCCGGCACGGCCGGACGGAAGAAACCTCCGCACACAGTCGTGCCTTTTGTTACATGCGCGCACTATATCGGCGCACGCCAGTCTTCAACGATTCACGACCTCATTGCTGCGATAAAAGTAACGAATTCGTGAAATTTGATGTATGAAGATTCATCCAATATGACCTTGTCATATTTAACAGAATGTTGTTTTTATTAATGTTTTTTTGACAAATAACAAAAAATCCGCGGATTTTCTCGTCTCTTATGCTTTCACAAATGCGAGCGCACACTCACTTATATTAGGTTGATATTAATTAAAAATTTATTAAAAATCGGATCGACGAACGGTTACAAATGACGGCCTTGCCGGCATGAAAAAGGGCCAGCGACCTCCCCAAACGGGCACCGGCCTGGCGGGTTCTGGCAGTGGATCGACGGGAACGCGACAACAAGCCGTGCGCACCGGGGCGCTCTGGGCGGCCCGCTGGGTGCCCGTGCCCCGCACTGCGCACGCCCGGGGTTCGACCCAGACCACGCGCGTGAAGGAGCTACCGCCCTTGAGCGGGCTGCGCGTCGCCGGCACGCCGGTGAGAAAAGAAAGGGTGTCAGGCGCTAGTGCGCATTCCGCTTGAAGGATCGGCGTCGCGCAACCACAATGGGCGAGCTCAAAAATGTGTAGCACGCCACGCTGCCCCCAATGGGAGCGGGGCGCATCCCCTTCATTTCAAGGTGCACGCTGGCCGACATGCGAGCCGATCTGGAAGAGTCGCTGACCGACACCGTCTACCGCACGGTGTTCGAGCCTGACGCCTGGGCCGAGGCCATGCGTCTGTGCGCGCAGGCCTTTCCTTCCAACGGGCAGACCTTCTATTTCCTCGACAAGCTGTCCGGCCGGATCCGCCCGGTCGCGCTCGAAGGCGTCGCGCCGCGCTGGCTGGCGGGGTTCAACGACCTCTACTTCGCCCGCGACAACCCCTGGATCCGCGTGAGCGAGCGCCTGCACCGCCCGGGCGTGGTGCGCACCAACGAGCGCCTCGACGCCTTCCTGCGCGAGGATGGCGCGCTCTACCGCTCGGCCTACTACAACGAGTGGATGCGGCCGCAGGGCTTTCGCCACACGATCGGCAACACACTCTTCGCCGAGGACGAGGTGGTGGCCAACGTCACGCTGCTGCGCGAACCCGGGATGCCCACCTTCAACCGGCGCGAGGTGGCCGCATTCGAACGTCTGAGCCGGCACATGACACGCGCCCTGCGCCTCGCGGTTCGGCTGGAACACGCCGAAGCCACGGGGCGGGGCATGGCCGCGCTCGACCACCTGCACCACGGCGTGGCGCTGGTGGGCCGCGATCTGCGGGTGATGTACGCCAACGCGTCCATGGAGGCGCTGCTGCGCGGCACGAATGGCCTGCGGCTGCGCGAGGGGCGGCTCACCACGGGTTCGCGCGCCACGCTGGAACGGTTGCAGGCGATGGTGAAGGCCGCGCTCTCGCCAGCGGCAGGAGCGCCACCCGACACGCTCACGCTGGCGGCCACGGCCTCGTCCACGCTCAGTCTGCAGGCCTCACCGGCGCGCGGCGCGGCAGGGCGTTACCTGCCCCGGCAGCCGCTGGCCCTGCTGACGGCCACCACCCTGCAGCCCAACGACCCCGTGTCCCACGACGCGCTGCGCCAGCTCTACGGCTGCACGCCGTCCGAGGCGCGGCTGGTGATGGGCCTGGTCAGCGGCCTCACGCTGCGCGCCGCTGCGCTGGCAGCGGGCACGTCCTACGAGACCGCGCGCACCACGCTCAAACGCGTGTTCATCAAGGTCGGCGTGCACAGCCAGTCGCAGCTGGTGGCCCGCCTGCTGCGGGCGGTGTGAGCTCCCCCCCTGCGCCGCTGTGCGGCTTCCTCCCTCTCTGGCGCGCCTCCGGCGCTGGGAGGGGGGACGGCATCTCGGGCCGGCGGAGCCGGACCCTGGATGCCTCCGGCCACGGTTGTGGCACTCGGTGCGTGTCGCGCTCCGGTTCGGTGACAACGGGTGGGCTCAATCGCTGGCCTGCGCCAGGAAGGCATGCAGGGCGGCGGCACCTGCGCCGGTGGGCGTGTCGCCGGCGGTGCACAGCAGCAGTTGCCGTGTGGCCCATGCGTCGCTCAGCGGGCGTGCCACCACGCGATCGCTGGCGAGGCGCCGCGCGGTGGCCTGCGGCACCACGGCCACGCCCACGCCCTCCCCCACCAGCTGCATCAGTGTGTCCAGCCCGCGCACGCGCACGCGGTGGTGCAGGCCCCGGCCATGCTGCAACGCCCTGTCGTGCAGCAGGCGGCTGAGGCCACTCTCGCTTGCCAGGCCGACGAAGGGCTTCTCCAGCAGGTCGGTGAACGGCAGCGGTTGCCGCGTGGCGCGCCGGCCTTCGCGCGGCAACACCGCCACCAGCCGGTCCTCCCGGAAGAAGCGCGTGTTCAGGCCTTCGGTGCTGACGTTGTCGGCCACGATGCCGATGTCGGCCTGACCCTGGCGCATGGACATCAGCGTGTCGCGGCTGCCGAGTTCGCGCAGGTCGACGTCGATGTCGGGATGCGCCACGAGAAAGCGGCCCAGCAGCCCCGGCAGGTGCTCGGTCATCGCCGCGGTGTTGCAGAGCAGGCGCACGGTGCTGCGCACGCCGTGGGCGTGGGCCGCCATGTCGGCGTGCAGCGCCTCCATGTCGCGCTGCAGGCGGCCGGCGTGCAGCAGCAGCGTGCGGCCGGCATCGGTGGTGCGCACGCCCTGCCGGGAACGCAGCAGCAGGGTCGCGCCGATGGCGTGCTCCAGCTGCTGCAGCCGCGTGCTCGCCGCCGCCAGCGACAGGTGGATGTGGCGCGCGCCCGCGGTGATCGAACCGTGCTCGACGATGGCGGCGAACAGGCGCAGATCGAACGGATCGATGCGGTAGGTGGGCGCGGTGCGTGGGGCGGTCATCGGGCGATCCTCCGGAATCGGCGAAGGATACCTCCGGCGATGGCCGATGGACACCGCTGCGACCGGGTCGCAACATCCGCCCATGGACCATTTCACGCTCGCGCTGATCGCCTTCGTTTTCCTGGCCGCTGGCGCGGTCAAGGGCGTTTCGGGCATGGGCCTGCCCACCTTCTCGATGGCCTTGCTCGGCCTGTTCATGCCCACCGCCACGGCGGCCACGCTGATGCTGATTCCTTCGCTGTTGACGAATATTGCCCAATGCGTGGGTCCGCATGGTCGCACCCTCGCGCGGCGTCTGTGGCCCATGTGGCTGATGCTGGCCCTGGCCACGGTCTGGAGCCCGTTGCCCGACCTCGGCAGTGCCGGTTCGGGCGCGCGTGCCACGCTGGGTGTGGTGCTGGTGGCCTACGGCCTGTGGGGCCTGGCCAGGCCCGCGTTGCCCTCGCCGGGCCGGCTTGCGCTGCCGGCCGGTGGTGTGGCGGGTCTGTTCTCCGGCCTGCTCACGGCCGCCACGGGTGTGTTCGTGATGCCGATGGTGCCGTACCTGCAGTCGCTGCGGCTGGAGAAGGATGTGCTCATCCAGGCGCTGGGCCTGAGCTTCCTGGTGGCCACGCTGGCCCTGGCGGCACGGCTGGGCCCGCTGGCCGTGCTCAGCGGCGCGGCGGTGCCACTCACCGGCCACGCCATCGCGCTCGTGGCCGCCTTCGCGGGACTCTGGATCGGAGCGACCCTGCGGAACCGCTTGCCGTTGCCGGTGTTCCAGCGTGCGCTCTACAGCGTGTTCCTGGCACTGGGCTCACTGATGCTGGCGCGCGCCTTCTAGGCCAACCCCATGCAGCCCGAACCCGATGTGCTGCAACTCGCTGAAGCCCTCGAGCGCGCCTACCGGCTGGCGCTGGCCGTGGAGGCGCTCGCGCCTCGCGGCGGCGACGATGGCGAGGACCCTTCGATCACACGGGTGGCGAACGAGCTGCTGGGGGTGCTTGACCAGGCCCGGGCGTCGATGCTGCGGCCTGGCCATGGTCGGCAGGACCCTTCGGCCTCATACTCGCAGCGACCAACACTTCCGCCGCGACCATGACCGAACCCACCGAAGCTCCGCCTCCGGACAAACCCGCCGAGCCCGCCATCACCCCGCCCTCCATCGCCCCCGTGTCTGGCTCGCTGATGCTGCGGGTGCTGCTGGTGGCGGTGACGGCGGCGTTCATCTGGATCCTGCTGCCGTTCTATGGCACCGTCCTCTGGGGCGCGATCATCGCGCTGCTGTTCGCGCCCATGAACCGCTGGCTGCTGCCTCGCATGCGTCAGCGCCGCAACCTCGCGGCGCTGACCACCATGCTGGCCGCGCTCGTGATCGTGGTGCTGCCCGCGGTGCTGGTGGCCAGCTCTCTGGCGCGCGAGGCCAGCCAGCTCTATGCGCGCATCGATTCCGGGGAGCTCAAGCCTGCGCTGCTGCTGCGCCGCATGTTCGAGGCGCTGCCCGACTGGCTCACGGACCTGCTCGCGCGCTTCGGCCTGGGCAACATCGATCTCATCCAGCGCAAGCTGACGCAGGCCGCCACACAGGGCAGCCAGTTCATCGCCACCCAGACCTTCAACCTCGGCCAGGACGCGCTGGGCCTGGTGATCAGCCTCGGCATCACGCTGTACCTCGCGTTCTTCCTGATCCGCGATGGCGGCAGCCTGGTGCGCTCGATCCGGCTGGCGATTCCCCTGCCGCCCGACGACAAGCAGGAGCTGCTGGAACAGTTCGGCACCGTGCTGCGCGCCACCGTGAAAGGCAACCTCGTGGTCGCGCTGGTGCAGGGTGCGCTCGGTGGCCTGGCCTTCTGGTTCCTGGGCGTGAACGCCGCGCTGCTGTGGGCGGTGCTGATGGCCGTGCTCTCCCTCCTGCCCGCCGTGGGCGCAGGCCTGGTGTGGGGCCCCGTGGCCATCTGGCTGTTCGTCTCCGGCGACGTCCTCCAGGCCGTGGGGTTGACGCTCTACGGCGTGCTGGTGATCGGCCTGGTGGACAACCTGCTGCGCCCGCTGCTGGTGGGCAAGGACACCGGCATGCCCGACTACCTGGTGCTCATCAGCACCATCGGCGGCATTGCGGTGATGGGCATCAACGGCTTCGTGATCGGCCCGGCCATCGCGGCCATGTTCGTGGCGGTCTGGGGCATCCAGACGGCCACGCGCGTGCGCGCCCGGGCCGCGGCGGTCGCCATGGTGGACGCCCCGCCGGAGTCCCCGCGTCCCGACACGACAACGCCGCCCCGCTGACACGCCTTGCACCCACAATGCACCGCATGAACACCTCCACATTCTGTGCCACCGTGCTCGCTGCCGGGCTCGCAGGCTGCGCCAGTTCCACACCCGCACCCCCGGCCGGTGAACGCTCGCCGATCATGTGCACGCAGGACGTGACGCAGTGCCCGGACGGCCGCTTCGTCGGCCGCACGCCCCCGGGCTGCACCTTCGTCTGCGCGGCCCCCACAGCACCGGCCACGCGTTGACATGGTCTGGCGCCACCCGCGCTTCACGCTGCTGGTGGCCGCCACGGCCTGGTTCGCCCTCGGGTTGCAGCTGTTTCTCTCGCTGCGGCTGAGCACCGCCCAGGGTGGAACGCCCGTGGGCGCTCTGGTGATCTACCTGGGGTACTTCACGGTACTCACCAACCTGCTGGTGGCGTTGAGCCTGAGCGTGCCGCTGATGCGGCCCGCCAGCCGGCCGGGGCGGTGGTTCCAGCGCCCGGCCGTCGCCTCGGCAGTGGCCGTGAGCATCACGCTGGTGGGGCTGGCCTACCACCTGCTGCTGCGCCACGTGTGGGATCCGCAAGGCCTGCAGAAGCTGGCGGACGTCATGCTGCACTACGCGGTGCCGCTGCTGACCGTGCTGCACTGGTGGTTCGCCGTGCCCCCGACACGCATGGCCTGGTGGGCGCCGCTGGCATGGGCCACCTGGCCGCTGGCCTACCTGGCCTATGCGCTGCTGCGCGGCCTGTGGCTGCAGACTTACCCCTATCCGTTCATCGACGTGACCGTGCTGGGCTACGCGCGCACGCTGCTGAACGCGCTCGGCCTGCTGATCGCCTTTCTGCTGGTGGGCGCGCTGTTCGTGGCGGTGGCGCGCTGGCGGGCCCGCTCACTCGCGGCGTCACGCCACTGACGCGCTGAGCAGGCGTTGCACCAGCGGGTGCTGCACCTTGCGCGCGGTGCCGATGGCATAGAAGTGTTCCTGTACACCGTCGCAGGGACCGATCCACTTCAGGCCATAGCCTTGCGCCAACGGTTCGCGCATGCGCTCGGCCGCGGGCAGCACGCCCATGCCGGACGCACCGAAGGTGGCCAGCAGCGCGCTGTCCTCGAACTCGCCCACCACGCGCGGCTGCACGCCCTGACGTTCAAACCACTGGTCGATGCGCAGGCGCACGGAGGACTGCGCCGTGGGCAGCAGCACCGGCACCTGCGACAGGCTGCGCGGAAAGTCGCGCCGGGCCTGGGTGTGCCACGCCTTCGGCGCGTACCAGCCCAGCGGCGACGAGCCCATGGCGTGGCTGTACAGCTTGAGGTTGGGGTTCGCCGGTGCCGGCCGGTCCGACAGCACCACATCGAGCCTGTGCAGCGCGAGCGCAGCGAGCAGATCGTCGAAGCTGTCCTCGTGGCACAACAGGCGCAGGTTGGCCTCGGTCATGGCGGGCGCCAGCAGGTCGCGCACGGCGAGCTTGGGCAGGCCATCGGAAATGCCCACCACGAGGCGCACGCGCTGCTGGCTCGCGGCATCGCCCACGGCGGTGGGAAGCTGCTCGCCCAGCTGGAATATCTGCTCGGCCAGCTCCAGCGCGGTCTGGCCCGCCTCGGTAAGCGCCAGACCCCGCCCGGCCGGCTTGAACAAGGCATGGCCCAGCGACTGTTCCAGCAGCCGCACCTGTGCACTCACGGTCTGCACCGCCATGCCCAGGCGGGCCGCAGCATGCGACATGCCCCCCTCCTTGGCCGTGACCCAGAAGTAATAGAGGTGCTTGTAGTTGAGTTCCGGGTGCATGATTCGGAATTTCAGGACAATTGTTCCCTGATTTTCTGCTTTTTCCGATGCCCCGAACTGGCTACGCTCGGGGCCTCGCCCGCAAGGGCATCCCGACACGAGGCATTCATGCGTTCCTATCCCACCGACAGCCCGCAGGCCGCCGCGCGCCTGCTGGCCACGGCCCTCGTGGCCGATGGCAACTACTCGCTCACCGAAATCCGCGCGCTCGATCGCCTGCACGCCTCGCGGCGCCTGGGGCTTTCGCCCGAAGCGCTGAAAGATGTGCTCGACACCTTCTGCGAAGACCTGCTGACGGCGGCTGGCGGCCAGTGGACGGGTTCCGCCGCCATGGACAGCACGACCCGCGAGCAGCTGCTCGCCGAGGTCCAGGACCCGGCGCTGCGTGCCCAGGTCGTGGAGCTGTGCCAGGCCGTGGTGCAGGCCGACGGCCATGAGGCCGAAGGCGAGGCAGCGCTGCTGGATGCGCTGATCCGCGCCTGGCGCCAGTGGCCCCACACCGCGCACGCGTCGCGCCCTGTGGGAGCCCTGTCATGAAGGCGCTGATCTGGGGTGTCTTCGGCCTGCTCGCGCTGTGCTGGACCGGACTGGCCACCGCGTCGGTGCAGATCACCGAATGGCTGCTGACGCTGGTGGCCTCGGGCCAGGCCACTGACGCAGCCGTGGCGGCCGGGCAGTGGCCGGTGCCGGCGTGGCTGGCGCTGTGGATCGATCCCGCATGGCTGAAAGCCATGCAGGGCGCCTGGCTGACGTTGGTGCAGTGGCTGGCCCAGGTGCTGCCGTCCGCCGGCGGTCTCATGAGCTGGATCACGCCGCTGGTGTGGATCACCTGGGCCCTGGGCATGCTCTGCCTGCTGGTGCCGGCGATCGCGTTGCACTGGCTGTCCGGCCGCCTGAAGACACCAGCCACGCTGCGCAACGCCCAACCCTAGCGTCGGGGCCTCGGGTGTCACGGAGGGCGACCTAAAATCGGCCTTCCGCACCACGGACCGCCCGCTTGACGCTTTCCGCCTCCACCGCCCCAGCACCCGATACCTGTCCGCTCTACGTGGACCTGGACGGCACGCTCACGCCCAGCGACACCCTGCACGAATCGGCCATGCTGTTCGTGCGACGCAACCCGCTGAACCTCCTGCGCATGCTGGCGTGGCTGCCGCTGGGCAAGGCGGCCTTCAAGCAACGGCTGGCCAGCGCCGTGCGCCCCGACCCGGCCCGCCTGCCCTTTCACGAACCCTTCGTGCAGTTCCTGCGCGACGAACATGCCCGGGGCAGGCCGCTGGTGCTCGCCAGCGCGGCCGACGCGCGCATCGTGCAAGACGTGGCCGCCCACCTGGCCGTGTTCGACGACACGCTGGGCACCAATGCCCGGCAGGACGGCATCAACCTGAGCCGCGCCCACAAGCGCGCCGCCATCGACGCCCACGCGAAGGCCCACGGCCACAGCGGCTGGGCCTACGCCGGCAACAGCCGGGACGACCTCGATGTGTGGGCCGGCAGCGCTGAAGCGGTGGCGGTGAACGCGTCGCCCGGCGTGGTGGCGTCGCTGCGACGCACGCACCCGCAGGCGCGCGTGTTCGAACGTGAACCACTGAGCCTGAAAACCCTGCTGCGCGCGATCCGGCTCAAGCAGTGGTCCAAGAACGGCCTGCTGTTCGTGCCCCTGCTGGGTGCGCACTCGCTCAACCCGGCACTCTGGGGTGTGGTGCTGCTCGCGTTCCTGGCCTTCGGCCTGTGCGCGTCGGCCACCTACCTTTTCAACGATCTGCTGGATCTGCCCAACGACCGCGCCCACCGCATCAAGCGCAACCGCCCGCTGGCCTCGGGTGCCCTCGGCATACCCACCGCCGTGGCGCTGGGCGCCGCGATGCTGGTGCTCGGCTTTGCGATCGCCTGGTCGGTCTCCGCCGGCTTCACCGCGATGCTGCTGGCCTACACGGCGGCCACGCTGGCGTACTCGCTCTACCTCAAGCGCCTCGCGCTGATCGACGTGCTGGTGCTCTCGGGGCTGTACACGCTGCGCATCGGCGCGGGCGCCGTGGCTTCGGGGGTGGACCTGTCCAACTGGCTGCTGGCGATCTCGATCTTCCTGTTCCTGAGCCTCGCGCTGGTCAAGCGCTGCGCCGAACTCGAGGAACTGGAGGACGACGGCAGCAGCCTTGCGCCGGGCCGTGGCTACCACGCGCGCGACCTGGCCTCGCTGCGCGCCATGGGCATGGCCAGCGGCTTTCTCGCGGTGCTGGTGCTCGCGCTGTACATCGACAGCCAGAACAGTCAGAAGCTCTACGCCCACCCCGACTGGCTCTGGGCCGCCGCGCCGGTGCTGCTGCTGTGGATCATGCGCATCTGGCTCAAGACCGGGCGGCGTGAGCTGCACGGTGAAGACCCGCTGCAGTTCGCCCTGCGAGATCCCTTCAGCTGGGGCACGCTGCTGGTGATGGGTGCCATCGGCCTGGCCGCCACCGTCGGTTTCTGAATCCGGAGCGCACATGAAATCCCTCGCCCTGGGCCTGGCCCTGTTCTGCGTGCTGCTGTCCTCGGCAGCGCAACTTGCCATGAAGCGCGGCATGGGTGCACCCGTCGCCGCCGACGTGGGCAGCACCTACGCGCAGGCCCTCACCAGCCCGCTGGTCTGGCTTGGCCTGATGCTGTACGGTGCCAGCGCCGTGCTCTGGCTGTGGGTGCTGTCGCGGCTGGATGTGAGCGTGGCTTACCCGCTCGTGAGCCTGGGCTTCGTGGTCACGCTCGCGCTGGGCGTGCTCTGGCTCGGTGAGCCGTTTTCCTGGGTGCGTGTGGCCGGCTGCACCCTCATCGTGGTGGGCGTGAGCCTGCTGGCACTGGACGCTTGACGATATGCGCGCCTCCGAATTCTCCGCCCACACTTCGCGCCAGATCTTCTGGGGCACATTCGTCTTCACGCTGTTGCTGAAGGTCGCCATTGCCGCCGGTTTTCCCATGACTGGCGATGAAGCCTTCTTCTACCAGTGGGGCGTGTTCCCGGCCTGGGGCTACTCGGACCACCCGCCCATGGTCGGCTGGCTGATCGCGGGGCTGCGCCACTTCGGCGATCACCCACTGGCACTGCGCAGCTTCACCCTGCTGGTCACCAGCGTGATCGCGCTCGGCGTGGTCGACCTGCTGCGCCGCTTCCTCCCCGAGGAACGCGAGGCCAGCGCCTGGCTGGCGGGCGCGGTGTACCTGGCGATGCCGTGGTCGTGGATGTTCGTGCTGGTGACGACCGACACGCCGCTGATCTTCTTCATGGCGCTGTCGGCCTGGTGCTACCTGCGCGCCGACAGCAGCGCACAAGACAGGAGTCCGGGCAGCGCCCCCTGGTACGCGCTGGCAGGGGCCTTC
Source organism: Hydrogenophaga laconesensis (assembly GCF_031457235.1). NCBI lineage: Bacteria > Pseudomonadati > Pseudomonadota > Betaproteobacteria > Burkholderiales > Comamonadaceae > Hydrogenophaga > Hydrogenophaga laconesensis. The sequence continues at coordinate 96,830 of NZ_JAVDWE010000016.1, forward strand.
CTTGGCCTGGCCTTCCTCTCCAAATACTTCGCCGCGCTGCTCGGCTTCGCCTACGCGGCACACTGCTTCGGCTGGCGGCGCGAACGCTGGTGGGCGCCGTTCCTGATCTTTGTGTTCGCCCTGCCCGCGATCGCGCTCAACATCGCCTTCAACGCCACGCACGGCTGGAGCAATGTGATGTTCAACGTGTTCAACCGCAACGAAGGGTCGAGCTGGAACATCGAGACCTTCGCGGTGTATGTGGCGATGGCGCTCTACCTGCTCACCCCGTGGCTGCTGTGGCGTGCCATGGCCGCGCGCGGCGATGCGCCCGGTGTGTCGAAATCCACGGTCCGCGCGCTGCTCGTGCTGTGGCTGTTCCCGATGGTGGTGTTCCTGCTGCTGAGCACGCGCCGCAGCATCGGCCTGCACTGGGTGCTGGGCTTCGTGCCGCTGTTCGTGATCTGGGCAGGACTGCGGCTGGATGCCCGCCCGCTGCGCCGCAGCCTGGTCTGGACGGTCGCGCTGTCGGTACCGCACCTGATCGCGGTCGCGGCCATTGCCTGGGCGCCACTGTCGTGGTGGCAGCCCTTCAAGATCTACGACCGTGCGGTGTTCCTGCGCGAGACCGGGGCCATTGTGGCCGCGCTGGAGAAAGACCTGCCGACCGGCGCCACACTGATGGGCCGGACCTACAACCCGGCCGCCATGCTCGCGTTCCACCACGGACAGTACGTGCCTGTGTTCGGCGTGGGCAAACACCACGCGCGGCAGGACGACCAGATCATCGACTTCCGCCGCTACGACGGCCAGCCGATCCGCGTGTTCCTGTACGACGAACCGAACCTCGCCGACTTCGCCCCGTACTTCGAACGCGTCAACACCAAGCGCTTCGAGGTCGATGGCGTGGCCTTCTTCGCGGTGGACGGTGAAGGCTTCCGCTACCAGGCCTTCCACGACACCGTGCTGGCCGAGGTCGCACGCGAGTTCCATGACATTCCACGCTGGCTGCCCTTGCTGGGCAACCCGTTCTGCGAACGCTACGGCTTCGCGGCGTGTTCGCCAGGCCGGCCCTGATCAGGGCGCGCCGAACGGCACACGCGGTGCCACCGCGCACATGAGCTCGTAGCTGATGGTGCCGGCGGACGAAGCCACTTCGTCGATGGGCAGCACCTCGCCCGAGCCAGCACGGCCCCACAGCACCACCTCGGAGCCGATGCCCGCCGTGTCCACACCGCTGAGGTCGACCGTGAGCATGTCCATGCTCACCCGGCCGATCACACGGGTGCGTACGCCGTTCACCAGCACCGGGGTGCCCGTGGGCGCGTGGCGCGGGTAGCCGTCCGCATAACCGCAGGCCACCACGCCGATGCGCATCGGGCCGTCGGCCGTGAACGCCGAGCCGTAGCCCACGGTGTCGCCGCGCTGCAGCGACTGCGTGCCGATGATGCGGCTGGACAGCGTCATGGCGGGCTGCAGGTCCCAGTCGGTGACGCGTTTCTCGGGGAAGTCGGGCGCGCTGCCATACAGGGCGATGCCCTCACGCACCCAGTCGGCCGAGAGGCTGGCCGAGCCACGCAAGGCGTGCTTCGCGTGGCGCAGGATGGCCGCGCTGTTGCACAGCGTGCGCTCGCCCGGCAGGTCGGCGGTGGCCTCCTCGAACGCGGCGACCTGGTGAGCGATGCCGCGCGCGCCGTCGGCGTCGCTGAAGTGCGTCATGAGCGATATCTCGTCCACCTGTGGCAGGGCATTGAGCCGTGCCCAGGCGCTGCGGAAGGCGGCGGGTGTGAAGCCCAGCCGGTTCATGCCGCTGTTGAGCTTGAGGAAGACGCGGTGCGGCACCTGGGTCTTGTGCGCCGCGAGCCAGTCAATCTGTTCGGTGCAGTGCACGGTGTGCCACAGGTGCAGGCGCGAACAGAGTTCCAGGTCGCGCGGTTCGAACACGCCTTCGAGCAGGTGGATCGGGCCGCGCCAGTCGAGCGCGCGCAGGCGCTCGGCCTCGGCCAGATCGAGCAGGGCAAAGCCATCGGCGGCGCGCAGGGCGTCGAAGCAGCGCTCGATGCCGTGGCCGTACGCGTTGGCCTTGACCACCGCCCAGACGCGCGCGTCGGGCGCGAAGTGGCGGGCACGTGAGAGGTTGTGTCGCAGGGCGTCGGAATGGACGGTGGCGAGGATCGGACGTGGCATGAGAAAGAAGGATCGGCGGGAGGGGAACGTGCGGTAAGTCGCGCGACGGGCCGGCGATGGCCTGCCGGGTGAAAACCCGGGGTGGAACGCCCCGGAGCCCCCAGGGCCGCATGCTATAACCCGGCTTCGTCTGGAGACCGTCAACTGTCGCACAAAAAGCCCGGCGACCCCCACCCGGCCCCCATGGGCTGAAGCGCCTCGGCACACAAAATCATCTCCATGAAGCGCGGCTTCTACACCATCATGACGGCGCAGTTCTTCAGCTCTCTGGCTGACAACGCGCTGTTCATCGCGGCCATCGAATTGCTGCGCACCCGCGGTGCCCCGGGCTGGCAGGAAGCGGCACTCGTTCCCCTGTTCGCGCTGTTCTACGTGGTGCTCGCGCCCTTCGTCGGCGCGTTCGCCGATGCGCGGCCCAAAGGGCAGGTCATGTTCATCAGCAACGCCATCAAGGTGGCGGGCTGCCTCCTGATGCTTTTCGGCGTGCACCCGCTGCTTGCCTACACCCTGGTGGGATTGGGCGCGGCGGCCTACTCGCCGGCCAAGTACGGCATCCTCACCGAACTGCTGCCGCCCTCGCAACTGGTCAAGGCCAACGGCTGGATCGAAGGCCTGACGATCGCCTCCATCATCCTCGGGGTACTGCTCGGCGGCCAGCTGGTCGGCCCCTGGATTTCCTCGAAACTGCTGGCCATCGACGTGCCCGGCATCCACACGGGCATCTCCCACCCGGCCGAGGCCGCCGTGGCCGCGCTGGTGGTGGTGTACGCGCTGGCGGCCTGGTTCAACACGCGCATCCCTCTCACCGGCGTGACGCCACGCCCCATGCCGAAAAACCCGCTGACGCTGCTGCCGGACTTCTGGCGCTGCAACAGCCGGCTCTGGCGCGACCGACTGGGGCAGATCTCGCTGGCCACCACCACGCTGTTCTGGGGTGTGTCGGGCAACCTGCGCTACATCGTGCTGGCCTGGGCCGGTGCGGCCCTCGGTTATGGCAGCACCCAGGCGTCGTCGCTGGTGGGCGTGGTGGCGGTGGGCACGGCGGTGGGTGCGGTGATTGCATCCCTGCGCATGCGGCTGGACCAGGCGACGCGCGTGATGCCACTGGGCATCGGCATGGGCCTGCTGGTCATTCTGATGAACTTCATCGACAACGTCTGGGTGGCCGCGCCCTTCCTGGTGCTGCTCGGCGGGCTGGGCGGCTTCCTGGTGGTGCCGATGAACGCCTTGCTGCAGCACCGGGGCCACAACCTGATGGGCGCCGGGCGCTCGATCGCGGTGCAGAACTTCAACGAGCAGGCCTGCATCCTCGGCCTGGGCGCCCTGTACAGCTTCTCCACCGGCATGGGCTGGTCGGCCTTCGCGGCCATCACAGCCTTTGGCGTGCTGGTGGCCGGCTGCATGGCGCTGATCGCGGTATGGCACCGCCACAACCAGAAGAACCACCCGCACGAACTCGAGCGGCTGCTGGAAATCGCCCGCCGCGACGACCTGCACGGCTAGACCAGGCTCCCCCCTGCGCCGCACCTATGGTGCGTCACCCCCTCGAGGGGGCAACACCTGCGGCCTGGCGAAGCCAGTTCCGCGGTGTTTCTGGATGGCGTTGTCTCCCTCCGCTGCCTGAGGCGCTCCGGCGACGTCAGAACCCCACGTTGGTAGGCGCGAATCCGTCCAGGCTGACCAGCCGGTGCTGGGCCAGCACCTTGTACAGGTCGGCTTCGCCCACCGAGCGCGAGAGGTAGGCGTCGCTGCCGGCCAGGCCGGCTTTCATGCGGTCCATGCTGCCGGCGGTGGGCGCGAACATGATGACCACCGGCGCCCCTTTCGGGCCCTTGGTCTGTTTGGCGGTGCGGCAGATCTGGTTGGCGTCGGGGACGCCCTGGAGACGATCGATCACGACCACGCGATAGGGGTGCGCCTTGAGCATGCTCAGCGACTGTGCGGCCTCGCGCGACCAGTCCACTGTCAGGCCGTACTTGCGAAAGCGCTTGAGGAGGATGCGGCCTTCCACCAGGCTTTCGGCCACGAGCAGCATGTCACCGCGCGCGACCTCGGGCACCGGCGCTTTCTCGACGCTGAGCTTCGAGCGGGGCGAGCGCGTGGCACGCGGTGCAGGCGCCGGTGGCGACGGCAGATCTTCCAGGCTGCCGAAGTCGGTCATGCCCATCACGCCGGGCCGCGCGGGCGGCTCGACCCTCGGGGCCACGGGCGACATCACGCCATTGAGCAGGGGCCGCGTGGGCGGAAACTCGGTATCGGGCGAACGGCGGCGTGCTCCGCGCACAGCGGGTGCCATGGTGGGCGGCAACACGCCGGTGAACGGCTGGGTGTGGGCGAAACCGCGGTCGCCACCCGCGCCGGGTGGCACCTGCGGTGGATGCTGGAACGGCACCGATCGGCCGCTGGCGAGTTGCATGCTCGCGTCCAGACCCTGAAACTGGGACGGCTGGAAGGCCTCCTGCCGAGGCAGGCGCGAATGGCCGCCGCTTCTGCGCCGCGCAGGCGCAGGCCGCGCGGCGCCCACCATCTCGTCGAGCGCGGCGAGCATGGCCACCAGCTTCACCGGTTTGCGATGCAACGGCCAGCCGGTTCCGCCATCGGAACTGCCCACGAGGATGACCTTGCCGGGCAGCTCGGCATCGCGCACCAGCAGCACGGCCTGCACGTTGTCGGCATTGACGATCAGGATCTGCGCGTCCATCACCTCGTCCTGCACCAGATAGCCCGGCGGACGGCGCGAGGCCAGGCGGAAGAAGGACTCGAACGTGGATGACTCGGCCTGGGAAAAGCCCACCAGTGCCACGGTGTATGCAGCGATCATCTCCGGCCCCAGAATTGTTATCGGATGTTGCGGGCCAGTATGCCGCGCAGGCACCCCCAAAAGGAAGGGAAAAGGTTCGCGTCCGCCACCGCAAATGCACCTTTCGTCGTACACAGCCCGCAGACCGCACAATCCGTCACAGTGCATCCACCTCACCAGGAGCCTCACATGCCCAGCATCTATGACTTCGACGCGCAGTCCATCGACGGCAAGACCGTGCCCTTGCGGCAGTTCGAGGGCCAGCCGCTGCTGATCGTGAACACCGCCAGTGCCTGCGGCTTCACGCCGCAATTCGGCGGCCTGGAAAAGCTGCACAAGACCTACGGGGAGCGCGGGCTGGTGGTGCTGGGCTTCCCCTGCAACCAGTTCGGCAGCCAGGACCCCGGCAGCAACGACGAGATCGCCAGCTTCTGCCAGCTCAACTACGGTGTGAGCTTCCCCATGATGGAGAAGATCGACGTCAACGGCGCCAACGCCCACCCGCTCTACCAGTGGCTCACCGCCGAAGCCCCCGGCCTGCTGGGCAGCAAGGCCATCAAGTGGAACTTCACCAAGTTCCTGGTGGGCAAGGATGGTCGCGTGATCAAGCGCTACGCACCGCAGGACGCGCCGGAGAAGCTGGCGAAGGATATCGAGGCGGCGCTCGCGGGTTGAGGCTTGTAGCGCTTCTGGCGGTGCCCTCGCGGTGGGCCGATGGCGGTGCCCGCCTGCTCCGGCCCCTTATCGCGGATGCGTGTGCCTGGGCGCATCTGCTGCCTCATCACAAGCCGGCGCCGGGATTGACCGGACCACCCGACCTCACCCACCAACGCAGAGCGAAACACCCCACCACGCCCAGGAGATTCAGGCCCCCCAAAGCCTCGTCCAGCACCTCCACCCAGTGCCGCACCGGCGTGCTGGTGCCGCTCTGCAGGTGCGTGATGCAGCCGATGTTGGCGCTGGCGATCACCGCCGGCTGGAGTTCATCGAGATGGCCGAGCTTGCGGTCGCGCAGCGCGTGGGACAGCTCGGGATTGAGCACCGAATAGGTGCCGGCCGACCCGCAGCACAGGTGGGCCTCGTTGTTCGCCACCTTCACCGTGAAGCCGAGTTCGGCCAGATGCCGCTCCACGCCACCACGCAGCTTCTGGCCGTGCTGCAACGTGCAAGGCGGGTGGAAGGCGATCACGCGTGAAGCATCGGGCGCGTGCTTAAGCAAGGGGCGCAGCGCCGGCACCAGCGTGGGCAGCAGTTCGCTCAGGTCGCGGGTGAGTTCGCTCACGCGCGCGGCCTTCGCGGCATAGGCTGTGTCGTCCTGCAGGATGTGGCCGTACTCCTTCACCATGACGCCGCAACCCGAGGCGTTCATGACGATGGCTTCGACGCCGCCTTCGATCAGTGGCCACCAGGCATCGATATTGGCGCGCATCTGCGCGCGCCCGCCGTCCTGGTCGTTCAGGTGGAACTTCACCGCGCCGCAGCAGCCCGCCTCGGGCGCGACCACGCCCTGGATGCCGGCCGCGTCGAGCACGCGCGCGGTGGCGTTGTGGATGCCGGGCATCATCGCCGGCTGCACGCAGCCCGCCAGCAGCAGCACGCGGCGCGCATGTGTCCGCGTGGGCAGGGGACCGGCGGCACGGGGAGTGGGCACCTTGTCCTTCAGCGCACCGGGCAGCAGCGGGCGCACCATCTGACCCAGCTTCATCGCGGGCGCGAACAGGGGGGAGGCCAGGCCCTCCTTGAGCATCCAGCGCACGGCCCGCTCGCCCGCCGGACGCGGCACCTTCTCGTCCACGATCTGCCGCCCGATGTCGACCAGATGGCCGTAGTCCACGCCACTCGGGCAGGTGCTCTCGCAGTTGCGGCAGGTGAGACAACGGTCCAGGTGCATCTGCGTCTTGCGCGTGGGCTCGGCGCCCTCGAGCACCTGCTTCATCAGGTAGATGCGGCCGCGTGGGCCATCGAGTTCGTCGCCCAGCAGCTGGTAGGTCGGGCAGGTGGCGGTGCAGAAGCCGCAGTGCACGCACTTGCGCAGGATGGCCTCGGCCGCACGGCCGTCGGCGCGCTGCTGGTACTCGGGAGAGAGCCGGGTTTGCATATGTCGATGCCCTTCAGCCCATGCGGCGCGGCGTGAAGATGCCGGCCGGATCGAACTCGCGGCGCAGGCGATCGTTGATGGTCTGCAAGGTTGCACTGGCGCGGTCGAAACGGGGCACGCCCGGCGCGCCGTCGGCCCCCGCGCGGAACAGCGTGGCGTGGCCGTTCACCGCCGCGGTGGCCACGCGGATGTCGGCCGCCGCCCCCGCTGGCGCCCACAGCCAGCGCTGCGCGCCCTGCCATTCGATGAGCTGCGGCCAGGGCATCGCCAGCACCGGCGCGGTCTGCGGCACCGAGAGCCGCCACAAACACCGATCGGTGGCCGTTGCGTGGAAGAAGGGAAGTTGCTGGTCGCGGCAAGCGGCCCACCCGCGACCGGCCTGCGCGTTGTCCACACGGGTTCCACCAGCCTCGCGCGCCATGCGTTCGCAGGCCGCCTCCACCGCGGCCACCGCGCCGCGCAGGCGCACGACCAGGCGGTCCGCCTCCCAACGGCTCGCATTGACCGGCAGGGGTTGTCCACCCCAGCGGTGCAGCTGCTCCAGCGCCTCGTGCTGGCCGAGCGGGAAGGTCAGCGTAGCCTCAGCGGGCGCCACGGGCAGCACCTTGAGGCTCACGTCCGTGATCACGCCCAGGGTGCCCATGGAACCCGCGAGCACACGGCTCACGTCGTAACCGGCCACGTTCTTCATGACCTGGCCGCCGTAGGTGAGCAGCTCGCCGCGCCCATTGATGAAACGCGCGCCGAGCACGAAGTCGCGCACCGAACCGGCGCTCGCCCGCGCCGGGCCGGCCAGGCCGGCAGCCACCATGCCACCCACGGTGCCACCAGGACCGAAGTGCGGCGGTTCAAAAGGAAAGCACTGCCCACGCCCGGCGAGTTCGCTTTCCAGCTCGGCCAGCGGCGTGCCCGCGCGCACCGTGACCACCAGTTCGGTCGGCTCGTAGCTGACGATGCCGGACCAGCCAGTAGTGGACAGGACGTCGCCCGACACGGGCTCGCCGTAGAAGGCCTTGGTGTGGCCGCCGGCAATGTGCACAGGCGTGCGCGCGGCCGTTGCGGCGCGGACCCGGTCGATCAGTTCGCCGGGCGTCTCGTGGGGCGGGGACGACATGGCGACGATGGTAGTCGCCCGGGCCTTCGCCGGTTTTGAATTTTCTGCACGCGGCAATGCAATCGCAGCCGGTCAGACCAGGGGCAACGAGGGTCCGGCTCCGCGGGCCCCAGGTGCCGTCCCCCCTCGAAGCACCGAGGGCGCGCCACGGAAGGGGGAAGCCGCGCAGCGGCGCAGGGGGGTGTCTACCGCGTGTACCCGGCACACATGCCGGCGTTCGGCCGCCCCTTGCACTCACGCTTGAGGCGCTTCTCGCGCACGGCGGGGGCCTCCTCCGAGGGCGCCTTGTGGAAGGTGACCCTGGACGGGAGCTTGCGGGTCGACGGTTCGGTGGCGTGCAGCGCGGTGGTGGCCAGAGCGCCCAGCACGGTGACGGCGAGCGCGCGCGAGAAGTATCCGGACATGTGTTCCTCCTGATGTTGTGTGGTGTCCGGCGCGCATCATAAAGAGGTGGCACATGCAAAAAAATAACCCGCGTGCCCTGAGGCAGCGCGGGTTCAATTCCAGAGGAGACTCGGTATCGGCGTGGCGCCTTCACGCCACGCCAGAGGCTCTGTCAGCTCAACGGTTGTAGGCCGTTTCGCCGTGCGAGGTGATGTCCAGGCCTTCGCGTTCGGCTTCTTCGCTGACACGCAGACCCACCACCATGTCGACAATCTTGTAGGCCACGAACGAGACCACACCGGACCAGACGATGGTCAGCAGCACGCTCTTGACCTGGATCCAGATCTGGGCACCCATGGCGTAGTCGTCGCCCTTGACACCACCCAGGCTGGCGGCGGCGAAGACCGCGGTCAGGATGGCACCGACGATGCCACCGACACCGTGCACGCCGAACACGTCGAATGCGTCGTCGGCACCCAGCAGCTTCTTCAGACCACCGACGCCCCACAGGCAGACCAGGCCGGCGATGAGGCCGAGGATGATCGAGCCCATCGGGCCGATGAAGCCAGCGGCAGGGGTGACGGCCACCAGGCCGGCCACAGCGCCGGAAGCAGCGCCCAGCATGGAAGCCTTGCCCTTGTGCATGGCTTCACCGGCAATCCAGGACAGCGTGGCTGCACCGGTGGCCAGGATGGTGTTGATGAAGGCCAGGCCTGCAACGCCGTTGGCGGCACCCGCGGAACCGGCGTTGAAGCCGAACCAGCCGACCCACAGCAGCGAGGCGCCCACCATGGTCAGGGTCAGGCTGTGAGGCGTCAGCGCCTCCTTGCCGTAGCCGATGCGCTTGCCCACCACGTAGGCACCCACCAGGCCGGCGATACCGGCATTGATGTGCACCACGGTGCCGCCGGCGAAGTCCAGTGCGCCGTCAGCGCCCAGCAGGCCACCGCCCCAGACCATGTGGGCCATCGGGATGTAGCTGAAGGTGAACCAGATGACGGAGAACAGCACCACGGCCGAGAACTTGATGCGCTCGGCGAACGAGCCCACGATCAGCGCGCAGGTGATGGCGGCGAAGGTCGACTGGAAAGCCACGAACACGAACTCGGGGATCGTCGGCAGCAGGCCCGACAGCGTGTCCGCACCGATGCCCTTCAGGAACACCTTGTCGAAACCGCCGAAGAACTTGCCTTCACCCGCGAAGGTCAGGCTGTAACCGTAGATGCACCACAGGATCGTGATCAACGAGAAGATCACGAACACCTGCATCAGCACCGACAGCATGTTCTTGGAGCGGGCCAGGCCGCCATAGAACAGGGCCAGGCCGGGGATGGTCATCAGGATGACCAGCATCGTGGAGGTCAGCATCCAGGCGGTGTCGCCGGTGTCGAGCGCAGGCTCGGCGGCAGCGGGTGCGGCTTCGGCCGGTGCAGCGGCGGCGGGCGCTTCAGCAGGCGCAGCGGCGGGCGCTGCAGGCGCTTCGGCAGGAGCGGCAGCGGCGGGCGCCTCGGCCGGCGCGGGGGTCTGGGCCATGGCGCTGAGGCCGCCGAAGGCGAGGCCCATGCCCAGGAACAGGGTGGCGATGAGTTTTTTCATGTTCGTGATCTCTCTTGTTCAGGGGCGACGATCAGAGCGCTTCCTTGCCGGTCTCGCCGGTACGGATGCGCACCACCTGTTCCAGGTCGGTGACGAAAATCTTGCCGTCGCCGATCTTGCCGGTGCGAGCAGCACCTTCGATGGCCTCGATCACGCGCTCGACGAGTTCGTCAGAGACAGCGGCCTCGATCTTGACCTTGGGCAGGAAGTCGACCACGTACTCGGCGCCGCGGTACAGCTCGGTGTGGCCCTTCTGGCGGCCGAAGCCCTTGACTTCGGTGACGGTGATGCCTTGCACGCCCATGCCGGAGAGTGCTTCGCGCACCTCGTCCAGCTTGAACGGCTTGATGATGGCTGAAACCATTTTCATGCTGTGATTCCTCTTCTAGAACGAAAGGGTGGTGACCGGAGGGCCCGACACCGCGGTTTGCGGAGGGACCCTGGGGAACTCCCGGGCCCGGATTCAATCGCTTACACGCCCAAGCACAGACCATGCCAGAGGGCATCGCTTCCGTACCCCCTGGGGTTCCTCTCCGCATGCCCGCCTACAGTGGCGCCACGCGCAGAAAAGTCCGCCAGCCGCTTCGCAGGCCGGCGCTGCCCACCTCACCAAAACAGGGCGCACCAATTCGGGGCATTGCAGTTTGGCTGTGAGGGAGGAGCCATGGCTGGCAGGCGCGCACCGAAACGGGGAGCCATCACCTATGAGTCTGTCTTTGGTGCACAGCCGCGCGCTGCTGGGCCTGGAAGCGCGGCCGGTCTGCGTCGAAGTGCATCTCGCCAACGGCCTGCCCAGCTTCACGCTGGTCGGCCTGGCCGACACGGGCGTGAAGGAAGCGCGCGAGCGGGTGCGCTCGGCCATCGCCAACGCGGGGCTCGAATTTCCCTCGAACAAACGCATCACGGTCAACCTGGCCCCGGCCGACCTGCCCAAGGATTCGGGTCGGTTCGATCTGCCGATCGCGCTGGGCATCCTCGCCGCCAGCGGGCAGATCGATGCCACCCGGCTGACCGGCTGGGAATTCGCCGGTGAACTCTCTCTGGGCGGTGAACTGCGGCCGGTGCGCGGCGCGCTCGCCATGAGCCTCGCCCTGCACCGCCACGACCCGGGTGCCATGCACGTCACCCGCCTGGTGCTGCCCCCGGGCAGTGCGGAAGAGGCCGCGCTGGTGCCGCAGGCACAGGTGTACCGTGCGCGCCATCTGCTCGACGTGGTCTCGCGCTTCCTGCCCGAGCGCGCGGAAGCCGCCCCCGAGCCGCCCGACGACAAGGGCTGGACCCGCCTCGCGCCGACCGCGCCTGGCGCGGGGCCCGGCTACCCCGACCTGATCGACGTGAAAGGCCAGGCCGCCGCCAGGCGCGCGCTGGAGATCGCCGCTGCCGGCGGCCATGGCCTGCTCATGGTCGGCCCGCCTGGCTCGGGCAAGTCCATGCTGGCGCAGCGCTTCGCAGGCCTGCTGCCACCCATGGACACGCTGGAAGCGCTCGAGTCCGCCGCCGTGGCATCGCTTGCAGGGCGCTTCGTGTTCTCGAACTGGGGTCAGCGCCCCACCTGCGCGCCCCATCACAGTGCGAGCGCGGTGGCGCTGGTGGGCGGCGGCTCGCCGCCGCGGCCGGGCGAAATCTCGCTGGCCCACCATGGCGTGCTGTTCCTGGACGAACTGCCCGAGTTTCCACGCAGCGCGCTGGAGGCGCTGCGCGAACCGCTGGAAAGCGGCCACATCCGCATCTCTCGCGCGGCCATGCAGAGCGAGTTCCCCGCCCGCTTCCAGCTCGTGGGCGCCATGAACCCCTGCCCTTGCGGTTTCCTGGGCCACCCCACCCGCGCCTGCCGCGACACGCCGGATCAGATCGCGCGCTACCAGGGCAAGCTCAGCGGTCCGCTGCTCGACCGCATCGACCTGCACGTGGAAGTGCCCGCCCTGCCGCCGCAAGAGCTGCTGCACGGCGCCACCGGCGAGAGCAGCGCGACCGTGCGCGAACGCGTGCACGCCGCCCGCGAGCGCGCCCACGCGCGCCAGGGCACCGCCAACCAGGCCCTGGCTGGCCAGGCGCTGGACAGCCACGCGAAGCCCGAAGCCGCCGCCCTCGCCTTTCTGCACGGCGCGGCCGCGCGGCTGGGCTGGAGCGCGCGCAGCACACACCGCGCCCTGCGCGTGGCCCGCACCATTGCCGACCTGGCGGGCACCGAAAAGGTGGGCGTGGCGCACGTGGCGGAGGCGGTGCAGTACCGGCGGGTGCTCAAGAGCGGCGGCTGAGGCGGGTCCGATGACCCCAGGCTCGCCCGCCCCCAGGGACAGCTGATATGGTGTCCGGCTTCCCACCTCGAACCCGCAGGAGACCTGGCATGAGCTACCCCGACACCCAACTCTTCATCAACGGCCAGTGGCGTTATGCCGCTGCTGGCGAAACGCTGGCGGTCTTCAACCCGGCCACCGGCAAGGAAATCGGCCGGGTGGCGCACGCGCGCCAGGCCGACCTGGACCAGGCGTTGGCCGCTGCGCAGAAAGGTTTCGAGCTCTGGCGCGACAAGGCACCGGTGGAGCGCGCCAGGCTCATGCGCGCCGCCGCTGCGCTGATGCGCGAGCGCGCCGGCGCCATCGCCGCGCTGCTCACACAGGAACAGGGCAAGCCGTTGGCCGAGGCCAAGGTCGAGGCCATGGCCGCCGCCGACATCATCGAATGGTTCGCCGATGAAGGCATGCGCGTGTACGGGCGCATCGTGCCGTCGCGCGGCAACCTGGCCATGCGCCAGATGGTGATGAAGGACCCGGTCGGCCCGGTCGCCGCCTTCACGCCCTGGAACTTCCCCATCAACCAGGTGGTGCGCAAGCTGGCTGCCGCACTGGCCACGGGCTGCTCCATGATCGTCAAGGCGCCGGAAGAGACCCCGGCCGCGCCGGCCGAGCTGGTACGCGCCTTCGCGGACGCTGGCCTGCCGCCCGGGGTGCTGGGCCTCGTGTACGGCACGCCGGCCGAGATCTCCACCTACCTGATCGCCCACCCCGTCATCCGCAAGATCACCTTCACCGGCTCAACGCCGGTGGGCAAGCAGCTGGCTGCGATGGCGGGCCAGCACATGAAGCGCGTGACGATGGAACTGGGCGGCCACGCGCCGGTGATCATCGCGGAAGACGCCGACGTGGCGCTGGCGGTGAAAACCGCGGGCGGGGCCAAGTTCCGCAACGCGGGCCAGGTCTGCATCTCCCCCACGCGCTTCCTGGTGCACGAGAGCATCGCAAAGGAGTTCTCGGCGGCGCTGGTGAAACACGCTTCCGGCCTCGCCGTGGGCGACGGTTCGACCGAGGGCACGCAGATGGGGCCGCTGGCCAACCCGCGTCGCGTCACGGCCATGGCCGAGTTCACGAAAGATGCCGTGGAGCGCGGTGCCACGCTGGCCACCGGTGGTGAACGCATGGGCGACGCCGGCAATTTCTGGCGTCCCACGATTCTCACCGACGTTCCGCTGGAAGCCCGCGTGTTCAACGACGAACCCTTCGGCCCCATGGCCGCAGTGCGCAGCTTCAACACACTGGACGAAGCCATCGCCGAGGCGAACCGCCTGCCCTACGGCCTGGCCGCCTATGCCTTCACGCGCTCGCTGAAAAACGCGGACCTGCTGGCGCGCCGCGTGGACGTGGGCATGCTGTGGGTGAACATGCCCGCCATGCCGACGGCCGAAATGCCGTTCGGCGGCGTCAAGGATTCGGGCTACGGTTCCGAGGGCGGACCGGAGGCCATGGAGGCCTACCTCAACTCGCGCGCCGTCTCGATCATGAACGTGTAGGGCTGCGCACCAAGGCACCGTCCAGAGGCAGCGAGGGTCCGGCTCCGCCGGCCCAAGATGCCGTCCCCCCTCGAAGCGCCGAAGGCGCGCCACAGAGGGGGGAAGCCGCAAGGCGGCGCAGGGGGGAGTTCCAATCAGCGGTTCGGACCGAGGCGGTTCGTGAACGCCACCACCAGCGCGGTCACGAAGAAGAAGGCCTGCAGCTCCAGGCGCCAGCCGCCGGTGTTGGTGATGTCGAACCAGTGGCCCATGTGGGCCAGGCCCACGGCGAAGGCCATGTTGATCGCGATGATCAGCGCCGCCGGCACCACCCACACGCCCACCAGCAGCAGCAGCGGCGCCAGGAATTCGCCCAGGTACACGCCATACGCGAGGAAGCCCGGCAGGCCCTTGCCCACCAGCATGCCCTCGATGCCGCCCACGCCACCGGTGATCTTGGCCCAGCCGTGGAAGATCATCAGGATGGCCAGCGTCCAGCGCAACAGGATGATGCCGAAGCGGGGCTGGTTGAAGAGGTTGTTGAGTGCGTTCATGGTGAGGAAAGTCCTGAGGAGACGGCTGCAAAAAAGGAGGTGCTGAAAGCTGACTCAGCGCCGCACGAAGAGGTTCCCGCGCGTGCCGCGGAGGGATTCCCGTTCCGCGGTCAGTGGCCTACGGCTGCTTCCACAGCTTGTACCCGCGCCACACCCACAGCACCACGCAGCCGGCACCCAGGGCCAGGGCCAGCCAGCCCAGGCCCGCAGAGCCCGCGACGATGTCGCGCAGCTCCGGCGACTGAAGGCGGTGGGGCGCGATCAGGACGATCAGACCGATGACCGCGAGCAGCACGCCCTTCCACAGCAGGTCTTCGTTGGGCAGTTTCTTCTTCGTCGCCATCGTGGCAAGCCCTCAGAGGTTCGGCGCCAGCCAGCGCTGCAGCTCGTTGCGGGCCGTTGCACTGCGCTCGGCCAGATCGTCCACCTGATCGTCAGCGATCTTGCCAACGTTGAAGTAGGTGCTCTGCGGGTGGGCGAGGTAGAAGCCGCTCACGCTGGCCGCCGGCGTCATGGCCAGGCTCTCGGTCAGGCCCATGCCGATGTCCTCGCACTGCAGCAGCTCGAACATCGGGCGCTTGACGGAGTGGTCCGGGCAGGCCGGGTAGCCGGGCGCGGGGCGGATGCCCTGGTACTTTTCCTTGATGAGGTCCTCGTTGCTCAGCGCCTCGTCGGGCGCGTAGCCCCACAGGTCGGTGCGCACGCGGTGGTGCATGCACTCGGCCAGGGCTTCTGCCATGCGGTCGGCCAGGGCCTTGAGCATGATGGCGGAGTAGTCGTCGAGGTCGTCGATGAACTGCTGTTCCTTCTTCTCCACGCCCAGGCCGGCGGTCACCGCAAACATGCCCACGTAATCGTTCGCCACGCCCTTGGGCGCGACGAAGTCGGCCAGGCAGCGGCTGGGCCGCATCACACCGTCGATCTCGTGTTTCTCGGTCTGCTGGCGCAGCCCGTGCCAGGTGAGCGCCACCTCGCTGCGGCTCTCGTCGGTGTAGAGCTCGATGTCATCGTCGTGCACCGTGTTGGCCGGGTACAGGCCGACCACTGCGTTTGCGCTGAGCCAGCGGCCTTCGATGAGCCGTTGCAGCATGCGCTTGCCATCGCTGAACACGCGGCGCGCTTCCTCGCCCACGACCTCGTCCTTGAGAATCTCGGGGAACGGGCCGGCCAGGTCCCAGGTCTGGAAGAACGGGCCCCAGTCGATGTACTTCGCGATCTCGTGCAGGTCGAAGTTCCTGAACACGCGCCGCCCGATGAACTTCGGCTTCTGCGGCGTGAAGGCGGCCCAGTCGATCGGCGTCTTGTTGGCGCGCGCCTTCTCCAGCGGCCACAGCGGCACCTGCTTCTTGTTCGCGTGCTGGTGGCGCACGCGCTCGTAGTCGGCGGTCACCTCGGCGATGTAGGCCGCCGCCTGGTCGGACAGCAGGCCCTGCGCCACGCTCACACTGCGCGAGGCATCGGGCACGTAGACCACCGGGCCTTCGTAGTGCGGCGAGATCTTCACCGCCGTGTGCACGCGGCTGGTGGTGGCACCGCCGATGAGCAGCGGGATGCGCTTCTCGCGGAAATGCGCGTCCTTCTGCATCTCGCCGGCCACGTATTGCATCTCCTCCAGGCTGGGCGTGATCAGGCCCGAGAGGCCAACGATGTCCGCGCCCTCTTCCTTCGCCTTGGCCAGGATCTCGTGGCAGGGGACCATCACGCCCATGTTCACGACCTCGAAGTTGTTGCACTGGAGCACGACGGTGACGATGTTCTTGCCGATGTCGTGCACGTCGCCCTTGACGGTGGCGATCACGATCTTGCCCTTGGACTTCACGTCGCCGCCGGCGGCCTCGAGCTGGCGTTTCTCTTCCTCGATGTAAGGCAGCAGGTGCGCCACGGCCTGCTTCATCACGCGCGCGCTCTTGACCACCTGCGGCAGGAACATCTTGCCCTGGCCGAACAGGTCGCCGACCACGTTCATGCCGTCCATCAGCGGGCCTTCGATCACGTTGAGCGGGCGGCCGCCGCCGGCCTCGATCTCGCGCCACATGGTCTCGGTGTCTTCGGTGATGAAATCGTTGATGCCGCGCACCAGCGCGTGCGAGAGGCGCTCGCGGATCGGCAGCGCGCGCCATTCGTTCTTCTTGCTGTCGTCCCTGGCTGCGCCCTTGGCGTTCTCGGCCACCTCGACCAGGCGCTCGCCGGCATCGGGTCGGCGGTTGAGCACCACATCCTCCACACGCTCGCGCAGCGTGGGCTCCAGTTCGTCGTACACACCCACCATGCCGGCATTGACGATGCCCATGTCCATGCCCGCCTGGATGGCGTGGTACAGGAACACGGTGTGGATGGCCTCGCGCACCGGGTCGTTGCCGCGGAAGCTGAACGACACATTGGACACGCCGCCGCTGACCTTGGCGCCGGGCAGGTTCTGCTTGATCCAGCGCGTGGCCTCGATGAAGTCGACCGCGTAGTTGTTGTGTTCCTCGATGCCGGTGGCGATGGCGAAGATGTTCGGGTCGAAGATGATGTCCTCGGGCGGGAAGCCGACCTCGTCCACCAGCACGCGGTAGGCGCGTTCGCAGATCTCGATCTTGCGCTCGTAGGTGTCGGCCTGGCCTTTCTCGTCGAACGCCATCACCACCGCCGCCGCGCCATAACGCTTCACCAGTCCGGCCTGGCGCTTGAACTCGTCCAGCCCTTCCTTCATGGAAATGGAGTTGACGACGCCCTTGCCCTGGATGCAGCGCAGCCCGGCCTCGATCACGTCCCACTTGGAGGAGTCCACCATCACCGGCACGCGCGCGATGTCGGGCTCGCCGGCGATGAGGTTGAGGAAGCGCACCATCGCGGCCTGGCTGTCGAGCATGGCCTCGTCCATGTTGACGTCGATGATCTGGGCACCGTTCTCCACCTGCTGGCGCGCCACGGCCAGGGCGTCCTCGAACCGCCCCTCGAGGACCATGCGGGCAAAGGCCTTGGAGCCGGTGACGTTGGTGCGCTCGCCCACGTTCACGAACAGGCTGCCCTCGCCAATGCGCAGCGGCTCCAGACCGGAGAGCAGCATGGGCGGCACGGGGGACGACGGGGAAGCGGATTCGGAAGACATGGGACTCACCAAGGCAGTTTGCGGAAAACAGACCGGTGAGCGCCGTTTGGGCCTGTTCGCGCCCACTCAAGCCTGACGCACGGTGGGGGACTGGTGGCCCGCCGGCGCTGCAACGCTCCTTGAGAAGCGGGGATTTTAGCTCGCCACGGATTCCGCGTCCCGCTGGTGCGATGCTTGCTTGCCCCGGCCGCATGGCCCCCCACCGCACCGAGCCCGACAGCCCCGGCACCGACTGGCATGCCCAGGAGCTGCTGCTCATGCGCGAGGTGATGAAAATGGTGGGCCGCAGCCTGGCGCCGGCCTTCGTGCTGCGCGAGATGCTGCACCTGATGAGCGAGCTGCTCGGCCTGAACCGGGGGCGGATGGTGCTGGCCGGTGAAGCACGGCAGGGTGTCCCGCGCACCGCGGCGGTCCGGCACGCCTATGGCCTCACGGCCGAAGAGGTGCAGCGCGGTGTTTTCCAGTGGGGCGAGGGCATCACCGGGCGCGTGCTGGCCACCGGACTGCCCGCCATCGTGCAGGACGTGGACGCCGAACCGCTGTTCCTGTTCCGCACCGTGCCCCGGAACCGCCTCCCCCCGCAGACCGTGGCCTTCATCGCGCTGCCGATCGAGGTCAACGGCGCGACCATCGGCGTGCTCGGGTGCCACCGCATCCGCAGCCGGCAGCGCCACCTCAGCGACGACCTGGCGGTGCTGCGCATCCTGGCCACGCTGGCCGGCCAGCTGCTCCAGCTGGAACAGCTGGTGGCCGACCAGACGCGCCAGCTCGTGGCACGCAACGCCGCGCTGGCGCGGGCACTGGAGAGTGCGAGCGCGCGCTACGGGCTGATCGGACAGTCGCCCGCGCTGCTGCAGGCACTGGGGGAGCTCGAACGCGTGTCGCAGTCCCAGGCCACGGTGCTGCTGCTGGGCGAATCGGGCACGGGCAAGGAGCTGTTCGCGCGCGCGGTGCACCTGGCCAGTGGCCGGCACGACCAGCCCTTCATCAAGGTGAACTGCTCGGCGATTCCGGACACGCTGTTCGAGTCCGAGCTGTTCGGTTACGAGAAAGGCGCCTTCACCGGCGCGAACACCGCGCGCGCCGGCTGGTTCGAGCAGGCCAATGGCGGCACCATCTTTCTCGACGAGATCGGTGAATTGCCACTGGCCATGCAGTCCAAGCTGCTGCGCACGCTGCAGGAGGGCACGCTGGTGCGCCTGGGCGGCACGAAAGAGCTGAAGGTCAACGTGCGGCTGGTGGCCGCCACCAACCGCGACCTGGCCCAGGAGGTGCAAGCTGGCCGTTTCCGGCAGGACCTGTACTACCGCCTGAACGTGATCCCGATCCGCCTGCCGAGCCTGCGCGAACGCGGCGATGACGTGCGGGCGCTCGCGCTGCATTTCGTGAACCGTGCCAACCAGACCCACCAGCGCAACGTGAACCTCGCGCCCGACGCGCTGGCGCGGCTGCAGGCGCACGACTGGCCCGGCAACATCCGCGAGCTGGGCAACCTGATCGAACGCCTGGTGCTGCTGGCCGACCACACCCTGGTGACGGCCAAGACGCTGGAGCCATTCATGCCCGAAGGCGCGGGAACACCGCCCCCGCCCGCCCCTGGCGACGCGCCCGTGGTGCGCGACTACCAGAGCGCGCAGTCCCACAGTGCCAACGCCCTGCGGGAGGCACTGGCGCGTCACCAGGGCAACCAGTCGCGCGCGGCGCAGAGCCTGGGCCTCACACTGCGCCAGTTCGCCTACCGGTTGCGCAAGGCCGGGTTGCGGTGATCGGTCGAAAGATCACCGGCATGGGCTCGCACCTTGCGCCACGCCTGACCGCCCCCATGTGCCCGGGCAGAACACCCCATTCCCACGAAGAAGCCGCCCACCATGAAAACGATCGACGAGATGCTGCACCTGGCCCTGCTCAGCCCCGACGAACACCGGCAGATCAGCCACTGGATCGCGCGGGCCGACTCCCCCGAAGAGATCCTGCAAATGCCTCCGCTGCTGTGGCGGGCCATCGAACGGGCCAGCGCGGTCATGGGCATCGACGAGGACCTGATGCGCCCGCCGGCGCTGGATGCCGGAGCCTGCTGAACCGTGGCCCGGATCGCTCGCCGCCCCACACAGTGTCGACATTGTGTCGACACATTGAACAGGCTGGCCTGACGCCGGCATCGTGACTGCTTCTGTTTCAGTAGCAGATATGCCTTTCAAATCAACAGCCTGAAGCCATTTCAGGTGCATTTCGCACTTCTGGCACGACCGTTGCGAAAGACAGTCCAGGCAATCCCGCCGGCCCTGTCCTTTCGTGAGGTTTCCATGAGCATCGACGCCATCCTGATCGCACCCGCCCAGTTGCAGGCCCTGCAGTCGTCCGAACCCGTGGTGGTCATCGACACCCGCGACGCCGAGACCTTCGCGGCCGGCCACATTCCCGGCGCCGTGAACGTGCGCGAGATCTTCACCTACCTGGCCACCTCCACGCCCGAAGGGCTGGAGGCGCTGAAGGCCACCTTCGCCAGCGCGCTCGGCGTGGTCGGCCTCTCGGGTGCCGAGACCGCCGTGTTCTACGAGGACGCGCTCAACAGCGGCTATGGCCAGTCCTGCCGCGGCTACTACCTGCTCACCTGGCTCGGCTACCCGAAGATCAAGGTGCTCAACGGCGGCTACAGCGCCTGGAAGGCGGCCGGCCTGCCGGTCTCCACCGAAGCGGCCACGCCCACGCCCGCCACCTTCCCCACGCTCACCGGCGCCGACGTCATGCTCACCCAGGCCGACGTGCAGGCCGCGCTGGGCACCGACACCGTGCTGCTCGACGTGCGCGACGTGGACGAATGGATCGGCGACAGCTCCTCACCCTACGGCAAGGACTTCGCCCCGCGCAAGGGCCGCCTGCCCGGCGCGAAGTGGGTGGAGTGGTACCGCTTCATGAAGCCCTCGGCCCAGGGCCCCGTGTTCAAGACGCCCGACGAGGTGAAGGCCGAATGCGCCACCGCCGGCATCGCACCCGACGACACCATCTACCTGTACTGCTTCAAGGGCGCGCGCGCCTCCAACACCTTCCTCGCGCTCAAGCAGGCTGGCTTCAGCGACGTGCGCATGTACTTCGGTTCCTGGAACGAATGGTCGCGCGACGAGAGCCTGCCGATCGAGACCGGCCTGCCGCTGGCGAAGTCGGGCAAGAAACCCAGCCTGGCCCTCGCGGCCTGATCCCTTCCTCTTTTCAACACCTGGAGACCCCATGTCCGCCACCGACACCCTCGACCCCGCCGCCCCCGTGACCACCGTGAAGGCCTACCTGCGCCCGATCGACGGCACCGGCCTCGCCGCCTTCGCCGCCAAGGGCAAGGCCAACCCGGCCAGCCGCGGCACGAACAAGGTGCACACCGTGATGGAGGGCCAGTACCGCTCGCTGTCGTACGTGGGCCAGCACAAGCCGGTGGTGGTGGACGAGCCGCTGCACCTCTTCGGCGAGGACACCGCACCCGCGCCGGGCGAGATCGTGCTCTCCGGCCTGGGTGGCTGCCTGGCCGTGGGTATCACGGCGGTGGCGACCTGGAAGGGCGTGAAGCTCAGCAAGCTGGAGGTCTTCATGGAAGGCGACATCGGCAACCCCGCCGCGTGGGGTGCCGGTGGCGCCCTGGAGAAGACGCCACCCGAGATGGGCTTCCAGGCCATCCGCGTGAAGGTGCTGGTGGAAGGCGACGCGTCGCGCGAGGTGCTGGACGAGATCGTGCAGCACGCCAACTTCTATTCGCCCGTGGCGAACACCATGCGCAACCCCATCCCCTTCACCATCGGTCTGGTGGACGCATGAACCCGAACGACCTGCCCCGCGAGCTGACCCACGACACATCGGCCGACGAGCTGATCGCCGCGGTGCGCGCCGTGGCGCAAGGTCCCCTGGCCAGCGTGGTCGAGGCCATCGACCGCGAAGGCCACTACCCGCGCGAGGTGCTGCAGCAGCTGGGCGCGCTCGGCGCCTTCAGCGCGCACCTGGACGCGCCGGTGGGTCGCGCCGACTACGGCCTGGCGATCCGCTGCATGGCCGAGGTCTCGCGCGTCTGCGGCGCTACCGGCTTCATGGTCTGGTGCCAGCTGGTCTGCGGCCTGTACATGCAGGCCAGCGGCAACCCGGCGCTGCAGGGCGAAGCCTTGCGCGCGCTGGCGAGTGGCGCGGCGCTGGGCGGCACCGCCATGTCCAACCCGATGAAGAGCTACGCGCAGATCGAAAGCCTGCTGCTCAAGGCCACGCCGGTGGACGGCGGTTACCTCGTCAATGGTGCGCTGCCCTGGGTGAGCAACCTCGGCCCGGGCCATGCCTGCGGCGCGCTGGCGGCGGTGGTGGACGCGCAAGGCGAACCCCTGGGCCGCGAGCTGATGTTCCTGCTGCGCTGCGACGCGCCCGGCATGGAGTTGCGCGAGTGCCCGAGCTTTTCGGCCATGGAGGGCACCGGCACCTACGCGCTGCGCCTGAAGGACGTGTTCGTCGGTGCGAACGACACCATGGCCGATCCGGCCAGGCCCTTCATCGCGCGCATCCGCTCCGCCTTCGTCATGCTTCAGTGCGGCATGGCCGTGGGCGTGGTGCAGGGCGCGATCGACAGCATGTGGGCGGTGGAAGCCCAGCTGGGCCATGTGAACCAGTTTCTCGAAGACCGGCCCGATGCCCTGCAGGCCGAGCTGGATGCGCTCACTGCGCGCGTGATGACCCTGGCCGAGACGCCCTTCAACGACTCGGCGGAGTTCTTCATCGACGTGCTCGACGCGCGTGCCCACGGCGCCGAGCTGAGCCTGCGCGCGGCGCAGTCGGCCCTGCTGCACCAGGGTGCTCGCGGCTACCTGATGAGCTCGGACGTGCAGCGCCGCGTGCGCGAATCGCACTTCGTGGCCATAGTCACGCCGGCCATCAAGCACCTGCGCAAGGAGATCGCGCGGCTCTCTGCCGAGGTGATGCCGTCATGAACACCGCCCTGACCCGCGTGGCCTCGGCGGTGCAGACCCTGGCGAGTGACCCGGCGTACCAGCAGTACATCTGCGACGCCTGCGGCTACATCTACGACGAGGCCCTGGGCGACCCGGACGGCGGGCTCCCGCCCGGCACGCGCTACGCCGACATTCCCGACGACTGGGCCTGCCCGCTGTGCGGCGTGACCAAGGCCGACTTCACGCCTTACACCGCGCCCACGCTGGACGCGCTGCGCGCCAGCCTCACCACGACCGCCCCCGTGACCATGCGCGGCGCGGCGGGCGTGGTGATCGTGGGTGCCGGCCGCGCCGGCTGGCAAATGGCCGAGGCGCTGCGCGCGCTCGACGCCACGCTGCCCATCACCCTGGTGAGCAATTGCGCGGGCGACGTCTACGACAAGCCCCTGCTGTCCGTGGCGATGGCGCGCGGGCTCGCACCCGAGGCCATCGCGAAGGAGACGGGCCAGGCGGCGGCGGCGCGCCTGAAGGTTCGCCTGTTCGCGAACACACAGGCCGTTCGCATCTGCCCCGACACGCGCACGCTGCGCACCACGCGCGGCCCACTGAAGTACGACCGGCTGGTGCTCGCGCACGGCGCACAGGCCGCGCTGCCGCCGACCCTGCCCGCCGCGCTGTGCTGGCGCATCAACCACCTCGCCGCCTACGAGAAACTGCGCGCCGCCCTGGGCCGCGTGGACGTGGACGGACCGAAGGACGTGCTCATCGTCGGTGCCGGCCTGATCGGCAGCGAACTCGCGAACGACCTGGCGCTGGGGGGGCACCGCATCACCCTGCTTGACGTGCAGACCGCCCCCCTTGCGCGCTGGCCCGCCGAACAGGCGGGCGCCCCGCTGCTCGATGCCTGGAAGGACCTCGCCATCCGCTTCGTCGGCGGCGTACAGGTGGCGCAACTGGAGCAGGTGGCTGGCCGCTACCGCCTCACCACCGCCTGCGGCCAGCGCTTCGCGGCCGATCAGGTGATCGCCGCCGCCGGCCTGCAGACACCGCCGCGCCTGGCGCAAAGCGCCGGGCTGGCCTGGCACAACGGCATTGCCGTGGACCCCGCCACACTGCGCACCAGCGACGAACACATCCACGCCATGGGCGACTGCATCGCGGTCGACGGACAGCCCAGCCGCTTCATCGAGCCGATCGCGCGCCAGGCCCGCGCCATCGCGGCGGTGATCTGCGGCGCACCCCCCGCGCCGTACGAACCGCGCACGGCGGTGGTGCGCGTGAAGACGACCTCACGTCCGCTCACGCTGCACTGAGCGGGCAGCCGAGGCATTCATTCCGCCGTCATCGAGACGAGATAGGCAGCGCCCACCAGAGGCATCAAGGGTCCGGCTCCGCCGGCCCGAGATGCCGTCCCCCCTCGAAGCGCCGAAGGCGCGCCACAGAGGGGGGAAGCCGCGTCAGCGGCGCAGGGGGGAGCTCACGACTTCCCGCCCCGACTGGCGTGCGCCTGCGCGAAGGCGAAGATGATCTCGCGCACCACCTTGCGCTGAGGGACTGGCAGGCGCAGGAAGGCGTCGAACACCTCCCGCTCCTCGTAGCTCACGCCGTCGTCCCACCGTTTGCGGCTCTCCTGCACCTGATGGCGCACCGCGCGCCCGAAGCGCAGCACCTCGGGCTCGACCTTGAGGATCTGGGCCAGCACCAAGAGCTTGTCCTGCGCGGGGATCGCCTCGCCCCGCAACCAGCGCGAAACCGCCTGGAACGACACCGACCGACCCCAGTAGTGCGTGTTGAAGAGATTCAGCAGCACGCCGGGCCGGGGCTCCAGTCCGGCCGCGAGCATGGCTTCGCGCAACCGCTGGGCAAATTCGAGCTTGTGTTCCATGGACCGAACGCTAGTTTTCGGTCTCGCATCGAATCAACTTTCTGTTGTGTTTCTCATTCACATATTGATTAAACTTCTCAAGTGGCAACCAACCAGTCAGGGAAGAACACATGGATGAACTTACCGTGCAACACGTCACGCCGACCACGCAGGCATTGCTGCGCTGGTGGTTCGAACCCCGGGACCGTGCCGACAGCGGCGGCTTTCTGGGAGGCCAGCGCCAGGTGCTCCTGCCGGCCATCACCGCCCACGAAGCCCTGGACATGGCGGCACCCGAGCCCAACCGGCCGGCGCACCGGCTGGCATTGGCCGACGCGGAGACCCAGCTGCATGCCCTGCTCGCGCTGCTCATCTGGCAATTGCTCAACCACCTGGACGCACGCGCCGCCGGACGGGCCGACCCCCGCTTCACCGACCAGTTCGTGCTGGTGGCCTCCGACGCGGGCACCCGCACCCGCCTGCTCTGCGCCTTGTGCGGCACCCCGGCACCCGATCACCCGGGTGGCCGCGATTTCGACCGGTCCGACCTGGCCCGGCTCGCGCCCCTGCTCATTCCCGCCGAGCGCCACGCCGAGGTGCTGGGCTTTGCGCGCGCGCATGCGGGCGAGGGCGAGGAGCACCTGCGCAAGACCGCGCACGAAAGCGTCATCGCCATCACCGACGACCGCCTGGAAGCGCTCGAATGCATGGCCCGCCTGCCCAATGCCATGCTGTTCGACGACGAGACGCGCCCGCCCTACCGCGACCTCCTCGAGGATCTGACGATCGGCCCGGCCTGGCGCCGCCAGCTCCGGCGCTTCGCCTCGACCCGCAACGGCCACGGCGCGCAGGTGGTGTTCACGCACCCGACCCACGGTGACGGCCGGCACCGCTATGTGGTGAGTGGCTCCGGCAGCAGCCAGGCCGCGGGCCCGGTCAGGCGCTGACGCCCTGCACCCGCACGGGCACCGTGCGGCGCACCGGCTTCGCCGCCCGCGCGCGCAACTGGCCACAACCGCCGTCCACGTCCTGCCCGGCAGACTGGCGCAGCTTGGTGAGAATGCCGCGCCGGTGCAGGCGGCGCGCGATGTCGGCCGCCTGTTCCCAGGCCGGGCGGCGGAACGGCAGCTCGTCCACCGTGTTGTACGGAATCATGTTGAGGATGGCGTAACGGCCGTGCAGCAGGCGCACGATGCCCTCGATCTCGTCGTCGCCATCGTTGATGCCTTCGAGAAGCGTCCACTGGTACTGGATGGGGTAGCCCGTGGCGCGCGCATAGCGTTCGCCCGCCTCCACCAGTTCTTCCGGCGACATGCGCGGCGCGCGGGGCAGCAGGCGCTCACGCAGCTCGGCCCTGGTGGTGTGCAGCGAGAGCGCCAGCGCGGGTTTGACGCGGCCCTGCGGCAAGGCATCGAACACGCGGGGATCGCCCACGGTGGAGAACACCAGGTTCTTGTGGCCGATGTTGCCCTCCGTGCCCAGCAGGTCGATCGCCTCGAGCACGTTGTCCAGGTTGTGCGCGGGCTCGCCCATGCCCATGAACACCACCTTCTTCACCACGCGCCGCGTGCGCGCCAGCGCCACCTGCGCCACGATCTCGGCACTGCCCACCTGCCGCACCAGGCCGCCCAGGCCTGTCATGCAGAACACGCAGCCCACCGCGCAACCCACCTGGGTGGACACGCACAGGCCGTCGCGCGGCAGCAGCACACTCTCCACCGTCTGGCCATCGCCCAGCGCCACCAGCAGGCGCGCCGACCCGTCTTCCCCCACGTGCTCCGAGCGCAGCACCGCCAGCGCGGCGAGCTCCGCGCCCAGAACCGGCAAGGCCGCCACCAGCGGCGCGGGCAGGAAATGCGCGATCTCTCGCCGGCCCGCGTCCTGCGGCAGGGCCTGGGACCACAGGCGCAGCACGCGCTGCTCGTGGCGGGGGTTGGCACCGAGCGCGCGCAGGCGCTGGCGGATGTCTTCAATGCGCATGAGGAAGCTTAACGCCCCCTGCGCCGCTGCGCGGCTTCCCCCTCTGTGGCGCGCCTTCGGCGCTTCAAGGGGGACGGCATCTTGGGCCGGCAAAGCCGGACCCTCGGTGCCCCTTGATGGGTTGCGCTCACCGCTCGAAAAGCGATGACAGCGCTGGCGCGACTTCATCGATGAAGTGCCGCAGCTTGGCGGGCACGAAGCGCTGGCCGGGGTAGACGAGGTGGATCGGGTCGGTGCGCGCATGCCAGCCCGGCAACAGCGGCACCAGCGCCCCCTGGTCGACCTCGCGCCGGCACACGTAGTCGGGCAGCAGGGCGACGCCTTGCGCATCGAGCGCAAGGCGCCGGATAAGCCGCATGTCGTTGGCCGCAAAGGCACTGCGCAGCGGCACGTTGACGCGCGCCTTGCCGCGCATGAGCGTCCAGCTGTCGCGCCCGAGCGGGCTGAAGCACAGCGCGGCGTGCTGCACGAGGTCCCTGGGCTGGCGCAGTGCCGGCGCGCTCTTCAGGTAATCGCGGTGTGCGAAAGGTGCCCAGCGCGCCTGGCCGATCTGGCGCGCGATCAGGCTGGAATCGGCCAGCTCACCGGCGCGCAAGGCCACGTCCAGGCCCTGCTCCACGAGATCGATCCGCGCATCCGAAAACACCAGTTCCACCGCCACGCCGGGATGCCGCGCCCGGTAGGCAGTGAGAATGCCGAGCAACTGGTCGTCGCCCATGTCGATCGGCAGCGTGATGCGCAGCAGGCCCTGGGCCTCGTGCCGCCCCGCATCGAGCTGCGCCTCGGCCTGCAGGATTTCGTCGAGCCCGCGCGCGGCCTGGTGCAGGTAAGCCTGACCGGCCTCGGTCAGCCGCAGGCGGCGCGTCGTGCGCTGGAGCAGCGTCACACCCAGGCGCTGCTCCAACCGCGCCACGCGCACGCTCAGGGTCGAGGTCGGCATGCCCATGGCCCTGGCGGCGGCACTGAAACCGCCCGCCTGTGCCACGCGCACGAACACCAGCGTGTCGTTGAGATCGGGGTGCTGATTGTTCATTCCATTGAAAAATGATTTGTGATCTTACCGACTTATCAGCGGAACGCTTGCCCGTTACAGTGCTCTTTCAACAGGAGAACACCCCATGAAAACCGTTTCTTTCATCCAGCGCAGCGCCGGCGGCCATTGGGTCGGTGACGGCTTTCCGGTGCGCAGCATCTTTTCGTACAACGGCGCGGCTGAGCGCTTCTCGCCCTTTCTGCTGCTCGACTACGGCGGCCCGACGAAATTCGAACCCACCACGCAACGCCGTGGCGTGGGCCAGCACCCGCACCGGGGCTTCGAGACCGTGACCATCGTCTACGAGGGTGAGGTGTCGCACAGCGATTCCAGCGGCGGTGGCGGCACCATCGGCACCGGTGAGGTGCAATGGATGACGGCGGCCTCGGGCATCGTGCACGAGGAGTACCACAGCGAGCGCTTTGCAAAAACCGGCGGTCCGTTCGAGATGGTGCAGCTGTGGGTGAACCTGCCTGCGCGCGACAAGATGGCCGCACCCGGCTACCAGGGCATCACACGCGAGCAGATTCCGCAGGTGGACCTGCCGGATGGCGCCGGCACGGCGCGTGTGATCGCGGGCGAGTTGCTGGGCGTGAAAGGCCCGGCCCGCACCTTCACGCCCATGCAGGTGTGGGACCTGCGCCTGAAGGCCGGTCATGCTGTGACGCTGCCGGCCGCCGAGGGCCACACCACCGCGCCCTTCGTGCTGCGCGGCCGCCTTCGCCTGGCCGACGGCAAGGAAGTGACCGCCGCCCAGATGGCCGTGCACTCCCGCGACGGGCAGGACGTGACGTTCGAGGTGCTGGAAGACGCGACCGTGCTCTGGCTGGCTGGCGAACCGATCGACGAGCCCATCGTGGGCTATGGTCCCTTCGTCATGAACAGCGAGGCCGAGATCCACCAGGCCTTCGCCGATTTCCAGAGCGGCAAGATGGGCCGGATAGCCGCGACCGCGTAACCCCACGAAAGGAGACGAGATGCTCGAGATGGTGATCACCGCCCGCGAAGCCGACCTGGGCCATGGCCTGAAGGTGCGGCGCGTGCTGCCCTACGCCAAGCGCCGGATGGTCGGCCCGTGGATCTTCGTGGACCACGCCGGCCCGGTGACGCTGGCCGCCGAGGACACGCGCGCCGCCGATGTGCGGCCCCACCCGCACATCGGCCTCTCGACGGTGAGCTACCTGCTCAGCGGCCAGGTGTCGCACCGCGACAGCCTGGGCGTGCACCAGCTCATCAACCCCGGCGACGTGAACTGGATGACGGCCGGGCGCGGCATCTCGCATTCCGAGCGCTTCAAGCACCCGGACTCGTTCGCCGGCGGGGGGCTCGAACTCATGCAGCTGTGGGTGGCCCTGCCCGAGAAGGACGAGGAAACCGACCCCGCCTTCACGCACTACCCGGCGAGCGACCTGCCGGTGCACGACGAAGGCGGC
The DNA here is from genome assembly GCF_031457235.1 of Hydrogenophaga laconesensis. Classification (NCBI taxonomy): domain Bacteria; kingdom Pseudomonadati; phylum Pseudomonadota; class Betaproteobacteria; order Burkholderiales; family Comamonadaceae; genus Hydrogenophaga; species Hydrogenophaga laconesensis. The sequence goes on from NZ_JAVDWE010000016.1 coordinate 125,622, forward strand.
GTGTGGATGCGCCTCATCGCGGGCGAAGCCTATGGCCTCAAGAGCCCGGTGCGCACGCATTCGCCCCTGTTCTATCTGCACACCGAATGGCAACCCGGCGCTCGCAAGGCGCTGCCGGGTGGCCACCGCGAGCAGGCGGTGTACGTGGCACGCGGCGAAATCGAACACGACGGCCATACCTACGTGCCCGGCCAGATGCTCGTCTTCGGCGACGACGCGGATGCCGTGATCACGGCGCACACCCGGGCCACGCTGATGATCTTCGGCGGTGAACCGCTGGGTGAGCGCCACATCTTCTGGAACTTCGTGTCCTCGCGCAAGGAACGCATCGAACAGGCCAAGGCCGACTGGACCGCCGGCCGCATTCCGCTGCCACCGGGCGACGACAGCGAGTGGATTCCGTTGCCCTGATGCCGCGCTACACGCCGAGGTAACGCCCCGGCCGGTGGTTGAGCGTGAGGATGGCGCCGATGGCCACGGCGCCCACCACCGACTGCAACACGCGCTGCGGCGGCACCACCACCAGGGCCGCCAGCACCACCAGCACGTCCACGCCCATCTGCACGTGGCCCGCCCGGATGCCCCGGCTCTGCTGCAGCCACTGCGCCACGATGTTCACGCCGCCCACGCTGGCCTGGTGGCGCAACAGGGCCAGCAGGCCGAAACCGATCAGAAAGCCCCCGAGCACCGACGCCACCCAGGGGTTCAGCAGTTCGAAGCGGACCACGCGCGGCGCCCATGCGGTGAACATCGACACCAGCGCCACGGCGCACAGGCTCTTGACGGTGAACTCGGCCCCCAGCCGGCGCCACGACAGCGCGAAGAACGGCAGGCTGAAGACGAAGAAGCACAACGCCAGGCTCCAGTCCGTGGCGTAACTCACCAGGAACGCCATGCCTGCCACGCCGCCGGTGAGCAACCCGGCGTGGGCGAACATGGTCATGCCGAGCGCGACGAACAGCGACCCCGCCAGCAGGGCGTGGCCATCGTCGAGCCAGGTGTGGGACAGCCGGGACAGGGGCGATGCGCTCATGCCCCCGAAGCAAGCACAAGGCATGCCGCGCGGAGGCCGCTACAGCCCCAGCGCGCTCAGCCCGGGATGATCGTCGGGCCACCGGCCCAGGGGCCAGTGGAACAGCCGCTCGCTCTCGTGGATCGGCCGGTCGTTGATGCTGGCGTGCCGCTGTTCCATGTAACCCTCGGCGTTGAACTGCCAGTTCTCGTTGCCGTGCGAGCGGAACCAGTGGCCCGAGTCGTCGCGCCATTCGTACACGAACCGCACGGCGATGCGGTTCGCGTCGAAGGCCCAGAGCTCCTTGATGAGCCGGTAGTCCAGCTCCCGGGCCCATTTGCGCACGAGAAAAGCATGCACCGCGTCGCGGCCCACCGGAAACTCCGCGCGGTTGCGCCAGCGCGTGTCCTCGGTGTAGACCTTGACGACCCGGTCCGGGTCGCGCGAGTTCCACGCGTCCTCGGCCATGCGCACTTTCTCGATGGCTGACTCGCGCGCGAACGGCGGCAGCGGCGGACGTGGCTCCATCAGTACTGCTTGTATGGAAGAAATTTGCCAGACATGACGATCTGCACCCGGTCGCCGTTCGGGTCGGCCTGGCGCTGCATGTCCATCTTGAAGTCGATCGCGCTCATGATGCCGTCGCCGAACTCTTCGTGGATGAGTGCCTTGAAGGTGGTGCCGTACACGCTCACGAGTTCGTAGAAGCGGTAGATCAGCGGGTCGGTCGGCACCGAGGTGGGCAGCGAACCCTTGTAGGGCACGACCTGCAACCATTTCTGTTCGTCGACGGTGAGGCCGAAGATCTTGCCCAGCACCTTGGCCTGCGCCGGCGTGGCGGTCATCTGGCCCAGGCACAGCGCGGTGGTCCATTCCTTGGACTGGCCCACCTTCTTGGCCACGTCGGCCCAGCTCAGGCCCTTGGTGACTTTGGTGTTGACGATTTTTTCGGTGACGTCGAGTCGGCTCATGTGTTGCCTCTTTGCTTGTGATGAAGGAGAAAAACGGAGGGGAAGGAAATCAGTGCGCCTTTGCGCGGGTGACCAGAAAGTCCACGATGTGGTTGCGCAGGTCGTAGTAGCCGTCGAGGTGGTGCAGTTGCGCGCGCGTGCGGCTGCGCGGCAGGGTGTTGACCACCACCTCGGCCATGCCGCCGGGCACGTAGCCGTTGGCGCCCTCGCTGCCGTTGCTCATGAGCAGGATGCGATCGGCCAGCAGGATGGCCTCGTCCACGTCGTGCGTGATCATGAAGACGGTCTGCTGCGTCTCGCGCACGATGCCCATGAGTTCGTCCTGGATGGTGCCGCGCGTGAGCGCGTCCAGCGCGCCGAAGGGCTCGTCGAGCAGCAGCATCTTGGGCTGGATGGAGAAAGCGCGCGCGATGCCGACGCGCTGCTTCATGCCCCCGGAGAGCTGACTGGGCTTCTTGTCGATGGCGGGCGAGAGGCCGACCATGGCCACGAATTTCTCCACGTGCGCGTTGAGGTCGGCACGCGGCATGTCGGGCCAGCGCGACTTCACCGCGAACTCGATGTTCTGGCGCACGGTGAGCCAGGGCATGAGCGCATGGCCCTGGAACACCACGCCGCGTTCCAGGCTGGGGCCGGCGATCTCGCGGCCGTCCATGAAGGCGTGGCCCGCACTCGCGGTGTCGAGCCCGGCGAGCACGTTGAGGATGGTGGTCTTGCCGCAGCCGCTGTGGCCGATGATGCAGACGAACTCGCCCTTGTCGATGGCGAACGACACGTCGGCGAACACGGGCTTGTCGGCCTGGTAGGCCTTGCCCAGTTTTTCAACCTGCAGGAAACCGGTCATCTTGGGGGCTTTCTTGGAAGGTTTCGTTGCGAGGCCCGGGCGGGTGCGGTCGGCGGATTCACTCCACATAGGTCACCACCTTCTGGAGCCGGGCGAACATCAGGTCGAGCAACATGCCGACCACCCCGATGAGCAGCACGGCAAAGATCACGTTGGTGAGCGAGAGGTTGTTCCACTCGTTCCACACGAAGTAACCGATGCCCGTGCCACCCACCAGCATCTCGGCGGCCACGATCACCAGCCACGCGATGCCCATGCTGATGCGCATGCCGGTGAGGATGGTGGGCGCGGCGGCCGGCAGGATCACGCGGAAGGCTTTGCGCAACGGGTTCACCTCCAGCGTGCTGGCCACGTTGATCCATTCGCGCTTGACCGAGGCCACACCGAACGCGGTGTTGATCAGCATCGGCCACACCGAGCAGATGAAGATCACGAAGATGCCACTGATGTTGCTGTCCTTGAGCGTGTACAGCGCCAGGGGCATCCAGGCCAATGGACTGATGGGCTTGAGCACCTGCACGAAAGGGTCGAACGCCTTCTGCATGAGCGGCGACATGCCGATGAGGAAACCCAGCGGAATGGCCACCGCCATCGCCAGCAGGAAGCCCAGGCCGACACGGGCGAGCGAATGCATGAGCTGGATGCCGATACCCTTGTCGTTCGGACCCTTGTCGTAGAACGGATCGGAGATCTGCGCCCAGCTCGCCTTGGCCACCTCGGTCGGCGGCGGAAAGCCACTGCTCTTGGCCGCCCCGGGGTCCTTGCCCATCATCTTCGCGTACTCGATCTCCTCGGCCGTCATGCCGGTCGAAGAGCCGCCGATGCTGGGACCGCTGGTCGAGAGCTGCCAGATGCCCACGAACACCGCGAACAGCAGCAGCGAGACCAGCGCGGCGCGCAGGTTGAGGCTGACATTTTTCATATTCAAGCCGCCTTCTGGATCGCGAAGCTCTTGAGGTACTCGGCGGGCTTGGCTGGATCGAACACTTTGCCCATGATGGTGTGCCTGGTGTAGCCCGGGCCGGCGGCGAAGGGCTGGCCGAGTTCCTTCATGTACTTGCGCGCGTCGGTGATGAGGAACACGCGCTCGGCGATCTGCTGGTAGTTCACGTCGCCCTTGACGTAGCCCCACCGCTGCATCTGCGTGAGCATCCACACCGCCATGCTCTGCCACGGCATCGGGTCGAAGTCGGCGCGGTCGGGCACTGTCTGGATCTTGCCCAGGCCATCGGCGAAGCGGCCGGTGAGCACCTGGGTGAGCACGGCCTCGGGCTGGTTGAGGTACTGGCTGGGTGCAATCACCTTGGCGATGAGTTCGCGGTTCTTCGGGTCGCGCGCCATGGCGGCCGAGGTGAGCACCGCGCGGTACAGCGCCGCGAAGGTGTTGGGGTTCTTCTGGATGAACTCGGTGCTGGTACCGAAGGCGCAGCAAGGGTGACCGTTCCAGAGGTCCTTGGTGAGCACATGAATGAAGCCGACCTCGTCGAACACCGCGCGCTGGTTGAAGGGATCGGGGCCGAGAAAGCCGTCGATATTGCCCGCACGCAGGTTGGCCACCATCTCGGCCGGCGGGATCACGCGCAGCTGCACATCGGTGTCGGGGTTCAGGCCGGCCTCGGCCAGGTAGTAGCGCAACAGGAAGTTGTGCATCGAATAGTCGAACGGAATGCCGAACTTGAAGCCCTTCCAGTTCTTCGGATCGCGGTTGTCCTTGTGCTTGAGCGACAGCGTGATGGCCTGGCCGTTCACGTTCTGCACCGTGGCCACATTCATCGGCGTGGCGTTGCTGCCCAGCCCGAGCGAGATGGCCAGTGGCATCGGCGAGAGGAAGTGCGTGGCGTCGTACTCCTTGTTGATCATCTTGTCGCGGATGAGCGCCCAGCCGGCGGTCTTGGTCACCTCCACGTTGAGGCCCTGCTTGCTGTAGAAGCCGAGTGGGTGCGCCATGATCAGCGGCGTGGCGCAGGTGATGGGAATGAACCCGATCTTGAGGTTGGTCTTCTCCAGCATGCCTTTCTTCGCGCCGGCTTCCTGGGCCATGGCCTGCAGGCTGGCCACGGGCAGCACACTCGAAATGGCGGCCATGGCCGTGCCCTTGCCCACCGCACGCAGGAAGCGGCGACGCATCTCGTCCTGCGGGAACAGCGCCTTGACCAGCGTGGCTTCGATGAACTCGTTGCTGTAGGCCTCGAACTCGGCAGTCTCGCTGCGGCGGCGCAGTTCGGCGGCGGCGCTGTCGGCGTTGGCCTCGGCGTGGTGGTCCGCCACCGTGTGGTCACGCCCGCAGCTGCACTTCATCATCAGCGGACGGTCGGCGTTGTAGGGGTCGAAGAATTCGGACATGGCGCACCTCGTGTGTTGAAGACGAGGAACGCTTTGCAAGCACCGGGCCAGAAGCGCGATCCACAGCGCCATCCGGCGCTCTCATGCGCAAGTCGCGCCGTGCGAACCGACGCCGTGTAGGGCCAGCCCTACAAGAACAGCGGTTTCAGGTGCCTTTGGGCGCGCGCGCGTGGCGTTCGGCGTACAGCGCGAGCTCCACATCGTTCTTCGCACCGGTCTTCTCCAGCACGCGTGCACGGTAAGTGCTCACCGTGTTGGGCGCCAGGCCGAGTTGCGCACCAATTTCGCTCACGGTGCGCCCCTGCGTGAGCAGGCGGTAGACCTGGTACTCGCGGTGCGAGAGCGCCTCGGGCCCGGTCTGCGCGCTCGCGCTGCCCACGGCGGCGGCCAGCGCCTCGGCCGTGGCCTGGCTCACGAACACCGCGCCACCCGCGGCCTTGCGCACGGCGGCAATCATGTCGTCGGGGTCGGCGCTCTTGTTCAGGTAGCCGCACGCGCCCAGACGGATGCAGCGCACCGCGTACTGCTTCTCGGGGTAGGTGCTGAGCATGAGCACCGGCAGGCGGGGGTGGTCCCGCTTGATGGCCTGCAGCACGTCGAGCCCGTCCAGTTCGGGCATGGCGATATCGAGCAGCACCAGATCGAGCCCCAGGCTGCCGCCCAGCGCGGCCACCTCGGCCAGCACCTCGGGGCCGGTCTGCGCCTCGGCCACCACCTGCACATCGGGCGCGTCGGCGAGGATCTGCTTGAGACCCTCGCGCACGATACGGTGGTCGTCGCCGATCAGCACGCGGATGGTTTCGGTGAGCAGGTCGAATTGCGTGGTCATGTCGTCTCCGCCGGCAGCGTCACCGTGAGGTACATGCGCGTGCCCTCACCCGGTGCGCTGTCGATCTGTATCTCGCCGCCGAAATGGCGTGCCCGTTCGCGCATGCCCATCACGCCGTAGGCGTTCGCGGCTTCAAACGCGTGGGGCGGCGCACCCACGCCATTGTCTTGCACGCACAGGCTCAGCGCAGTCCCCCGCACGACGATGTGGACACCCAGGCGGTCGGCGTGCGCGTGGCGCCCGACGTTGCTGAGCATCTCCTGGAAGATGCGGAACACCGCCATGGCCAGGGGCTCGGGCGGTTCGGGCGCGTCGGCCACGGCCATGCGCCAGTCCAGCGCCATCTCGGCGGACTGCACGAACTCCTGCGCCTGCCATTCCAGTGCAGCCCACAGCCCTTGGTGGTCCAGGATGCTGGGGCGCAGGTCGGTGATGATGCGGCCAACGTTGTCGACCGCCGTCTCGATCAGGCGGCTCATGTTCTGGCACTTGCAGCGCATGCGCTCGCGCATGTCGTGCGCGGCATCGGCACTGCGCTGCTCCTGTTCGGACAGGCGCTTGTCCATCCAGTTCACGTCCATCTTCAGGGCGACCAGCAGGCTGCCCAGTTCGTCGTGCACCTCGCGCGCGATGCGGGTGCGCTCGTCCTCGCGCACGGTTTCCGAACGAGCGGCCAGTTCGCGCACTTGCTTCAATGCGGTGGCCAGTGCGAGCGTGCGCTCACCCACGCGCGCTTCGAGTTCGTCCTTGGCGCGTTGCAGGGCATCGGCGGCGCGCTTGCGCTCGGTGATGTCGACGAAAGTGACCACCGCGCCGCGCACCTCGCCACCGTCCACGATGGGGTGGCTGGAGTACTCGACCGGGAAGCACGAGCCGTCGCGGCGCCAGAACACCTCGCTGTCGATGCGGCAGGGCAGGCCCTGGCGGAAGGCGTTGAAGATCGGGCAGTCCTCCACCGGGTAGTGCGCGCCATCGGCGTGCGAGTGGTGGGTCAGGTCGTGCATGTTGCGGCCCAGCAGCTCGGCGGGCTCGAAACCGATCATGCGCGCGCCGGCGTGGTTGATGAACACGCACAGCCCGTCCAGATCAACCCCGAACACGCCTTCGCCGGTGGAGGCCAGCAGCAGCGCGAGCGGGTCGCGCCAGGCACCGGTGGTGGCGGGGACTTCCGGGCGGCTGACGAGGTGGGCGGCATCCAGGTGCATGACTTGCTTCAAGCAATCGATGTGCCAAAGCGGTGCATTCCGGCCCCAAGCGCGTGAATCGGCGCGACAATCGCCGGGTTTGCCCATCCGCCCCCCGGTATCCACCATGGCCTTGTTCAACACCCTTTTTGGCGCGCGCCCCGCCAACGACCGCCGCGCCCGCGTGCTCGCCTCGGGCACGGCTCAGCGCGCCGCCGAGCTGCTGCGCTCGTCCACCGCCTTGCTCAATCTCAGCGAGCAGGAAGCCCTCACCGTGGTGGGCTACATGCAGCTGCGGCGATGCGCCGAGGGCGAAGCCATCATCCGGCAGGGCGACAGCGGCGGCAGCGGCGATGACGGTTTCATGGCGCTGGTGGTGGAAGGTGAGGTGACGGTCGAGACGCTCAACGTGAGCCGTGTCGATGCCCAGACCGTCAACGTGCTCGGCCCGGGCCACCTCATGGGCGAGATGTCGCTGATGGACGGCGCGGCCCGCTCGGCCACCTGCACGGCCAGCACCGCGGTGCGCTGCGCAGTGCTCACCCGCGAGTCGCTTGAAGCCCTGGTGACCGAGGAGCCGGCCACCGCGGCCAAGCTGCTCAGTGGCGTGGCACTGCGCCTGAGTCGCCGCCTGCGCGAGGCCGACGGCAAGCTGCAGCTCTACAGCCAGCTGGTGTTTTCCATGCAGCAGGAAATCGACCGGCTGGTGCCCGATCCGGAGTAGCCATCAGGCGCGGGCGGTCCGGGCGCTCCAGAGCATGGTGATGGCCAGGATGCCCATTACCACGCCCAGGGACACGGCGACCGGGATCTTGTAGATGTCGATCAGCAGCATCTTGGTGCCAATGAAGACCAGGATCACCGCCAGACCGTAGTTGAGCAGGTGAAAGCGGCTCGCGGCGGCCTGCAGCAGGAAGAACATGGCGCGCAGGCCCAGGATGGCGAACACGTTGCTGGTCAGCACGATGAACGGATCGCGTGTGATCGCGAAGATGGCCGGGATGGAGTCGACCGCGAAGATCACGTCCGTGAAGCCGACCAGGCAGATCACCATGAACAGCGGGGTGGCGATGCGCTTGCCGTTCTCCACGGTGAAGAACTTCTCACCGTCGAAACCCTTGCTGACGGGCAGGATGCGGCGCAGCAGGCGCAGCGCGGGGTTCTCGTCCAGGCTGGGCTCCTGGCCGGCGGCCCACCACATCTTCACACCCGTGAGCACCAGGAAGGCACCGAACACGTAAAGAATCCAGTGGAACTGCGCCAGCAGCCAGCCGCCCACCAGGATCATCACCGTGCGCAGCACGATCGCCCCCAGGATGCCGATCATGAGCACGCGCTTCTGGAACGCCGGGGGCACGGCGAAGTAGCTGAAGATCAGCAGGAAGACGAAGATGTTGTCGACCGCCAGGCTCTTCTCGATCAGGTAGCCGGTGAGGAATTCGAGCGACTTCTCGGTGGCGATCTCGCTGGAGCCGGTGCTGTCCTTCACGGCCCACCAGAACAGGCCGTTGAACAGCAGGCTCAGCGCCACCCAGACGACTGACCAGTTCAGCGCTTCCCTCACGCCGACGGCGTGCGAACCCTGCTTCTTGAGAACCACGAAATCCACGAACAGAGCCGCCACGACGAACACGACGAAGACGACCCACAGCCACAGCGGGGCAATGCTTTCCATTGAAAAACCTCAGGTTGGTGTTGAACGAACACCCCAAGGTCTTGTCACCACCGCGCGCGGCGCGGCTCTGGATTTCCGGCGGCCCGCAGGCCGCGTAATGACGAAAATCCCGCCCACCGAGGCCCGGCTGGACGCCGGGTGGCAGGCTGACTACTCCCCTTGAAGGGAACGGCGATTGTGCGCGAGGCCCAGAAACCCCATGCCGCCGTGGGACTTCAGGCCGCTTCCTTGTAGAAGAAGTCGCGCCGCACGCCACGCGGGGCCAGCGGCTCCACGCTCAGGCGGATGGCTTCGATGTGCTGCGGCGTCGTACCGCAGCAGCCGCCCACGATGTTGACCAGGCCTTCGGCCGCGAACTCGCGCAGCAGGCGGCTGGTGTCTTCCGGCGTTTCGTCGAAGCCGGTGTCGCTCATCGGGTTGGGCAGGCCGGCGTTGGGGTAGCAGCTGATGAAGGTGTCGCCCGCGGCCTTGGCGAGTTCCTGGATGTAGGGCCGCATCAGCGCCGCACCCAGCGCGCAGTTCAGGCCCACCGCCAGCGGTTGCAGGTGTCGCACACTGGCCCAGAAAGCGGTCACGGTCTGGCCGCTGAGAATGCGGCCGGAAGCGTCGGTCACGGTGCCGCTGATGATCAGCGGCAGGCGCTGGCCCGACTTCTCGAAGAATTCGTCCACCGCGAACAGCGCGGCCTTGGCATTGAGCGTGTCGAAGATGGTTTCGACCAGCAGCACGTCCGCACCACCTTCGACCAGCGCCTCGATCTGCTCCAGGTAGCCCGCGCGAAGCTCCTCGAACGTGACGTTGCGCGCACCGGCGTCGTTCACGTCGGGGCTGATGCTGGCCGTCTTGGGCGTCGGGCCGAGCGCGCCGGCCACGTAGCGCGGCTTGTCGGGGGTGCTGAACTTGTCGCAGGCCTCGCGGGCGAGGCGGGCCGAGGCGAGGTTCATCTCGCGCGCCAGGTGGCCCATCTCGTAGTCGTCCTGCGCGATGGTGGTGGCGCCGAAGGTGTTGGTCTCGATCAGGTCGGCACCAGCGGCAAGGTAGCCCTCATGGATATCGCGGATGACGTCCGGCCGCGTCAGGCTGAGCAACTCGTTGTTGCCCTTCACGTCCTTGTGGAAGTCCTTGAAGCGCTCGCCACGGTACTCGGCCTCGCCCAGCTTGAAGCGCTGGATCATGGTGCCCATCGCGCCATCGAGGATGGCGATGCGGTGCTTCAGGATCTCGGGCAGCGCCTGGGCGCGGGTGTAGGCAGGGGTGTTCATGCCCTGGATTGTATGAAGCCGTCCCGGTGGCAGCCGGGCAGCGGCCGGGCGGCCCTGCGATGACCCCGACAATATTCCCCGACAATACCGGGCATGAAGAACCTCACGCCCCAGCAGGCCTGGGCCTGGCTGCAGGCCGAACGCGAGCAGCGCGTGGCCCGCGGCGAAGAGCCCCCGCTGTTTGTCGACGTGCGCATGGAGATCGAGTCGCTCTACGTGGGCCGCCCGCCCGGTGTGGAGAACATTCCCTGGTACGAGTACCCCGATCTCACGCCCGACCCATTGCGTTTCGCGGCGGCAGTGGAGCAGGAAGCGGGCGACAAGGACCGCCCCATCCTGCTGATCTGCCGCAGTGGCAAGCGCACGCTGGATGCGGGGAAGGCGCTGGAGTCTGCGGGATTCAGCGACGTGTCGCATGTGGTGCACGGCTTCGAGGGCGAACTCAACGAAGACTTCAAGCGCTCCAGCATCAATGGCTGGCGCCACGATGGGCTGCCGTGGGAACAGATGTAATGCACGGGGCGCCCGGGGTGTTCCCTTGACCGAGATCATCGACATCGCTCCGGGCAGCGAGATCCTGGAGACCAGCCTCGGCGTGCTGCACGAGGTGTTCGGCTACGACGACTTCCGGGGCCCGCAGGCCGACATCGTCTCGCACGTGGGCGGTGGCGGTGATGCGCTGGTGCTCATGCCCACGGGCGGCGGCAAGTCGCTCTGCTACCAGGTGCCGGCCATCGTGCGAGAGCGTGCGGGCCGGGGCCTCACGGTGGTGGTCTCTCCGCTGATCGCACTCATGCACGACCAGGTGGGCGCACTCCTCGAAGCGGGTGTGGCGGCCGCCTTCCTCAACTCCAGCCTCTCTCTGGAGGACGCGCAGCAGGTGGAGAAGCAGATGCTGCGCGGCGAGCTCACCCTGCTATACGCAGCGCCCGAGCGCCTCACGACGCCGCGCTTCCTGGCGTTGCTCGACTCCCTGCAGGAGCGCGGCAGGCTGTCGCTGTTCGCCATCGACGAGGCCCATTGCGTGAGCCAGTGGGGCCACGACTTCCGGCCGGAGTACCGCGCCCTGGCGGTGCTGCACGAGCGCTACGCCGGTGTGCCGCGCGTGGCGCTGACGGCCACCGCCGACGACCTCACGCGCGCCGACATCGTCGAACGCCTGCGGCTGCAGGACGCGCGCACCTTCATCAGCAGCTTCGACCGGCCCAACATCCGCTACCAGCTGGTGGAGAAAAAGGACGCCTCCACACAGCTGCAGCGTTTCATCCGCGACGAACACATGGGCGCCGATGGCCATGACGCGGGCATCGTGTACTGCCAGTCGCGCCGACGGGTGGAGGAAGTCGCCACCCTGCTGTGCGAAGCGGGCTTCAACGCACTGCCGTACCACGCTGGCCTGGACGCCGCCGTGCGTCAGCACCACCAGGACCGCTTTCTGCGCGAAGAAGGCCTGATCATGGTGGCCACGATCGCGTTCGGCATGGGCATCGACAAGCCCGACGTGCGCTTCGTCGCCCACCTCGACATGCCCAAGAACATCGAGGGCTACTACCAGGAAACTGGCCGCGCGGGGCGCGACGGCGAGCCGGCCACGGCGTGGATGGCCTATGGCCTGCAGGACGTAGTGAACCAGCGCCGCATGATTGACGAAAGCCCGGCAGCGGACGAGTTCAAGCAGGTGCTGCGCGGCAAGCTCGATGCCCTGCTCACGCTGGCCGAGGCGAGCGATTGCCGCCGCGTGCGGCTTCTGAAGTATTTCGGCGAAAACAGCCAACCTTGCGGCAACTGCGACAACTGCCTCACGCCCCCGGAGATGCACGACGCCACCGAGGCGGCGCGCAAGCTGCTCTCGTGCATCTACCGCGTGCAGCAGGCCAGCGGTACGGCTTTCGGCGCCGGGCACATCATGGACATCCTGCGCGGCAAGGCGACGGACAAGGTGAAACAGTACGGCCACGAGAAGCTCTCGACCTTCGGCATCGGCGCCGACCTGTCGGAGACGCAGTGGCGCGCGCTATTGCGCCAGCTGATCGCACGCGAGGCGGTGGAGGTGCACGACGCGCCCTACAACACCCTGCACCTGGCCGGCGCGGCGCGCGACATTCTCAAGGGACAGAGCCTCGTGCAGCTCAGGGCACTGGCCGATAAGGCCGGCGGCTCGGCACGCAGTGGGCGGCAGCGCGCAGCGCGCGCCACGGCCAAGGACGACGGTGTGCCGCTGAGCCTGTCCGAGCGCGAGTGCCTGGAGGCGCTCAAGGCCTGGCGCGCCGGTGTCGCGCGCGAACACAACCTGCCGGCCTTCGTCATCTTCCACGACGCCACCTTGCGCGCCATCGCCAGCCGCAAGCCCGAACGCCTGGCCGATCTGGACGGCATCGCAGGCATCGGCCAGAAAAAACGCGAAGCCTATGGGGCGGAGGTGGTCCGGGTGGTGAGTGCTTTCGTGTGAACCCGGCGCAGAGGGGCTCGCCCCTTTGCTAACCTAGGTTTGAAGGCCTCTACCGCCTGTCGGCGAGCCCCTTGTCACAACCCTCTGTCGCTCAAGGTCTCGAGCCGCGTGTCGATGTCACTGATGTAGCCGAAGACTTCCCTGTCTTCAGGCCCAGAGACCACGAAACGGAGCGCGTCATGTTTTTCAGGTTGCCATGGTTTGGCAAATCCCGGTCGGTTCAGCCCCAGTACCACGACACCCAGGTGCTTGAGCTGGATTTTCTCGTCGACGAGTTCCACGAAGCCATGGCCGACATCAAGGACCCCGTGCGCCAGCGCGTGCACGCAGCGCTGATGTCCTGCCAGACGCCCAAGGACCTGTGGTTCCTGCGCAGCAAGCTGTTCAGCCTGATCTCCAAGCACCATTGCGAAAGCGTGGCCAACAGCCGTGTGGCCCGTCTCGACCAGAAACTGCGTTTCTTCGTCTCCAGGCACCCCGAATACTCGGCCGACGAGCTGCCCACGGGCCCGATGGCGCTGCTGCACTGACTTCCCGCCGCCTCCGCACAAAAGAGAAAAGCCACCTCAGGGTGGCTTTTCTCTTTTGTGCATCCGACGTTCAGTGGACGAAGCCCATGCCTCGCGCCTCGCGCACCTCGGGCTTGATGCGGTGCTCCGCTTCGAGTTGGGCCATGAACTCCTCGGGCGCCAGCGCTTCGGCCAGGATGTCCACCTGCCGCTTCACCGCCGCAAAGTCCCCCGGGCAGAGCTGGTCGAGCCTGGCCAGCCGCGAGGCCAGCGCCGCATCCAGTCGCGAGGCATCGCCCGCCAGCGCCTCCGTCACGAACATGCTTTCACGCTGCAGGGCAGTGAGTGGCTTGAAGCGGATCTTGAACGTGAAACGCCGCAGTGCCGCCTGATCGATGCTGTCCATCAGGTTGGTGGTGCAGATGAAGATGCCCGCAAAGCGCTCCATGCCCTGCAGCATCTCGTTGACCTCGGTCACTTCGTAGGTGCGCTGCGCACCACGGCGGTCCTGCAGGAAGCTGTCCGCCTCGTCCAGCAGCAGCACCGCCTTCTCGGCCTCGGCCTCGCGGAACATGGCGGCCATCTGCTGCTCGGTCTCGCCCACGAACTTGCTCACCAGATCGCTGGCACGGCGGATCATCAGCGGACGGTCCAGCTGTTGCGCCATGTGTTCGGCCAGCGCGGTCTTGCCGGTGCCGGGCGCACCGTGGAAGCACAGGCAGCCATGTCCGCGCGCCTTGAGCGCGGCAATCACGCGCGGCAGTTCGTAACGCGACTCGACGTTGAGCATGTCCAGGCTGTACTGCGTGACGCTCGGCCGTTGTGCCGGATCCGGTTTGCGGCCCAGCGCAAGGTCGGCGTTCTTCAATTGCCGCTCGATCAACTCGTCCAGCACGGGCGCCTTGTCGTTCGGGCGCCCCCGGGTTCCACGACGGGGCGCTGGGTGGGCGGCCAGCTGGGCGAAGCGCAGCGCGGTGCGGATCTGGGCCGGCGTGAGGCCTTTGCGTTCGGTCAGCCGCGCCACCAGGCCGTCCGACACCGGGGCCCCTTCCAGGGTCTTGCGCACCAGTTGTTCGCGCGCGCCGGGCGGCGGGCTCTTGAGTTCGAGGTGGTACGCGAAACGGCGGCGGAAGGCCGGGTCGATCTGTTCGATGCGGTTGGTCACCCACAACGTGGGCACGGCGTTGGTTTCCAGGATCTGGTTGACCCACGCCTTGCCGCTCACGCTGCCAGTGTGTGGCGCCGCGACGTGCTCGGCACGCGCCATCAGCTGCGCGGCTTCGCTGGAAATGGGCGGGAACACGTCTTCCACCTCGTCGAACAGCAGGGCGGAATGGGCCGTGCCCTTGAGGAAGACCTGGGCGATCTGCAGCGAACGGTAGCGGTCGCGGCCCGAGAGTGCGTTGCCGTCGCGGTCGGCGTATTCCACTTCGAACAGTTCCAGGCCAGCGGCCTGCGCCACCACACGCGCGAGCTCGGTCTTGCCGGTGCCGGGTGGACCGTACATCAGCACGTTCACCCCGGGCTCCTTGCGGGCCACCGCTTCGCGCAGCAGACCGCAGAGCAGGCGCACGTCCTCGCCAACGTAGTCGAAATCCTTCGCGGTCAGCGTCGAACGTGCAGCCGGCCGTGTGAACACCGCCATCAGCTCGCTCTGCGTGCGGTACTCGCGCATCAGCACAGGTGGCAGCTTTTCGCTGACCTTCATGAGGTCGGCCAGGTCGGTGATGTTGTGCTCGGAGATCAGGTTCTCGACCATGCCGATGCGCTCCAGCCGCGAACCGGCACGCAGTGCCTCGCCCACTTCGCTGGCCTTCACGCCCGCCACGTCGGCGATGGCGGCGTACGCTTCGGGCGCGTTGTTGACCTTGAACTCGACCAGGATGGAACGCAGGTCGCGCTGGTAGCGCGCGAGCGTGCCGTAAAGGAGCAGCGCCCGTTCGGCGCGGTTGAGCTGCAGCAGGCTGGCCAGCGCGTCGATGTTCTTCTCCACCAGGGTGGACTGTTTCTTCAGGGAATGGCTCAGCCAGTCGCCGGTGACGGCGAGCACCGATAGCAGGTCCTTGGGTGACTCCTTGGCGTATTCATCGAGGTAGAAGAAAAGTGTGCCTTCTTCGTAGGGTCCGCGCCACACGCCATAGCGCTCCATGAACGCGTTCGTGGTCAGGCCGGCGTGGCCACTCCACAGCTCGTTGTCCTTGCAGCGGCGTTCGAGGAACTCGCGCAGGCGCAGCAACACGGTGTGCGGCCACACGAGGTGGCGGCCGGCCAGCGAAAGCAGGGTGTTCAGATCGCGCCGCACATTGAAGCGCGGACCCTGGCGCGCGGCCAGGGTGAGCACGAAATGCGAGCACATGAGATCCAGCACGGGCGCCTGGCGCAGGCCGTGCGGCACGAAGACGCGCCCCTCGCCCGAGGGGGCGACGCGGCCTTCGCGCGCATCCAATAGGGTGCGGGCCGCCGATGCAGCGGACTGCAGCGAGCGTTTGGTCATCCAGACACCTCCGGGGGAGCCGACATTTGAGCGGACCATAACCCAGCTTGATCAATCATGGAAGAGAGTGACAAGGGGTGTTTGAGCAATTTGTCGGGCTTTGCCATGCCGGGGGCCTGGCACGGCAGGTTCACAATCGCGCCATGCTGCAACTACATGACATTGAAACCGCCGCTGGTCGCCTGGCCGGGCAGGTGCTGGACACGCCCTTCGTCGAGTCACGGACCATCTCGCAGCTCACCGGCTGTCAGGTGTTCCTGAAGTTCGAGAACCTGCAGTACACGGCATCTTTCAAGGAGCGTGGCGCGTGCAACAAGCTGGCGCAGCTCAGCGCCGACGAACGGGCGCGGGGCGTGATTGCCATGAGCGCGGGCAACCACGCACAGGGTGTGGCCTACCACGCACAACGCCTGGGCCTGCGTGCGGTGATCGTCATGCCGCGCTTCACGCCGGGCGTGAAGGTGGAGCGCACACGCGGCTTCGGTGCCGAGGTGGTGCTGCATGGCGACACGCTGGAAGCCGCCCGGGCGCACGCCCACGAGCTGGCCCAGAAGCAAAGCCTGGTGTTCGTGCACCCCTACGACGACGAGGCGATCGTGGCGGGCCAGGGCACGGTGGCGCTGGAAATGCTGCGCGAGCAGCCCGATCTGGACACCCTGGTGATCGCCATCGGTGGCGGGGGCCTGATTGGCGGCATTGCCTCGGCGGCCAAGGCCATCCGACCCGGTATCGAGATCGTCGGTGTTCAGGCCGAGCGTTTCCCGGCCATGGTGAACGCCATCCGGGGCACGCAGCTGCCGCAGGGCGCGAGCACGATCGCCGAAGGCATTGCGGTGGGCACGCCGGGCGAGATCACCGAGGCCATCATTCGCCAGCGGGTGGACGACCTGCTGCTGGTCGACGAGGGCGACATCGAGCAGGCCATCGTGATGCTGCTGGAGATCGAGAAGACCCTCGTCGAGGGCGCGGGCGCGGCCGGCCTTGCGGCACTGCTCAAGCATCCCGGGCGGTTCGCCGGCAAACGCGTGGGCCTGGTGCTGAGTGGGGGCAACATCGACCCGATGCTGCTGGCCTCCATCATCGAGCGCGGCATGGTGCGTGCAGGCCGCCTGGCCCGCATCCAGGTGAACGCGCGCGACGTCCCCGGCAACCTGGCACGCATCACAGCGACCGTGGCCGAGGCCGGCGCCAACATCGACGAAGTGCACCACCAGCGCGCGTTCACGCTGCTCGCGGCGCAGAACGTGGCCATCGAACTCGTGCTGCAGACGCGCGGCCGCGAGCACGTGGCGCAGGTCATCGATCGCCTGCGCGATGCGGGCTTCGAAGCCACCTTGCTGTAAGTTGGGCGATGCAGCGGTTGACGCTGCCGCAAAGGCTCCGGCATCATGCGCCGGTCTGACCACACCAACAGGAGGAGCGCATGGACACCAACACGCTGTGGAACTCGCTGCAGAACACGCTGGGCACGCACATACCGCAACTGCTGGGCGCGCTGGCCATCTTCATCCTGGGCTGGTTCATCGCGGTGCTCGTGCGGGCAGCCACGCGCAAGAGCCTGGGCTTCATCGGCGTCAACCACCGCTTCGGCAAGCTCACGAACACGCGCGTGGACCTCGAAGGCGCGGTCGCGCTCGCGCTGTTCTGGATCGTGATCCTGCTCACCCTCGTGGCGGTGTTCAATTCCTTGAACCTGGCCATCGTCTCGGGTCCTTTCTCGGTCTTCACCACGCAGCTCTTTGAATACGCACCCCGGTTGCTGGGCGGGCTGCTGCTGGCGCTCGTCGCCTGGCTGGTGGCTGGCGTGGTGCGCGCGCTCTCGCAGAAGCTGCTGGACCGCACGACACTGGACGAGAAGCTGTCCGAACATGCCGACATGGCCCCCATCAGCGACAGCCTGGCCGGCGCGCTGTTCTGGCTGGTGATCCTGCTGTTCGTTCCCGCCATCCTCGGCGCATTGCAGATGGAGGGATTGCTCGGCCCCCTGCGCGAGATGGTCACCAAGACGCTGGACATCCTGCCCAACGCCCTGGCCGCGGTGGTGATCGGCGGCGTGGGCTGGATCGTTGCCACGGTGCTGCGCAACCTCACCACCCATCTCAGCCGCACGGCGGGCGTGGACCGCCTGGGACACCGCGCGGGGCTGGCCGACACCGTTCAACTCTCCCGCGTGACCGGCATGCTCGTCTTCGTGGCGGTGTTCCTGCCTTCGCTGATCGCCGCGCTGGACGCGCTGAAGATCGAGGCGATTTCCCGGCCCGCCACCGATATGCTCAATACGCTGCTGCAGGCTGTGCCCAACCTGATCGCGGCCGCGCTGATCCTGGTGGTCACCTGGCTGGTGGCCTCGTTCGCCAGCAAGCTGCTCGCGAGCCTGCTGGCAGCGCTGGGCTTCGACACCCTGCCCGCCCGTGTGAATCTGGCACATGCGTTCGAGCACACCAGCGCCTCGGTGGCCGTAGGCCGTGTCGCCCTGTTCTTTGCCATGCTGTTCGCCACTGTGGAAGCGGCGGCACAACTGGGCTTCGGGCAGGTCAGCGAGATCGTGGCCAGCTTCATCCGCTTCGGTGGCGACATCCTGCTGGGTTCCGCCATCCTGGTGATCGGTTTCTGGCTGGCCAATCTTGCGTACGACGCCATCGACCGCGCCAGTGGTGCTGGCACCAAAGGCCTGGCCCGCATCGGCCGCTACGCCATCCTGGCCCTGGTGATCGCCATGGGGCTGCGCGCCATGGGCATCGCCGACGACATCGTCAATCTCGCCTTCGGACTCACACTGGGTGCAGTGGCCGTGGCGGTCGCGCTGTCCTTCGGCCTGGGCGGGCGCGAGGCCGCTGGCAAACTGATGGACCACTGGCTGTCCCGATTCCGCCGCGAGGAACGACCGCATGACCCAGAACGCTGAGAACACCGCCACCGTCACCATTGAGCAGCTCCAGAAGCTGCTGGCCGAGTGGTTCGCGCCCTGGATCCAGGCCATGGGCTTGCAGGTGGAGTCGTTCGCCGACGGCGAGGTGACCCTGCGCCTGCCGCAGAACGATCAGCTGTCTCGAGTGGGTGGCATGCTGTGCGGCCAGGCCATGATGTCGGCGGCCGACACGGCCATGGTGCTGGCCATCGTCACCCAGCTCGGCACGCGTCGCCCCATGACCACCGTGCAGCTCAACACCAGCTTCCTCAAACCCCTTTCCGGCCAGGACGCACGCATCACCGCGCGGGTGTTGCGCGCCGGCAAGAGCCTGGTGTTCGGCGAGATCGACATCCGCGGCATGAACGATGGCAAGAGCGTGTGCCGTGCCAGCACCACCTATGCGCTGCTGTAGCCGCCGGGCAGTCCCGGTTTTCGGAATCTGCGTGCTTACCTTAGAATCCCCGGAGTTTTGAATCCACCACGGAGCTCCCATGTCCAGCCACGATCACACCACCTCCAGCGAACAGACCCACGACGTGGTGGAGGCCATCGTTCCCTACATGCCCGTGGTGCTCCCCGTTGCCGGCGGCGTGCTGATGTTCCTGCTGGCCTTCATCGCCGTGTTCATGGCCTGAGCATCCCGGCCACCCAGGCAAGCCGAACGCCCGTCAAGGGCCTTCGGCTTTCTTTTTGCCCGAACCGACCCGTGGCGGGCCCAACTGTCAAATGCATCACGTTATGCGGGTTTTGCATGTAACCCAGGTGTAACCAGGCGGGTGCTTTCTTAAAATCGAGCCATTGGCCGACACGCTGATCAAGCCCGGGTCACCCACCCCCGCTTCGTCTCTCCCGCTGCCCCGCCACCCGCACCGCAGCCCACGCGCCGACCGCCCTATTGCTGCCGCCGGGATTCCTTCCACAGCCGCCCCGTCATCCATCTGCATGGCGCCCGCGGCTGTCGGTGTCTCTGAGGCATGCCGGTTTACAAACTTCTGGAGCGTCTCCATGAATTCACCCGTGATGCAGGGCCTGACCCTCAACACCCCCTCTTATGTGAAACATGCCCGGCTGATCGCCTGGGTGGCCGACATGGCCGCGTTGTGCAAGCCTGACGCCATCCATTGGTGCGACGGCAGCGAAGAAGAGTACGAGCGCCTGTGTCAGGAGCTGGTGGACGCCGGCACGATGAAGCGCCTGGACCCGGTGAAGCGCCCGAACAGCTTCCTGGCCCTGTCCGACCCGTCCGACGTGGCCCGTGTGGAAGACCGCACCTTCATCTGCTCGGAAAAGCAGGAAGACGCCGGCCCCACGAACAACTGGAAGGCACCCGCCGAGATGCGCGCCACCCTCCAACCGCTGTTCGACGGCTGCATGCGTGGCCGCACCATGTACGTGGTGCCCTTCAGCATGGGCCCGCTGGGCAGTCCGATCGCCCACATTGGCATCGAGCTCTCCGACAGCGCCTACGTCGCGGTGAACATGAAGCTCATGACGCGCATGGGCAAGGCCGTGTACGACGTGCTCGGCACCGATGGCGACTTCGTGCCCTGCGTGCACACCGTGGGTGCTCCCCTGGCCAACGGCGAGACCGACCAGACCGGCTGGCCGTGCAATCCGACGACCAAATACATCGTCCACTACCCCGAAACGCGCGAGATCTGGAGCTACGGCTCTGGTTACGGTGGCAATGCGCTGCTGGGCAAGAAGTGCTTCGCGCTGCGCATCGCGTCGACCATGGGCCGCCAGCAAGGCTGGCTCGCCGAGCACATGCTGATCCTGGGCGTGACCAACCCCCAAGGCAAGAAGTACCACGTGGCCGCCGCTTTCCCGAGCGCCTGCGGCAAGACGAATTTCGCCATGCTGATCCCGCCCAAGGGCTTTGAAGGCTGGAAGGTCACCACCATCGGTGACGATATCGCCTGGATCAAGCCCGGCAAGGACGGCCGCCTGTACGCGATCAACCCCGAGGCGGGTTACTTCGGCGTGGCACCCGGCACCAACCAGCTGACCAACCCGAACTGCATGGCCAGCCTGGACAAGAACGTCATCTTCACCAACGTGGCGCTGACCGATGACGGCGACGTGTGGTGGGAAGGCATGGGCGAAGCCCCCGCACATGCCATCGACTGGCAAGGCAAGAACTGGACGCCGCAGATCGCCAGGGAAACCGGCGCCAAGGCGGCGCACCCGAACGCCCGCTTCACCGTGGCCGCCACCAACAACCCCGCACTCGACCCTGCGTGGGACGACCCGAAGGGTGTGGCGATCGATGCCTTCATCTTCGGTGGCCGCCGCAGCACCACCGTGCCGCTGGTGACCGAGGCCCGCAACTGGACCGAAGGCGTCTACATGGCCGCCACCATGGGTTCGGAAACCACCGCCGCCGCCTTCGGCGCGCAAGGTGTGGTTCGCCGCGATCCGTTCGCCATGCTGCCGTTCACCGGCTACAACATGAGCGACTATTTCCAGCACTGGCTCAACGTTGGCAAGCAGCTCTCCAGCCAGGGCGCCCAGCTGCCCGCCATCTATTGCGTGAACTGGTTCCGCAAGGACGAAGCCGGCAAGTTCGTATGGCCGGGCTTCGGCGAGAACATGCGCGTGCTGAAGTGGATGATCGACCGCCTTGAAGGCCAGGCCGGCGAAGGCACCGAACACGCCTTCGGCGTGAGCCCGCGCTTCGAGGACCTGCGCTGGGACGGTCTGGACTTCTCCGCCGACCAGTACCGCACGGTCACCCACATCGACCGCGATGCCTGGGTCAAGGAACTGGATCTGCACGCCGAGCTGTTCACACAGCTGGCCTATCACTTGCCCCGTGAGCTCGAGGAGACAAAGGCGCAGATCGAAAAGCGCCTGGCCGCTGTCTGACGCAGGCCGCACACACACCGGTGGCTTGCACGATCTGCAGACCACTGGCCGCCCCAGCCCCACCCCGCAGGGCGAAAAAAAAGCCACCGGACCCGGTGGCTTTTTTGTGGACGTTGACCCGTCCTGACCTGGGTTGACACCTTTTCCTCTCAGAAAAGGCAAGTCAATGGAATCAGGTGCGTATTTCGGCGAATGTGACCGGTCATTTCGGCGCATCGTGACCGGTGGGCTGAGCGATGTTCTCAGCGCCGTTTCGGTAACGTGACCGCCCG
>NZ_JAVDWE010000017.1:0-123280 GCF_031457235.1 Hydrogenophaga laconesensis
AACTCGCGGCTGAATGTCCGTCTTCTCTCCATAAACCACCTCCGGTTTCATCTTCCACCTTAACAAGGTGTCTTTGAAACCGGCAGCAGCCCACGAAGCGTAGTTGCTGCTGGGTGCACTCCGGCGTTCAGCTACCTGCTACGGTAGATGTGGGCGCAGGCTGCTTCAAAGCTGGCTCAGCGGCAACGCTGCATGGCTGCTCCCTGCCAAGTACAGACGAAAAAAAGCGAGTCATCTGACTCGCTTCATTCTCACCAAGCACCTTGATTGTGAATCCGGCTCACTTTGTCGCGGTTGAAATCCGGTTCGAAGCGTCGTTTCGCGACATTTCGACTTGGATTCCACATCAATGACAAGCAATGCTTGATGTAATTTTGGTTGCGGAGGCAAGATTTGAACTTGCGACCTTTGGGTTATGAGCCCAACGAGCTACCAGGCTGCTCCACTCCGCGCCAAGCCTTGTATTCTATCACGCTTTATCAGCATCAGCTGTCGGCGCAACTTCTTCTGCACGATCAACCAGCTCGACCAATGCCATCGGAGCGTTGTCGCCCACGCGGAAACCCATCTTCAGGATGCGGGTGTAACCACCAGGACGGGCCTTGAAGCGTGGACCCAATTCGTTGAAAAGCTTCACCACCACGTCGCGATCACGCAGGCGATCAAATGCCAAGCGGCGGTTGGCGACGGTGGGCTCCTTGGCCAGGGTGATCATGGGCTCGACCACTCGGCGCAGCTCCTTGGCCTTGGGCACCGTGGTCTTGATGACTTCGTGCGTGAGCAACGAGTTCATCATGTTGCGCAACATCGCGAGACGGTGCTCGCTGGTGCGGTTGAGTTTACGAAGTCCGTGTCCGTGACGCATTTTTCATCCTTTCAGTGTTTTGCTCTCAGCCGTATCAGGTACTGAGAGTTCGTCCGGGTCTGACCTCCTTGGCCAGACACTGCGGTCTCAGTGCTTGTCCAGGCCAGCAGGCGGCCAGTTTTCAAGCTTCATGCCCAAGGTCAGCCCACGCGAGGCAAGCACTTCCTTGATTTCGTTGAGCGACTTGCGACCCAGATTCGGGGTCTTGAGGAGCTCGTTCTCGGTGCGCTGGATCAGGTCACCGATGTAATAGATGTTTTCGGCCTTGAGGCAGTTTGCTGAACGCACGGTGAGCTCGAGCTCGTCCACAGGGCGCAGCAGGATCGGGTCAAACTGTTGCGAGCTGCGTTGGGCCGGTGCATCGAATGCGGAGAGCTCCACACCTTCGAGTTGCGCGAACACCGCCAGCTGTTCGACGAGGATCTTGGCAGAGGCGCGCACCGCCTCTTCAGGGCCGATGGAACCATTGGTCTCGATTTCGAGGACCAGCTTGTCCAGGTCGGTGCGCTGCTCGACGCGCGCGCTTTCCACGGTGTAGCTCACACGCTTGACGGGCGAGAAAGAGGCGTCGAGCACGATGCGACCAATGGAACGGGTCTGGTCATCGTTGCGACGAAGGCTGCCAGGCACATAGCCACGGCCTTTTTCCACTTTGATCTGCATATCCAGCTTGGCGCCAGCAGACAACGTGGCGATCACGTGGCCGGGATTCACAATTTCAACATCGTGTGGCGTCTGGATGTCGGCCGCAGTGACGAGGCCCTCACCGTCCTTGCGCAGGCTCAGCGTGACTTCATCGCGGTTGTGCAGCTTGAACACCACGCCCTTGAGATTCAGGAGCATGTTGACCACGTCTTCCTGCACGCCGTCGATCGAGGAATACTCGTGAACGACACCCGCAATGGTGACTTCGGTCGGTGCGTGGCCCGTCATGGACGACAGCAGAACCCGACGCAGGGCGTTGCCCAGCGTGTGGCCATAACCGCGCTCGAAAGGCTCGAGCGTGACTTTGGCACGATTGGTCGAGACTTGCTCGACGTTGATGGTCTTGGGCTTCAGCAGATTGTTCAGCATTCAAACTTCCTTCAGGACCCTCGGCTCGTTACACCGATAAGGCAGACGGAGCATGGCCCGACCGCACCCAGAAAGTGCAGATCGGGAACGGAATTAACGGGAATACAGTTCGACGATCAGCGATTCGTTGATGTCGGAGCCGAACTCATCGCGATCAGGCGACTTCTTGAACACACCTTCGACCTTGTCGGCCGAAACTTCCACCCAGGCGGGGAAGCCGATCTGCTTGGCCAGCTCGAGCGCCTCAACCACACGACCTTGTTTCTTCGACTTTTCGCGCACAGCGATCACGTCGCCGGCCTTGACCGAGTACGACGGAATATTGACTGCCTTGCCGTTCACCGTGATCGCCTTGTGCGACACGATCTGACGGGCCTCGGCACGGGTTGAAGCAAAGCCCATGCGGAACACCACGTTGTCGAGACGGGCTTCCAGGAGGAACAGCAGGTTGGCACCGGTGTTGCCACGGCGACGATCCGCTTCGGCGAAGTAGCGTCGAAACTGACGCTCCAGCACGCCATACGTGCGCTTGACCTTCTGCTTCTCGCGCAGCTGCACGCCGAAATCGGACGTACGCTGACCAGAAGTGCGGCCATGCTGGCCAGGCTTGGAGTCGAATTTCGCCTTGTCGCTGATCGAGCGGCGAGCGCTCTTGAGCAACAGGTCGGCGCCTTCACGGCGAGAAAGTTTGGCCTTGGGGCCGAGGTAACGTGCCACGTTGGTTTCCTTGTTTCACTGCCACAACCATGTGTTGCGGGAGCCACCTTGTGTTGAAGGTGGCGGTGGGCTTAGCAAAAATGCCACCGCAGAACAATCTGCGGTGGCGCTCGAAAAAGCCTTCAATTATACCGCGATCCGCGGTATGCCATCAGATACGACGGCGCTTCTGCGGACGGCAGCCGTTGTGCGGCACCGGCGTCACGTCCGAGATCGAGTTGATGCGGATGCCGAGCGCACCAAGCGCGCGCACCGACGATTCACGGCCGGGACCGGGACCCTTGATCTCGACATCCAGGTTCTTGATGCCTTGTTCAATGGCTGCGCGGCCTGCGACTTCGGATGCCACCTGGGCAGCGAACGGCGTGGATTTGCGCGAGCCCTTGAAGCCCTGACCACCCGACGATGCCCACGACAGTGCGTTGCCCTGGCGGTCGGTAATGGTGATGATGGTGTTATTGAACGACGCGTGCACGTGGGCAATGCCGTCGGCAACGTTTTTGCGGACTTTCTTGCGGACGCGGGCAGATGCGCTGCTGGAGGGAGACTTGGCCATGAGGGTCCTTCTAACCGTTTATTTTTTCAGCGACTGGGCAGCCTTGCGGGGACCCTTGCGCGTACGGGCGTTGGTCTTGGTACGCTGACCACGCAGCGGCAGACCACGACGGTGGCGGAAGCCACGGTAGCAACCAATGTCCATCAAACGCTTGATGTTCATGGTGGTTTCACGACGCAGGTCGCCCTCGATCGTGAACGTACCGACCTGATCGCGCACCTTTTCGAGTTCCGCGTCGCTCAGATCCTTGATCTTCTTGGCGTAGTCAATACCGCAGGCTTCGCAAATCTTGCGAGCGCGGGTGCGGCCAATGCCGAAGATTGCCGTCAAGCCGATTTCAGCGTGCTTGTGCGGCGGAATGTTGATGCCTGCAATACGAGCCATGTTGGGTCCTCTTAACTAACCAATCAGCCTTGACGCTGTTTGTGACGCGGATCGGTGCAAATGACTCGCACGACACCATGCCGCTTGATAATCTTACAGTTGCGGCACATTTTCTTGACCGAAGCCGAAACTCTCATAGTCTTCTCCTAGATATTCCTAAAAACGTTCAATACCGACCTTCACTTCGAGCGGAACACGATTCGCGCTCTGGTAAGGTCATAAGGTGTCAGCTCCACCTTGACCTTGTCCCCTGGCAAGATCCGGATGTAGTGCATCCGCATCTTGCCGCTGATGTGCCCCAGCACCACATGACCGTTTTCGAGTTTGACCCTGAAAGTCGCATTGGGGAGGTTTTCAACGACCTCACCCTGCATCTCGATCACGTCATCCTTGGCCATAAGCGAAGTTCAAGGGGAGGTTTTGAAATTGGCCTTCTTGAGCAGCGATTCGTATTGCTGCGACATCATGTAATTCTGAACCTGGGCCATGAAGTCCATGGTGACCACCACGATGATCAACAGGGAGGTGCCGCCAAAATAGAACGGCACGTTGTACTTCAGGATCAGGAACTCTGGCAGCAGACACACCGCGGTGATGTACACAGCACCGGCCAGTGTCAGCCTCAGCAGGATCTTGTCGATATAGCGCGCGGTCTGGTCGCCAGGACGGATACCCGGAACGAACGCGCCGCTCTTCTTCAGGTTATCGGCCGTCTCACGGCTGTTGAACACCAACGCGGTGTAGAAGAAGCAGAAGAAGACGATGGCCGCGGCATACAGCGCCACGTAAATCGGTTGTCCGGGGGACAGCGCAGCGGCAAGGTCACGCAGCCAACGGGTCGAATCTCCCGTGCTCACC
Source organism: Hydrogenophaga laconesensis (assembly GCF_031457235.1). Lineage (NCBI taxonomy): Bacteria > Pseudomonadati > Pseudomonadota > Betaproteobacteria > Burkholderiales > Comamonadaceae > Hydrogenophaga > Hydrogenophaga laconesensis. The sequence goes on from NZ_JAVDWE010000017.1 coordinate 4,455, forward strand.
CAACTCACCACCGTGGTGGGCAGCAGAATGATCGACGACGCGAAGATCGGCGGAATCACGCCAGCCATGTTCAGCTTGAGCGGAAGGTGCGACGACTGGCCGCCGTACACCTTGTTGCCCACCTGCCGGCGTGCGTAGTTCACCAGGATCTTGCGCTGACCGCGTTCCACGAACACCACGAAATAGGTGACCAGGATCACCAGCACGATGATGAAGATCGACACCAGGATGTTCATGGCACCTGTGCGCACCAGTTCGAGCAACCCACCAATCGCGCTGGGCAGGCCTGCGGCAATACCAGCAAAGATCAGGATCGAGATACCGTTGCCCAGACCCCGTTCGGTGATCTGCTCGCCGAGCCACATCAGGAACATGGTGCCCGCCACCAGGCTCACCACAGCCGTCAGGCGGAAACCCATACCGGGATCGATCACCAGACCAGCCTGGCCTTCCAACGCCAGGGCAATGCCCATGGCCTGGAAGATGGCGAGCGCCAGCGTGCCATACCGGGTGTATTGCGTGATCTTGCGACGGCCTGCTTCGCCCTCTTTCTTCAGCTGTTCGAACGTGGGAACCACGTAGGTCATCAGCTGCATGATGATTGAGGCGGAGATGTACGGCATGATGCCCAACGCGAACACGGTGAAGCGCGACAGCGCACCGCCCGAGAACATGTTGAACAGGCTGAGAATGCCCCCCTGCTGACCCTGGAACAGTTGTGCCAGTTGCGCGGGGTCGATACCGGGAACGGGGATATGGGCCCCGATGCGGTAGACCACCAGAGCCAGCAACAGGAACACCAGCCGGCGACGCAAGTCACCGAACTTTCCGGTTTTGGCCAGGGACGTGGATCCAGTTGCCACAGGAAGCTTCCGTTCGTGTCCGATCAGGCGGCAGTAGCCAGCGAGCCACCTGCGGCCTCGATGGCCTGCTTGGCACCCGCCGTGGCAGCGATGTCCTTGAGGGTCACGGCACGCGTGATCTCACCGGTCTTGACAACCTTGACGCGCTTGGCGAGGTGAGGTACGAGACCAGCCTGCTTCAGCACGAGCACATCGATTTCACTGGCTTCGAGAGCATTGAGAGCAGCCAGAGTCACTTCGGCGTTGAACTGCAGCTGCGCAGATTTGAAGCCGCGCTTGGGCAGACGACGCTGCAGAGGCATCTGGCCGCCTTCGAAACCGACCTTGTGGTAACCACCCGAACGGGACTTCTGGCCTTTGTGGCCACGACCCGCGGTCTTGCCCAGGCCAGAGCCGATGCCGCGGCCAACACGGCGCTTGGCGTGCTTGGCGCCTTCGGAAGGCTTGATGGTATTGAGTTGCATGTCAGTGACTCCGATCAGACGATTTTGACCAGATAGCTGATCTTGTTGATCATGCCGCGCACGGCGGGCGTGTCCTGCAGCTCGCTCACGCTGTTGAGCTTGCGCAGGCCCAGGCCACGGACGGTGTCACGGTGGGATTGCTTGGTACCAATGGGGCTGCGCACCAGTTGGACCTTGACGGTATTTTGAGTGGTCATGATCGCTCCAATCAACCCAGGATATCTTCGACGGACTTGCCACGCTTGGCAGCCACGTCGGCAGGGGTCGTCGAGTTCTTCAATGCGTCCAGCGTGGCGCGCACCAGGTTGTAGGGGTTGCTCGAACCATGGCTCTTGGCCACGACGTCGGTGATACCCAGCACTTCGAACACGGCGCGCATCGGGCCGCCGGCGATGATGCCGGTACCCTTGGAGGCCGGCAGCATCATCACGTTGGAAGCGCCGTGCTCCCCGTGCACGCTGTGGTGCAGCGAACCGTTCTTGAGCGACACCTTGATCATGTTGCGGCGGGCCTGCTCCATGGCCTTCTGCACAGCCACCGGCACTTCACGCGCCTTGCCCTTGCCCATGCCCACGCGGCCATCGCCGTCACCGACCACGGTCAACGCCGCGAAACCGAGAATGCGACCACCCTTGACCACCTTGGTCACGCGGTTGATCGCGATCATCTTCTCGCGCAGACCGTCTTCGTTCGCTTCTTTGTTGATGTTTGCCGTAAATTTAGCCATTTTGTGTATTCCGTTTGATCAGAACTGCAGACCGGCTTCACGCGCCGCGTCTGCCAGGGCTTTCACCCGGCCGTGGTAAGCAAAACCGGAACGGTCAAACGCCACCTTCTCGATGCCGGCGGCCTTCGCCTTTTCAGCGATGCGCTTGCCCACCAGGGCTGCGGCAGCGGTGTTGCCACCCTTGCCCGCGCCGCCGATCTGAGCACGCACTTCGGCTTCAGCGGTCGAAGCCGCAGCCAGCACGCGGCTGCCGTCGTCGGAAATAACGCTGGCATAGATGTGCAGATTGGTGCGATTCACACTCAGGCGCACGGCGCCTTGCTGCGCGATGCGGATGCGCGTCTGACGGGCGCGGCGGAGACGTTGCTCTTTTTTGGTCAACATGATCCTGGTCCTTATTTCTTCTTGGTTTCCTTGATCACGACCTTCTCATCCGCATAACGGATGCCCTTGCCCTTGTAGGGCTCGGGAGGGCGAACAGCTCGCACCTCGGAAGCGATCTGGCCCACGCGCTGGCGGTCGGAACCCTTGATCAGGATCTCGGTTGGCGTCGGGGTTTCCACCTTGATGCCGGCAGGCATGTCCATCACAACAGGATGGGAGTAGCCGACCGTCAGGTTGAGCTTGGCGCCTTGTGCCTGGGCCTTGTAGCCCACACCCAACAACGTCAGCTTCTTCTCGAAGCCCTTGCTCACACCATTGACCATGTTGTTGACCAGCTGGCGCATGGTGCCCGACATGGCATTGGCTTCACGCGACTCATCCACGGGAACGAAGGTCAGCGTGCCGCCCTTGTTCTCCACTTTGACCAGTGCGTTCTGCGTCAACGCCAAGGCACCCAGGGCACCCTTGACATTGATCTGGTTGTCCTTGACCGCGACTTCCACCCCGGCTGGGATGGTGACCGGCAGTTTTCCAATACGTGACATTAATTTCTCCTCAATGCCCGCATCAGGCGACGTAACACAGGACTTCGCCACCGACACCGGTGGCGCGCGCCTTGCGGTCGGTCATCACACCTTGCGGCGTGGTGACAATGGCCACGCCCAGGCCGTTCTGGACCTGGGGAATGGCGTTCCGGCCACGGTAGACACGCAGGCCAGGACGACTCACGCGCTCGATGCGTTCAATCACAGGACGGCCAGCGTAGTACTTGAGGGCGATTTCAAGCTCATTCTTGCCATCGGCGCTCTTGACCTGGAAGCCATCGATATAACCCTCGTCCTTCAGGACCTGGGCAATAGCGGCCTTGACCTTGGAAGCCGGCATCGTCACAACGGCCTTTTCGACCATCTGTGCGTTGCGGATGCGGGTCAACATGTCGGCAATAGGATCACTCATGCTCATTTGTGGTTCTCCTGTTGCTTACCAGCTGGCTTTGGTGATGCCGGGGATCTCACCGGCAAACGCCATTTCACGGACTTTGGCACGGGCCAGACCGAAATGATTGAAGGTGCCACGCGGACGGCCAGTGATCTCGCAGCGGTTGCGCTGACGGGTCGGGTTGGCATTGCGGGGCAGCTTCTGCAGCGCCAGCCGGGCGGCATCGCGCTCTTCCTCGCTCTTCTTGGCGTCGCTGGACGTCGCCTTGAGCTCGGTGTATTTCTTGGCGAACTTGGCCGCGAGCTTCTCGCGCTTGAGTTCACGTTGGAGTAGTGCTTGTTTAGCCACGCGCCACCTCAGTTCTTGAACGGGAAACGGAAACCAGCCAGAAGAGCCTTGCACTCTTCGTCGTTCTTGGCGGTCGTCGTGATGCTGATGTTGAGACCGCGCAGGGCATCGACCTTGTCGTACTCGATCTCAGGGAAAATGATCTGCTCCTTGACGCCGACGTTGTAGTTGCCACGGCCGTCGAACGAACGGCCGGAGATACCACGGAAGTCGCGCACACGGGGCAGCGCCACGGTGACGAAACGGTCCAGGAATTCGTACATACGGGCGCCGCGCAGGGTCACCATGCAGCCAATGGCTTGCTGCTCACGGATCTTGAAACCCGCGATAGCCTTCCGGGCCTTGGTCACGACCGGCTTCTGGCCTGCGATCTTGGTCAGGTCGCCCACAGCGTTGTCCATGACCTTCTTGTCAGCCACGGCCTCGCTCACGCCCATGTTCAGCGTGATCTTGGTGATGCGAGGCACCTCCATGGTCGACTTGTAGCCGAACTTCTTCATGAGTTCGGGAGCGACGGAGTCGCGATAGATCTCTTGGAAACGTGCCATGGTCATGCCACCTTGATTTCTTCACCGCTGGACTTGAAGACGCGCACTTTCTTGCCGTCAGCCAGAAGTTTGATACCCACGCGATCCGCCTTGCCCGTAGCGCCATTGAAGATGGCGATATTGGACTGATGGATGGGCATGGTCTTTTCGATGATGCCGCCGGTGATGCCCTTCATGGGGTTCGGCTTGGCATGCTTCTTCACAAGGTTGACGCCTTCGACAACCAGATGGCTGTCGTCGCTGCGCTGCAACACCTTGCCGCGCTTGCCCTTGTCACGACCGGCAATCACGATGACCTCATCGCCACTACGAATCTTGTTCATGATGATTCCTCAGAGAACCTCGGGCGCCAAGGACACGATCTTCATGAACTTCTCGGTGCGCAACTCGCGCGTGACCGGTCCGAAGATGCGGGTGCCGATGGGCTCCAGCTTGGCATTGAGCAACACAGCCGCGTTGCCGTCGAATTTGATCAGGGCGCCATCCTGGCGACGGATGCCCTTGGCGGTGCGAACCACCACAGCGTTGTAGACCTCGCCTTTTTTGACGCGGCCACGGGGCGCTGCTTCCTTGATGCTGACTTTGATGACGTCGCCCACACTGGCGTAACGACGCTTGGAGCCGCCGAGCACCTTGATGCACATCACGGACTTCGCGCCCGTGTTGTCAGCAACATCGAGTCGAGATTGCGTTTGAATCATTTGATTTAAGTCCCAACTTGAATCCCCCCTGCCACCACGGCCGAGAGTGATCAGTCTTGGGCCCGTCGTCGCAGGCTGGCCGGGCATTGCGCCCGACCCACCTGCTTCGGTGGGCAGATAGCTCTCCGCCTTTTCAGGCGAAGCCACAAATTATGGCATGGGTTTAAAACCTGGTCAACTGGCCTGCGTGTGTACAGGCAAATATCGGGCACACAGTTGCTGGAAGGCAGCCAGTTCGGGGTCCACGCCCAGCTCGTCGAGCAGAATGGCGGCCACGTCGGGCGCCAAGCGCGAGGCTTCGACCGCATCCAGGAACAGAATGCGCCAGCGGCGGGCCAGGACATCCTCCACGGTCTGGGCGTATTCAAACCGGGCGGCGTAGCGCACCATGGCCTCGCTCAGTCCGGCCCCGAGAAATGTCGCCGCGCCAGGACATGCGGTGACTTTGGGCCCTTCCGTGCCGTATAGATGAAGGCCGGGCGCGGTATGCAGGGGCGTGACCGGACTGCTAACGGCTTCGGCACCCAGCAACACTTGCTTCGCGCTCTGGCCGCCAGCCCGGTGCGGCAGCAGCCGGCTGGCGAAGCAACGCTCCAGCACGTCCTCAGCCATGGCGCGATAGGTGGTCCACTTGCCACCCGTAACGGTGACGAGGCCACTGGCATCCACCACGATGGTGTGCTCCCGGGACAACACCTTGGTGCCCCCCTTGGCGGATTCGGGGGCCGCCACCAGGGGGCGCAGGCCCACCCAGAGGCTGCGAATGTCTTCACGGCGCACGGGCCGGCTGAGTACCTGGCTGGCCTCGCCCAGAATGAATTCCAGCTCTTCGGCAAAGGCATCGGGTTCGCGCGGTAGATCCCGGCGAGGCGTGTCGGTGGTCCCCAGCACCAGTTTCCCCAGCCATGGCACCGCGAACAGGACACGCCCATCGCGCGTCCTGGGCACCAGCAGGGCATGACCACCCGGGAGGAAGTCGCGATCGACCACCACATGCACACCCTGACTGGGGCTGACCATGTTTGAGCGTGAGCCCTCGCTCACTTTGGGTTCTGTGTGGTCGCGCAGCGCGTCGACCCAGACACCGGCGGCATTGACCACGCAGCGCGCCTGCAACTCGAAGGCGTTGCCGCCTCGCCGGTCGGTCACCGCCAGCGCGGACAACGGGTGGTCGCCGCCGGCGAGCTGGCGCACAGACGTCACCTCGGCGTAGTTCAGCACGCGGGCTCCCGCCGCTTCCGCGCTGCGCGCGAGCGCAAGCGCGAGGCGGGCGTCGTCGAACTGCCCATCCCAGTACTTGACGCCGCCGCGCAGCCCTTCCGGGTTGACGCCCGGCAAGGCCTGTAGCGCCTCTTCGCGGCTCAGAAACTCCGTACGACCCAGCCCCGCGCCGCCCGCGAGCAGGTCGTACAGCTTGAGGCCGAGACCATAGAAAGGCGTCTGCCACCAGCGGTAAGAAGGCATGACAAAGGGCAGAGGCTGGGCCAGGTGGGGCGCCACCCGCAGCACAGTCGCGCGCTCGGCCAGGGCTTCGCGCACCAAGGCCAGGTTGCCTTGGGCGAGATAACGCACGCCACCGTGCAGCAACTTGGTGGAACGGGACGAGGTACCGCCAGCGAAGTCGTGCGATTCCAGCAGCACCACGGAGAAACCGCGCAGTGCCGCATCGAGCGCCACCCCCAGGCCGGTGGCACCGCCACCGACGACGGCCAGGTCATAGACACCGTGGCGCGGGAGCGAGTCGAGCAGTTCTGCGCGTTTCATGAGAGAGAAGATGGTCCTCCGAACCACGAGGTCCGGAGGGGGATTGCTACAAAAGCCGAGGCATCACATCAGCGTACTTTGCCATTCTTCCACGCGTTGAGCAGCTGGTCGTAGGCGATGGTCTCTCCCTTCGGCTTTTCGTTGGCCAGCTTCTTCCAGGGCGCGGCCTTGTCGCTCAGGTACTTGTTGGGATCGCCCTTGGGATTGAGTTTGGGCGCACAACGTTCCATGCCTGCGCGTTCGAGGCGGCTCATCACCTGGTCCATCTGCTCGGCCAGGTTGTCCATCGCGGCCTGAGGCGTCTTCTCGCCCGTCACCGCCTGCGCCACGTTCTGCCACCAGAGTTGCGCGAGCTTGGGGTAGTCGGGCACGTTGGTGCCGGTGGGCGTCCAGGCCACGCGGGCCGGGCTGCGGTAGAACTCGACCAGGCCGCCGAGCCTGGGCGCCAGATCGGTCATGGCCTTGCTCTGGATGTCGCTTTCGCGGATCGGGGTGAGGCCCACGATGGTCTTCTTCAGCGATGTGGTCTTGGCGGTCACGAACTGCGCATACAGCCAGGCCGCCGCGGTCTTGTTTTCGTCATGACCATTGAAGAAGGACCAGGAGCCAACATCCTGGTAGCCGTTCTGCATGCCCTGCTTCCAGTACGGACCGTTCGGGCCGGGGGCCATGCGCCACTTGGGCGTGCCATCGGCGTTGACCACAGGGAGCCCGGGCTTCGTCATGTCGGCGGTGAACGCCGTGTACCAGAAGATCTGCTGCGCGATCTGCCCCTGGGCAGGTACCGGGCCGGCTTCGCCGAACGTCATTCCGGTGGCCTCCTTGGGCGCGTACTTCTTCATCCAGTCGATGTACTTGGTGAGTGCGTACACAGCGGCTGGCGAGTTGGTGGCCCCGCCGCGCGACACGCTCGCCCCCTGCGGATGGCAGCCGTCGGCGGATGCGCGAATGCCCCACTCGTCCACCGGCTTGCCGTTCGGAATACCGACGTCGGCGGTGCCGGCCATGGACAGCCAGGCGTCGGTGAAGCGCCAACCCAGCGATGGATCCTTCTTGCCGTAGTCCATGTGGCCGTAGATCGGCTTGCCGTCGATGGTCTTCACGTCGTTGGTGAAGAACTCGGCGATGTCTTCGTAAGCGCTCCAGTTCAGCGGCACACCGAGGTCGTAGCCGTATTTGGCCTTGAACTTGTCTTTCAGGTCTTTGCGGTCGAACAGATCGGCGCGGAACCAGTACAGGTTGGCGAACTGCTGGTCGGGCAACTGGTAGAGCTTGCCGTCCGGCGCGGTGGTGAAGCTGGTGCCGATGAAGTCCTTGATGTCCAGCCCCGGGTTGGTGAACTCCTTGCCCTTGCCCGCCATGTAGTCGGTCAGGTTCATCATCTTGCCGTAGCGATAGTGCGTGCCGATCAGGTCGGAGTCGCTGATCCAGCCGTCGTAGATCGACTTGCCCGACTGCATCGAGGTCTGCAGCTTCTCGACCACATCCCCTTCCTGGATCAGGTCGTGCTTGACGGTGATGCCGGTGATTTCACCGAAGGCCTTGGCAAGCGTCTTGCTCTCGTACTCGTGCGTGGTGATGGTTTCGGACACCACCGAGATCTCCTTCACGCCCTTGGCCTTGAGCTTGGCGGCGGCGTCGATGAACCACTTCATCTCGGCGGCCTGCTGCGCCTTGGTGAGGGTGGAAGGCTGGAACTCGTTGTCGATCCACTTCTTTGCCGCGGCTTCGTCGGCCCAGGCGGGCAGAGAACCCATGGCCAGCAGCGCGGCCGTGGCCAGCGCGGTGTGTCGCAATCTCATGTTGTCTCCTCGAGCGGTATGCCTCCCCGGCGTGTGACAGGTCTCGGCCCCGGGGAAGCAACGGGCCGAATACGGGAAAAAGCCGGCCGTGGCGTCAGCCCTTGCGCATCACCAGAAGCAGCCAGCCCATGGAGAGCACGAAGGCGATCCAGATGCTGGGTTCCTGCTCGAGCGAGAACCACTCGACGAACCGGCCCGCCATGCCGACGAAGGCGAGGTTGATGTAGGCCGCGCCCAGCAGGCCGATGAAAAGGCGGTCGCCGCGCGTGGTGACCATGGGCAGGAAGCCCTTGCGCTCGATCGTGGGTGCCTTGACTTCCCACAGCGTCATGCCCGCAAGCATGAGCGCGATGCACGTGAAGAAGACGGCAACGGGTGTGGTCCAGACCATCCAGGCAAACATGGAAATCTCCTCAAACGCGGCCCATCGCGAAGCCCTTCGCGATGTAGTGCCGCACGAACCAGATGACGATCGCGCCTGGCACGATGGTCAGCACGCCGGCGGCGGCCAGCGTGGCCCAGTCCATGCCGCTGGCACTCACCGTGCGTGTCATCGTCGCGACGATGGGCTTGGCGTTCACGCTGGTGAGCGTGCGCGCCAGCAGCAGTTCCACCCAGCTGAACATGAAGCAGAAAAAGGCCGCCACGCCCACCCCTGCCTTGATGAGCGGCAGGAAGATGGTGAAGAAGAAGCGCGGGAAGCTGTAGCCGTCGATGTATGCGGTCTCGTCGATCTCGCGCGGAATACCGCTCATGAAGCCCTCCAGGATCCACACCGCCAGCGGCACGTTGAACAGAAGGTGCGCCATGGCCACCGCGATGTGCGTGTCCATCAGACCCAGCGTGGTGTACAGCTGGAAGAACGGCAGCAGGAACACCGCGGGCGGCGTCATGCGGTTGGTGAGCAGCCAGAAGAACACATGCTTGTCGCCCAGGAAACGGTAGCGCGAGAACGCGTAGGCCGCGGGCAGCGCCACCACCAGTGAGATCACCGTATTGATGCCGACATAGATCAGGCTGTTGATGTAGCCGGAGTACCAGGAAGGGTCGGTGAAGATGGTCTGGTAGTTCGCCCAGGTGAACTCCGTCGGCCACAGCGTGAACGAGGACAGGATCTCCTGGTTGGTCTTGAAGCTCATGTTGACCATCCAGTAGATGGGCAGAAGCGCGAAGACCAGGTAGGCAATGAGGAACAGCGTCCTCTTGCGAAAGCGCCGGTTATCCATGGCCCTGCTCCTTTTCGGATGTGCCCAGGCTCTGCATCCAGTTGTAGAGCACGAAGCAGAACAGCAGGATGATGAGGAAATAGATCAGCGAGAACGCCGCTGCCGGGCCGAGGTCGAACTGGCCGACGGCCTTGGTGGTGAGGTATTGCGAAAGGAAGGTGGTGGCGTTGCCCGGGCCGCCACCGGTGAGCACAAAGGGCTCGGTGTAGATCATGAAACTGTCCATGAAGCGCAGCAGCACCGCGATCATCAGCACGCCGCGCATCTTGGGCAGCTGGATGTAACGGAACACCGACCATTTGCTCGCGCCATCGATGCTGGCGGCCTGGTAGTAGGCGTCGGGAATGCTGCGCAGACCGGCGAAGGCCAGCAGGGCCACCAGCGGCGTCCAGTGCCACACGTCCATGATGAGCACCGTCCACCACGCGTGCACCGGATTGCCGGTGTAGCTGTAGTCCATGCCAGCCCACTGCAGGAAGTAACCCAGCAAGCCGATGTCGGCGCGGCCGAAGATCTGCCAGATGGTGCCGACCACGTTCCAGGGAATGAGCAGCGACAGCGCAACCAGCACCAGCACAGCGGAAGACTTCCAGCCTTGCGCGGGCATGGACAGCGCCAGTGCGATGCCCAGCGGAATCTCCACCAGCAGCACGGCGAGCGAGAACTGGATCTGTCGCCACAGCGCCAGGTGCAGTTCGCTGTCGCGCATCACGGCGGCGAACCACTCGGTGCCGACAAACACGCGGCGGTCGGGCGAGAGCACGTCCTGCACCGAATAATTCACCACTGTCATCAGCGGCAGCACGGCAGAGAAGGCCACGCAGAGAATCACGGGCAGCACGAGCCACCACGCCTTCTGGTTCACGGGTTTGGTCGTCATGTGATGAGCACCTCGTCGTGGTAGAAGCAGGTGTGCCTGTCCAGCACCCGCAGGCTCACCACCTCACCCACGGCGGGCACGGTGGTCTCTGGCGTCAGCCGGCACTTCAGGCGGTGCCCGCCTGCCTCACAGGTCAGCATCACGCTGGTGCCGATGTCCTGCACGCGCACCACGGTCGCGGGCAGGGTATCGGGCTCCGCAGCCTGCCCGAGCGTCAGGTACTCTGGCCGGATGCCGAGCTTCAGTGATCCCTCGGGCAGTGCCCGCCCCCGGTTGTTCGCCAGCGGATGCCCCAGCACCATCAGGCCGCCGCGAACGCTGGTGATCGGCAGGAAGTTCATGCCGGGCGAGCCGATGAAATGGCCGACGAAGGTGTGTGCAGGCCTTTCAAACAGCGCCTCGGCGGAACCGATCTGTACGGCGCGTCCACGGGTCATCACGACCACCTCTTCGGCGAAGGTGAGAGCTTCCACCTGATCGTGCGTGACGTAGATCAGCGTGAGCTTGAGCTCCTGGTGGATCTGCTTGAGCTTGCGCCGCAGTTGCCACTTGAGGTGAGGGTCGATCACCGTGAGCGGTTCATCGAACAGCACGGCGGAGACGTCCGAACGGACCAGTCCACGACCGAGCGAGATCTTCTGCTTCTGGTCGGCGGAGAGACCTGCCGCGCGCATGTCCAGCTGGTGGCTCATCTCCAGCATTTCGGCGATGCGGCCGACCCTTGCCTGGATATCCGCTGCGGGCACTTTGCGGTTGCGCAAGGGGAACGCCAGGTTCTGCGCCACGGTCATGGTGTCGTAGATGACCGGGAACTGGAACACCTGCGCGATGTTGCGCTGCTGGGGGCTTTGCCGCGTCACGTCCTTGCCGTTGAAACGCACCGTGCCCTGCGATGGCACCAGCAGACCCGAGATGATGTTGAGCATCGTTGTCTTGCCGCAGCCCGAGGGTCCGAGGAGCGCGTAGGCGCCGCCATCCTCGAAGGTCATCTGAAGGGGGAGCAGCGCGTAGTCCTCATCGGCCTTCGGATTCGCCCGGTAGGCGTGCGCCAGATCGAGTTCAATGCGTGCCATCAGCCCACCCTCCCCGCCCGGGCCGGTGCGCGCACCAGAGGCCCGTCGGCATCGAAGACAAAAAGGCTTTCGGGCTGAAGGTGGAGGGTGATCGGGTCACCCAGCGGGCAGTCGTGCACACCAGTGAGCTGGGCCACCAGTTCGCCCAGCCCGGTGTGCACATGCACGAAGGTGTCGGAACCGGCGATCTCGGCCAATTCCACGCGCCCTGGCACAGCCATGTCGCCGGGTCGCGGGTCTATGCGCAGCCCCCCCGCCCGCACACCCAGGATGAGGCGGGCAGGCGCGTCCGGCGGCAACCCCAGTGGCCAGACCTGATCGTCTTGCACACGCACCCCGCCGGCCACTGTTTGTGCGCTCATCAGATTCATGGGTGGGTCGCTGAACGCCCGCGCCACTCGGATGCTGCACGGCGCATGAAACACCTCGGCGGTGGGGCCGTACTGGAGCAGCTCACCCGCGTCCATCACCGCCGTGTAGCCGCCCAGCAGCAAGGCCTCGCCCGGCTCCGTCGTGGCGTAGACCACGGTGGCATCGCTGGTGGCGAAGAGTTGTGTGAGCTCCTCGCGCAACTCTTCGCGCAGCTTGTAGTCCAGGTTCACCAGGGGCTCGTCGAACAGCATGAGCGGTGCGTGCTTGCCCAACGCGCGGGCCAGCGCCACGCGCTGCTGCTGCCCGCCAGAGAGTTCCGCAGGCAGGCGGTCGAGGAATGCCTCGATGTGCAGCCGACCTGCGAGTTCGCGCACACGCTGCTCCACGTCGCGCTCGCCACGCAGTCGCATCGGCGATGCGATGTTCTGCGCCACCGTCATCGAAGGGTAGTTGACGAACTGCTGATAGACCATGGCCACGTTGCGCTGGCGCACCGGCACCCGCGTCACGTCCGCCCCATCGACCAGCACGCGGCCTGCGGTGACCGTGTCCAGCCCAGCCATCACGCGCATCAGGCTGGTCTTGCCGGCCTGGGTGGCGCCCAGCAGCACGGTGACGGCGCCGGGAGCCAGATCAAGGCTCAGCGGATAGAGATGGGTGCTCGGCCCCACGGTCTTGCTCACGTGTTCCAGTGACAGCTGCATGCAGATTCCGCGTGATAAACCGCACACCCGGCGCGGATGGCGTTTCGTTTTGAAGATTATGTTGTTCGTTTATGTTCCTTTTTATTCGGTATTTACCCTGATCTGGGCGCGAAAAAATTTCCGTTATGTTCGGGTGGACTTCCCCCGCAAGACCCCGGCCGATGAACCTGAATCCCCGCCACACCCAGCTGCTCGACGAAGTGCGCGCCCACGGTCCACAGACCATCGAGGCCCTGGCCGAGCGTTTCGGCGTCACCCTGCAAACCGTGCGCCGCGACGTGCAGCGCCTAGCCGAGGCTGGGCTGCTCTCGCGCTTTCATGGCGGCGTGCGCCAACCAGGGTCGACCACCGAGAACATCGCCTACCGCCAGCGCCAGGCCATGCAATCGGACGCCAAGACGCGCATTGCCCGCGCGGTGGCCCGGCGCGTGCCCAACGGCTGCTCGCTGATCATGAACATCGGCACCACCATCGAGGCAGTGGCGCGCGAGCTGCAGCACCACAGCGGCCTGCGCGTGATCACCAACAACCTGCACATCGCTTCGCTGATGAGCACAAACCCGGACTGCGAGGTGATCGTGGCCGGCGGCCTGGTGCGCGGCGCCGACCAGGGTATCGTGGGCGAAGCCACGGTGGACTTCATCCGCCAGTTCAGGGTGGACATCGGCCTGATCGGCATCAGCGGCATCGAGGGTGACGGCACGCTGCGCGACTTCGACTACCGCGAGGTGAAGGTGGCGCGCGCCATCGTCGAGCAGTCGCGCGAGGTCTGGCTGGCGGCAGACCACAGCAAGTTCAACCGCCCGGCGATGGTCGAGCTGGCCCGGCTGGACGACATCGACGTGGTCTTCACCGACCTGCCCCCGCCCCCGCCTTTCGCCGACCTGCTCGCGCAGGCGAACGTCGAATGCGTGCGCGCCGGTGTGGACACCGACAACGCCTGACCCTTTCATATCCGAACCACGCCATGACCTACCTGCTCGCCCTCGACCAGGGCACCTCCAGTTCACGCAGCATCGTGTTCGATCGACAGGGCCGCGTGGTCACCATGGCACAGCGCGAGTTCCGCCAGATCTACCCACAGCCGGGCTGGGTCGAGCACGACCCGCGCGACCTCTGGCACACCCAGCTGGAGACGGCACGCGAAGCGCTGAAGCAGTCGGACCTGCGCGCCGACCAGATCCGGGCGGTGGGCATCACCAACCAACGCGAGACCACGCTGGTGTGGAACCGCAAGACCGGCGAGCCTGTGTACAACGCCATCGTCTGGCAGGACCGCCGCGCGGAGGCCACCTGCGCCGAACTGCGCGAGCGCGGCGCCAGCGACACGGTGCTGAAGAAGACGGGGTTGCGCATCGACGCCTATTTCTCCGGCACCAAGCTCAAGTGGATTCTCGACAACGTGCCTGGCGCGCGCGCGCAGGCCGAGCGTGGCGAGCTGGCTTTCGGCACCGTGGACAGCTGGCTGATCTGGCAGCTGTGCGGCGACGGGCGCCACGTCACCGACGTGAGCAACGCCTCGCGCACCATGCTGTTCAACATCCACACCCGCGAGTGGGACGACGAGCTGCTGGCGCTGCTCGATGTGCCGAAAAGTCTGATGCCCGAGGCGCTGCCCTCCAGCGCGGCCTTCGGCCGGATGAAGACCGAATGGCTGGGTGCGCCGTTGGAGATCGGCGGCGTGGCGGGGGACCAGCAGAGCGCCCTCTTCGGCCAGGCCTGCTTCACCGCGGGCATGGCCAAGAACACCTATGGCACCGGCTGCTTCATGCTCATGCACACCGGCAAGCGATTCCAGGTGAGTGAGAACGGCCTCATCACGACCGCCGCCGCGCAACCGGCCGGCGCACAGCAGTACGCGCTGGAAGGCAGCGTGTTCATCGGAGGAGCGGTGGTGCAGTGGCTGCGCGATGGCCTGCACGCGATCAAGTCCAGCAGCGAGGTGCAGGCGCTCGCCGAAAGCGTGCCCGATGCGGGCGGCGTCGTGCTGGTGCCGGCCTTCACCGGTCTGGGCGCGCCGTACTGGCAGCCCGATGCGCGCGGCAGCATCACCGGCCTCACGCGGGGCAGCACCATCGCCCACATTGCCCGCGCAGCGCTGGAGAGCATCGCCTTCCAGAGCGCTGCCCTGCTCGATGCCATGGGCCGCGACGCGGTGGCCGCCGGTGGCGTGCCGGTGAGCGAGCTGCGCGTGGACGGTGGCGCCTGCGCCAACGACCTGCTGATGCAGATCCAGGCCGACCTGCTGGGCATCCCCGTGGTGCGCCCGGCCGTGATCGAGACCACGGCCCTCGGCGCGGCCTACCTCGCCGGGCTGCACAGCGGCGTGTACGGCGGGCTGGACGAGCTCTCGAAGCAGTGGCGCGCCGAACGCACCTTCCACCCCACGCTGTCGCGAGAGCGCGCCGCCGAAAAGATGGCGCAGTGGGAGCATGCCGTGCGCCAGACGGTGGCACCCTGATCCGACGCGCGACAATCGCGCGATGAACACCTCCACGCACCCCACCATCACCTTCATTGGCGGCGGCAACATGGCCAGCGCCATTGTTGGCGGCCTGGTCCGCCAGGGCCATCCCGCCCATGCCCTGCAGATCGTCGAACCCTGGGACGAACAGCGCACGCGCCTGCATCAGCAGTTTCCCGGCATCGCCGTGCTGGCCGCCGCCGGGCCGGGGCTGAGGCACTCGGACCTCGTGGTGTGGGCGGTGAAACCCCAGACCTTCAAGGACGCGGCGCTGGCCTGCCCGCCGCACCTGGCCGACACGCTGCACCTGAGCGTGGCCGCTGGCATCACCAGCGACAGCATGGCCGGCTGGCTACAGACGCAACGCATCGTGCGCGCCATGCCCAACACGCCGGCCCTGGTTGGTCTGGGCATGACCGGTCTGTTCGCCCGCGATGCCGCGAACGATGCCGACCGCGCGCTCGTGGAGGCGGTGGTGAAGACGACCGGTGATCTGGTGTGGGTGGCGGAAGAATCGCAGCTCGACGCTGTCACCGCGCTCTCCGGCTCCGGCCCGGCCTACGTGTTCTATTTCCTCGAGGCCATGCGAGACGCAGGCACCCGCATGGGCCTGCCGCCCGAGGTGGCCTACCAGCTCGCGGTGGGCACGTTCGTGGGCGCGGCCACACTGGCGCAGCGCTCGGACGACCCGCCGCAGACGCTGCGCGAGCGGGTGACTTCGAAGGGTGGCACGACCTACGCGGCGCTCACATCGATGGAGGCAGCGGGTGTGAAGGCAAAGTTCGAGGACGCGCTGTTCGCGGCGCAGAAACGCGCGGCGGAGCTGGGGCGGGAATTCGGGAAGTAGGCTTTGCTTCGCTCGTTGCTTGCGGATGCGACACGCGCTGCCCCGCGGCTGTCCTCCAACCCACCGGAGACGAAGACTCAGGCCAACGATCGCTGGATGAGAATTTTCTGCACGTCCGACGTGCCCTCATAGATCTGGCACACCCGAACATCCCGGTAGATCCGCTCCACCGGGAAATCGCTCACGTAGCCATAGCCACCGTGCACCTGGATCGCGTCCGAGCACACCTTCTCGGCCATCTCACTGGCAAACAGCTTGGCCATGGCCGCCTCTTTCAGGCAGGGCTCGCCCGCGTCGCGCAGCGCCGCCGCGTGGTGCACCATCGCGCGCGCCACCTCGATCTGCGTCGCCATTTCGGCCAACCGGAAACCCACCGCCTGGTGGCTGAAGATCGGCTGGCCGAAACTCTCGCGCTGCTTCGCGTACGTCAGCGCACACTCGAACGCGCTGCGCGCCATGCCCACGCTCTGCGCGGCAATGCCGATGCGGCCACCCTCCAGCGCCGACAGCGCGATCTTGTAGCCCTCGCCCTCGGCGCCGATCAGGTTCTCTGCCGGTACACGGCAATTCTCGAAATTGATCTGCGCGGTGTCGCTGCTGTGCTGGCCGAGCTTCTCTTCCAGCCGCGCGACCACATAGCCTGGCGTGTCCGTCGGCACCAGGAAGGCGCTCATGCCCTTCTTGCCAGCGCCCTTGTCCGTCACCGCGATCACGATCGCCAGATGCCCGTTCTTGCCGCTGGTGATGAACTGCTTCACCCCGTTGAGGACGTAATCATCACCCTGCTTGACCGCCGTCGTCCGCAAGGCGGAAGCGTCGCTGCCCACATGCGGTTCCGTCAGGCAGAACACGCCCAGCATCTCGCCGGCCGCCAATGGGCGCAACCAGGCCTCCTGCTGCGCGGCGTTGCCATAGCACATGAGGATGGCGTTGACCGGGCAATTGGTGACCGAGATCGCGGTGCTGGTGCCACCGTCGCCGGCCGCGATCTCCTCCAGCACCACGGCCAGCGTCACATAGTCCAGCCCCGCACCGCCCAGCGCTTCGGGCACGCAGATGCCATAGGCGCCCAGTGCGGCCAGGCCCTGGTGCACCTCCTTCGGGAAGTGGTGCTCCTTGTCCCAGCGGGCTGCGTGTGGCCAGAGCTGCTCCTGGGCGAAGCTGCGCACCGCGTCGCGGATCATGAGTTGGTCCTGGTTCAAGGGCATGGCAATCTTTCGGAAAAAGGAATCACCAGGAGGCGGCGCGCCGCCCGTCGTGGTGGATGAGTCGGCCGTTGTCTTCGGCGGTGATGGACGCCAGGACGCGGCGCAGCCCGGCCACACTCTGCTCGACCGTCAGGGGGGCCGAACCGCCACCCATGTCGGTCTGCACCCAGCCAGGGTCGAGCGCCACGCAGGTGACGCCGGGGTAGCTGTGCCGTGCGCTGGCCACGGCCATGTTCAGCGCGGCCTTGCTCACGCGGTACAGCCAGGCGTCGCTGCCATCCACCAGGCCGATCTGGCTCATCTCGCTGGAGAAGGCGCCGAACACGCCACCGGCGGCCTGCACGGCGGGCATCACCTGCGGCAGCGCCTGCATCACACCGAGCACGTTGGCGTGCATCACGCGGTCGAAGGCCTCGCGCGTGGGCGGCGTGCGCGCGTCGGCCGCGTCGATCACGCCCGCCACGTACAGGGCGATATCGAGCTCCTCACCATCGAGCGACCAGGCCAGGCCGCTCACGCTGGCGGGATCGGCCACGTCCACACGCAAGGGCTCGGCACCCAGTTCGCGCAGGTGCTGCAGTCCCGCGTCGTCGCGCGCGGTGGCGATCACGCGATCGCCTGCCGCCAGGAACTGGCGCACGATCTCCAACCCGATACCGCGCGACGCGCCGATGACAAGAACAGTGCTCATGGAAATGAAGGAGTCTGCAGGCGCCAGTGCCACCGCGCAACCGGCTCCGCCGGGCCACCAGTGGCGCCCCTCGGGGAGTGACGCCGAAGGCAGCGCGGGGGGGGGTTAAACCAGTTCTACGGCCATCGCGGTGGCTTCGCCGCCGCCGATGCACAGCGTGGCCACGCCCTTCTTGCCGCCGCGCGCCTTGAGCGCGTGCAGCAGCGTGACAAGGATGCGCGCGCCGCTGGCCCCGATCGGGTGGCCCAGCGCGCAGGCGCCGCCGTTGACGTTGACCTTTTCGTGCGGAATGCGGAGTTCGGTCATCAGCGCCATGGGCACCACAGCGAAGGCTTCGTTGATCTCCCACAGGTCAACGTCGCTGACCTTCCAGCCGGTCTTGTCCAGCAGCTTCTGCGTGGCGCCCACGGGTGCGGTGGCGAACCAGTTGGGTACCTGCGCGTGGGTGGCATGGCCGACGATGCGCGCCAGCGGCTTCGCGCCAAGCTGTTTCGCGGTGGATTCGCGCATCAGCACCAGCGCGGCGGCGCCGTCGTTGATGGACGAGCTGGACGCGGCGGTGATGGTGCCGTCCTTCTTGAAGGCGGGCTTGAGGCCGGGGATCTTGTCGAGCTTGACCTTGCCCGGG
This sequence comes from Hydrogenophaga laconesensis, assembly GCF_031457235.1. Taxonomy (NCBI): domain Bacteria; kingdom Pseudomonadati; phylum Pseudomonadota; class Betaproteobacteria; order Burkholderiales; family Comamonadaceae; genus Hydrogenophaga; species Hydrogenophaga laconesensis. Next base: position 23,088 of record NZ_JAVDWE010000017.1, read on the forward strand.
CCCTCATCAATGGCCACCACGCGCTCGCCGCTGCGCTCCTTCACCGTCACGGGGGTGATCTCGGCGGCGAAGGCACCGCTGTCGGTGGCGGCCTTGGCGCGGGTGACCGAGGCGATGGCGAAGGCGTCCTGCTGTTCGCGCGTGAAGCTGTACTTCGCAGCGCAGTCCTCGCCGAAGGTGCCCATGGAGCGGCCGGGTTCGTAGGCGTCTTCCAGGCCGTCGAGCATCATGTGGTCGTACACCTTGTCGTGGCCCATGCGGTAGCCACCACGGCCCTTCTGCAGCAGGTAAGGCGCGTTGGTCATGCTCTCCATGCCACCGGCCACCATCACGGTGGCGCTGCCGGCGGCGAGCATGTCGTGCGCGAGCATCGTGGCCTTCATGCCCGAGCCGCACATCTTGGAGAGCGTGACGGCGCCGGCCGATTTCGGCAGACCGCCCTTGAACGCGGCCTGACGCGCGGGCGCCTGACCCTGGCCCGCCATCAGGCAGTTGCCGAACAGCACCTCATCGACCAGGGCAGGGTCCACGCCGGCCCGCTGCACGGCCGCCTGGATCGCGGCACCCCCGAGGTCGTGAGCGGCAAGACTGGCGAAATCGCTCTGGAACGACCCCATGGGAGTGCGGGCAGCGCCGACGATGACGATGGGATCTGCGGACATGAACGTGGCTCCTGGTTGAAAAAAGAAGAGGATGGCGGCACGGGCCGCCGCAAGTCGCGGCCCGGGTGAATTCAGTCGCGGCTTCGCACGGCCACGCCTTCGATGGCGTGCAGGTAGGTCGAGTCGAGATCCGGGTTGCCGCGCAGGGTCATCTGCAGATCCTGCACCAGCCCGTCCTTGAGGCCGTAGACCCAGCCGTGCAGCGCGAGCGGCTGGCCCCGGTGCCACGCGTCCTGCACCACGGTGGTCTGCGCCACGTTGACCACCTGTTCGATGGCATTGAGTTCGCACAACGCGTCGTGGCGGTGCTCCTCGGGAAGGCCGGCGATCAACGCCGAGTGGCGGTCGCGCACGTCCTTGATGTGGCGCAGCCAGTTGTCTGCGAGGCCCACGCGGGTGTCGCGCAGCGCGGCCAGCACACCGCCGCAGCCGTAGTGACCCACCACCATCAGGTGTTCGACCTTGAGCACGTCGACCGCGTACTGCACGGTGGACAGGCAGTTGAGGTCGGTGGGCACCACCACGTTGGCCACATTGCGGTGCACGAAGACCTCGCCGGGGTCGAGGCCCGTGATCTGGTTCGCGGGCACACGGCTGTCGGAACAGCCAATCCACATGTAGCGGGGGCTCTGCTGCTGCGAGAGTTTGGTGAAGAAGCCAGGGCGCTCGGCCTCGACCTGGGCCGCCCAGCGGCGGTTGTGGTCAATCAGGTGCTGAAGATCGTCACTCATGGGTATGCATTGTCCGGTTGGCGTGGGGCCCTGATGGTCACATGGTTTCGGCAAACAGCTCGCGGCCGATCAGCATGCGGCGGATTTCGCTTGTGCCGGCACCGATCTCGTAGAGCTTGGCGTCGCGCCACAGGCGACCCAGAGGGTACTCGTTGATGTAGCCATTGCCACCGAAGACCTGGATGCCCTCGCCAGCCATCCAGGTCGCCTTTTCCGCGCACCACAGAATGACGGACGCGCAGTCCTTGCGCACCTGGCGAACGTGTTCAGTGCCCAGCAGGTCAAGGTTCTTGGCCACCGTGTAGGCAAAGGAGCGGCCCGCCTGCAGCACGGTGTACATGTCAGCCACCTTGCCCTGGATGAGCTGGAACTCGCCGATGCTCTGGCCGAATTGTTTGCGGTCGTGGATGTAGGGCACCACGTTGTCCATCACCGCCTGCATGATGCCCAGTGGGCCGCCGGTGAGCACCGCACGTTCGTAGTCGAGCCCGCTCATGAGCACCTTGGCGCCGTTGTTCAGGCCTCCCATGATGTTCTCGGCCGGCACCTCGACGTTGTTGAACACCATCTCGCCCGTGTGGCTGCCGCGCATGCCGAGCTTGTCAAGCTTCTGCGCGGTCGAGAAGCCCTTCATGCCCTTCTCGACGATGAACGCGGTGACGCCGCGCGCACCCATCTCGGGCTCGGTCTTGGCATAGACCACCATGGTGTCGGCGTCGGGGCCGTTGGTGATCCACATCTTGCTGCCGTTGAGCAGGTAGTAGCCGCCCTTGTCCTCGGCCTTGAGCTTCATGCTGATCACATCGGAGCCGGCGCCGGGTTCGCTCATGGCCAGCGCGCCCACGTGTTCGCCACTGATGAGCCTGGGCAGGTACTTCTGGCGCTGTGCCTCGTTGCCGTTGCGCTTGATCTGGTTCACGCACAGGTTGCTGTGCGCGCCGTAGGACAGGCCCACGCTGGCCGAGGCGCGCGAGATCTCCTCCATGGCGATCATGTGCGCGAGGTACCCCATGTTCGCGCCACCGTACTCCTCGCCGACGGTGATGCCGAGCACGCCGAGTTCTCCCATCTTCCGCCAGACGTCCATCGGGAACTGGTCGGCACGGTCGATCTCGGCTGCGCGCGGCGCGATCTCGGTCTGGGCGAAGTCGCGCACGGCGTCACGCAATGCGTCGATGTCCTCTCCGAGCTGGAAATTGAGGCCGGGCAGATGGGTCATGGATTCTCCTGGAATGTCGTTGTAAGGGCTGAGGGGCTCAGCCGTGGATATTCTCGCGGCCGACCACCGCCATGAGCGTGCAGCCCATGGTGGCGATCAGCTTCTCGCGACCACCGTCTACGGCATAGGCCTGGCCTTCGCACACGGTCACGGTCCTGCCTGGCTTGATCACCGTGCCAATCATGCGGAAGTGCTCGCCCTGGGCGGGCGCGAGCAGGTTGATCTTGAATTCGATGGTGAGCACGGCTGCGTCGGCCGCCATCAGTGTGAAGCCAGCGTAGCCACAGGCCGAGTCCAGCGCCGTGGCCACCATGCCTGCGTGCAGAAAGCCGTGCTGCTGCGTGAGCGGCTCTGCCCACGGCAGGGTGATCTCGACCCGGCCGGGTTCGAGGCTGGCCAGCGTGGCACCCAACGTGCGCATCGCAGCCTGGCGGGCGAAGCTCTCGCGCGTGCGCTGGTCGAAACCAGGGTGGCGCGGCTCGAAGACGGAAGGGTTCAAGGCAGATTGGGCACTGGGGGGGGTTCGCGATTCTACGTTGACGTTTACGTAAACGTCAATTTGATCGGACTTTCCCTGCCTGCGCGGCTATGCTCTACGCCCGATGCCCTTCACCCTGTCCGGCCCCGTCCACAGCGAAAACACCATCAAGAAGAGCCGTTTCATCGGTTGCGTGGAACCGGTGGCGGACCGGGCCGCCGCCCAGCGCCGCTTGGCCGGGTTGCGGGTCGCGCATCCCAACGCCACGCACGTGTGCTGGGCGCTCATGGCGGGTGGACATTCGGCGGCGAACGACGACGGCGAACCCGGCGGCACCGCAGGCCGCCCCATGCTGGAGGTCTTGCGCCACCAGGATCTGGACAGCGTGCTGGCCACCGTGGTGCGCTACTACGGCGGCACCCCGCTCGGCGCTGGCGGTCTGGTGCGCGCCTACACCGACAGCGTGGCCCAGGCGCTGCTGCAGGCCCACAAGGTGCCGGTGGTGCGCTGGCGCGTGCTGCGCTGCGTGCTGCCCTATGCGCTGGAGGGTTGGCTGCGCCGCGAACTCGACGCCCACGGTGCCAGCCTGATCGACGCCCGACATGGTGACGGCGTGAGCGTGTCCTTGCGGCTGCCCGACACCGGTGTCGATGCCCTGGTAGCCCGCCTCACCAACGCCGGGCAGGGCCGCGTGGTCTGGCTGAAGGACGAACCCTCGTCAACCGGACACGAGGCCTGAGATCAGAAGGCGAATTGCGCGCTCGTAAGGTGCGGCGGACTCACCCCGTGCGATCGCCAGAGCCGCGCGGTCGAATGCGGCCGACAGCAACAGACTGAGCTCCCGCCATGGAAGCGCCGCGTGACCCTCGCCCAAGGCCTCGCGCAAGCCTTCCTGCAACGCCTGGAAGCCAGCGGTCTCGCTCAGCCCCATGACCTGTTCGGCGGACAGCACGGCCGGCGCTTCCAGCAACAGCAGACGCGCGCGGCCGGCCTCGGCCATGGTGGCGAAGTAGGCCTGGGAGCCCGCCAGCAGCGCGTCCAGCGGCGTCTTGCGGCGCTTCGACCGGTGAGTGATCTCGTCCGCAACCTCCTGGGCCACCTGCCGCGCCACGGCATGGAACAACTCTGTCTTGTCCGCGAAATGGTGGTACAGAGCACCACGCGTCACGTGCGCCGCCGCCACGATGTCGGGCGTTCCGGTGGCGGCGAATCCCCGGGACTCAAACAGGACCCGTGCAGCGCTGATCAGCGCTGCACGGGTGGCGTCGGTCCGTTCGACCTGAGAACGCCTTGACAATTTGGAACCATTTTGCATACATACAGCCTGTATGTTATATTGAACTTGCATGCACATTGTATGTATTTCAAGGAGCCCTCGCATGAAATCCGCCCAGTACTACCCCGTGCTCATGACCGATCGCGTGGCCGAGACGGCCCGCTTCTATGAGCAGCACTTCCGCTTCCAGCGCCAGTTCGACAGCGACTGGTACGTGCACCTGCAATCGACCGAAGACGCGAACGTGAACCTGGCGATCCTGGATGGCAGCCACGCCACCATTCCGGCGCCGGCGCGCGGCGGCAAGGTCTCGGGCGTGTTGCTGAACTTCGAGGTGGAGGATGCCGGTGCCGAATACCAGCGTGTCGTCGCACAAGGACTGACGGTGCTGCTGGCGCTGCGCGACGAGCCGTTTGGCCAGCGCCACTTCATCGTGCAGGATCCGATCGGCGTGCTGATCGACGTGATCCAGCCGATTCCGCCGAGCGAGGAGTTCCTGCGCCAGTACGCGACAGGTGCCGCCGCGACCTGATCAGGCCGAACGGCTGAGGTGGACCAGCACGAGCCCCAGCGCGGCCGGCAGCGCCTGCACGTACAGGATCTTGCGGCTGGCCGTGGCCGCACCATACAGGCCAGCGACCAGCACACAGAGCAGAAAGAACACCTTCACGCCGAAGCCCTCTGGTCCGAGCCACAGCCCCCAGAGCAGACCGGCGGCAAGGAAGCCGTTGTACAGGCCCTGGTTGGCCGCCAGCACCTTGGTGGCGGCGGCCGACTCGGGCGTCTGGCCGAACGCCCGCATCCCGGCGGGCTTGTCCCAGAGGAACATTTCGAGCACCAGGAAGTAGAAGTGCAACAGCGCAACAAGCGCGACGACGATGCTGGCAGCGAGAGACATGGCCATGACCCCTGGACACGCGGCCGGGTGGCCGCAGAACGCTGGCAGCTTAACCTGTCGGCGGTCAAGCCTTTGGACTTTTTTCGACCCGGCTCAGCAACGCGCGAGCCTCTTTTTCGTGCGTTTTCACCTCATCGAGGTTGGCCATGAGATCGGCCATCTGCTCCTCCAGCTGGCGACGGTGGTCAGCCAGCACGGTGAGGAATTTGCGCAGCTGCGGCCCGGTGTCGCGCGGGCTGTCGTACATGTCGATGATGTCCCTGGCCTCGGTCAGCGACAGGCCCAGCCGTTTGGCGCGCAGCGTGAGCTTGAGCCGCGTGCGGTCGCGGGAGGTGTACACCCGGTTGCGCCCACCCGGCCCTTCGCGCTGTGGCTGCAGCAAACCCATGTCTTCGTAGAAGCGGATGGCGCGTGTGGTCAGGTCGAACTCTCGCGCCAGGTCGCTGATGGTGAAGGTCGGGTTCGTTGCCATGGGGTCAGGCCCTGTTATTGACGTTTACGTCAACGTCACTTGGCGATCTTAACGGAATCGCCTGGGGTTACACCCACCCGAAGGCACCTCACTCGCCCAGTGGAACGGCAGCGTCGCGCAGCGCCCGGCGCCGCTGCGCGTGATCGGGCAACACGCTGGCCACCACGTCCCAGAATTGTGGGCTGTGGTCCATGTGGTGCAGATGGCTCAACTCGTGCACCGCCACATAGTCGATCATGTCGAGCTTGAGATGGATCAGCCGCCAGTTCAGGCGGATCGAGCCATCCGCGCTCGCACTGCCCCAGCGAGTTCCAGCACTGGAGAGGCGCAGCTTGCTGTAGCGCACCCCGAGTTGCGGCGCGAAGTGGTCCAGCCTTTCGGTGAACAAGGCCTTGGCACGTTTCATCAACCACGCCTGCGCGGCGTCGCGAATCTGCGTTTCCTGCGCGTTGCGGGCCAGGCCAAGCCGCAATGTGGCCATGCCGCCCGGCCCGCAGGCGGGTTCAAACAAGGCCCCCACCTGGGTGAAGGTGTGCGTCGGATCGAGCACGAGGCGCATGCGTTCGCCCAGGTAGTCGAACTCGACCCCATCAGCCCAGCGAATGCGCGCCTGCTCCATCTCGCCGGCACGCTGGCGTGCGCTCTGCAGCTTCTCCAGCACCCACGACGACTTGTCGTGTAGCAGGGCTTCGACCTCGCCCATGGGCGTCCAGCGCGGCGCGCTCACGCTGAGCCCTTCGGTGCTGACCGACAGGCCAATCGTGCGCCGCTTGCCGCGCTTGAATTCGTAGGCCACGTCGCAGGTGCCGAGCCGCAACATGCGGTTGGCACGCGGGTGGTGCCATGCGACGGGCTGGAACACCTGCGTCATGGGCAGGGCCGGTGGCGCCGCCAGCACCGGAGCCACGGGGACCGCAGGCGGCGGGACCGGAGCGGGCTCGGAGCCCCCCAGGAAATCGAGCGCCAGTTGAACGAAGCGCTGCATGGGATCGCTCACGCGGCGCGGTAAGCCTCGGGATCGAGGCGGCGCATCTCGGCTTCGATCCAGGCCTCGACCTCGCGCAGCAGTTCATCGGGATCTCGCCCCGCGCTGGGAATGGGTGGCCCGATGGAGAACTCGACCGTGCCGGGCCTCTTGATGAATGCCTTGCGCGGCCAGCACTTGGCGGACGTCACGGCGATCGGGATCACCGGCGCGCCCGTGGCGACGGCCAGGCGCGTACCACCACTCTTGTACTGGCCTTTCTGCCCGCGCGGGATGCGTGTGCCTTCGGGAAACATGATCACCCACGTGCCCTGGTTGAGCAGCCGCTGGCCTTGCTCGACCACCTTGTTGAAGGCCTGCGTGCGCTTGCTGCGGTCAATGTGGATCATGTCCATGCGACTCATCGCCCAACCGAAGAAGGGCACATAGAGCAGCTCCTTCTTGAAAACGTAGGCCAGCGGGTGTGGCATGAGCGTGGGCATGCAGAAGGTTTCCCAGGTGGACTGGTGCTTGAGCAGCAGGATCGCAGGCGCGGTGCTGCCCACTGGCAGGTTCTCGAAACCCATCACATGGTTGCGAATGCCAAGGATCAGCTTGCCACTGCTCACCGCCAACCGCAACCAGCCCACGCACATCCAGTAGATCCGGGTGCTGCTGAGAAACGGCGCGGCCACCAGCACCGCGAGGGCCCAGGGCACCACAGTGACGGCCATGAACAGGATGTGCAGGACCGAACGCAGCAGGTGAATGAGGATCATGGAGACAGACTCAAGTCGTGGACTGCGCCAGCAGCCAGTCGGCGAAAGCGGCGAGATCGTCGTGGGGATGGGTGCCGGAGGGCAGATCGGGCGCGAGCGCGGCCAGATCGGCCTCGGACCCTTGTCCCAGGCGACCCCGCAGGTGCTCGGATTTTCCCGTCATCAGCAGGTGGGTCTGGCAGCCTGCCGTGGCCGCCGCGCGCACGTGTCGCATGGCGTTGCCCGCCGCATGCACGGAGGCCAGCGGTACACCGAAGCGGGCGCCAACCTGCATGAACAGCCCGGGCGCGGGTTTGCGACAGGCGCAGGCGTCCTCGGGCGCGTGCGGGCAGAGAAAGACCGCCTCCACGCGCGCGCCGACCACGGCCAACTGGCGGTGCATCTTGGCGTGGATCGCGTTGAGCGAGGCCATGTCGAACAGGCCGCGGCCGATGCCGGACTGGTTCGTGGCGAGCACCACACGCCACCCACCCTGGTTGAGCCGCGCCACCGCTTCGAGTGCGCCGGGCAAGGCTTCCCACTCGTCCGGCGAGGCGACGTAGTCATCGCGGCTGCGGTTGAGCGTGCCGTCGCGGTCGAGGATGAGGAGCTTCATGGGGGACTCAGGCGGCAAGCCGCGACAGGTCGGCCACGCGGTTCATGGCACGGTGCAGCTCGCGCAACAGCCCCAGGCGGTTGGCTTTGAGCGCGGGGTCGTCGGCGTTGACCATCACGCCGTCGAAAAAGGCATCCACCGGTACGCGCAGGGCGGCTAGCGCCTGCAGGCTCGCGGCATAGTCGCCCGCCTCGAACCGGGCGTTGGCGGCGGGAACGGTGGCTTGCATGGCCGCGAACAGCGCCTTTTCGGCCGCTTCGGTCAACAGGGCCTCCTTGACCGCCACGGTACCCTCGCCCTCGGCCTTCTTGAGGATGTTGCCGATGCGCTTGTTGGCGGCGGCGAGTGCGGGAGCCTCGGGCAAGGATGCGAACGTGCGCACAGCGGTCAGGCGTTTCGCCACATCGCCCAGGCGCTGGGGCTGCAACGCCAGCACGGCATCCACCTCCTGGGCGCTGTAGCCCTGCTCACGCAGGCTGCCAGCCAGGCGGTCGTAGATGAAGTCAGCCAGCGCGTTGCTGGGATCCTGGATCAACGCGCCAAAGGCAGGCACGGCCAATCCCAGCAGGGCACGGAGGTCCAGCGGCAGATCCTTCTCCACCAGCATGCGCACCACACCCAGTGCATGCCGGCGCAGCGCGAACGGGTCCTTGTCGCCGGTGGGCAGGTTGCCAATGCCGAACATGCCCACCAGCGTCTCCAGCTTGTCGGCCAGCGCCACGACCACGCCCACGGGGTTGCGCGGCAGCCCGTCGCCCGCAAAGCGCGGACGGTAGTGGTCCTCGATCGCGATGGCGATGTCTTCGGTCAGGCCGTCGTGGCGCGCGTAGTAGCCGCCCATGACGCCCTGCAACTCGGGGAACTCACCCACCATGTCGGTCAGCAGGTCGGTCTTGGCGAGCTGCGCGGCGGTGTCGGCCTGCTTCGCGAGCACATCGCCACCCAGCTGCTGGCCAATGGCACGGGCGATGGCGCGCACGCGCTCCATGCGCTCTCCCTGCGTGCCCAGCTTGTTGTGATAGACCACCTTGGCCAGGCCATCGACGCGCGAGGCCAGGGTCTTTTTGCGGTCCTGGTCGAAGAAGAACTTGGCGTCGGCCAGGCGCGGACGCACCACACGCTCGTTGCCACCAATCACGGCACTGGCGTCGGCCGGGCTGATGTTGCTCACGACCAGGAAGCGGTTCGTCAACTTGCCCTGCGCATCGAGCAGCGGGAAGTACTTCTGGTTGGCCTTCATCGTGAGAATCAGGCACTCCTGCGGCACGTCGAGGAACTGTGTCTCGAACTCACAGACCAGCACGTTGGGCCGCTCAACGAGCGCGGTCACTTCGTCCAACAGCGCGTCATCCTCGATCGGCTTTGCACCGTCGCCCACCTTCGCGGCGGCGGCCGCGAGCTGGCGGACGATTTCAGCTTTGCGCTCGGCGAAGGAGGCGATCACCGCCCCGTCCCTGGCCAGGGTGATGGCATAGCTGTCGGCGTCCTTGAGCACCACGGGCGAGACCGCTGCCTCGAAACGATGGCCTTGCGTGCTGTTCTGCGCATTCAACCCCAGCGCTTTCACCGGTACAACGCTGCCGCCATGCAGGGCGACCAGGCCGTGCGCCGGCCGAACGAAGTTCACGCTGCTCCAGCCGGGCAGCTCGCAGTCGGTCTCGAGCTGGTAGCTCATGACCTTCGGAATGGGCAGTTTCGCGATGGCCTCTTCGAGGGCCTTCTGCAGACCGGCTGCCAGTTCGGCGCCGGGCGCCACGCTGTCGTGGAACAGCGCTTCGGCCTTGCCGTCGGGCGCGCGCTTGAGGCTGGCTACCGCAGAGGCGTCGGCCCCCAGCGCGGCCAGCCGCTTGAGCAGTGCCGGCGTCGGCTGGCCGTTTGCATCCAGGCCCACACTCACGGGCATGAGTTTCTGTGACACCGCCTTGTCGGCCGCTCGTGCCAATACCCCGGTGACGTGTGCGGCCAGGCGGCGCGGGGACGCGAAAGCCGTAACAGCGGCATCGGCCGGCGCCAGGCCTTGGGCCTTGAGCTGGTCGGCCAGCACGTTGGCGAAGGCATCGCCGAGCTTCTTCAGCGCCTTCGGGGGCAGTTCTTCGACAAACAGCTCGACGAGCAGGTTCTGTGCAGTCATTCTTGTTCTCTCAACGTGCGCTCAGGCCACCTTCTTCGCCATCTGTTCAACCCACTCGCGCGGCGCCATCGGGAAGCCCACGCGTTCGCGGCTGTCGTAGTAGCTTTGCGCCACCGACCGTGCGAGGTTGCGGATGCGGCCGATGTAGGCGGCCCGCTCGGTCACGCTGATCGCGCCGCGCGCATCCAGCAGGTTGAAGGTGTGTGCGGCCTTGAGCACCTGCTCGTACGCAGGCAGCGCAAGCTGCTGCTCCATCAGGTGCCTGGCCTGCTTCTCGTGCGCAGCGAAGGCGGTGAAAAGGAAATCAGCGTCGCTGTGCTCGAAGTTGTAGGCCGACTGCTCCTTTTCATTCTGCAGGTAGACGTCGCCGTAGCTCAGTGTGTCCGTCCACTTCAGGTTGTAGACGTTGTCCACGCCCTGCAGGTACATGGCCAGGCGTTCAAGGCCATAGGTGATCTCGCCGGTGATGGGCTTGCAGTCGATGCCGCCGACCTGCTGGAAATAGGTGAACTGGGTCACCTCCATGCCGTTGAGCCAGACTTCCCAGCCCAGTCCCCAGGCACCCAGCGTGGGGTTCTCCCAGTCGTCCTCGACGAAGCGGATGTCGTTCTTCTTCAGGTCGAAACCCAGCGCTTCCAGACTGCCCAGGTAAAGCTCGAGGATGTTGCTGGGCGCTGGCTTGAGCACCACCTGGTACTGGTAGTAGTGCTGCAAGCGGTTGGGGTTTTCGCCATAGCGGCCATCCTTGGGGCGGCGGCTGGGCTGGACGTAGGCGGCCTTCCAGGGTTCGGGACCGAGCGCGCGGAGGAAGGTGGCGGTGTGGCTCGTGCCCGCGCCTACCTCCATGTCATAGGGCTGCAGCAGCGCGCAGCCCTGAGCGTCCCAATAGGACTGGAGTTTCAGGATGATGTGCTGGAAGGTCAACATGCAAGGAAGCCGGAGCAAAAGCCCGGCCAAAAGGTGATCTGGAGAGGCGCGCAGCGCTGGGAGCGCCGGAAACAGCCCAAGTGCTCGATTTTACGGGGGCGGTCAGCGCCGGCGCGTGCGCCCACCCCGGCGGCCCAGGTTTCGCGCCAGGGCGATCAGCAGCGCCAGCACGGCACAAACCATCCACATGGGCGCCAGCCCCCACTGCGCCGTCCATTGCGCGTACGGCGTAAGACCGCTGCGGCCCTGCACCGACGCTTCCAGCCGGCCACGCGTGAGGCGCTGCAGTTGCTGCGTGACCCTGCCCTGGTGGTCGATCACCGCCGTGGCACCGGTGTTGGTGGCGCGCAGCATGGGCCGGCCCAGCTCGATGGCACGCAGGCGCGAGATGTGCAGGTGCTGGTCGATCGCAATGCTGTCGCCGAACCAGGCGATGTTGCTGAGGTTCACCAGCACTGTCGGCGATGCACTGGGGTCGCGGAACGAGGCCGCGAGCTCCTCACCAAAAAGATCCTCATAGCAGATGTTGGGCGCCACACGCTGTCCGGCGACGGCCCAGGCAGATTGCGGCAGGGCACCGCGATTGAAGTCCCCGAGCGGGATGTTCATGAGATCGGTGAACCAGCGGAACAGAGGCGGGATGAACTCACCAAATGGCACCAGGTGGTGCTTGTCGTAGCGGTACAGACCGTTGTCGGGCGTGTCCAGCCGCGCCTGACCCTGCAGGCGGTGGGCCGACCCCGAGGTGAGTCCCCAGACCGAATTGGTGTAACCCTGTTCCAGGCTGCCCAACGGCAGCCCCACCAGCGCGCTCACGCCGGCTCCCGCCGGCTGCTGCGCGAGATGGCCGAGCAGCGGTTGCCAGAACTCGGGGCCGAGCTGGCCGGGCAGCAAGGGGATGGCCGTCTCTGGCGCCACCACGAGCTGCGGGCCGGTGGTGGTGGTGCGGGCGGCCTGCACGGCATCGCCGATCTGCCGGGGGTACCAGTCCAGAGCCTGGGCCACGCCGGTGCCCGGCTCAAATTTCTGGTCTTGCGGGATATTGCCTTGCAGCAGCCACACGCGCAGGTCGCCCGCGGCTGCGGTGCCACGATGCCCCAGCCCCCGCCACGCCTCGCCGCCACCGACCAGGCTCAGCACGAGCGCGCCCACCACCAGGAAGAGCGCCAGCGAGCGCAAGGCACTGGACCAGCCATTGGCCAGGCCCGGCAGAAGCCGCGTCTGCACACGTGCCCCCGGCGTGACCCCATGCGCGCCCGTGGCGGAGCGGCTGACCGATGACTGCATCCAGAGGCTGAAGCGCCGCCACACTCCCGAGAAGATGGAGGCCAGCGAATACGCCAGCAAGGCCGCGACGAAGCCCATGCCATACACACCCACCAGCGGCGCCCACCCGGCCATCAGGTCAACATGTGCGTAACCGCCGGCCCCCCAGGGGAAACCGGTGAACCAGTGGCCGCGAGCCAGTTCGGCCAGCGTCCATAACGATGCGAACATGATCCCCTGCGCGGTGCGCGACACCGGCGCCCAGGCGCACAGGAAGCCCACCACCACGGCGTAATAAATGGACAGCGACCCCGCCAGCGCCAGCACCGCCAGCACGGACATCCAGGCCGGCATGCCGCCATAGGTGTGCAGCGATATGAAAAGCCACCAGAAGGTGCCGGCCAGCCAGACAGTGGCGAACACCCATCCACGCCACACGGCCTGCCCCACCCGGGTGGCAAACTGCAGCGCCAGCACCAGCAGGGCGAGCGATGCGATCTGCCACCAGCCGCTGGGCTGGCCGTATTCGGTGCCCGGCGGGCTCCATCCCGCCAGCGGCCAGGCGATGGACGCAGCCTGCAGAGCCCCGCCCAGCAGACACACCAGAAACCACACGAAACCGCTGCCGCGTGCGCTGCGCCCCGGCGGGCGGCGGCTCATCGGATTGAAGCTCGACGGCGTGTGCAGTGATCCGAACAGGCTGCGCATGGATGGCCCGGACCTCAGGTCTCGCCCGGCAAGGGCAGCACCTTGAACCACTTCACGGCCCCACCCTTGGTGTGCAGCACGGTGAAGCGCAGGCCATCGAGTTCATGCACCTCGCCGCGCTTGGGCACGTGGCCCATGGTGTGGGCAATCAGGCCGCCGATGGTGTCGAAGTCGTCTTCGGGCAGCTTCAGCCCGAAGGATTCGTTGATGCGCTCGATCTGGGTGTCACCACTCACGCGCCAGGTGCCATCGGCCAGGGCGAAGATATCGCCATCGTCCTCGACGACATCGAACTCGTCCTCGATCTCGCCGACGATTTCTTCCAGCACGTCCTCGATGGTGATGAGGCCCGCCACGCGCCCGAATTCGTCGATGACGATCGCCAGGTGGTTGCGGTTGCCCCGGAACTCGCGCAGCAGGTCGTTCAGGCCCTTGCTCTCCGGCACGAACGTGGCAGGCCGCAGCAGTGCCCGGATGTTGAGTTCGGGAGCACGCTGCAGCTTGAGCAGGTCTTTGGCCAGCAGGATGCCGATGATGTTTTCCCGCTCCCGCTCGAACACCGGAAAGCGCGAGTGCGCGGTGTCGATGACGAGGTGCAACATGTCTTCGAAAGGCGCGTCGATGTCCAGCACATCCATGCGCGGCGTGGCCACCATCACGTCGCCGGCGGTCATGTCGGCAATGCGGATCACGCCCTCGAGCATCACGCGCGATTCCGCGTTGATGATGTCGTTGTCCTCGGCCTCGGCGAGGGTTTCGATCAGCTCGTCCTTGGAGTCCGGCCCGGGATGGATGAACTCCGCAAGCTTCTGCAGAAAACCACGTTTGTCGGCATGCCGCAGGCTGCGCTGCGGCCCGCTACTGGGGGGGGAGTCGGCCACTGAAGATGGGGGGTGGTTGTAACAGCCCGAAAGGATACCCCAAGCGGGTGTCGTGGCGCAAAGCCACGCGGGAGTTGCCGCTCAACCCCGGGCGCGCTCTCGCGCTTCGCGCACGCCCTGGCGGATGTCCTGCAGCACCGAGAGGAAGCCCCAGAACTGCTTGGCCTGGGCTTTGAGGTGGTAGTCGGTCAGGGCCACTTGCTCATTGACCATCTCGGTCACGCGCGAATCGAAATCCGCGGGTGGCAGGCGCAGATGCGCCTCGGATTCGGAGCCATCACGCTCGATGACCGCGCCGGCACGGCGAGCGATCTTGAGCATCGCGGTGTTTTCCGACAGCGCATGGATGAACAGCATCTGCACGCCTTCGTTGCGTGCGTGCATGACAGCCCGCTCGAACAGGCGGCCGCCATAGCCCCGACCGCGTGCGCTCTTGGCCACCGACACACCGAACTCGGCGCAGCTGGTGTACTTTGGGTCGAGCGAGAACGCCAGATGGGCCATGGCGATGAGTTCGAGCCGGCGGTTGAAGATGCCGAAGAGTTCGTCGCGGTCGAAATTGAGCGCGGCCACATACCGGCGAATCTGCTCGTCATTGGCGGGATAGCCGAAACGCAGGTACCGGTCGTGCGGGTCCAAGTCGAGCAGATGCGCCTCGATGCGGTCGATCTGGGCCGGACCGATGGAGCGGATGGGCACCACCACCGGACTCGGCGCATCCAATCTGTCACCCGGCCCAGGGGACCCACCTGTGGACGATGCCGCGCGTGTCACCGCCTGCGCCTGCAGGGGCGTCGACTTGAACCAGCGGGTGGGATAGACCATGGGTGGAATGTACGGGTTATCCCTATACTGGCAAGGACTCAAACCCCTAAACCGGCGGGAACCCGACGGACGGGCACGCGATCCGCATTCACAAAGGCAATGCCGTGGTGCTTTTCACGCGCTCCATCACGAAGCTGGTCTTGCAGTCCTGCACGCTGGGGTGTTTGAGCAAGGTATCCATGATGAAGCGCGAGTAGGCCGCCATGTCGGCCACCACAAGGCGCAGGTGAAAGTCCATGTCCCCCGTGAGCGCGGCACACTCCACAACCTCCGGCCAGGACAGCACGCTGGCGCGGAACAGGTCCATCGGGCTGCGCTTCGCGCTGTCGAAGTGCTTTTCCAGCCGCACATTCACATGTGCCGTGAGACCGAGTCCCACCGCCTCTGGCTTCACCAGCGCGACATAACGGTCGATCACATGCGCTTCCTCCAGCCGACGCACCCGGCGCAAGACCGCGCTGGGCGAGAGCCCGACCGCCTCTGCGATCTGGTCGTAGGTGGCGCGGCCATCGGCCTGCAGGCAGCGCAGAATATGTCGGTCGAGCTTGTCCAGTGCGTCCATACACGCCATTTTGCAGGAATTCTGCAACAAGGATGAATGGCGCGCGTCAAAACGCCGGAATCGTGCCACCCTTCGCCGATACAGTGGCCCATCGCCCACTGACACGACGGAGACCGACATGAACAAGCCCCTGCCCGCAGCCGCGCAAGCCACCACGCCCTGGGACAACCCGATGGGCACCGACGGTTTCGAATTCATCGAATACGCGGCACCCGACCCCGTCGCCATGGGCGCGCTGTTCGAACGCATGGGCTTCAAGCCGATCGCGAAACACCGCCACAAGGCCGTCACGCTCTACCGCCAGGGCGAGATCAACTTCATCATCAATGCCGAGCCCGACAGCTTCGCGCAGCGCTTCGCCCGGCTGCACGGCCCCAGCGTGTGCGCCATTGCCTTCCGCGTGACAGATGCCAAGGCCGCGTACGAGCGCGCCATCTCCCTGGGCGCCTGGGGCTATGCGCAGTCTGCCGGCCCGGGCGAACTGAATATCCCCGCCATCAAGGGGATCGGCGACTCCATCATCTATTTCATTGACAAGTGGCGCGGCAAGAATGGCGCGAAAACCGGCGACATCGGCAACATCGGCTTCTACGACGTGGACTTTGAACCGTTCGCCCAGAACTCCAGTGCCGAACTCAACCCCACGGGCCACGGCCTGACCTATATTGACCACCTCACCCACAACGTGCACCGGGGACGTATGGAGGAGTGGGCGGGCTTCTATGAGCGCCTGTTCAACTTCCGCGAAGTGCGCTACTTCGATATCGAAGGCCAGGCCACGGGCGTCAAGAGCAAGGCCATGACCAGCCCCTGCGGCAAGATCCGGATCCCGATCAACGAAGAGGGCAACGAGAAATCCGGCCAGATCCAGGAGTACCTGGACCGCTACCACGGCGAAGGCATCCAGCACATTGCCATGGGCTCGACCAACCTCTACGACACGGTCGACGCGCTTGAGCTCAGCGGCGTGAAGCTGCTCAACACGAGTGAAACCTACTACGAGCTGCTGCCCAAACGCATCCCGAACCATGGCGAGGACCTGGAGGGGCTCAAGCAACGCAACATCCTGGTCGACGGCGTTCCAGGTGAACTGCTGCTGCAGATCTTCAGTGAGAACCAGCTCGGCCCGATCTTTTTCGAGTTCATCCAGCGCAAGGGCAACCAGGGCTTCGGCGAAGGCAACTTCAAGGCGCTGTTCGAGACGATGGAACTCGACCAGGTGCGCCGCGGCGTCCTCAAGGCCTGAAGGCAACGCAATGGCTGTCGAACCTGTTGTCTATGGCGCCAGCGAGCGCCCGCCGCGTGGCGACTACTCGCGCGCGCAGGGCGACTACACCTGCCGGCAGAACTGGGCGTCCTACACCGCAGCGGACCACGAAACCTATCAGCGCCTGTACGAGCGTCAGACCGCTTTGCTGCCAGGACTGGCCTGCGACGCGTTCATCGAAGCCCTGCCGTCGCTGGGCGTGAAGGACCGCATTCCTCGTTTCGAGGAGATCAACGAACGGCTCAAGCCCGCCACAGGCTGGGAAATCGTCGCCGTGCCGGGCCTGATACCGGAGCGGCCCTTTTTTGATCTGCTGGCGAACCGCCGTTTTCCCGTCACCGACTGGATTCGCACACCCGATGAGTTCGATTACATCGTCGAACCGGACGTCTTCCATGATCTCTTCGGCCATGTGCCATTGCTGTTCAACCCGGTGTTTGCCGACTACGTGCAACGCTACGGTGTGGGCGGCCTGAAAGCGCACGACCTGGGCGCCGGCGAACTGCTCTCGCGGCTGTACTGGTACACGATCGAGTTCGGCCTGATCCGCCAGCCCGACGGTCTGCGGGCGTATGGCGCCGGCATCCTGAGTTCGTCGGGAGAGTTGCGCCACAGCGTGACCAGCCCGCAAGCCCGGCGCATTGCGCTGGATCTGCTGCGCTGCATGCGCACGCGCTACAAGATCGACGACTACCAGGCGACGTACTTCGTCATCGACAGCTTCGAGCAGCTGTTCGAGATAACCGCGCCCGATTTCACCCCGCTCTACGCAGCGGTTCGCTCGCTCGGCGAGCTCGCTGCTGACGTCACGATCGCCAGCGATTCGTCCATCACCCTGGGGTGAAATGCCAGGGCCACGTGCGCCACGCCGGGCACGTGCCGGTTGTCGGCGCCGGGCAGTGTGGCGGTAGATGCCGGAAACACAATGTTGTCCGCATTCGAGTACCAGCACACGAAGTCTGCATAGGCGTTCTGCGGAGCGATCTCGGCCTCGCGTCGGTGCAGCGCCACCAGCCACTCGCCGTCCTGCCGCATCTGCCGGCCATTCGCCACCCGGCTGAAACGGCCCAGCCAGGTGCCACGATGGGGGCTGCCGATGGTCACGACCTTGTGCACGGAGGTTTCAGGCTCCGCAACCCGCCACGCCCGCGCCACCAGCCCGCCCATGCTGTGGCACACCAGCATCGGTGGGCGGCCGGTGAGGGCCCGCGCACGGCCTACCGCCTCGCTCAGCAGCGGCACATACGCGTCAATGCTCCCGAACACCGGCTCCAGGTTGACGGAGACATAGGGCACTCCCTCGCGGCGCAGGCGACGCATCCACGGCAACCAGATGCCGCGGTTGCACACGAATCCGTGCACGAACACCACGGCGGGCACGCGACCATCGGACGGGTCGGCATCGTCAGGCAGGCTGGCCCAGCGGAACGGCTGATGCCACGCGAACACCCTTGGCGCCACGCGCACCTCTTGCCACCAGGCGCCCGCCACGCCACGCCACGCCAGCGGCGGCGCAGTGTCTCCGCGGTTGAGCAGGGCCGCGGCCACCCCCTCGAGGCCCAGCACCAGCGCGTACCCACCCAGCGACAGCAGCGCACCGAGCACCGCGACCACCCGCGAATGCGGCCACCACAAAAGAAGCCACGTCGCCGCGAACCCTGCGGCCCCCACCGCCAACATTTGTTGCAGGCGGGCCAGGCTGGAACGCGGTAGGGGTTTGTGAGCTGGAGGTATGCGGTCGGACATGGCCGAACTATCTCACGGAGTCATGACTCCGAATTAGACTGGGATGTCACCCTCGACGCTCTGCCCACCATGACCCAGAAGCCCAGCGCCGCCGACCAGATCCGCACCCACCTGGAGCGCGTCAGCCATTTGCGGAAGGAAGCCCGCACGGCGGGTCTTGATCGCGCGGTGCACGAGGTGAAGCAACTGCAGGCTCAGCGGTTCCGGGCCACCTACGCCGACTTCCTCACCCACCCGGTGTATGCACCCGCCACCCGCTTCTTTCTGGAAGAGCTCTATGGAGTGCACGACTTCGCCCAGCGCGACGCGCAGTTCGCTCGCATCGCAGGCGCGATCGAACGGCTTTTTCCGCAGGCAGTGGCGCAGTTGGCCGTCGATCTTGCCGAGATTCACGCCTTGACCGAAGTGCTCGATCACCAGATGGCCAAGAGCTGGATGGCGCAGGACACGTCACTGCTGCCGGTGGTGCGGTACACACGCGCCTGGCGCCAGACCGGACAGGCCGACGCTCGTGGCCGTCAGTTGGCGGTCGTGCAACACATGGGACTCGAGCTTGAACGCCTCACGCGGATGAAGCCTTTGCGGCTTGCGTTGCGCATGATGCGCAACCCCGCGCGGGCGGCTGGCCTCGACGTCTTGCAGCACTTCCTGGAGAGCGGTTTCGACGCCTTCGCCTCGCTGGGCAATGCCAGGGCGTTTCTCGACACCATCAGCGCGCGCGAGGCGGATTGGATTTCCATCCTGTTCGAACAGCCTGAGTCAGCAGCGAGCTCCGCTCTCGCCGCCGAACTGGCGAAGACAACAAATGCGGCCTGAGCCCATGTGCTTTGGGTGACAACACCCTAGGGCTGGCCCGGTACCCACGCCGTCAACGGCTTGCCAGAATGGTCCATCCACTCGCAGCCCATTCAACGCCCATGACCCGACCCTGGCTTACCCAATACCCCGACGGTGTTCCCCACGAGGTGGCGCCGGAACGCTACCGCTCGCTGTCTGCCCTGCTCGAGGAGGCTTTCAGGCAGCATGCCCGTGCTCCTGTCAGCGTGTGCATGGAACAGTGGATGAGCTACGGCGAGCTCGACGGCCTCAGCGCGGCCATGGGCGCCTGGTTGCAGGGCCGCGGCCTGCTGCCGGGCGCGCGCATCGCCATCATGCTGCCGAACGTTCCGCAGTTCCTGATCACGATGGCTGCCATCGTGCGGGCCGGGTACGCGGTGGTCAACGTCAACCCGCTTTACACCGCCCGCGAACTCGAACACCAACTCAAGGATTCCGGCGCACAAGCCATCGTCATCCTGGAGAACTTCGCCCATACCCTTGAAGAGGTGATCGACCAGACCTTGGTGGAACACGTCGTCATTGCCAGCCTTGGCGACGAACTGGGCTTTTGGTACGGACGCTGGATCACCTTCGCGGTCCGGCACCTGGCCAAGATGGTGCCGGCCTACAGGCTCCCCCGCACCGGCCCCCTCGGCGAGCGCACCATCACGAGTTTTCGACATGTGATCCACGAAGGTGGAGCCATGCGACTCAAACCCGGAAACGACACACTCGACTCCGTGGCCTTCCTTCAGTACACCGGGGGCACCACGGGTCTGTCGAAAGGGGCTGTGCTCACCCATCGCAACATCATTGCGGCCATCCTGCAGGCGGAGGCCTGGTTCAAGCCCGCGCTCCACAAGGTGCCGGATCTGCGAGAGGTGAACGGCATAGCAGCACTCCCCCTGTATCACATCTTCGCGCTGACCCTCAGCCTGCTGACCATCCGCTGGGGTGCGCACATGACGCTGATCCCGAACCCGCGCGACATCCCTCAGTTGGTCAACACCCTCAAGCGCAGGCCCTTCCATGTGCTGCCCGCAGTGAACACGCTGTTCAACGCACTGCTGCAGAATCCACAGTTCCGCCAGCTCGATTTCTCCCACCTCGCTTTGTCCCAGGCGGGGGGCATGGCAGCCTCCGAGGGCACGGCACGGCAATGGAAAGCTGTGACGGGCTGCACCATGATCGAAGGTTGGGGCATGAGCGAAACCTGCGCCATTGGCACCAACAACCCTGTCACCAGCCAGCACTTCAGTGGAACCATTGGCCTCCCGCTGCCAGGTATCGACATTGCGATCAAGAACGAAGAGGGTCTCAGTCTGGCTCAGGGCGAGACC
Organism: Hydrogenophaga laconesensis; assembly: GCF_031457235.1. Taxonomy (NCBI): domain Bacteria; kingdom Pseudomonadati; phylum Pseudomonadota; class Betaproteobacteria; order Burkholderiales; family Comamonadaceae; genus Hydrogenophaga; species Hydrogenophaga laconesensis. The sequence goes on from NZ_JAVDWE010000017.1 coordinate 43,634, forward strand.
GGTGAGATCTGCATCAAGGGGCCCAACGTGATGTCTGGCTACTACAACCAGCCCGAGGAGTCCGCACGAGCGTTCACGCCCGACGGTTTCATGCGGACCGGCGACGTGGGTGTGATGGATGAGCACGGTTTCACCCGAATCGTCGACCGCAAGAAGGACATGATCCTGGTCTCCGGCTTCAACGTGTTCCCCAGCGAGCTGGAAAACGTGATTTCCCTGTGCCCGGGCGTGCTGGAATGCGCCGCGATCGGGATCGAGGACGACAAGCAGGGCGAAGCCGTCAAAGTGTTCGTGGTGCGCTCCGACCCCACCTTGCGCGAAGAAGACGTGGCCAGGTACTGCCAGGACAACCTCACGGGATACAAGCGCCCGAAGCTCATCGAGTTCCGAGACGAACTCCCCAAGAGCAATGTGGGGAAGATATTGCGGCGCGCATTGCGAACGCCCGCCGGGAGCTGAGCCATCCGCGCAATGCCATCCCACATATTGCCTGTGCAGGCAACCGAATTGACCGCAACGCTGGCCCGAGCCGGCATCACATGCCTTGAGAGGGGCTGGCTCTCAGCAAACAACATCCTCATCCGGGGCGAAGGGCCCACGGCGCTCGTGGACTCCGGCTATGCGACACACGCCGAGCAAACGGTCGCCCTGCTCAGGCAATCGCTGGGAGAAGTCCCGCTCGATCTGCTGCTGAACACGCACCTGCATAGCGACCATTGCGGGGGCAACGCGGCCCTGCAACGGACCTATCCGGATCTCGTGACGCATATCCCCCCCGGTTTGGCAGCGGCGGTCGCAGATTGGGACCCCGTCGCCTTGACGTTCGAACCCACCGGACAGATCTGCCCTCGTTTTGCGTACCAGCGTCTGCTCCAGCCAGGCGCGTCCATTCGGCTGGGCCCGATGTCTTGGGACATTCATGCAGCCAAGGGCCACGATCCGCACTCTATCGTGCTGTTCCAACCGGAGCATCGCTTGCTGATCTCAGCCGACGCGTTGTGGGAGAACGGTTTTGGCGTCGTTTTCCCGGAATTAGAGGGTGTGTCGGCTTTCCAGGAGGTGGCAGAAACACTGGACCTCATCGAGGCACTCGCCCCGGTCACCGTCATGCCTGGGCACGGTCGCGTCTTCAATGATGTCGATGGCGCACTCTCGAGAGCGCGCAGCCGCCTCGACCAGTTTGTTCGCCACCCCGACAAGCACCGACGGCATGCGCTCAAGGTACTGGTCAAATTCAAACTGCTGGAATGGCAATCGGTGTCCGAGGGTGCGCTGCTGGATTGGGCGCTGCAAACCAGCTACTTCGCGCAAACCATGCCTGCGGAAGCGCGCGTCCATCGGACCACAGCGCGGCAATGGCTGTCCGAGCTGCTCAGGGAACTGGAGCGCAACCAAGCTCTGCTGTACGAAGACGGTCGGGTCATCAACCGCTAGCGCTAGCACCCCTGGCTTTGCACCCTGCCTGCCCTATGGGTTCAGCGAGCCATTAATGCCAAAAGTACGCGCCAAAGGCGCGCCAGAAAGCCCAAACCCCCAAGTGCATGGAGCACGAGGGGGTTTGGGGGGCTGGTAAGAGCCTGACGATGACCTACTTTCACACGGGAACCCGCACTATCATCGGCGCAAAGGCGTTTCACTGTCCTGTTCGGGATGGGAAGGAGTGGGACCACCTCGCTATGGTCGTCAGGCATAACTTGTTGTCGGGCTGTGAGTGCACAGTCCAACGAATTCATAGAGCTTCGAATCAGCTATCTTGATTGCAGCCAACGATGGGGCCATTTCTGGGCCACCTGGCATAACATGACTTTTCAGTCGGATGACATTTGACTCTGATGATTTTCATCAAAGTTATAGGGTCAAGCCGCACGAGCAATTAGTACTGGTTAGCTTAACGCATTACTGCGCTTCCACACCCAGCCTATCAACGTCCTGGTCTTGAACGACTCTTTAGGGGGCTCAAGGCCCCGGCAGATCTCATCTTGGAACGAGTTTCCCGCTTAGATGCTTTCAGCGGTTATCTCTTCCGCACTTAGCTACCCGGCAATGCCACTGGCGTGACAACCGGTACACCAGAGGTGCGTCCACTCCGGTCCTCTCGTACTAGGAGCAGGCTTCCTCAAATCTGCAGCGCCCACGGAAGATAGGGACCAAACTGTCTCACGACGTTTTAAACCCAGCTCACGTACCTCTTTAAATGGCGAACAGCCATACCCTTGGGACCGGCTACAGCCCCAGGATGAGATGAGCCGACATCGAGGTGCCAAACACCGCCGTCGATATGAACTCTTGGGCGGTATCAGCCTGTTATCCCCAGAGTACCTTTTATCCGTTGAGCGATGGCCCTTCCATACAGAACCACCGGATCACTATGTCCTGCTTTCGCATCTGCTCGACTTGTCAGTCTCGCAGTTAAGCACGCTTATGCCATTGCACTATTAGCACGATGTCCGACCGTACCTAGCGTACCTTCGAACTCCTCCGTTACGCTTTGGGAGGAGACCGCCCCAGTCAAACTGCCTACCATGCACTGTCCCCGATCCAGATAATGGACCTAGGTTAGAACCTCAAACACACCAGGGTGGTATTTCAACGTTGGCTCCACAAGATCTAGCGACCCTGCTTCAAAGCCTCCCACCTATCCTACACAGATCTGTTCAAAGTCCAATACAAAGCTACAGTAAAGGTTCATGGGGTCTTTCCGTCTTTCCGCGGGGAGATTGCATCATCACAAACATTTCAACTTCGCTGAGTCTCAGGAGGAGACAGTGTGGCCATCGTTACGCCATTCGTGCAGGTCGGAACTTACCCGACAAGGAATTTCGCTACCTTAGGACCGTTATAGTTACGGCCGCCGTTTACTGGGACTTCGATCAAGAGCTTGCACCCCATCAATTAATCTTCCAGCACCGGGCAGGCGTCACACCCTATACGTCCACTTTCGTGTTTGCAGAGTGCTGTGTTTTTAATAAACAGTCGCAGCCACCAATTTTTTGCAACCCGTTCGTGCTCAGATGTTCTCATCACACTACTAGGGCACACCTTCTTCCGAAGTTACGGTGTCAATTTGCCGAGTTCCTTCTCCTGAGTTCTCTCAAGCGCCTTAGAATACTCATCTCGCGCACCAGTGTCGGTTTGCGGTACGGTCAATTACAAGCTGAAGCTTAGTGGCTTTTCCTGGGACCTCGTTCAGTTACTTCGCGAGCAAGCTCGCTCGATCGACAGCCTCGGTATATGACACGCGGATTTGCCTACGTATCGCCTACATCTGTCTAAACCGGCACATCCAACCGCCGGATAACCTATTAAGATCCGTCCCCACATCGCACTTGTAATCGGTACAGGAATATTGACCTGTTTCCCATCAGCTACGCATCTCTGCCTCGCCTTAGGGGCCGACTCACCCTACGCCGATGAACGTTGCGTAGGAAACCTTGCGCTTACGGCGAGGGGGCTTTTCACCCCCTTTAACGCTACTCATGTCAGCATTCGCACTTCTGATACCTCCAGCATCCTTTACAAGACACCTTCACAGGCTTACAGAACGCTCTCCTACCACTTGCAATAAATTGCAAATCCGCAGCTTCGGTAACTGGCTTAGCCCCGTTACATCTTCCGCGCAGGACGACTCGATCAGTGAGCTATTACGCTTTCTTTAAATGATGGCTGCTTCTAAGCCAACATCCTGACTGTTTTAGCCTTCCCACTTCGTTTCCCACTTAGCCAATTTTAGGGACCTTAGCTGGCGGTCTGGGTTGTTTCCCTCTTGAGTCCGGACGTTAGCACCCGGTGCTCTGTCTCCCAAGCTGTACTCATCGGTATTCGGAGTTTGCCTTGGTTTGGTAAGTCGCCATGACCCCCTAGCCAAAACAGTGCTCTACCCCCGATGGTAATACTTGAGGCACTACCTAAATAGTTTTCGGAGAGAACCAGCTATTTCCAAGTTTGTTTAGCCTTTCACCCCTATCCACAGCTCATCCGCTAGTTTTGCAACACTAGTCGGTTCGGACCTCCAGTACCTGTTACGGCACCTTCATCCTGGCCATGGATAGATCACTTGGTTTCGGGTCTACACCCAGCGACTGAATCGCCCTGTTCGGACTCGATTTCTCTACGGCTTCCCTATTCGGTTAACCTTGCCACTGAATGTAAGTCGCTGACCCATTATACAAAAGGTACGCAGTCACCCCTTGCGAGGCTCCTACTTTTTGTAAGCACGCGGTTTCAGGATCTATTTCACTCCCCTCCCGGGGTTCTTTTCGCCTTTCCCTCACGGTACTTGTTCACTATCGGTCGATGATGAGTATTTAGCCTTGGAGGATGGTCCCCCCATATTCAGACAGGATTTCTCGTGTCCCGCCCTACTTGTCGTTAGCTCAGTACCACACAGGTCTTTTCACGTACGGGGCTATCACCCGCTATGGCCGCCCTTTCCAAAGCGTTCCGTTAAGTCTTGTGCTATCACTAACAGGCTCTTCCGATTTCGCTCGCCACTACTTTCGGAATCTCGGTTGATGTCTTTTCCTCGAGCTACTGAGATGTTTCAGTTCACCCGGTTCGCCTCACATGACTATGTATTCATCATGCGATACCTACTGCTAGGTGGGTTTCCCCATTCGGAAATCTCCGGATCAAAGCTAATTTGCCAGCTCCCCGAAGCTTATCGCAGGCTATCACGTCCTTCGTCGCCTATCATCGCCAAGGCATCCACCACGTGCTCTTATTCACTTGACCCTATAACTTTGACATCTCACACAATCTTTCGATTGCGCAAGATACAAAATCACATCAAGCAAATGTCTGCCAGGTCTTTCACCTGGCGCGTTATGCCGCTCCAATTTGCATCTTTCGATCAAATTGAATATTCGTTGACGCAATCAAAAAATGTTGCTGATGGCACGGTGCACATGAAACCTTTACGAATATGTGCTTTCCATCAGCAACGCTGATTCGACTCTATGAATTTTTAAAGAACAGCCGTGGCAGCCTTGCGGCCACCGGTCAATCGATGGATATCGATCAACATCAAAGCACCCTTAACCAACCTGGCCAAGATGCTTTGATGTGGATTTATCTAACAAGAATGCTGCCAAACAACATTGGTGGAGGATGACGGGATCGAACCGACGACCCCCTGCTTGCAAAGCAGGTGCTCTCCCAGCTGAGCTAATCCCCCAGGATATTCTTCACTCATTGGAGGGGATGGTGGGTCTGGTTGGTCTCGAACCAACGACCCCCGCCTTATCAAGACGGTGCTCTAACCAACTGAGCTACAGACCCAAGCCGGTCGCTTGATCTCTCCAGGCCTGAGCCCGAATCGCTGGCGACGTCCTTCCAACAACCGATAAGTGTGAGCGTTTGAGCTTGATTGCTCTTTTCCAGAAAGGAGGTGATCCAGCCGCACCTTCCGATACGGCTACCTTGTTACGACTTCACCCCAGTCACGAACCCCGCCGTGGTAATCGCCCTCCTTGCGGTTAGGCTAACTACTTCTGGCGAGACCCGCTCCCATGGTGTGACGGGCGGTGTGTACAAGACCCGGGAACGTATTCACCGTGACATGCTGATCCACGATTACTAGCGATTCCGACTTCACGCAGTCGAGTTGCAGACTGCGATCCGGACTACGACTGGCTTTATGGGATTGGCTCCCCCTCGCGGGTTGGCAACCCTTTGTACCAGCCATTGTATGACGTGTGTAGCCCCACCTATAAGGGCCATGAGGACTTGACGTCATCCCCACCTTCCTCCGGTTTGTCACCGGCAGTCTCATTAGAGTGCCCTTTCGTAGCAACTAATGACAAGGGTTGCGCTCGTTGCGGGACTTAACCCAACATCTCACGACACGAGCTGACGACAGCCATGCAGCACCTGTGTTACGGCTCTCTTTCGAGCACTAAGCCATCTCTGGCAAATTCCGTACATGTCAAAGGTGGGTAAGGTTTTTCGCGTTGCATCGAATTAAACCACATCATCCACCGCTTGTGCGGGTCCCCGTCAATTCCTTTGAGTTTCAACCTTGCGGCCGTACTCCCCAGGCGGTCAACTTCACGCGTTAGCTTCGTTACTGAGTCAGAAGAGACCCAACAACCAGTTGACATCGTTTAGGGCGTGGACTACCAGGGTATCTAATCCTGTTTGCTCCCCACGCTTTCGTGCATGAGCGTCAGTGCAGGCCCAGGGGATTGCCTTCGCCATCGGTGTTCCTCCGCATATCTACGCATTTCACTGCTACACGCGGAATTCCATCCCCCTCTGCCGCACTCCAGCCTTGCAGTCACAAGCGCAATTCCCAGGTTGAGCCCGGGGATTTCACGCCTGTCTTACAAAACCGCCTGCGCACGCTTTACGCCCAGTAATTCCGATTAACGCTCGCACCCTACGTATTACCGCGGCTGCTGGCACGTAGTTAGCCGGTGCTTATTCTTACGGTACCGTCATGAGCCCCAGGTATTAACCAGAGCCTTTTCGTTCCGTACAAAAGCAGTTTACAACCCGAAGGCCTTCTTCCTGCACGCGGCATTGCTGGATCAGGCTTGCGCCCATTGTCCAAAATTCCCCACTGCTGCCTCCCGTAGGAGTCTGGGCCGTGTCTCAGTCCCAGTGTGGCTGGTCGTCCTCTCAGACCAGCTACAGATCGTCGGCTTGGTGAGCCTTTACCCCACCAACTACCTAATCTGACATCGGCCGCTCCAATCGCGCGAGGCCTTACGGTCCCCCGCTTTCATCCACAGATCGTATGCGGTATTAGCGCAGCTTTCGCTGCGTTATCCCCCACGACTGGGCACGTTCCGATGCATTACTCACCCGTTCGCCACTCGTCAGCACCTTGCGGCCTGTTACCGTTCGACTTGCATGTGTAAAGCATGCCGCCAGCGTTCAATCTGAGCCAGGATCAAACTCTTTAGTTCGATCTTGAAATTACTCATAAAAACGGAATTGAAGTGAACTTCACTTCTATTCTCATGAGCGTTTAAAGTCTTGCGACTTGGACTCTTTCGAATCCATGCGGCAATCGCCTTCAAACGCCCACGCTTATCGGCTGTATGTTTTTAATGATCCACAGAACCAGTGGCTCTCACCACTTTCATCTGCTTGCCTAGCTGCGATCAGCTGAGCCTCGTATTATGACACAGTTTTTGGAGGTTTTGCAAGACTTCAAAGAAATCTTTCAACTCAAAAACCGGCCTCTACACTTTATAAAGCCCAAACCCCCAAGTGCATGGAGCACGAGGGGGTTTGGGGGGCTGGTAAGAGCCTGACGATGACCTACTTTCACACGGGAACCCGCACTATCATCGGCGCAAAGGCGTTTCACTGTCCTGTTCGGGATGGGAAGGAGTGGGACCACCTCGCTATGGTCGTCAGGCATAACTTGTTGTCGGGCTGTGAGTGCACAGTCCAACGAATTCATAGAGCTTCGAATCAGCTATCTTGATTGCAGCCAACGATGGGGCCATTTCTGGGCCACCTGGCATAACATGACTTTTCAGTCGGATGACATTTGACTCTGATGATTTTCATCAAAGTTATAGGGTCAAGCCGCACGAGCAATTAGTACTGGTTAGCTTAACGCATTACTGCGCTTCCACACCCAGCCTATCAACGTCCTGGTCTTGAACGACTCTTTAGGGGGCTCAAGGCCCCGGCAGATCTCATCTTGGAACGAGTTTCCCGCTTAGATGCTTTCAGCGGTTATCTCTTCCGCACTTAGCTACCCGGCAATGCCACTGGCGTGACAACCGGTACACCAGAGGTGCGTCCACTCCGGTCCTCTCGTACTAGGAGCAGGCTTCCTCAAATCTGCAGCGCCCACGGAAGATAGGGACCAAACTGTCTCACGACGTTTTAAACCCAGCTCACGTACCTCTTTAAATGGCGAACAGCCATACCCTTGGGACCGGCTACAGCCCCAGGATGAGATGAGCCGACATCGAGGTGCCAAACACCGCCGTCGATATGAACTCTTGGGCGGTATCAGCCTGTTATCCCCAGAGTACCTTTTATCCGTTGAGCGATGGCCCTTCCATACAGAACCACCGGATCACTATGTCCTGCTTTCGCATCTGCTCGACTTGTCAGTCTCGCAGTTAAGCACGCTTATGCCATTGCACTATTAGCACGATGTCCGACCGTACCTAGCGTACCTTCGAACTCCTCCGTTACGCTTTGGGAGGAGACCGCCCCAGTCAAACTGCCTACCATGCACTGTCCCCGATCCAGATAATGGACCTAGGTTAGAACCTCAAACACACCAGGGTGGTATTTCAACGTTGGCTCCACAAGATCTAGCGACCCTGCTTCAAAGCCTCCCACCTATCCTACACAGATCTGTTCAAAGTCCAATACAAAGCTACAGTAAAGGTTCATGGGGTCTTTCCGTCTTTCCGCGGGGAGATTGCATCATCACAAACATTTCAACTTCGCTGAGTCTCAGGAGGAGACAGTGTGGCCATCGTTACGCCATTCGTGCAGGTCGGAACTTACCCGACAAGGAATTTCGCTACCTTAGGACCGTTATAGTTACGGCCGCCGTTTACTGGGACTTCGATCAAGAGCTTGCACCCCATCAATTAATCTTCCAGCACCGGGCAGGCGTCACACCCTATACGTCCACTTTCGTGTTTGCAGAGTGCTGTGTTTTTAATAAACAGTCGCAGCCACCAATTTTTTGCAACCCGTTCGTGCTCAGATGTTCTCATCACACTACTAGGGCACACCTTCTTCCGAAGTTACGGTGTCAATTTGCCGAGTTCCTTCTCCTGAGTTCTCTCAAGCGCCTTAGAATACTCATCTCGCGCACCAGTGTCGGTTTGCGGTACGGTCAATTACAAGCTGAAGCTTAGTGGCTTTTCCTGGGACCTCGTTCAGTTACTTCGCGAGCAAGCTCGCTCGATCGACAGCCTCGGTATATGACACGCGGATTTGCCTACGTATCGCCTACATCTGTCTAAACCGGCACATCCAACCGCCGGATAACCTATTAAGATCCGTCCCCACATCGCACTTGTAATCGGTACAGGAATATTGACCTGTTTCCCATCAGCTACGCATCTCTGCCTCGCCTTAGGGGCCGACTCACCCTACGCCGATGAACGTTGCGTAGGAAACCTTGCGCTTACGGCGAGGGGGCTTTTCACCCCCTTTAACGCTACTCATGTCAGCATTCGCACTTCTGATACCTCCAGCATCCTTTACAAGACACCTTCACAGGCTTACAGAACGCTCTCCTACCACTTGCAATAAATTGCAAATCCGCAGCTTCGGTAACTGGCTTAGCCCCGTTACATCTTCCGCGCAGGACGACTCGATCAGTGAGCTATTACGCTTTCTTTAAATGATGGCTGCTTCTAAGCCAACATCCTGACTGTTTTAGCCTTCCCACTTCGTTTCCCACTTAGCCAATTTTAGGGACCTTAGCTGGCGGTCTGGGTTGTTTCCCTCTTGAGTCCGGACGTTAGCACCCGGTGCTCTGTCTCCCAAGCTGTACTCATCGGTATTCGGAGTTTGCCTTGGTTTGGTAAGTCGCCATGACCCCCTAGCCAAAACAGTGCTCTACCCCCGATGGTAATACTTGAGGCACTACCTAAATAGTTTTCGGAGAGAACCAGCTATTTCCAAGTTTGTTTAGCCTTTCACCCCTATCCACAGCTCATCCGCTAGTTTTGCAACACTAGTCGGTTCGGACCTCCAGTACCTGTTACGGCACCTTCATCCTGGCCATGGATAGATCACTTGGTTTCGGGTCTACACCCAGCGACTGAATCGCCCTGTTCGGACTCGATTTCTCTACGGCTTCCCTATTCGGTTAACCTTGCCACTGAATGTAAGTCGCTGACCCATTATACAAAAGGTACGCAGTCACCCCTTGCGAGGCTCCTACTTTTTGTAAGCACGCGGTTTCAGGATCTATTTCACTCCCCTCCCGGGGTTCTTTTCGCCTTTCCCTCACGGTACTTGTTCACTATCGGTCGATGATGAGTATTTAGCCTTGGAGGATGGTCCCCCCATATTCAGACAGGATTTCTCGTGTCCCGCCCTACTTGTCGTTAGCTCAGTACCACACAGGTCTTTTCACGTACGGGGCTATCACCCGCTATGGCCGCCCTTTCCAAAGCGTTCCGTTAAGTCTTGTGCTATCACTAACAGGCTCTTCCGATTTCGCTCGCCACTACTTTCGGAATCTCGGTTGATGTCTTTTCCTCGAGCTACTGAGATGTTTCAGTTCACCCGGTTCGCCTCACATGACTATGTATTCATCATGCGATACCTACTGCTAGGTGGGTTTCCCCATTCGGAAATCTCCGGATCAAAGCTAATTTGCCAGCTCCCCGAAGCTTATCGCAGGCTATCACGTCCTTCGTCGCCTATCATCGCCAAGGCATCCACCACGTGCTCTTATTCACTTGACCCTATAACTTTGACATCTCACACAATCTTTCGATTGCGCAAGATACAAAATCACATCAAGCAAATGTCTGCCAGGTCTTTCACCTGGCGCGTTATGCCGCTCCAATTTGCATCTTTCGATCAAATTGAATATTCGTTGACGCAATCAAAAAATGTTGCTGATGGCACGGTGCACATGAAACCTTTACGAATATGTGCTTTCCATCAGCAACGCTGATTCGACTCTATGAATTTTTAAAGAACAGCCGTGGCAGCCTTGCGGCCACCGGTCAATCGATGGATATCGATCAACATCAAAGCACCCTTAACCAACCTGGCCAAGATGCTTTGATGTGGATTTATCTAACAAGAATGCTGCCAAACAACATTGGTGGAGGATGACGGGATCGAACCGACGACCCCCTGCTTGCAAAGCAGGTGCTCTCCCAGCTGAGCTAATCCCCCAGGATATTCTTCACTCATTGGAGGGGATGGTGGGTCTGGTTGGTCTCGAACCAACGACCCCCGCCTTATCAAGACGGTGCTCTAACCAACTGAGCTACAGACCCAAGCCGGTCGCTTGATCTCTCCAGGCCTGAGCCCGAATCGCTGGCGACGTCCTTCCAACAACCGATAAGTGTGAGCGTTTGAGCTTGATTGCTCTTTTCCAGAAAGGAGGTGATCCAGCCGCACCTTCCGATACGGCTACCTTGTTACGACTTCACCCCAGTCACGAACCCCGCCGTGGTAATCGCCCTCCTTGCGGTTAGGCTAACTACTTCTGGCGAGACCCGCTCCCATGGTGTGACGGGCGGTGTGTACAAGACCCGGGAACGTATTCACCGTGACATGCTGATCCACGATTACTAGCGATTCCGACTTCACGCAGTCGAGTTGCAGACTGCGATCCGGACTACGACTGGCTTTATGGGATTGGCTCCCCCTCGCGGGTTGGCAACCCTTTGTACCAGCCATTGTATGACGTGTGTAGCCCCACCTATAAGGGCCATGAGGACTTGACGTCATCCCCACCTTCCTCCGGTTTGTCACCGGCAGTCTCATTAGAGTGCCCTTTCGTAGCAACTAATGACAAGGGTTGCGCTCGTTGCGGGACTTAACCCAACATCTCACGACACGAGCTGACGACAGCCATGCAGCACCTGTGTTACGGCTCTCTTTCGAGCACTAAGCCATCTCTGGCAAATTCCGTACATGTCAAAGGTGGGTAAGGTTTTTCGCGTTGCATCGAATTAAACCACATCATCCACCGCTTGTGCGGGTCCCCGTCAATTCCTTTGAGTTTCAACCTTGCGGCCGTACTCCCCAGGCGGTCAACTTCACGCGTTAGCTTCGTTACTGAGTCAGAAGAGACCCAACAACCAGTTGACATCGTTTAGGGCGTGGACTACCAGGGTATCTAATCCTGTTTGCTCCCCACGCTTTCGTGCATGAGCGTCAGTGCAGGCCCAGGGGATTGCCTTCGCCATCGGTGTTCCTCCGCATATCTACGCATTTCACTGCTACACGCGGAATTCCATCCCCCTCTGCCGCACTCCAGCCTTGCAGTCACAAGCGCAATTCCCAGGTTGAGCCCGGGGATTTCACGCCTGTCTTACAAAACCGCCTGCGCACGCTTTACGCCCAGTAATTCCGATTAACGCTCGCACCCTACGTATTACCGCGGCTGCTGGCACGTAGTTAGCCGGTGCTTATTCTTACGGTACCGTCATGAGCCCCAGGTATTAACCAGAGCCTTTTCGTTCCGTACAAAAGCAGTTTACAACCCGAAGGCCTTCTTCCTGCACGCGGCATTGCTGGATCAGGCTTGCGCCCATTGTCCAAAATTCCCCACTGCTGCCTCCCGTAGGAGTCTGGGCCGTGTCTCAGTCCCAGTGTGGCTGGTCGTCCTCTCAGACCAGCTACAGATCGTCGGCTTGGTGAGCCTTTACCCCACCAACTACCTAATCTGACATCGGCCGCTCCAATCGCGCGAGGCCTTACGGTCCCCCGCTTTCATCCACAGATCGTATGCGGTATTAGCGCAGCTTTCGCTGCGTTATCCCCCACGACTGGGCACGTTCCGATGCATTACTCACCCGTTCGCCACTCGTCAGCACCTTGCGGCCTGTTACCGTTCGACTTGCATGTGTAAAGCATGCCGCCAGCGTTCAATCTGAGCCAGGATCAAACTCTTTAGTTCGATCTTGAAATTACTCATAAAAACGGAATTGAAGTGAACTTCACTTCTATTCTCATGAGCGTTTAAAGTCTTGCGACTTGGACTCTTTCGAATCCATGCGGCAATCGCCTTCAAACGCCCACGCTTATCGGCTGTATGTTTTTAATGATCCACAGAACCAGTGGCTCTCACCACTTTCATCTGCTTGCCTAGCTGCGATCAGCTGAGCCTCGTATTATGACACAGTTTTTGGAGGCCTGTCAAAAAATCTGAAATTTCTTTCTTCGTTTTTGGCCGCTTCCGACTGCATCAACCTCGCAAAACGCATCGAGCCCGAAAGCTCAACAGTGATCAGCGAAGCCTTGCAGTATACGACAGTTTTTGCGACTCCGTCAAAGACCTCCAAAAAAAAGTTTGTGAAGAGGTGTGCGGCGTGTAGCAACCCGATGCTTCCCGCTGATCGCACTCGGCAGGGCTCTATATATGTGCTCGGGAACCCGCGCTCCCATTGCCTCGCCCTACCTCTCGTGCGCCGACAGGCACAGGATAATCAGAGTTCCTTCTGACTCAGGTTCTTCATGGCACTCATCACCCTGCAGGATGCACAGCTGGCCTTCGGCCACGTGGCACTGCTCGACCATACCGACTTTTCGCTCGAAGCGCAGGAGCGGGTTGGTCTCATAGGCCGGAACGGCACCGGCAAGTCATCTCTCCTGAAAATTCTCGCCTCGCTTGAAAAGGCCGACGACGGCACGATGCAGGTGCAGACGGGGCTGCGCGTTGCCTATGTGCCGCAAGAGCCGGTGCTGGATTTGCAGTCGTCGGTGTTTGAGGCCGCCAGCGTCGGGCTGGCGGATGCACGTGCCGCGCGGGATCTGTATCTAAGTGGCGCAGATGGCCTGGATCTGGATGCCCTGCAAAACCGCATCGAGGCGCTGGATGCCTGGAACTGGGAGCAACGGGTTGAGGAGACACTGCACCGATTGCACCTGGACGGATCGGTGCGCGTGGGTGAGCTGTCCGGAGGTAACAAGAAGCGGGTCGCTTTGGCGCAGGCGCTGGTAAGCCGGCCTGACGTGCTGTTGCTCGACGAGCCCACCAACCACCTTGATCTGGACAGCATCACATGGCTGGAGGAGTTGCTGCTGGAGTACAAGGGCAGCGTGGTCACCATCAGCCACGATCGCGCCTTTCTGGATCGGGTGGCCACCCGCATGGTTGAACTGGATCGCGGACGTCTGCTGAGCTACCCCGGCAATTTCGCCCAGTATCAGGTGCTGAAAGAAGAGCAGATGACGCAGGAAGCGGTGATCAACGCTCGCGCCGACAAGTTGCTGGCCCAGGAAGAAGTTTGGATCCGCAAGGGCGTGGAAGCACGCCGTACGCGGGCACAAGGCCGGATCACCCGCCTGGAGCGGCTGCGCGAACAACGCGCACAGCGACGCGAGGCAGTGGGAAGTGTGAAACTGGAGGTAGCCAGCGGCGCTGCCAGCGGCAAGATCGTGGCGGAACTGGACAAGGTGACCCAGACGTTCCCCATGGCCAACGGCGGGCAGCTTACCGTGATCCGGGACTTCTCGGCCACGATCCTGCGGGGCGACAAAGTCGGCCTAATCGGCCCCAACGGCGCGGGCAAGACCACACTGCTCAAGACCATACTGGGCGAGCTGCAACCCACCAGCGGCTCGGTACGCCAGGGCAGCAAGATCAGCGTGGCGTATTTCGACCAGATGCGCGACCAGCTGAACCTGGATGCCACACTGGAAGACTTCATCAGCCCGGGCAGTGAATGGATCGAGATCGGGAGCAAGCGCACCCACGTCAAGAGCTACCTGAGCGACTTTCTGTTTTCTCCTGCACGGGCGAACGCGCCGGTGCGCACGCTGTCGGGGGGCGAACGCAACCGTCTGCTGCTTGCACGGTTGTTCGCGCGTCCGGCCAATGTGCTGGTCCTGGATGAACCCACCAACGACCTCGACATCGACACGCTGGAGCTGCTGGAAGATCTGCTCCAGCAGTACGAAGGCACGGTGTTTCTCGTCAGCCACGATCGGCGCTTCCTGGACAACGTCGTCACGAGCACCCTGGTGTTCGAGGGGGACGGACGCTGGAGAGAGTACGTGGGTGACGTGCAGGACTGGCTGACGCAGTCGGCGCGCGCCGCCGCACTGCAGCGTGACCGGGAGACACCTTCCGCTCCCGCGCCCACTCCAGCGGCGAAACAGGTCAGTACAACTCCGGCGCCCGCACCGGCCAAGAAGAAGCTAAGCTACAAGGAACAACGGGAGTTTGATGCCCTGCCAGCACTGATAGCGGCCCTTGAAGCCGAACAGGCTTCCATCGGCAAGGACCTGGAAAATGGCCAACTATTTCACAGTGATCCCGTTCGTGCCGCTCAACTTGGCGTCCGACATGCCGAAGTCGAGGGGGAATGGCTTCAGGCGCTGGAGCGCTGGGAAGCGCTTGGCGGCAGCTGAGGATCCTGCAGGGGTACCCTGGCGTTCGCATCACCCTCACACACGCCCATGACGCCAGATCGTCTCGCCTTCGATTTGCAACGCACGCTGGACGAGCTCCAGCAGGAGCGTGAGCGCTCGCAAAGGCTGCTCAGCGAGCTGGAGCACCAGAATCGCGAGCTCGATCACCTGCGCAGCACCGTTCACCGCGAATCCAATAGCCGCCTGCTGGCCGAGGAGGCCCTGGACGAAGCCCGCGACCGGATGCAGCTGGCTGTGGATGCCGCAGGCCTGGCCCTCTGGGACTGGCAATTGCCAGCCACCCAGGTCTTCCTGACCGCACGCTGGGGCGAACTCCTGGGCGACATTGCGGCGGACGGCTACTGGGAAGCCGTCGATCTGCGCGCACGCCTGCACCCCGACGATCTCGAGCCACTGCGCGATCAAGTGATGGGGCTGCTGGGCGGCCGCATCCAGCGCGCAGTGCTGCAGCACCGGGTGCGAACTTCCGAGGGCTGGCGCTGGGTGGAGACGCAAGCGGCGGTGGCCGAGCACGACAACAAGGGGCAGCCGCTGCGCCTGATGGGCACATTGGTCGATATCAGCGAGCGCAAGCGCATCGAAGAGGAAAGCGAACGCGCACGCGCACTGACAGAGCAGGCCAACCGCGCCAAGAGCGAATTCCTGGCCAATATCAGCCATGAGGTCCGTACGCCCCTCAATGCGTTCATGGGCCTCACGCGCATGCTGATGGACTCACCGCTCAATGCCGACCAGTCCAGCTGGCTGGCAATGATGGACAACTCCGCCCACGAACTGCTGGATCTGCTCAACAACATCCTGGACCTTTCGCGCATCGAGGCAGGCAAGCTCGATATCGAGAACCTGCGCTTCGACCTCCATCAGGCACTGGAGCAGGCCATCGTGCCCTTCGCCGAACAGGCCGATGAAAAAGGGCTGGAGTTCCAGTTCGAACTGCCGCCCTCACTGCCTCAATGGGTCACGGGGGACGCGGTACGGATTCGCCAGGTGCTCAACAACCTGCTGTCCAATGCCATCAAGTTCACCCCGCGCGGTGGCCGCATCGAGGTGCGCATCCAGGCACTTCAAGCCCCGGACGAAGGACCGGCACGCCTGCAACTGCAGGTGCGCGACAGCGGTGTGGGCATCGCGCCAGAGCATCACGCCAGCGTCTTCGACGCCTTCACGCAGGCCGACGCCTCGACGGCACGCCCTTACGGCGGTAGCGGCCTGGGTCTGGCGATCTGTGCAAGGCTGGCAAGGCTCATGGGGGGTGACGTTGACCTCAAGAGCGACGCTGGCCAGGGCAGCACCTTCACGCTCACGCTGCCTCTGCGCGAGCTGGATCCTGGCCCTCTCAGCGCCTCGGCCGAGCTCATGGAGGTGTCTCAGGCGGGCGGCCGTTATGTCGGTCTGGTGGTGCTGCTGGCGGAAGACCATCCGGTCAACGAATTGATGATGCGCCAGTTGCTCCTGCGCCTGGGCTGCATCGTGCGCGTGGCCCGTGGCGGCGTGCATGCGGTGGCACAGTGGGAACAGGGCGGTATCGACCTCGTGCTCATGGACGTGCAGATGCCCGGCATGAGTGGCCTGCAGGCGACCAAGGAAATCCGCGACATCGAATCGCGGCGCAAACTGCCCCGCACCCCCATCGTCGCGGTCACCGCCAATGCCATGGCCGGCGACCGCGAGGCCTGCCTGACCGCCGGCATGGACGGCTACACGGCCAAGCCGGTCAGCCCCCAGGCGCTGATCAAGGAAATGGACCGCGTGCTGAAAATCGGTGATGCGCAGGCCGTGCCCGAGGCCGCCGACGCACCCCAGGCACCCGAACCACCTCCTGAGGCCGGGCCCGTTCAGGTGACGCAACCCGCACCCATCGAGCCCCCCAGCCCCCGCGAAGGCACCCATGCCGAAGCGCTGGACGTGGAAAAGCTGCTGCGGCGCCTGGATGGCGACGAAGAAACACTGGGGCAACTGGCCCAGGCGATGCGCGTCGACCTCGCCACGCGCCAGATCGAACTGCAGAAAGCGCTGGGCACCCGCGACACGGCCGCTGCCGTGGCCCATGCACACGGTCTCAAAGGGTCTCTGGGCGCCATGACCGCAGAGCGCGGGGCGCGCCTGGCCAAAGGCCTCGAGCTGGCGGCCCGCTCAGGAGACTGGCAGCTCTTCTCGCGTGCCTTGCCCCTGATGCAAGTCGAGGCACGGCAGATCGATCGCGTTCTCGCCGACATCCTTCAGTCGCGCGGCCGCGATCTCTTCGACACCCGGCTCTGATCAGCCCGACGCTTTCAGCCGCGTGAACACGCGCCAGAACGCCGCATCCTGCGTGGTCGCAAAGTTGATGCGCATCAGCGTGCTGGGCGCTCGGGCCGCATGGAACAGCGCGCCTGGCGCGATCAGGTAGCCCTCGTCCAGCATGCGCTGCGCCAGTGCATCGGTGTCCACGCCGGTATCGACCCAGCCGAACAGACCGACCGGCTCTGCCGCGAACGAGCAGCCCGCGCCAAGCGCGAGCTTCACGCTGCGCGCACGCGCAGCATCCAGCCGGGTGCGGATGCGCTCGGCATGGCGGCGCAGCTGGCCTTGCTCGATGCACAGTGCCAGCGCACGTTCCAGCAGGGCCGGAGTGGTCAGCGTAGAAAGCAGCTTGGTGTCCAGCAGCGGCTCCACCAGGGCCGATGGGGCAGCGAGATAACCGATGCGCCAGTTGGGTGCGAGGATCTTGGCGAAACCGCTTACGTAGATGGTGCGTTGCAGGCCATCGAGTGCGGTCAGGCGGGTGGCGTGCTCCGGGGCGATATGGCTGTAGGTGTCGTCCTCGACGATGTGGAAGTTGTGCCGGTTGGCCAGCTGCAACAGGCGGTGCGCACTGCCCGGTGTCAGGCAATAGCCCGTCGGGTTGTGAAACACGCTCACGCTCACATACAGCTTGGGCTGGTGCACTTCGCAGTACTTCGCCATCACGTCCAGGTCCGGCCCGTCCGCGCGGCGCGGCACCGGAAGGATGCGCATGCCCAATGCCGACAGACGGGCGAACTCCACCGCCCACCCGGGCTCCTCGACCATCACCGGATCGCCCGCCCGCAGCAAGGTGCGGCTCACGATGTCCAGCGCATGTGTCGCCCCCACGGTGGTGATGATGTGGTCGGCATCCGCATGCACGTTCAACGAGGCCAGTTTCTGCGACAGCACGCGTCGCAGGCCCGTGTCGCCCAGCGGTTCGCCGTACTGGAGCGAGAAATCCTGCAGGGCCCGCATGCCAGTGACCTTGCGGACGGCTGCGGGCATGAACGTCGACTCCAGCCAGTCCGGCGGAAACACGCCCATGCCGGGGTGCGGCTTCTGGCTGATCTTGTGGAACATGCCGCGGATCAGTGCCGTGGCGTTGACCGGCGATGAGCCGGTTCGTGCCGCGTGCTTCGTTTCGACCAGATGGCCTTCGGTGCGAGGCGTCGGCATCTCGCGCACGAAGAACCCCCGGTTCTTGCGCGCCACCACCAGCCCCTGAGCAAGCAACTGGTCGTAAGCGGCCACCACGGTCGACGGGCTCACTCCGTGCTGTTGCGCGCATTGGCGCACCGAGGGCAGGCGCGTTCCTGGCGCGAGCAGGCGGCTGCGGATGCGCGAGGAAAACCGCTCGGCGAGCTGCTCGGTCAGGGATTGTGCGGAGGTCTTCATCAGCATGGCGGGGCATCCTTCGATATCAGCCTGTACTGTCTCAGCAACCAATACAGTTTCACAACTGCGCTGGATAACTGTATTGGTTGTGTACTGGGTCGCAAGATTACAGTGATCGTCCCGCCCACACAAGCCATGCCCGCTTTCCATGAGCGCCACCGAGTTGACCGCCCTGCTGCTGTTCTGCACCGCGATGAGTTTTTCGCCGGGGCCCAACACCACCCTGTCCACCGCCCTCGCGGCCAACCTGGGCCTGCGCCGCGCCATGCGCTTCTGCCTCGCGGTGCCCACCGGCTGGACGCTGCTGATGCTGGCCTGCGGCCTCGGACTGGGCGCACTGGTGCTGGGTGTGCCAGCGCTGCGCTGGGGCGTGAAGCTGCTGGGCGTGGTCTACATGCTCTGGCTGGCCTGGAAGCTCGCGGGCGCCTCGAAGCTGTCCGAGGTGGATGCCTCTCGCCTGAACGTCACCTTCCTCCAGGGCGTGGGTCTGCAGTTCCTCAACATCAAGGCCTGGATGCTGGCACTCACGCTCACCGCCGGCTGGGTGGTCAACGCCGCAGGGCAGCCGTCGTCCAACCCGGGCCAACGGCTGGCAATCATCTGCGTGGTGATGGTTTTCTTCGCCTTCACCAGCAACCTCACCTATGCGGTGGCCGGCTCGTTGCTGCGGCATTGGCTGGCACAAGGCACGCGCCTGGTGTGGTTCAACCGCGCGCTCGCCGCCGTGCTCGTCGCCACCGCTCTCTGGATGCTGACCGTATGAACACCCGCACCCTGCCATCGCCTCGCTGGATCGAGCAACCCGCCAACCAGGGTCTGGTGCTCGGCCTGCTGGGCGTGCTCATCTTCGCGTTGACGCTGCCCATGACGCGGCTGGCGGTCGGCACCGTCGACGCGCCGCAGATGTCGGGCGTGTTCGTGGCGCTGGGTCGCGCCGTGGTGGCCGCCACGCTCTCGGCGCTGTTCCTGGCCATCACGCGGGCACCGCTGCCGCGGCGCGCTGATCTCGTCCCGCTGGCCATCACCGCTTCGGGCGTCGTGTTCGGTTTTCCCCTGTTCACATCGGTGGCCATGCGCTACGTGGAGGCGGTGCACGCCAGCGTGATCGTGGGCGTGCTGCCGCTGGCCACGGCGGCGGTGGCAGCCCTGCTGCACCGCCAGCGCCCCTCCGCCGCTTTCTGGGTGTGCGCAGCACTGGGCAGTGCGCTGGTGGTGGGCTTTGCGATACAGAGCTCGGGCGGCGCTGGCCTGGCATTGCACCCTGCTGACGGGCTGCTGCTCGCGGCCATGCTGTGCGCCGCCGTGGGCTATGCGTACGGCGCGCGCCTGTCCCAGCATATGCGTGCCGAGCACGTCATCTGCTGGGCACTGGTCATCGCCCTGCCGCTGACCCTGCCGCTGGCCATCCTCACCCGTCCCCAGGTGCCACTGCAGTCATCGGCCTGGTGGGGTTTTGCCTACACCGCCGTGTTCTCGATGTGGATCGGCTTTTTCGCGTGGTACCGCGGCCTGGCCATTGGCGGCACGGTGCGCGTGAGCCAGGTCCAGCTGGTGCAACCCTTCTTCGGCATCCTGGCGGCCGTGCCCCTGCTGGGCGAAAGGCTCGATGCGACCACGCTCGGTTTTGCCGTCGCAGTGATTGCGACTGTCTTCATCGGCAAGAGAATGCCTGTACACACCCGGACTTCCCACACCTAGCGACTGACTGAACGGAGACGCCATGAAACCGAACGACCTTCCTCCTGCCACCACCCCCTGGACGCTGGCGCGTCGCGCCGAGCGCATGAACCCATCGGTGATCCGCGAAATCCTCAAGGTCACCGAGAAGCCCGGCATCATCAGCTTTGCGGGTGGTCTGCCCTCGCCCAAGACCTTTCCCGTGAGTGCCTTCGCCGACGCCTGTGCCAAGGTGCTGCGCGAAGACGGCCAGGCCGCGCTGCAATACGCCGCGAGCGAGGGCTACGGCCCGCTGCGCGAAGCCGTGGCCGACCAGTTGCCCTGGGCGGTGGACCCCGCACAGGTGCTCATCACCACCGGCAGCCAGCAAGGCCTTGACCTGGTCGCCAAGGTGCTGATCGACAGCGACTCTCGCGTGCTGGTGGAAACGCCCACCTACCTGGGCGCGCTGCAAGCCTTCACGCCAATGGAACCCACGATTGAGGCCGTGGCCAGCGACGACGAAGGCATCGACGTGGCCGACCTGGAGCGCCGCATCGGCCAGGGCGCGGACCGCGCGCGATTCCTCTACGTGCTGCCCAACTTCCAGAACCCCACCGGCCGCAGCATGAGCGAGGCACGCCGGGCCGCATTGGTGGCCTGCGCGGCCGCACGGGGCCTGCCGATCATCGAGGACAACCCCTACGGCGATCTCTGGTTCGACGTCGAGCCGCCGCTGCCCTTGAGCGCACGCAACCCTGAAGGCTGCATCTACCTGGGTTCGTTCTCCAAGGTGCTCGCACCCGGTCTGCGGCTGGGTTTCATCGTGGCACCCAGGGCGGTATACCCGAAACTGCTGCAAGCCAAGCAGGCGGCCGACCTGCACAGCCCTGGCTTCAACCAGCGCATGGTGGCCGAGGTGCTCAAGGACGGCTTCCTGGACCGCCATGTGCCCACGATCCGCGCGCTCTACAAGAGCCAGTGCCAGGCCATGCTGACGTGCCTTGAACGGGAAATGCAGGGACTGGACGTGCAATGGAATTCGCCCGATGGCGGCATGTTCCTCTGGGTGCGCCTGCCCGAGGGCGTGAGTGCCATCGACCTGCTGCCACGCGCGGTGGACAAGGGCGTGGCCTTCGTGCCCGGTGCCGCCTTCTACGCCACCGAACCCGATGCACGCACGCTGCGCCTGAGTTTCGTCACCGCCAGCGTGGAGCAGATCCGCATCGGCGTCGCCGCGCTGGCCCTGGCCATCCGAGACCAATTGAAAGGGTGAGCCGATGTTGCACTTGTGGGGCCGCCTGAGTTCGATCAACGTGCGCAAGGTCGTGCTGTGCGCGCAGGTGCTCGGCATCGAGTTGCCGCGCACCGACGCCGGCATGGCCTTCGGCGTGGTGGACACGCCGGCCTACCTCGCGAACAACCCGAACGGCCTGGTGCCCCTGCTGCAGGACGGTGACTTCAGACTGTGGGAATCGAACGCGATCGTGCGCTACCTCTGCGCCAGGGAAGGCCGTCTCTACCCGCAGGATCTCCGGCAACGCTTCGACGCCGAGCGCTGGATGGACTGGCAGCAGACCACGCTGAACCCCGCCACGGGCCCCGGCTTCAAGCAATGGATACGCACGCCGGAGGCGCAACGCGACGCCCGGGTGATCGAGAAATCGGTCGCCGCCACCGAACCGCTGTTCGCGCTGCTCGACCGGCACCTCTCCCGCCAGGCCTTCATGGCCGGCGACACGGTGGGCATGGCCGACATCCCGATCGCCTGCGAGGTTCACCGCTGGTGGGGCCTGCCACAAACGCGCCCCACGTGGCCCCACCTGGAACGCTGGTACGCCGGATGGCTGGCGCTGCCCGCGAGCCGGGGTGTGCTGGACCTGCCCCTGTCCTGAATCCGGAGGAACCTGATGGCACAACGCCCTTTCCAGCAAGTCGACGTCTTCACCGAAACGCCCTACCGGGGCAACCCCCTGGGCGTGGTGCTCGACGGCACCGGTCTGAGCACCGAGGCCATGCAGCACTTCACCGACTGGACCAACTTGTCGGAATGCACCTTCGTGCTGCCACCCACCGATGAAGGCCACGCCGCTGGCGCCGACTACCGCGTGCGCATCTTCTGCCCTGGCCGTGAACTGCCCTTCGCAGGCCACCCCACGCTCGGCACCTGCCACGCCTGGCTGCGAGCCGGCGGCCGGGCCCGCGGCGAGCAGCACGTGGTGCAGGAATGTGGCGTGGGCCTGGTGCGCATCCGCCGCGACGGCAATCGCCTGGCCTTCGCCGCGCCACCGCTGAGGCGCAACGGGCCGCTCGACGAGGCGGATGTGGTGCTGATCGCGCGCGGCCTGGGCCTGGGCCGCGACGACATCGTGGCGCACGCATGGTGCGACAACGGCCCCCCTTGGCGCGGCGTGATGCTGCGATCGGCCGAACAGGTGCTCGCCGTGCGACCCGACGCCACCCTGCTCGCCGGACTGGAGGTCGGCCTGGTCGGTCCCCAGGCTGCGGGTTCCGACACCGCCTTCGAAGTGCGCGCCTTCTTCCAGGGCCACCAGCCCATGACCGAAGACCCGGTCACCGGCAGCCTCAACGCGGCGGTGGCGCAATGGCTGATCGGCGCGGGCATGGCGCCACCCCGCTACGTGGCCGCACAAGGCACGGCCATGGCACGCGCCGGGCGTGTGCACATCGAACGCGATGCCGACGGCACCATCTGGGTCGGTGGTGCGTCCGTGACTTGCATCGAGGGCCGGGTGGACCTGTGAACGCCAGGGCACGCCATGACTGAGACCTGTGCGCAGATCGACCATCTGGTGGTGGCGGCGCGCACGCTCGACGAAGGCGTTGCCTGGTGCGAAGCCACGCTGGGCATCCCGCCCGGCCCGGGCGGCGAGCACCCCCTGTTCGGCACCCACAACCGCCTGCTGCGGCTGCACGGCGACTCACAGGCCGGCATGGCCGACGCCTACCTCGAGATCATCGCCATCAACCCCGGGGCAACACCCATGCGGCCCGCCGGCTTGCGCCGCTGGTTCGACCTCGACGACCCCGAGCTGCAACACCGGCTGCAGCGCCAGGGACCGCAATTCATCCACTGGGTGGCCCGCGTGCCCGATATCGACGTCGCGATCACCGCGTTGCGCGCCATCGGCATCCATCGCGGCCCGGTGATCCATGCCTCACGGCAAACCGCGCACGGCCTGCTGGAGTGGCGCATCAGCGTCCGCGACGACGGCCAGCGCCTGTTCAACGGTGCGCTGCCCACGCTGATCCAGTGGGGCGGAACGCACCCGACACAGCACCTGCCCGCCAGCGGCATGGCCCTGCGGCGCCTGCAGCTGCGCCACCCGGGCGCCGCAGGGCTGCGCGCGGCCTTGCAGGCCGTGGGTCTGCCCCACATGGGCGTGAGCGAGGGCCCGGCCGGACTCGCGGCCGACATCGACACACCGACCCGCGGCCGTCTGAGCCTGCTCTCGCCCCCATGAACCACATCCTGCCAACCCTGCACGACATCGAGGCTGCCGCTCAGGTGGTGTACCGCGAATTCGCGCCCACCCCCCAATACCGCTGGGCCACCCTGAGCGCGCGGCTGGGCACGGACTGCTGGGTCAAGCACGAGAACCACACCCCGGTGGGTGCTTTCAAGATCCGCGGCGGACTGACCTATTTCGACCAGCTCAAGGCACGCGGCGAATTGCCGCGCGCGGTGATCAGCGCCACGCGTGGCAACCATGGCCAGAGCATCGGCTGGGCGGCACGCACGCACGGCGTGCCCTGCACCATCGTCGTGCCGCACGGCAACTCGGTGGAGAAGAACGCCGCCATGCGCGCGCTGGGCGTCACGCTGATCGAACACGGCGACGACTTCCAGGC
Organism: Hydrogenophaga laconesensis; assembly: GCF_031457235.1. NCBI lineage: Bacteria > Pseudomonadati > Pseudomonadota > Betaproteobacteria > Burkholderiales > Comamonadaceae > Hydrogenophaga > Hydrogenophaga laconesensis. Next base: position 67,889 of record NZ_JAVDWE010000017.1, read on the forward strand.
CAGCCGGGAACACGCCATCGGGCTGGCCGCCGCCAGCGGCGCCCACATGGTGCCCAGCTTCCACACCGACCTGCTGCGCGGGGTGAGCACCTGCTGGTGGGAATTCCTGCGCGCCGTGCCCGCGCTTGACGTCGTCTATGTCCCGATCGGCCAGGGCTCGGGCGCCTGCTCGGCCATCGCGGCCAAGCTGGCGTTGCGGCACCCCGTGCGCGTGGTCGGTGTGGTCAGTGCGCACGCCACCACGTACGCGGATTCGCTGGCGGCGGGCCGGGTGATCGAGTCGCCGGTGAGCACCGTGCTGGCGGACGGCATGGCGTGCCGCGTGGCGGATGCCGACGCACTTGCGGTGCTCTCACCGCACCTGGAACGCATCGTGCAGGTGAGCGATCAGGAAGTGGCCCAGGCGATGCGCATGCTGTTCGCCGACACGCACAACGTTGCTGAAGGCGCGGGCGCGGCGAGTTTCGCCGCAGCGTGGAAGGAGCGCGAATCGCTGACAGGACAAGTGGTCGGCACCACGCTGTGTGGTGGCAACGTCGACAGCCATGTGATGGCCGCCGTGCTCGGCGGCAAAGGCTGAACCGCCTCCGAGCCCTGGTGGTCAGTCGGTGCGCACCAGCCGTGCCACCACCTCGCAGAACGCCTCGACGGCGTCGGTCTTGAACACCACCTCGCGCACACCAGCCACCTTGGCCTCGGCCTGCAGCTCGTCGGTGATGTAGCCTGACGCCACGGCCACGGGCAGCTGGGGATTGATCGCCAGCGCCGCCCGCGCCACATCCAGGCCCGACATCCCCGGCATGTTGTAGTCGGTCAGCAGCAGATGAAAAGCCTGCGGCTGCTCGCGCACAGCCTTGATCGCCTGTTGCTGGTCGGTGAAGGACGTCACTCGGTATCCCCTGCGCTCCAGCAGGCGGCGAACCAGGAAGACCAGCGTATCGTCGTCGTCGAGGTACAGGATGTGGGGCTGGTCCGCTGGCTGGGCGTCGGCCATGGGTGGGGTCTCCATTGGGGCGGTCTCGGTGCCGTCGGGCGGGCAAGGGGCCATTGTGACGGGATCGGCCGGCGCGTGTGCAACCGCCTGATCAACAGGCGCTCTGACCGGACCGTCGGGCGCTGCAGGAAAGTAGAGCGTGAAGGTGGTGCCCTTGCCAGGCTCACTGGCGACGTCGATGGTGCCGCCATGAACCTGCACGATGCCCAGCACCACGGGCAGGCCCAGGCCGGTGCCCCGGCCCACCACCCGGGTGGTGAAAAAGGGTTCGAAGATGCGACTGCGCACGGCGTCTGTCATGCCACAGCCGTTGTCGCTCACGCGCAGGCGCAGCGCACGCACCCCGCCTTCGGCGCACGCACGGGCCACCTCGGCAGGCAGCCGGGGATCGTCGCCCGCCAGGCCGTCCAGCTGGCATTCCACGCGCCCGGGACGGCCTTCCAGCGCGTGCACCGCGTTCGTGCCGAGGTTGATGAGCACCTGGCCGATCTGCGTGGCGTCGGCCAGCATATCGGGGGTGTCGGGATGGGCTTCGTGCAGCAGTTGCGCATGCGGCGGCAACGCCGCGCGCATGAGATTGCAGGTCTCGGACAGGATCGCGCTCACATCCACCCGGGTGCGTTCGACCGGCTGCTGGCGACTGAAGGCCAGGATCTGCCGCACCAGCTCGCGTCCCCGTCGTGCGGCGGTGCTGATCTCGTGCAGGCTTTCGCGGGCGGGGGCATCGCGTGTCAGGTCCTGCCGCGCCAGGTCGGCGTTGCCCAGGATGGCAGCGAGGATGTTGTTGAAGTCGTGCGCGACACCTCCGGCCAGCGTACCCAGCGCCTCCATCTTCTGCGACTGCGACAGCTGTGCCTGCAGCGTTTTCTGTTCGGCCTGCGCGGACTTGAGGGACGTGATGTCGATGAAGGTCAGCACCACATGGCGCAGGCCTCCCTGGGCGTTGTTCTCGGGGTAGGCGTTGAACAGGGCCCAGCGCACCTCACCGCTGCCGCCCACGGGCACGCCCACCACCACGCTCTTGACCGGCTGGCCCGTGGCAAGCACGCGCTCGAACGGCATGTCATGGCGACGCATCGGCTGGCCGTCTTCGCGCAGCATGCGCCAGCCCGGCCCGGTGGGCTCGGGCAGCGCGGTGTTGGCGCCACCCGGGCTCCAGCCGAAGAAGCGGCGCGCTGCGCTGTTGATGCTCGAGAGGGTGTGGTTCGGCCGGAACACCATCACGCCAGCGCTGAGGTTTTCGATCAGGGCCCGCGAGTCGGCCTCACGGATCAGCAGCCCCTGGCGAGCGCGGTCGCCATCCACGCGCAGCCGATACGTCACCAGCGCGCCGTACAGCACCACGCGCAGCAAGCCCGCCAGCAGATAGAAGAACACGGTGACCGGACCCACCTGCGACAGCGGCAGGCCACCGAGCGGTGCCGCCACCGCGAAGGCGACCATGGCAGCGAATTCGACGGCGGTCAGCCACTTGAGAGCCTGGATTTCCGGCACCCGCCGCTGCGCATCGGCCCTCACCATGTCACGGTAGGCCAGCGCCATGGCGGCGAGCACCACCGTCGCGAAGACCGCCTGACGGGCCCGAGGCAGGTCCCACACGTCATGGAACACGATCTGCAACACCAGCACCAGCAGAGCGGCCAGCGCCACGCGTGAGGCAGGCTGCTGGAACTGCAGATGGCTGCGCAGCCCCAGCCAGGCAATCAGCGGTGCCGTGCTCAGCGCTACGTTGCCGATGCCATAAGAGAGAAAGTCGGGCACACTGCCGCGCATCCACAGGCCCAGGGAGCCCAGGATCGAGACCAGCGCAGCCAGCGACCACCAGCCCGGGCCACGGATCGTAGGGTAGCGGCGCAACAAGCCCGCAAAAGCCAGGGCAATGAGAACGTCGACGCCCACCCGCACCGCGAGCAACGTGGGCAAGTCAAACAACATGGAAACGGGAGAAGACGCACATACGAATCATTGAAGCACAGGGCATGAGCCGCCTAGACCGCAAAATAGACCGCAAAGCCACGTGTGTTCGGGCAACCGACATCCGTCACGGATTCCCCCTCGCCACACGGCAGACACCTGCGCGACTGCGGACGGCCACCCCAGTCGCTGCCGGGACAAAAACCGCCCGCCACGCGCCAGAGAATGCCGCCATGGGAACTCTCTACCTCGTGCGCCATGGTCAGGCCTCCTTCGGCGCCGACGACTACGACCAGCTCAGCGACATGGGCCGGCGCCAGAGCGTGCAGCTGGGCCGCTACTGGGCCGAACGCGGCATGGCCTTCGATGCCATCATCACCGGCACCCTGCGCCGGCACGAACAGACCTGGGCCGGTATCGCCGAGGGCGCCGGATTCGGGCACAAGCCCCTCGCCTGGCCCGGACTCAACGAGTACGACAGCGAGGCCGTGATCCGCGCGATCCATCCGCACCCCTTGCAGAAACCACGCAACGCGCAAGAGGCGCCGGAGCTCTACCGCCACCACTTCCGCCTGCTGCGCGATGGTCTGACGCAGTGGATGGCCGGCACCGTAAGCCCGCAGGGCATGCCGGCCTACACGGAGTTCGTGCATGGGGTGACCAGCGCCCTGGACCACGTGCGCGCGAACCACCATGGCCACAACGTGCTGCTGGTCTCCAGCGGCGGGCCGATCTCCACCGCCGTCGGGCATGTGCTGGGCCTGAGCCCGGAGGCCACGATCGAGCTGAACCTGCGCATCCGCAACAGCGCGGTGACCGAGTTCCAGTTCAACCCCAAGCGCCACACGCTGCTGAGCTACAACACGCTGCCTCACCTGGAGCGGGTGGACTTCAAGGACTGGGTGACATACGCCTGAAGAGAGACAACCCCCACGCTCCGCCGCTGCCCCCCGAGGGGGTTGAGCCCGCCCTGGGGCGGCCCGGCGGCTGGCTCCGCGCCCCCGCACGCACACTCCGCCGCCGCGCGGGACCGTTCAGCGCGCGGGCGGGAAGGCGGTGCGCGCAGTGAGCGTGTCGGGCGGCAGGCGGTCCATTTCGCCGAGCATCTGCGCCAGGGCGCGGCCGGCCGCCTCCAGCACGGCCTGGCCTTTGTCGGCGCTGGCTGCGGCGGCGTTCCCCACGGCGCCCTGCGGGTTGTAGTCCTGCATCTGCCAGGCCAGCTTGGCGCTCCTGCCATTGCCCAGGATGGGGAAACGCTGCGCACGACCTTGCGAGGCCGACCGGAAATGCTCGGCTTCGCGCAGGTGCACGCGCTGCGGCGAGAGCGCCAGCATCAGCGAGGTTTCGATCTCGCCGGCATGGATGCCGAAACGGTGTTCCTCCGCGCTGAACAGGGTGTTCAGGTCGTGGCCCTTGGCGTCGGTGAGCGGAAGGTGGAACCAGTTCACGCTGTAGACCAGCATGCCCAGTCGCGCGCGAAGATCGCGCGCGACCAGGTCGAGCGCACCGACCTGTCCGCCGTGGGCGTTGAAGAGCACGAGCTTTTTCACACCGCTGGCCGCCACGCACTCCGCCAGCTCGGTCCATACCCGCATGAGGGTCTCGATCTTCAGCGTCAGCGTGCCGGCGAAACCCGTGTGTTCGGGGCTGTAGCCCACGGCCTGCGTTGGCAGCACCAGCACCGGCAGCGATGTATCGATGTGCGGCAGCGCGGCCTGGATCACGCCGTTGGCGATGTCGGTGTCGACCGACAGCGGCAGGTGCGGCCCATGCTGCTCGGTCGCCGCCACCGGCAGGACGGCAATGGCCCGGGCCACATCCAGCGCGGCGAAATCGGCGGTGGTGAGGTCGGACCAGAAACGGGATGGCGTGGGCATCCACGCATCTTAATTCGCCCGTCTTAAGATGGCACGATGACCCACGATCTTTTCCGGCAGGACGCCTACCTGCAGCAATGCGAAGCCACCGTGACCGGCATTGACGAGCACGGCATCGTGCTCGACCGCACGGTGTTCTATCCGCTCGGCGGCGGTCAGGCGGGCGACGCCGGTACGCTCGCCCTGCCCGGTGGTGCGGGTCTCGCCGTGATCGACACGCGCAAGGGCAAGGACGCCGAGGGCCAACCCACCGCGGCCATCGTGCACGTGCCGGCGCCGGGGCAGGAGGCGTTGCTCGCCACCCTGACGGTCGGCACACCGGTCACGGCGCGCATCGACTGGGCAAGGCGCCACCGGCTGATGCGTTTTCACACCGCCACACATTTGCTGTGCCACCTGGTACCGATGCCGGTGAACGGCTGCTCGATCACCCCGGACTATGCGCGCATGGACCTGCACATGACCGACCCGCTCGACAAGGATGTGCTCACGCAAGGTCTGGCGCGGCTGGTGGCCGAAGCCCACCCGCTGACGGTCGGCGCCATCACCGACGCGGAGCTCGACGCCAACCCTACGCTCGTGAAGAGCATGAGCGTGGCGCCGCCGCGCGGCAGCGGTACGGTGCGCACCATCCGCATCGGGGACAGTGTGCTGATCGACCTGCAGCCCTGCGGCGGCACGCACGTGGCCAACACCGCGGAAATCGGTCGCGTCGTCGTCACCAAGATCGAGAAGAAGTCGGCCACCACGCGCCGGGTCGTGCTCGGCTTCAGCGACTAGCAACCCACGCGGCGGCGGAGCGTGGGGGCACGTGTTCAGCGGTAAATCCAGCGGCGCGACCAGGGCAGGCCTTGCGCCGGCTGACCAGCGGCGCGGCAGATCACCTGATAGATCGACACCTCGTCATGCTCGAAGGCCCAGGCGCAGCCGGCCAGGTAGATGCGCCAGATGCGCCAGGTCTTTTCACTGACCATCGGTTTGATCCGGGCGGTGCGCGCCTCGAAGGCCTCGCTCCAGAGCTGGGTGGTTCGCATGTAGTGGCGCCGCAGGCTCTCGATGTCGAAAGCCTCCAGCCCGCCCTCCTGCATGGTGCGCAGCACGGTGCCGATGTGCGGCAACTCGCCCTGCGGAAACACATAGCGGTCGATGAAGGTGCCGCCGCCATGCCGGGTCTCACCGTCGTGTGCGTCGGTGCTGGTGATGCCATGGTTCATGGCCCAGCCGCCGGGTTTGAGCAGCGAACGGATGTGCCCGAAGTACTCCGCCAGGTGGTTGAGGCCGACATGCTCGAACATGCCCACGCTGGTGATGCGGTCGAATGGGCCGTCCTTCACGTCCCGGTAATCCTGCAGCCGGATGTCAATGCGGTCTTCCAGCCCCGCCGCCTTCACGCGCTCTGTCGCCAGCGCGTGCTGGTTCTTGGACAGCGTGACGCCCACGCAGTGCGCGCCGAACTTCTGCGCGGCGCGCAGCACCAGGGCGCCCCAGCCGCAGCCAATGTCGAGCAGCCGCTGGCCGGGCTGCAACTGGATCTTGGTCAGGATGTGATCGATCTTCTTGACCTGTGCCTCCGCCAGCGTCTCGTCACCATTTTCGAAGTAGCCACAGGAATACACCATGCGTTCGTCGAGCCACTCGGCATAGAACTCGTTGGAGACGTCGTAGTGGTACTGGATCGCGTCGCTGTCGCTCTCGCGCGTGTGCGAGAACCGGCGGCGCAGGCGTCCGAGCAGGCCGCCCTCGGGCTCGGCGTTTTCGGCCAGCCGGTGCGCCACGGCCAGGATGTCCTCCATGGAGCCGTCCACGTCGATCAGGCCTTCCACATAGGCCTGACCCAGGGTGTCCAGGCCTGGGTCGATGAGCAGCGGCAACGCGGAGGCGTCGCGCACCCGTATCTCCACCTGCGGCTGATGGAAGTCGCCCAAGGACAGCGAGGAGCTGCCCTGCTCGCCCCAACTCAGGCGAACCGGCAGATTCACCCGCGTCTTCATCCTCTGCGCCCAGGGCGCCAAGGCGCGTTCAACGATCGATCCCATGCACAACCCTCCATGCTGGTCAACCACTTACCCGTCCCGCCATGGTTTTTACCCAAACGGGAAGACCCTGTGAAGCACTGGAGAAAGACCACCCAGCGCGCGGCGACGCACAGACGAACAGCGCTGACTTATATTTGTGCGCAACCCGTTCCGGAACTTGGCCGCCGCCGGCCCCTCTATCCACGGGCGGCGCCGTCGCCCCGCGATCCCCCTGCCCCGTTGTCCGATGCCCCTCAACGCCTTTTCCCAGGTCCGGCGCTCCGCGCGCCTCCTTGCCGGAGTCGCACTCCTGGCACTCACACCGCTGCTGGCCACCGCCCAGGGCCTGCTGTCGGCTGCCCCAGCGTCCGCCGTGGCGCAGACCGAGCAGACGCGCACGGAGCTGCTGGCCCATGCGCCCCAGGGCGTCGCCCCTGGCCGCCCGGTCTGGGTCGGGCTGCAGATCACCCACGCCCCCGACTGGCACACCTACTGGAAGAATTCCGGCGACTCCGGCCTGCCAACCGACCTGCAATGGACCCTGCCGCCGGGCGTGACCGCCGGGCCGATCGCCTGGCCGACGCCGCGCAAGTTCCCGATTGGCAACCTGGCCAACTACGGCTACGATGGCACGGTGGTGCTGCCCGTGCCGCTCACGGTGGGCCCGGACTTCAACGCCAGCCATGTCGACGTCAAGCTCAGCGCGTCCTGGCTGGTCTGCCGCAAGGAATGCATCCCTGAAGAGGGCAGCTTCTCGCTGCGCATCCCGGCACAGGGATCCACCGGCCTGAACGGCGCCGCGTTCGACGCCAGTTTCCAGACCGCGCCGAAAGACCAGCCCGCGCTGGACAGCCGGGTCGAACCCGGCCCCGGCGTGCTGAAAGTGTCGCTGGCCGGTCTCCCCACCGCCTGGCGAGGCCAGACGCTCGAGTTCTTCCCGGAAATGCCCGGCGTGATCGAACCCGGCGCCGCCTGGAAGCAGGCCTGGGAAGGCGACCGCTGGGCGGCTGAGGTGCCGCTCTCGCCGCACCGCACCGACAGCCCCGCGCAATTCGCCATGGTGGTGGCGCAAGCCGCGCCGCCCGGCCAGGGTGCCGGCAGCGCGGGCGTGCGCATCGACGCGCCCGTGCAGGGCACCTGGCCCGCCGCCGCCCCCCTGCCCGCGGCGGTGCCCGAGGCGCTGCAGGCCGCGCTCGACGACAACGCCGCGCGCGCTTCGGCGGGCCCGGTGAACAGCACGACCTCGCTCACCCTCGGCGCGGCCCTGCTCGGCGCGCTGCTGGGCGGCCTCATCCTCAACCTCATGCCCTGCGTGTTCCCGGTGCTGGCCATCAAGGTGTTGGCCTTCGCACAGCACGCGGACAACCGGCGGGCCCATCGCGCCAACGGCATCGCCTACACCGCTGGCGTGGTGTCCTCATTCCTCTCGCTGGGCGCGCTGCTGCTGGCGCTGCGCGCGGCCGGCGAGCAGCTCGGCTGGGGCTTTCAGTTGCAGAACCCTGCGGTGGTGGCCGCGCTGGCCGTGCTGTTCACTGTGATCGGCCTGAACCTCTCGGGCTTGTTCGAATTCGGCAGCGTGCTGCCCAGCCGCATCGCCAGCCTGCAAGCCCGCAACCCGACGACCGACGCGTTCCTCACCGGTGTGCTCGCCACCGCCATCGCCTCGCCTTGCACTGCGCCCTTCATGGGCGCCTCGCTCGGACTCGCGATCGGCCTGCCGCCCGGGCAGGCGCTGGCCGTGTTCGCCGTGCTCGGCCTGGGCATGGCGCTGCCTTACCTGCTGGCCAGCTGGGTGCCCGCGGTGGCGCGCGCGCTGCCACGCCCCGGCCCCTGGATGGGCACCTTCCGCCACCTGATGGCCTTCCCCATGTTCGCCACGGTGGTCTGGCTACTGTGGGTGTTGGGACAACAGAGCGGTATCGACGGCGCGGCTGCGCTGCTCATGCTGCTGGTGGTGCTGGCGCTGCTCATGTGGGCCCTGGGCCTTCGCGGCCGCGGGCGCACGGTGCTGGCCGGGCTTTCCCTCGCCGGGCTGGCGTGGCTGGGATGGGCGATCGGCCCGAACGTGACCCGCCTGCAGGACAGCACCACCGCTGGCCGCGCCGTGGCCACCACCGTCGAGGGCGTGAGCTGGCAACCCTGGAGCCCGCAAGCCCAGGCGGAGCTGGTGGCGCAAGGTCGCCCGGTGTTCGTGGACTTCACCGCCGCCTGGTGCGTGACCTGCCAGTACAACAAGCGCACCACCCTGGCCGACACCGCCCTGCTCAACGACATGGCGGGCCGCAACGTCGCCCTGCTGCGCGCCGACTGGACGCGCCGCGATCCGGCCGTCACGGCCGCACTCGCCAGCCTGGGGCGCAACGGCGTGCCGGTCTATGCGATCTACAAGAATGGGCAGCCCACGCAAGTGCTGACCGAAGTTCTGAGTGTCGAGGAGGTCCGCGCGGCGCTGGCACGGCTGTAGACAAGCCGGCGCTGCTGTTCTTCAATCGTCCTTTTCCAGGAGGTTCACCATGCAACGCCGTCCCCTGCTCGCCCTGGCCGCGTTCTCGCCCTTGGGCACGATGCTCGTCACGCCCGCCTTCGCCGCGCCTGGCGTGGGCCAGACCGCGCCGGATTTCACCCTCAGCGACACCACCGGCAAACCCGTCAAGCTCTCCGATTTCAAGGGCAAGACGGTGGTGCTCGAATGGAACAACCCCGGCTGCCCCTTCGTGCGCAAGCACTACCAGGGCAACATGCAGGCCTTGCAGAAAGAGGCCACGGGCCAGGGCGTGGTGTGGCTGGCGATCAATTCCACGCGCGACGACAGCGCCGACTACCAGTCGCCCCAGCAGCTTGGCCGCTGGATGACCGAACAGAAGGCCAGCCCCACCGCCACGCTCATGGACGAGGACGGCAAGGTCGGCGAAGCCTACGCCGCGCGCGTCACACCGCACATGTACATCGTCAACCCGCAGGGCCTGCTGGTGTACGCAGGTGGCATCGACAGCATTCCGTCCGCCCGCGTGGACGACATCCAGAAGGCGACGAACTACGTGCGCCAGGGCCTGACCGAGCTGCGCGCGGGCAAACCGGTGAGCGTGGCCACGAGCCGCGCCTACGGCTGTGGCATCAAATACAAGAACGGCGCGGCCTGAGCGCTGGGTCACGGCATTCCGGTGAGGCGGCGGGTGCACGGGGATAATCCCGGGATACCCCCCACCCCAGCCATTCCGACGACATGCCTTTCGCCCCCCTGCAGAACGACACCTTTCTCCGCGCCTGCCTGCGCCAGTCCACCGACCACACGCCCGTCTGGCTGATGCGCCAGGCCGGCCGCTATCTGCCCGAGTACCGCGCGACGCGCGCGCAGGCGGGCAGTTTCATGGGGCTGGCGACCAACACCGACTACGCGACCGAGGTGACGCTGCAGCCGCTGGAGCGCTACGCGCTGGACGCGGCCATCCTGTTCAGCGACATCCTGACCGTGCCCGACGCCATGGGCCTGGGCCTGTCGTTCGCGCTCGGCGAGGGCCCGAAATTCGCGAAGACAGTGCGCACCGAGAGCGATGTCGCCGCGCTCGCCGTGCCCGACATGGACAAGCTGCGCTACGTCTTCAACGCCGTCACCTCGATCCGCCGCGCGCTCAACGGCCGCGTGCCGCTGATCGGCTTCTCCGGCAGCCCCTGGACGCTGGCCTGCTACATGGTCGAAGGCGGTGGCAGCGACGACTACCGCGCCGTGAAGTCGCTCATGTACGCGCGCCCCGACCTCATGCACCGCATCCTGGCCATCAACGCCGACGCCGTGGCGGCCTACCTGAACGCGCAGATCGAAGCCGGCGCGCAGGCCGTGATGGTGTTCGACAGCTGGGGCGGCGTGCTGGCCGACGGCAAGTTCCAGGACTTCAGCCTGGCCTACACGAAGCGGGTGCTGGCACAGCTCAAGCGCGAACACGAGGGCGCGGTCATCCCGCGCATCGTCTTCACCAAGGGCGGTGGGCTGTGGCTGGACGACATGAAGGACCTGGATTGCAACGCCCTCGGCCTGGACTGGACGGTGAACCTCGGCCGCGCGCGCGCACTGGTGGGCGGAGGCGCCAATGGCAAGGCCCTGCAGGGCAACATCGACCCCAACGTGCTGTTCGCCCCTCCTGAGCGCATCGACGCCGAGGTGGCCACGGTGCTCGAAAGCTTCGGCCGCCCACACCAGGGCCCGGGCACCGGTCCCACCCACATCTTCAACCTGGGGCACGGCATCAGCCAGCACACGCCGCCGGAACACGTCTCGGTGCTGGTCGATGCGGTGCATTCGCATTCACGCCGGCTCCGCAAGGACCTCTGAACTGCTGCGGTTTTGGAAGCTGAGGCGGCGCTTTCCAAGCCCGACGGCCCGATTCGTCGGCCCTGTCAATCGGGTCTTGTGACGGGGTGATGACGCCCCATCCTGAGGCCGACAAGCGGCCGCCTAGCACAAAAAAAGTCGAAAAAGTCACTTGACAGGCATCACTTATGCACAAAACTCGTGCTGCGGTGCGCCATGACTTCCGTCCCGGATGTTCGCAGGAGAACTCCTACAAGCCCGATGTAAGTCATTGATTCATATAGGTTTTAATTTCTGCTTTTTTTCTGGGCAGTTTAAGCAAGCCCTTGATTTTCAAGGCTTCCGACCGCCCCCAGGCAAACTATCAACAAAGTTATCCACAAAAAGTCTGGATATGTTTCGATGCCCCGTCAAATCAACGACTTAGCGCCCGTTTCGACAGTCCGAATGAGGAACAGGCGCTAAACATGGCTTTCTGGCCCAACGTTGTCGTGGCCACCCCGGCCCACAGCGGGGTGGGCTCCAGCCTCACCTACAGGAGTGAGCTATCGCTCACGCCGGGCACGCTGGTGCGTGTGCCGTTGGGCGCTCGCGAGGTGCTGGGCGTGGTCTGGGATTGCCCACCCCAACCACCCGAAGGCCTGACCGACGCCCAGACCAGGGCGGTGGCGGATGTGCTCGTTGGGCTGCCGCCGCTCAACGCACGCTGGCGGCAGCTGGTGAAGTTCGCTGCGCAGTATTACCAGCGCGGCCTGGGCGAAGTGGCGCTGGCCGCGCTGCCACCGCAGCTGCGCGACCTCAGCACGGTACAGCTCGCGCGCCGCCTCAAGAAGCAGGAGAAGGCGCGTGGCACTGCGGGCGACACGACGCCCAGTCCGCCGGCCAGCGCGCCCGCCCTGAGCGACGAGCAACAGACGGCGCTGCAGACCCTGGACACCGCGAAGGCCCCGGTGCTGCTGTTCGGCGCCACCGGCAGCGGCAAGACCGAGGTCTACCTGCAGGCCACCCAGCAAGCCCTGGAGGCGCACACCGATGCGCAAGTGCTCGTGATGGTGCCGGAGATCAACCTCACGCCACAGCTGGAGGCGCGTTTTCGCGAACGCTTCGAACCCCTGTTCGGCGCGGATGCCCTGGTGTGCCTGCACAGCGGCATGACCCCGGCGCAACGGCTGGCTGGTTGGCTGGCGGCGCATACCGGGCAGGCTCGCATCGTGCTCGGCACGCGCATGGCCGTGCTGGCCAGCCTGCCGGGCCTGCGCCTGATCGTGGTCGACGAGGAACACGACCCCAGCTACAAGAGCCAGGAAGGCGCGCGCTATTCGGCACGGGATCTCGCGGTCTACCGCGCGAAGGTGGAGAACGAAGCCCTGTCGGCGCAGGGCGGGAACGCGCGCTGCCAGGTGGTGCTGGGTTCGGCCACCCCGTCGCTGGAGACCTGGCACGCAGCCGACCAGGGCCGCTACCTGCGCCTGTCCATGCCAGCGCGCATCGGCGGCGGCGCGCTGCCGCGACTGCGCCTGGTGGACATGAACCACCAGCCCAAGGGCGCCGTGCTGGCCCCGCCGCTGGTGGCGGCGATGGCCGAGCGCATCGCACGCGGCGAACAGTGCATGGTGCTGCTGAACCGCCGCGGCTACGCGCCCGTGCTGGCCTGCCACGACTGCGGCTGGAAGAGCGCCTGCCCGCACTGCAGCGCCTACCGCGTGTTCCACAAGCTCGACCGCACGCTGCGCTGCCACCACTGCGGGTTCACCGAGCGCGTACCGCGCGCCTGCCCCGATTGCGGCAACCTCGACATCGCGCCCATCGGCAAGGGCACCGAGCAGCTGGAAGAGCAACTCGCTGGTCTGCTCGCCAACGTCCAGCGCCCGGACGGCAGCCCCGCCCGCGTGGCGCGCATGGACGCCGATTCCACCCGCCTCAAGGGCAGCCTCGAACAGCAACTGGCCACCATGCACAGCGGTGAGGTGGACGTGCTGGTCGGCACCCAGATGATCGCCAAGGGCCACGACTTCCGGCGCATCACGCTGGTGGCTGGCATCAACGCCGACTCCGGCCTGTTCGCCAGCGACTACCGGGCCCCCGAGCGGCTGTTCGCGCTGCTCATGCAGGCCGGGGGCCGCGCCGGGCGTGACGCCGCTTTCGTGAACAGCCAGGGCAGCGCCAGTGAGATGTGGGTACAGACCTGGACACCGCAGCACCCGCTGTTCGACGCCCTGCGCCGTCACGACTTCCCGGCATTCGCCGCGCAACAACTGGCCGAGCGCGAAAACGCTGGCATGCCGCCGTTCGGCCACCAGGCCTTGCTGCGCGCCGATGCGCGCAGCCAGCAGGCGGCGCAGGCCTACCTGAATGCGGCAGCCCAGGCCGCTGACGGCCTGCCACACCGCGACGAGATCACGCTCTACCCCGCCGTGCCCCTGACGATCCAGCGCGTGGCCAATGTGGAGCGCGCCCAGTTGCTGGTAGAGGCGTCCTCGCGCGGTGCGCTGCAGCGGTTTCTGAGCGCCTGGCAACCGGTGCTGCTGGAGTGCCGCGCCCTGCCACAGGCTCGCGGGCTGATCCGCTTCGCGGTGGATGTCGACCCGCTTTCCATCTGAGCGGAACTCAGGCCGCCATCGGCTCGGCCGCGGGCCACAACTGTTCCAGTGTGTGCACGACGTCGCGCAGGCGGAACGGCTGCAGCAGCAGCCGGCGCACATCGAGTTCCTTGAGCCGGCTCACCAGGTCCGCGTCGGCGCCGTGCACCATCACCGCCACCGGAATGTCCGCGCCGCAACGCAGGCCACCTGCACGCAGGCGCGCCAGCAGAGCCAGCGCGGCATCACGTTCGGTCAGCGAAAGCAGGAGGCCGTGATCGGCGTTCGACTGCATCCACTTCTCGCCCTGCGCCACGCTGGTCGCCTGCTGCAGCCGCACCAATTGCAGCTCGCGGCACACCGAGGCCACGGTGCCACGCACGAGCCCATCGGGTTCGATCAGAAGGACCTTTCGCCTGGCGAGGCTCATGACACCGCCTCCTCGCGCCGGAACAGCTCCTCCACCACCAGATCGCGCAGGCCACCGAGGATGGCCTCGTCCAGCCGGTCGAAATCGCGCGGCCGGCGGTCCATGATGCACAGCGTGCCCACCACCTGGCCATAGGGCAGGCGCAGCAGTGCGCCAGCGTAGAAGCGGATGTAGGGCTGGCCGACGACCATCGGGTTGTCGGCGAAGCGCGGATCTTTCAGCGCGTCGGGCACGACCAGCGTCCTGGCCATCGCCACAGCATGGCCACAGAAGGAGATGTCGCGGGGCGTTTCCTGCATGTCTTCCATGCCGAACGAAGACTTGAACCACTGGCGGTCCTGGTCGACCAGCGACACCAGCGCGATCGGCACGTTGAACTCCCTGGCGGCGAACGACGAGATGCGGTCGAAGCGCGCTTCGGGTGGCGTGTCCAGAATGACGAGGTCGCGCAACGCTTTCAGGCGCTTGGCCTCGTTGTGAGGCAGAGGGGCTTTGATCATGAGTGACTCCGGAGCCGGCCATCCGATCCGCTCGCCTGCTACATCGGCAATAGCAAAGAAAACGTGAGTCCGGCTTTGAAGCAAATATAAGCAGATTGCGATATAAGAGCAGGCCTGCCAGATTTCACCGGAGACAACACCCGTGCCACGCCCTCACTTTCGCAGGTGGCTCGCACCGCTGCTCGCGGTCGCCACCTTCATTGCCCATGCCCAGCCAACCGCGGAGACCGGTCCGCCGATGCGGGTCGAGACCGTCGGGCCTCACAGCCACTATGTCCAGGGCCTCACGCAGCTGGGCTCCACGAAGAACCAGAACTTCATCAGCAACGCCGGTTTCGTGATCACGCCCGAGGGCGTGGTGGTGATCGACGCGCTGGGGTCGCCCCGGCTCGCCGAACGGCTCACGCAGGCCATCCGCCAGCTCACGGACAAGCCCGTCACCCACGTGATCCTCACCCACTACCACGCCGACCACATCTACGGTCTGCAGCACTTCAAGCAGCTGGGCGCGCAGATCATTGCGCACGCGGCGTCGCGCGAATACATCCAGTCGGACACCGCGCGTCTGCGACTGGAGGCCTCGCGCACTGACCTCGCGCCCTGGATCAACGAGCAGACCCGCATCGTGCCGGCCGATGTCTGGATCGATGGCCCGACCTCGATCAAGGTGGGGGGCGTGGTGTTCGAGCTCACACCGGTCGGCCCGTCGCACACACCCGAGGACCTCACGGTGTATGTGCCGTCCGAGAAGGTGCTGTTCGCGGGCGATCTGTTCTTCAACGGCCGCCTGCCCTTCGTCGGGCAGGCCAACAGCCGGCAGTGGATCCTGTCGCTGGAGAAACTGCTGGCCTTTGATGCACGGACGGTGGTACCGGGTCACGGTGCGGCGTCCACGGAACCGAAGAAGGACATCGGCACCACACGCGACTACCTCAGGCACCTGCGTCAGAGCATGGGCGAGGCGGTGGAGAACTTCGTGCCGTTCGAAGAGGCGTACGACAAGACCGACTGGTCCGCGTTCGAGCGCATGCCCATGTTCGGCCCGGCCAACCGCATGAACGCCTACAACACCTACCTGCTGCTGGAACAGGAAGCGCTGCGCAAGAAATGAAAAGCCCCGAGGCTCGGCACCCCGGGGCTTGTGGTTCAACGGCGTGCGCGATCAGGCGACGTCGAAGCGGTCCAGGTTCATCACCTTGGTCCAGGCGGCCGCGAAGTCGCGGGCGAACTTCTGCTTGCCGTCGGCACTGGCATACACCTCCGCATAGGCTCGCAGCACCGAGTTGGAGCCGAACACCAGGTCGTTGCGCGTCGCGGTGTACTTGAGCTGGCCGCTCTTGCGGTCCTTGCCTTCGAAGATCTCGGCGTCGGCATTCACCGGCGTCCACACGGTGCCCATGCTCAGGAGATTGACGAAGAAGTCGTTGGTGAGCGCGCCGACCTTGTCAGTGAACACGCCATGGCGGGTGCCATCGGCGTTGGCGCCGAGCACACGCAGCCCCCCCACCAGCGCGGTCATCTCGGGCGCCGTCAGCGTGAGCAACTGGGCCTTGTCGACCAGCAGGGCCTCGGTCGACGCGGCGCTCTTGCCCGCCTTGTAGTTGCGGAACCCATCGGCTTCGGGCTCCATGACGGCGAAGGACTCGACATCGGTCTGGTCCTGTCGCGCGTCGACACGGCCCGGCGTGAACGGCAGATCCACCGCGACACCCGCGGCCTTGGCCCCCTGTTCGACGCCGACCACGCCGGCCAGCACGATCACATCGGCCAGCGAGGCCTTGCCCGACGCCTTCTGGATCTCCACCAGCCTGGGCAGCGCCGTCACCGCGGACTTGTTCACCGCCCAGTCCTTCTGCGGCGCGAGCGCCAGGCGCGCGCCGTTGGCGCCACCGCGCTTGTCGCCGCCACGGAAGGTGGAGGCGGACGCCCACGCCACAGAGACCAGGTCGCTCACCGACAGGCCCGAGGCCGCGATCCTCGACTTGAGATCGGCGATGTCCGCCGCCGAGGGGTTGTGCGTGGGCGCCGGCAGCGGGTCCTGCCAGATCAGGTCTTCCTTCGGGACTTCCGGGCCAAGGTAGCGCGCCTTCGGCCCCATGTCGCGGTGCGTCAGCTTGAACCAGGCGCGGGCGAAGGCATCGGCGAAGGCCTGCGGGTCGTTGAGGAAGCGCTGGGAGATCTTGCCGAACTCGGGGTCGAAACGCATCGTCAGGTCGGTGGTCAGCATCCTGGGCTTGTGCTTGAGGCCGGGCACGTGCGCATCGGGAATGATCTCGGGCGCGTTCTTGGCCACCCACTGCTTGGCACCGGCCGGGCTCTTCTCCAGTTCCCATTCGAACTTGAACAGGTTCTCGAAGAAGTTGTTGCTCCATTGCGCAGGCGTCGTCGTCCATGTCACCTCCAGGCCGCTGGAGACGGTGTCTTTGCCATGCCCACTGCCGAAGTTGCTGGTCCAGCCCAGGCCTTGTGCCTCGATCGAACCGCCCTCGGGTTCCACGCCCTTGTGCGACTCGGGCGCCGCGCCGTGCGCCTTGCCGAAAGTGTGGCCACCCGCGATCAGCGCGACGATCTCCTCGTCGTCCATGGCCATGCGGTAGAAGGTGGCGCGGATGTCCTTGGCCGCCGCCATGTAGTCGCCGCTGCCGTTCGGGCCTTCGGGGTTCACATAGATCAGACCCATGTGCGTGGCGCCCACGCTCTTGACCAGCACGCGGTCGCCCTCGAAACGCTTGTCGTCGCCCAGCCATTTGGTCTCGGCACCCCAGTTCACGTCGTCGTCCGGTTCCCACACGTCTTCACGGCCACCGGCAAAACCGAAGGTGCGAAAGCCCATCGACTCCAGCGCCACGTTGCCCGCGAGGATCATGAGATCGGCCCAGGAGATCTGCTGACCGTACTTCTGCTTGATGGGCCAGAGCAGGCGGCGCGACTTGTCGATGTTGACGTTGTCGGGCCACGAGTTGAGCGGCGCGAAACGCTGCTGGCCACGGCCACCGCCCCCGCGTCCGTCGGTGGTGCGGTAGGTGCCGGCGGAGTGCCAGGCCATGCGGATGAACTGGGGGCCGTAGTGACCGAAGTCGGCGGGCCACCAGTCCTGGCTGTCGGTCATCAGCTTGTTCAAATCGGCCTTCAGTGCCTTGTAGTCGAGCTTCTTGAACTCGGCCGCATAGTCGAAGGATTCGCCCAGCGGGTTGGACCTGGCGGAGTGCTGGTTCAGCACATCCATGCGCAACTGGTTCGGCCACCAGTCCTTGTTGGTGGTTCCGACACCGGAACCGTGGTGGAAGGGGCACTTGGCTTCTGACATGGGGGTCTCCTTATCGAGGGGCTGAGGGGAACGGGTCGTGCAAGGCGGCGTGGGTCAGTACGCCAGCGGCAACGCGGCCAGACGCTCGAGCCAGAACGGCAACGTTGGGACATCCGGTCGGAACCAACGGGGCAGATCACGCACAGGCATCTCCTTGAAGCGACCTGATGCACTTTAGTGAGGCACCGCGGACACGTCAAAACAATTGCCCGGATTGACGCAATAGCTGACAGCTATCAAAAGGATGCGGCACATGCCCCACGCCAACATCGAACCCTGCGTTCAGGTCAGCAGCGTGACAGCGCCAGAGAAAGTGAGGAAGGCGGCCGCCGTGGTCACGAGGATGATGCGGGCGATGCGCCCGTTGTCCGCGCCGAAGCGCTCGGCCAGCAGCGAGACATTGCTGGCGCTGGGCAGGGCGGCCACGAGCACCATGACCACGAGCGTCGGCCAGCCCAGCGGCGCGCCCGCTCGAATGGCCAGCCAGCCCACGACGAGCACCAGCACGGGATGAGCGAACAGCTTGAGAAGCGCCACCGGCAGGTAGTCGCCCAGCGGCATGGGGTGGTTGGCCGTCATCTGCGCGCGCGCCAGCACGGCGCCGATGGTGAACAGCGCCACGGGTGAGGCCGAGTCGGCGAGCAGCCACACGGTTTTTTCTACTGGCTCGGGCAGGCGGAACGCCCACGCCGAAGCCACGCCGCCCAGGATGATCGCCCAGGGCATGGGATTGGTGAGCACCCCCCTGAGCGCCTTGCGCGTGGCATCGAGCGCGGCCGAGCGGCCATCGCCCTGCGCACTGTCCAGCCGGGACAACGCGATGCACAGCGAACTGGTGATCACCATGTCCACCACCATGGTGAGGATGACCGTGCCTGCCGCCGACGCCCCCAGCAGGGCCACGATGAGCGGCACGCCCATGAAACCCGAATTGGGAAATGCCGCGACCAGCGCGCCCATGGCCGCGTCGTTCCAGCGGATGCGCGCGTTGCGGGTAAGCGCGATGGTCACGCCCACGATCACCAGGCCACACAGCAGGTACAGCCCGGCCACCCAGGCGTCGAGCAGTTGCGCGATGGGCGTGGTCGAGCCGAAGCGGTACAGCATGCAGGGCAGCGCGAAAAACAGCACGAAGCCATTGAGCCCGGGAATGGCCTCCAGCGGCAGCATGCGCCGGCGCGCGGCCACGTAGCCCGCGAGCACAAGCGCGAAGAAGGGAAAGGTGACCAGCAGGATGTGCAGCACGGGGGCGATTGTCTCAGGCGGGCGTCGACGGCCCGCGACACCCTGCCCGGTATGATCCGACGCTTCTTTCCCCGCCTTCACGACGCCTTTCCGTTCCTCCATGTCCCACGGCCTGAACATCGCGCAACTGGATGCCGTGAACCACCTGGGCGGACCATGCCTGGTGCTCGCAGGTGCGGGCTCCGGCAAGACGCGGGTGATCACGCACAAGATCGCGCGGCTGATCCAGATGGGTCTGCCGGCGGACCGCATCGCCGCCATCACCTTCACCAACAAGGCCGCGGCCGAAATGCGCGAGCGCGCCGCCCAGCTTGTGGGCCGCGACGCGAAGAAGGTGCTGATCTGCACCTTCCATGCGCTGGGCGTGCGGCTTTTGCGGGAAGACGGCGAAGTGCTCGGCCTGAAGAAGCAGTTTTCCATCCTCGACACCGACGACATCACCAGCCTGCTCAAGGACTGCGGGGGCACCACCGACGCGGCCACCGCGCGCGGCTGGCAGTGGGGCATCAGCGCCTGGAAGAGCGCGGGGTTGAACGCGGCACAGGCGCTCGCGCAGGCGAAGGACGAGAACGAGCGGGTGATGGCGACCATCATGGGCCGCTACGAAGAGCGCCTCGTCGCCTACCAGAGCGTGGACTTCGACGACCTCATCAGCCTGCCGCTGAAACTGCTGAACGAGCACGAGGACGTGCGCGCGCGCTGGCAGAAGAAGATGGGCCACGTGCTGGTGGACGAGTACCAGGACACCAACGCCACCCAGTACGAGCTGCTCAAGCTGCTGGTGGGCGAGAACGCGCGCTTCACCGCCGTGGGCGATGACGACCAGTCCATCTACGGCTGGCGCGGCGCCACACTGGACAACCTGAAGAAACTGCCGATCGATTTCCCGCAGCTCCGGGTGATCAAGCTGGAGCAGAACTACCGCTCCACCAGCGCCATCCTGCGCGCAGCCAACAACGTGATCGGTCCCAACCCCAAGCTGTTTCCCAAGACGCTGTGGAGCGACCTGGGCGAAGGCGAACCGGTGCGCGTGGTCGATGCCGACAACGAGGAGCACGAGGCCGAACGCGCGGTGGCGCGCATCCAGAGCCTGCGCGCGAACTCCCAGCACAAGGAGTGGCGCGACTTCGCCATCCTCTACCGCGCAAACCACATGGCTCGCTCGTTCGAGCAGTCGCTGCGCCGTGCGCAGATTCCGTACAAGGTCTCGGGTGGGCAGAGCTTCTTCGACAAGGCCGAGATCCGCGACCTGTGCGCCTGGCTGCGACTGCTGGTCAACAACGACGACGACCCGGCGTTCGTGCGATCGGCCACCACACCCAAACGCGGCATCGGCCACACCACCCTGCAGCAACTCGGCGCCTTCGCCACGCAGTACAAGCTGAGCCTGTTCGAAGCCCTGTTCGCGAACTCACTGGGCACCGCCCTGGCCCCGCGCGCGGTGGCCACGCTGCACGAATTCGGCCGTGCGGTGAACGACCTGGAGTACCGCGCGCGCCACACCATGGGCCACGAAGCCGCACGCACCTTCCTCAACGACTGGCTCAAGGACATCGGCTACGAGAAGCACCTGTACGACAGCGAGGACAACGAAAAGGTGGCGGCCGCGCGCTGGACCAACGTGATGGACTTCTGCGACTGGGTGGCCGGGCGCTGCGGCGGCAAGATCGAGGACGAGGCTGGCGTGCAGGTGGAAAGCGAACGCAAGAGCCTGCTGGAAGTGGTACAGACCATCGCGCTGCTTTCCACGCTGAGCGAGCGCGAACAGGACCAGAACGTGGTGACCCTCTCCACCCTGCACGCGTCCAAGGGTCTGGAGTGGCCGCATGTGATGCTGGTGGGCGTGAACGAAGGCCTGCTGCCGTTCAAGCTGGACGAGAACGACGCCGACCTGCCGGCCGAGGTGATCGCGCAGCGTCTGCAGGAAGAGCGCCGCCTCATGTACGTGGGCATCACTCGCGCGCAGCGAACGCTGGCGGTGAGCTGGCTCAAGCGCCGCAAGAAGGGGCGCGAGAGCGTCCCGGGGCAGGCCAGCCGCTTCATCAAGGAAATGGCGCTGGACCAGGCCACCGTGAAAGAAGACCCTCGCGAAAAGCTGCGCGCACTGCGGGCCGAATTCGCACAACGCGCCACCGAACAGGCGGCCCAGAAAGCCGCCGACACCGCTCCATGACACTGCGACGCCACACACTTCTCTGCCTCTGCCTGACCCTGCTCGGCACCGCTCCGGCACACACCCAAACCCCGCCTGCCGTGCCGGCCACGGTGTGCGACGCGTCCGGCGACATCGCACCGGCCCAGCTCTACGGCCTGTGGCAACTGGCGCTGTGGCCGCAGGATGGCAGCGGCAACGAAGCCACCCCGGCGTCCACCGGCGCCCTGCTGTTCGAGCGGCATCCCGAGTACCCGGGCAGTGTGCGCGGCAGCCTCAAACGCAGCACCCAGGGCAACGACCGGCAAGCGCTGGTGTCGGGCGACGTGACGCAGGGCGAATTCAATCTGGACGAGTCGGCCGACGGTGTGAACATGGACGCGGTGTGGGAAGGCAACGTGGTTCCCGGCGGCTGTGGCCAGGAACTGCGTGGCGTGCGCCGTTCCGCCGAAGGGCGCGCCGCCCCCGCTGATCCGCCGATGAACTTCGTGCTGAAGAAGGTGCCTGGCTGGCGCTGAGTTGCGTCATGGACGCAAGACGCCCACGCGAAGCCCTGCCCGACACCCTGCGCGCTCTGGCCATGGTGTCTGTCATCACGCTGAACGCCATCGGCTACCCGCGCAGTTCTTCCGTGACCTTGAGAGCACCCACGTTTCTGAGCTGATCGAAGAAGTACGTATCCGTGTGCGCTTGAAGAAGAATGATGGCAGCGTGACCTTCCGAGAACTCAGTGAAGGCGAACAGCAGTTGCTAACTGTGCTGGGCCTACTGCGCTTCACTGCCGACAATGAAAGTCTGTTTCTTCTGGATGAGCCGGACACGCACTTGAACCCGCGCTGGTGCGTGGATTACCTGCGCTATCTGAAATCCTTCGTTGGTCACGACAATGAGGGGCAGGACAACAGCCACATCGTATTGACAACCCACAATCCTCTCGCCATTGCTGAACTGGTGAAGGAGCAGGTACAAATCCTCTACCGTCATACGGACACCCGGGCTGTGCATGCGGAAAACCCTGCAGTTGACCCCAAGGGCATGGGCTTCGCCGGAATCGTGACCAGCGATATGTTTGGCTTGGGCACGAGCCTCGACAATTCCACTAATGAGGAGCTCCTGGCTCTGCATCAGCTCTCCACCAAGCAGAGCGCGCTGAGCGATGTTGATAAGGCAAGATTGGTCGAAATACGCACGCGCCTTGAAGGATTGGACTTCAACTTCGCGTCGAGGGATAGGCTGGAGCAAGAGTACCTGCGTGCTAGATTTGATCTGGCTGCGGATGGCGATCTCAACGACGCCATCGTCACCCCAGAAAACAAGCAAAAGGCTCTCGATGCCTTGGTGCGAAGCCTGCTGCGCAGTTTGCAGGAGGGCCAAGCTTGAGGCTCATCCAGGTAACGTTGCCGTCAAGCATCACCGCAACTTCATCGGGACGTTGCTACTCTCGGCTGGCAATTCCATTTTCATGCACAGTTGCAAAGAGGTTCAACTCGAGCTGCATGCGATCGTCTCCTAGAGCTTGTACGGTTCTCGTAGACTGTTTAGGGGCTCAAGGGAAAGGGACTGGCCCCTCTGGACGAAACCCAGTCTCCTAACGAAAGGGGCCGATCAACCAGAATTGCCCCGAACGTCAATTCCTGGGCCCTATCCGCATATCAACGATCTTCCGCATTCGTCAGCGACGCCACGAAGCCAACGGTGCGCAGGTACCAAGTGGCTTCGCTCGTGCCAGTACATAAAGACCTTGTATGGCTTGATGTCGAGCGGAGGAGGGACCAGGGTCAGGCCGAGCAGTTTGCTGTAGTGCTCTGCAAGCCTGCGTGGCATCAACACAGCCATATCGCTTTTTGCTGCGACAAAAGGTGCGGCCATGAAGTGCTGGCTTAGCATTCCAACACGTCGCTTCAAGTCCACAGCAGCGAGCGCCCGGTCGACATTGGATTGAAAGTGACCGAACCCCGAAGGCGTGACCAAAATGTGGCGCAGTTCGGCAAAGGCTTGCAGGTCTGCAGGTCCGCTCAAGTAGGCATGGTCGCTTCGCATCAGACAGCTCACGCTGTCCTCGAACAGTGGGACAAATCGCAAGTTGCCAGGAGGCTCTTCCAGGTGACCCACCGCCAGATCAATTTCCCCTTCTTCGAATCCCAACAGCAACGCCCGCGGGTGGATGGGGTGCTTGATAGACAACGAGGCGGCGGGCGCCTGCTCCTGCAGGGCGGCGGCCAGCTGCGGGATGAAAACCGCGTGCGTGTAGTCGGTGGCGATGATGCGGAACGACTGAGAACAGGTTGATGGCTCGAATGGCAGAGAATTGCCTAAGACCTGTTCGACATCGTGAAGGATTCGGCGCGAGATCTCCGCCAGCGCGAGTGCCCGTGGAGTGGGCTGCATGCCGCTGATCCCCCGCACGAGAATGGGATCGCCGAAGCGTTCGCGCAGCCTGGCCAACACTCGGCTCATGGCAGGCTGGCTCATTTCAAGTCGCTCGGCCGCTCGGGACACATGCGCCTCGGAAACCAGGACATCCAGGCTGCGCAACAGGCTCAGATCGAGTTGCTTGTGAATATCGTTCATTGCGCCCTTCGGTGAATGCGGGAACGCGGCAAGCCTGCGCAAACCCGGTAGATGTCTTCACGATCATGCGGCCGGCGCATGATGACTATATCCCTGGGGGCCATAGCCCGGTGCGCGAGCGCCCGACACAATGGCCACCAAATACAAGGAGACAGGCAGCATGGACATTCAGAGACGAAACCTTCTCACACTGGCTGCGGCTGCATGCGCCTGGCAGGCCTTCCCCGCCCACAGCCAGCAACCGGGTGCGTGGCCAGCCAAGCCCATCCGGATCATCGCGCCATTCGCGCCAGGTGGCGGGCCCGACATTCTGGCCCGCTTGTTTGCGCAGGAAATGAGTGCCGGACTGGGCAGCGCCTTTGTCGAGAACAAGGCCGGCGGCGGCGGCAATCTGGGGGCGGATGCGGCGGCCAAGGCGGCGCCCGACGGATACACGCTGCTGCTGACCACTACGGCCACCCACTCGATTAACCCGGCGCTGTATGCGAGCATGCCGTATGACTCGCTGAAAGACTTCACGCCGATTGCACTCGTGGCTAATACGCCGCTGATGCTCGGTGTGGCGCAAAACTCGCCCTTCAAGAACGTGGCAGACATGGTGGCCGCAGCGCGCGCCCAGCCGGACCAGATCAGCTACGCATCGTCGGGTGTCGGCACTATGCAGCACATGGCCGCCGTGCTGGCCGAAGAACAGGCTAGGGTGAGGATGCTTCATGTGCCCTACAAAGGCAGCAGCCAGGTGATGCCCGACCTGCTAGCCGGCCGGGTGAACGTGATGTTCAACAGCGTGGCCGCGTTCGCGCCGTTCATCAAGGATGGGCGCCTGCGCCCTCTGGCCGTGACCTCGCCTCGCCGCCTGGCCGCCTGGCCAGACGTGCTCACGATGAGCGAGGCTGGCCTGCCAGGCTTCGAGGCTTCTGCCTGGTACGCGGTGTACGGTCCAGCGGGCACGCCACGGGACATCGTGTTGCGGCTGAACCGCGAGATCCACCGCATCGTCGATCTTCCGACGTCACGCGAAAAGTACGCCGCGCTGGGGCTTGAAGCGGTGCGCAGCACCCCTGAGGACCTAGCCGCAGCCACGCGGGACGATCTGGCGAAGTGGACGCGCATCATCCGCGAGAAAAACATCAAGGCCGAGTGAGCAGCATGATCGTCGACGAACGCACGTACACCATCGCGCCAGGACTGCTCGACGAGTACCTGAGCCATCACATGGCTGTGGCCCTGCCGATCATGCGGCGCCACCTGGGCGAGCCGCATGCCTACTACGTGACCGAAACCGGCGACCTGAACCAGTTCGTCCACCTTTGGCGGTACGACAGCCACGCCGACCGGGAACGGCGGCGCGCCGGCCTGTATGCCGACGCACAGTGGCTGGCCTACCGCCACACGGTGGGCGAGAAGCGGTGGGTGCAGCACCAGACCAACCGGTTGCTGCGCGCGCTGATGCCACCCCGGGCTGATTGAGCCCAGCCAGGCCACGCTGCGCCTGTCGAACAGATGTCCAACGCCGGTGCGCGCAGCTCCCTGGATCTCCACACACTGGAGTGCTTCGACACACTGGTGCGTGAAGGCAGTGTGTCGCGCGCGGCCGATCGCATGGGCATGTCGCAGTCGTCGGCCAGCGAGGTGCTCGCCCGGCTCAGAGACAGGTTTTCCGACCCACTGCTCGTACGCACTCGCGAAGGCATGGTGCCCACCAGGCGCGCACAAGATCTCCTGCCCAGGGTTCGAACCGCCATCGAGCAGTTGCGCGGTTTGCAGGACGGTGCGGACAGGTTCGATCCGCTGAGCGCGCAGGAGCAGTTCCGCATCACCACCTCCGACTACATGCAGCTGCTGCTGATGCCCCGGCTGGCAGGCATCGTTCGCACACAGGCACCTCGCTGCACGCTGGACATCGTGCCGATCCCCATTCAGCGCACGGAACTCGCGCTGGAAACGGCCGAGATCGATCTGACGATCGCCTACCACCCTCAGCCCCCTGCGGGCCTGCGCCGCAGCCCGCTGTTGCGCGACCGTCTAGTGTTCATCGCGCGGCGCGATCATCCTGAAATGGAGAAGGGTGTGGACGCAGCGCAATTCGCCAATCTGCCCCAGGTGAGCGTGGCCCCGAGCGGTCTGAACTACTTCGGATCCCTTGTCGACAGCGCGCTCGCTGCACAGGGTTTGCAACGGCGCATCGCCTTCACCAGCCCGCAGTTCATGCTGAGCGCGCACCTGGTTTCTCACAGCGACATGGTCCTCTCCTTGCCCCGCCTCGCCGCCATCGCACTGGCGGAGCTGTTTCCTGTGCAGGTCATCGAACTGCCTTTCACCACCCGGCCCATTGACATCGCCCTTTACTGGCACGAGCGTGCGCACCATGCCCCGGCACACCTATGGCTGAGGGACACCGTGCGCGCCGCCTTGCCGCCTGGCACCGAAGTCATGGTTCACTGACGATTCATACAGAATCGAGCGATCAACCTCGGCGATGGACTTTCGACCGCAGAACGCCATCGTCAGGTCCAGCTCCTTGCGCAGCAATTGCAACGATTGCCTGACCCCCGCCTCGCCGAGCGCGCCCAGGCCGTAGACATAAGCCCGCCCCACCATCACGCCTCGAGCGCCCATGGCCAGCGCCCTGAGGATGTCCTGCCCACTGCGAATTCCACCGTCCATCCAGACTTCGGTGCGATCGCCCACCGCCTCCACCACGCTCGGCAGCGCTTCAATGGAACTCGGCGCACCATCGAGCTGCCGGCCACCATGGTTGCTGACGACCACGGCGTCGGCCCCGGCGTTGACTGCCATGCGGGCGTCGTCCGCATCCATGATGCCTTTGAGCACCAGCGGCCCTTCCCATCGCTGCCGCACCCAACGCACGTCTTCCCAGCTCAGGGAAGGGTCGAATTGTTGCGCGGTCCAGGCCGAGAGGTTCGCCATGTCGGTAACACCCTGCACATGGCCCACGATGTTGCCGAAGTTCCGGCGTGGCGTGCGCAGCATGCGCAGCGCCCAGCGCGGTTTGGTGGCGATGTTGACCAGCGTCCTGGCCGTGAGCCGGGGGGGCGCCGACAGGCCATTGCGCAAGTCCTTGTGCCGCAGCCCGATCACCTGCAGGTCAAGCGTCAGCACCAGCGCACTGCAGCGCGCCGCCCTGGCTCTTTCGATCAGGCGTTCAACAAACGCCCGGTCTCGCATCAAATAGAGCTGGAACCAGAACGGTTCGGGCGAGGCTTCAGCCACGTCCTCGATCGAGCAGATGCTCATGGTCGACAGGGTGAACGGCACGCCAAAGGCGGCGGCCGCGCGCGCCGCCAGGATTTCACCGTCGGCGTGCTGCATCCCTGTCATGCCCACCGGCGCCAGCGCCACGGGCATTGCCACGGCCTGACCGAGCAGGGTGCTGCTCACGCTTCGTTCTTCGATGTCGACCGCGACACGTTGCCGAAACCGGATGCGGCGCAAATCGGCCTCGTTGGCACGGTAGGTGGTCTCGCTCCACGAGCCAGCGTCTGCGTAGTCGTAGAACATTCGCGGCACGCGCGCCTCGGCCAGTTTGCGCAGGTCTTCGATGCAGGTGACCACAGGCACGGTGGAATCTCCGGACTGTTCAAGTTGGATCGCTGCGAGCGGCCACGCCGTTCTGCAACAGATCGAGCGCGACGTCGACGATCATGTCTTCCTGTCCGCCCACCATGCGCCGGCGGCCAAGTTCGACGAGCACATCCACGGTTTTCAGACCGTACTTTCCGGCGGCGGCCTCGCTGTGGCGCAGAAAGCTCGAGTACACACCGGCGTAGCCCAGCGCCAGGGTCTCACGGTCCACGCGCACTGGCCGGTCCTGCAACGGGCGGACGATGTCGTCGGCGGCATCCATCAGCGCGTAGAGATCGCACCCGTGTTCCCAGCCCAGTTTTTCCGCAGCAGCGATGAACACCTCCAGCGGTGCATTGCCGGCGCCAGCCCCCATCCCTGCCAGACTGGCATCCACCCGGTCGCAGCCTTCCTCGACCGCCACGATGCTGTTGGCCACGCCCAGGCTGAGGTTGTGATGCGCGTGCATGCCGGTCTGTGTCTCGGGACGCAGCACCTCCTTGAGCGCGCGGAAACGGTCCCGGATGTCACCCATGCCCATGGCACCGCCAGAGTCGACGACGTAGATGCAGGTAGCCCCGTATTGCTCCATCAATAGCGCCTGCTGCGCCAACTTCGCGGGGGTGGTCATGTGGCTCATCATCAAGAAGCCGACGGTGTCCATACCCAAGGAGCGCGCGGTTTCGATGTGCTGTCGACTCACATCGGCCTCGGTGCAATGTGTGGCGATGCGAGCCACACTCGCTCCAGCAGCATGAGCCGCTTTCAAATCATGCACGGTGCCGATGCCCGGCAGCAACAGCGTCGCCACCCTGGCATGTTGCACCTCTGACGCTACCGCTTCGATCCATTCCAGGTCGGTGTGGGCACCGAACCCGTAGTTAAAGCTGGAACCTGCCAATCCGTCACCGTGCGCCACTTCGATCGAATCCACGCGGGCGTCGTCGAGCGCTCGCGCAATGCGGCGCATCTGGTCAACGGTGTACTGGTGGCGCACGGCATGGCTGCCGTCGCGCAGCGTGACGTCGCTGATGTAAAGCTTCTTTCCAGTAGGAGCGTTCATGAAGTGGCCTCAGAGGGAAGGTGTGGTGACCTGTTCGATCAGGCGCGACGCCACGCGCTCGGCGCACGCCAGGGCGGCGCTGGTCATGATGTCGAGGTTGCCGGCATAGGCAGGCAGGTAGTGCGCGGCACCCTCCACCTCGAGAAAGATCGACGTTTTGAGACCGGACACGGCACCGATCCCCGGGATGAGAATCGGGCTGCGGGCGGGAATGCGGTCGAACTGCACACGCTGCTTGAGTCGATAGCCCGGCACATAGGCAGCCACTGCACGGGCCATGTCGTCCACCGATGCTTCAATGGCGGCCTCGTCTGCCACATCGCTCAGGGTGTAGACGGTGTCCCGCATCATCATCGGTGGCTCGGCCGGATTGAGAACGATGATGGCTTTTCCTCGCCGCGCAACGCCCACCACCTCGATGGCACGCGAAGTGGTTTCCGTGAATTCGTCGATGTTCGCCCGCGTTCCCGGGCCAGCGCTCTTGCTCGCGATTGAGGCCACGATTTCTGCGTAATGGACGGGCGCCACACGCGACACGGCGCGCACCATCGGAATGGTGGCCTGGCCGCCGCAGGTCACCATGTTGAGGTTCAGGGCGTTCAGCACGTCGTCGGCTTCCGCCAACACGGGCACACAGTACGGCCCCACCGCCGCAGGTGTCAGGTCGATGCAGCGCATACCGGGCCGCACGGCACGCAGGCGTGCCTCGTGCTGAAAATGTGCGGTGGCCGAAGTGGCATCGAACACGATGCCGATGTCGGCGAACTGCGGCAATCCGAGCAGACCTTCAACTCCTTCGTGCGTGGTGGAAACACCCAGTCGCTGCGCGCGTGACAGTCCGTCGCTGGTGGGGTCGATGCCCACCATCGCCGCCAACTCGACATGCTCCGCCTGGCGCAGGATCTTGATCATCAAATCGGTACCGATGTTGCCGCTGCCGATGATTGCGGCCTTGATTTTTTTCATATCCGTCCTGCTTTCTTTCGTCATGCGAACCGGACCGAGACAGCACCCAGGCCTTCGATCCGCGCTTCGAAGTGATCGCCCGCCTGCACCGAAACCATCGGTCCGAGGGCACCTGTGAGCACGATGTCTCCCGCCCGCAATGGATTGCCCATGCGCGCCAGCGTGCGTGCCAGCCACGCCGCGGCATTCATCGGGTGGCCCAGGCAGGCGCTGCCGATGCCCGTGGAACACGTCTCGTCGTTGCGCACCATGGTCATCTGCGCGTCTCGCAGTTGCAGACGGTCCAGGCGCACCGGGTCGGCGCCCAGCACGAACGCACCGGCCGAGGCGTTGTCGGCAATCGTGTCGAACAGGCCAATGCGCCAGTCGGCGATGCGGCTGTCGACGATCTCCAGCGCGGGCAAGGCGAACGCAGTCGCGCGGATGACATCCGCCACGGTCGCATCGACCGCATCAACGTCGTGTGCCAGCACCAGGGCGACCTCGGCCTCCACCTTGGGTTGCATCAGCCCGCGCAGGGGAATCTCGTCGCCATCTCCGTGGCTGCCTGCGGCCCAGAGGTCACCGAAGTCGGGCGTGTTCACGCCGAGTTGCTGTTGCACCGCCTTTGCGGTGAGGCCGATCTTGCGCCCTACCACACGGTCGCCCGAGCGAGAGCGGCGGTCCCGGTTGATGCGCTGGATGGCGTAAGCGTGTTCCGCCGTGTTGTCGATACCGAGTGCGCGTGCGGCTTCGGACAGCGGCGGGATCGGCACTTGCGTGGCAGCCGCCGCCCACAAGGCGTCGGCCAGGGTATGAAGTGCGGTGCTCATCTCTCAGCCCTGCACGCCGACCATGCCGGGTGTCCAGTTGACGTAGAACTTGCGGTACACATCCTCGGGCACCACGATGCCGGTGTGCGGATCGCCCCCATGATCGAAGATGGCCATCATGTGACCCACCTCATCGTCCAGGTTCTCGAAGGTCCGGAAGACGCCGGCCGGCACGGAAACCACGTCGAACGGCGCCAGGTCGATGGACTCGTCCAGATGCTCGCCCCACAGCAGCCGGAACCGTGCATTGAGCGGCATGAACACTTCGTTGTAGGGGTGGGAGTGAACGGTCGGCCTCACACCTTTGGACAACGACGAAATCGACAGATGGAAGTTGTGCGGCTGCGCGATGGGTGCCGGTCCGCCCAGTTGCTGGGGACTGAGCCGGTACGACACGCTGCGTTGGCCTTGCTGCTGCTTGAGGTCAGGAAACGCGCCGTCGTCCGCCGCGCGTTCGGCGAAGCGGGCGACGCGGCTGAGCATCTCGGCGCGCGAGCACGGCGCGCTGTGGCCGGGGCTGCGCAGGTGCGCCGGGTTGGGCGTTGGCTTGGGATGTGTCATCGTCAGTCCTTCGCAATGAGGGCGTCCAGCGCGAACGCACCGCTGGGCAACGCCAGCACGGGGTTGAGGTCAATACCTGCGATCTGGTCCCGGTGCGTCCAGGCCACCTGGGAAATGCGGGCGACGAGTTGGGCCAGCGCGTCCAGATCGGCCGGCACACTGCCCCGAAAGCCTTCACAAAGCCGGGCCGCGATGCGGGTGCGCGCCAGCAGATCCCGGGCCGAGGCCAGGTCGACCGGGGCCAGGCGCACCTGAACGTCGTCGAGCAGTTCGGCAAGCACACCACCCGCTCCCACCGTCACGACCGGACCGAACACCGGGTCACGCTGCGTGCCCACCAGGATTTCCGCGCCCCCCATCAGTTGGCGAGCGACGATGAACCCTTCGATGCGCGCCGTGGGCACATGCCGGTGCACCGTCTCTTTCATCTCGACCATCGCAGCACGCAACTCGGAGGAGTTGTTGAGGCCCACCCGCACACCACCTACCTCGGTCTTGTGTGCAATATCGGGCGAGACGATCTTGAGCACCACAGGAAAGCCGACCTCGTCCGCCGCGACAACCGCGGTGTCAAGGTCCGTGACCACCCGCTCGGGTGCGAACGGAATGCCCAACGCCGCCAAGGCCTGTTTGCATTCGGCCTCGGTGCGCAGCGGGCCGTCAATCGTCTGTCCCGGCGTGTCGTCGGCTGTCGGGGTGAAGAGTTCTGACAGGGCAGGCAACGGGGAGCACGCGGCGATGGCCTGTATCGCGGAGGTCGGGTCCTCGAACACGGAAAATCCGTGAGCCTCCAGATCCTTGGTGGTACCCTGGTCGCTCAGCAGCACCGCAGCGAAGTGAACCGCGGGGAACCGCCGCCGCAAGGCGTAGAGCGGCTCGCGCAGTTGAGCCCAATGCGAGGGATTGCGTGCGATGTGCGCCATGTAGCAGACCACTGACGCATAGCGCTGCCCTTCCAGCGCGACCTCCGTGATCTGGGCGTAGGCGCTCAGGTCGCCGATGATTCCCGCCGAGGTGTCCACCGGATTGCGTCCGTCCGCCAAGCATGCAATGGCCTTCACCCGCGCATGGGCGCCATTGCTGATGTGCGGGAGCTCAAGACCAGCAGACTGCGCTGCGTCTGCAGAGAGCACACCAATGCCACCGGAGGTGGTGACGACGAGTGCAGATCGATCGAGGGGGCGCGGCCCGATGGTGGCGAGGTAGGCGGCCTCCACCAGCTGCGCCAGGCTTTGGGCGCGGGCAATTCCCAGATCCCGTAGCACGGCATCGAAGACCCTGTCTTCGCCGCTCAGGGAGCCGGTGTGGGTGGCAGCGGCCAGCGCCCCCTCGGGTGAGACACCCACTTTCATGGCAAGCACGAGCTTGCCCGCTGAGCGCGCCGCAGCCAGCGCGCTCGCCAGCTTCCGGCCGTCTCGACACCCTTCCATCGCAGTGACGATGACCTGGGTGTCCGCGTCGTTCGCCAGGTAGGCAATGCAATCCGCGACATCCACATCGCTTTCGTTGCCCGTGGTCACGAAGTGGGAGAACCCGAGCCCCCGCCGCTGCGCCATGCCGAAGAAATACGAGCCAAACGCGCCAGACTGCGTGACAACGCCCACGCTGCCCCGGCTCGGCCAGGCGCCATCGAGCGCCGTGGCAAAAGTACCGAAGAAGCCATCGACAGCATTGAACAAGCCGAGATTGTTCGGGCCCAGCACACGCACACCTGCCGCCCGGGCGCGTTCGAGCAGCAGACGGGTGTCGTTGGCGTCGTCGCCAAAACCCGCCGAGAAGATCTGCAGCGCCTTCACCCCATGGGCAATGGACTCACTGGCCACCTCGAGCACCTGGCGTCCCGCCACGGCAATGATGGCCTGATCCACGGGCTCCTGGATCTCCGACAACGAGCGGTGGGCACGGACCCCCTGCACCTCCGCAGCACTCGGGTTGATGGGCAGCAACCGGCCTTGGTACCCGGCCTTCTGCAGGAAATGCAGCGGTCGACCGCCGACCTTGTTGGGGTCAGAGCTCGCACCGATGATCGCCACCGAGCGTGGGCGGAAAAGCGCATCCAGTCCTGTCATGGCGGCCTCAGCGTCCGGTGAAAGCCGGTTTTCGCTTCTCGACGAAGGCATTCACCGCTTCCGCATGGTCCTGGGTCAACTGGCTCTGCGTTTCCAGTGACACACCAAACTCGAAGGTGGCCAACGCCAACTGCTTCAAGGTGTGGTTGATGGCCCGTTTGGTTCCTCGCAGGGCCACCGGCGGCATCTTCTGGAGCCTTGCCGTCAGTGCATCGATGCGCGCATCCAGCTCGTCATCCGGAACCGCGTGCGTCACCAGCCCCAGCTTCGCTGCCTCGGTAGCACTGAGGTTGTCTCCCAGAAAGAGAAGCTCCTTGGCGCGCTGGAAGCCGACCAGCATCGGCCACATCAGCGCCCCACCGTCGCCAGCCGCCAGACCGACTTTCACATGCGGATCACCGATGACAGCGCTTTCCGCGGCGATCGATATGTCAGCGTAGACAGCGAGCGTGGCCCCCAGGCCGGTGGCCGCGCCGTTCACACGAGCGATCAGAGGTTTTTGGAGATCCAGAATGGAATAGAACAGCGCCCTGGCCTCGTCGACCGTGTCGTTCCAGAGGGTGCGGTCTGCGATCTTGTCCACCATGCTGCGGATATCGCCGCCCGACGAAAAAGCGTCCCCCGCACCGGTCAACACCAGAATGTCGCTGTCCGGGTCACGCTGCGCATCAGAAAACACCGTCGAGAGTTCGCGGTGCATGCGCACATTGGCGGCGTTCTTCACCTCAGGCCGGTTCATCACAATGGTGAGCACGCGGCCGTTGCGAAGAAAACTCAGGTGTTGGTAAGCATTGGTCCAGCTCATCATCGACCTCCCGCGACTGGAAGCACCGCACCGGTGACGTACGAGGCCTTGTCAGACAGCAGCCAGACGATCGCCTGAGCCACTTCCTCGGGGCGACCGGCGCGCTGCATCGGCATGCGGGTGGCGTAGCGCCTGACTCGCTCAGCGTCACCGGCCTCGGCATGGATGTCGGTGTCGATCAATCCGCAAGACACGGCATTGACTCGAATGCCTTCGGTGGCGACTTCGGCTGCGAACCCGTAGTTGAAAGCTTCCAGCGCGGCCTTGGCGGCGGCGTAGTGGACGAGCTCACCAGGAGATCCCGATCGGGCGGCCATCGACGACACGTTCACGATGGTGCCGCCCGAGGCGCCATGTCGGGTGGATGCACGTTTTACGAACTCCTGTGCGCAGAGAAAAGCAGAAAACACGTTGACCTCGAACGTCCTGCGCAATGTCTGTTCGTGCAACTCTTCCACCCTGCCAATTCGTCCAGGAACGCCGGCGTTGTTCACCAGGTGCGTTACTGGACCCAGATTGCGGGTCGTTTCTTCGAAGAGCAGCTTCACCTGGGCCGGGTCAGAGACATCAGCACGCACAGCGATGGCTTCCCCACCCTCCGACTGAATCCGTGCGACAACGGATTCAGCGGCGTCACGGTTGTTGACGTAGTTGACGCATACACGGTAGCCAGCGCGACCGGCTTCCACGGCGGTGGCCGCGCCTATGCCTCGTGCGGAACCGGTGATGATGATGTTGGGTGGATTGCCCATGGGCCTTGTCTCGCTCGTTGTGGGTGAGCGAGAAATTTATCGGCCGCGTGGATGTGAAACCAGAGGTACAGGGCGATTCGAACTATCGCCCTGGTCGATACACGCTCAGAGCGCAGCAAGACGAGGCGTATGAAAGGCTGTTCGAGATGGCGCTTGATGCAAGCGTCGACGGCCGACTACGAGGGTGGCCATCTCCTTGAACCAAGCAGCGAACGAGCGCCAGCGCGTAGCATTTGCCAGCGCATTTGCCATCGCGGAATGCTTGCACGAGGTAGCAAAAGCGATTCCCTGAAACTGTGCTCGCGTGCGGAAGAGGTGCGTCGCCGAGAATAAAGTCACCGGCACGACTTGTCCGACGGACAGGTCGGGGACAGGAGTCATGCGTCCAGCGATGTGTTTAGGACTGCTCGTGCGATCGCACGCTTTCCGCAATCGGAGCTCGTTCAAGTTGTGTCCAGCAGATCATCGCGTCGGCACGATATCCGCCCGATAGCCCCTGCAAAGCGTCACATCCGGCAGGAAAGATGTCCAGATCTTCGGAGGGTCCATCAAAGCGTCCAGTGTCAGGCCTGCAACTTCTTTGCGCATCAGGTCGCCCGCTCATTTCATACCTCCTCGTGCGCAGCCGCGCTTAGATTTGCAGTAGGAGGAGGTCGTGCGAACTCTAAGGAGCCGGCGCTTAGTTCCAACAGATCGTCCAAGCTCGACAGCACTGGCATCACCCTCTCCGCGATCTGCCGGCATTGCCGGCCGAACCAATTTATCCATGAGTACGCAGTAACTTGCAGCGTCAGGAGTGCAAGAAATTCCTGTTACTGCGCAAGTTACTGCACAATGAACCAGATGTCCCCGGCTTTTACTGCACCAGCCTGGACAACAAAAAAGCCCTAAGTGCTTGATTCACTTAGGGCTTTGGACGCCAGCACACCGTGCTGGACTTGAATTTGGTGGCCTGGGGCGGAATCGAACCACCGACACGCGGATTTTCAATCCGCTGCTCTACCAACTGAGCTACCGGGCCTTGGTCAGAAGCGAGATTGTAGCAGCTTCCAGGAGGCCCCTTTCCAGCCGGTCAGAGCGCGTTGCGCTTGCTGCGCGCGAGGTCCACGCCGAGTTGCTTGAGCTTGCGGTACAGGTGGGTGCGTTCCAGGCCGGTCTTTTCGGCCACGCGGGTCATGGAACCGGCTTCCTTGGCGAGGTGGTATTCGAAGTAGGCCTTCTCGAATTCGTCGCGGGCCTCGCGCAGCGGGCCGTCCAGGTTGAATGACTGCAACGATTGCGGCCCAAGGTCCAATGCGGGTTCAGGCAGCGAACTGCCGGTCATGACGGCTTCCACCGTGAGCTCCGGCGACAGCATGTTGCCCACGCGCAAGGTCGAGGGAATCGCACTGCCACCGGGTTTGGCCGGCGCCTTGTTCAGGCCCTGGTCCACAGCCTTGAGCAGCTTGGCCATGGTGATGGGCTTTTCGAGGAATGCCGTGGCGCCGATGCGTGTGGCTTCGACCGCGGTGTCGATGGTGGCGTGGCCGCTCATCATGATCACGGGCATGGAGAGCATGCCGGTGCTGGCCCATTCCTTCAGCAGGGTGACACCATCGGTGTCGGGCATCCAGATATCGAGCAACACGAGGTCGGGGCGAAGCTGGGCGCGCACGGAGCGGGCCTGTGCAGCGTTTTCGGCGAGCTCGACCGTATGACCTTCGTCGTTGAGGATTTCCGAGAGCAGGTCCCGAATCCCCAGTTCATCGTCTACGACCAGAATAGTTGCCATGGCGCGGAGTGTTTTCCTCGGAACGTGTTGTCAATTCGCAACTGCGAATGATAACGACACTTGAGCGCCGATGACCCTGCCTTCGGTCATGCGGTTGCTGAGATCGACGCGTCCGCCGTGTTCGTCCATGATTTTCTTGACCACGGCCAGGCCCAGGCCGGTGCCCTTGACCTTGGTGGTCACATAGGGCTCGAACGCGCGCTTGAGAATGTGCTCGGCAAAGCCGGGGCCTTCGTCGAGCACGGACAGCCGCACCCACTGCCCTGAGTCGGACCGCCGCGTGCGCAGCAGCACCTGGGCGCCGGGCACGCCGGCCATGGCGTCCTGGGCGTTCTGCACCAGATTGTGCAGGGTCTGCCGCACCTGCTGCGGGTCGGCCATGGCCCTGGGCAGGCCCTCGGCCAGCTCGAGGCGCACCGGCACAGCGGCGTTGTCGTAGAGCACCACGATGTCGCGCACGAGTGCGTTCAGATCGATGGCCGCGAGCTGCGCGGCGGGCAGGCGCGCGTAGTCGCGGAATTCGTTCACCAGGCGTTTCATTGCATCGACCTGGTCGACGATGGTTCGCACCGATTTGTTGAGAATGGCCTGCTCGGGTGGCTGCACCTTGCCATCGAGCTTCATGGCCAGGCGCTCGGCCGACAGCTGGATGGGCGTGAGCGGGTTCTTGATTTCGTGCGCGAGCCGCCTCGCCACCTCGCCCCAGGCCTTGGCGCGCTGGGCGGAGACCATTTCCGAGACGTCGTCGAACACAAGCAGGCGTTCGTTGTCGGGCAGCAGCGCACCGCGCACGATGAGGGTGAGTCCTTCTTGGAACGGTGTGGTGCCGTCCGCGCTGAGCTCGAACGACTGCTGCCAGTTGCCACCTTCGTGCTGCGCCTGATCCGACAGGAACCGGTCGAACTGCTGCCACACCCCGTCGCCAAAGGCCTCCAGTCCGGGCACCTGGGTCAACGGATGACCGATGTGCAAGGCCAGTGGGGTGTGCAGGATGCGCTCGGCGCCGGGGTTCACACTCTGGATGTGCCCCTGCTCGTCGAGCACGACGACACCAGCGGTGAGGTTGTCCAGGATGGTCTGCAGGTTGTCTCGTGCGGCATCGACCTGTTCCATGCTGTGCTGCACCGCCTCGCGCGCGTCCGAGAGGTCCTGCGTCATGTTGGCGAAGGTGCGCGTGAGACTGGCGAGCTCATCGCGTGAGGTGAGCGCGGTCTTGGGCGCGAGGTTGCCGGCGGCCACCTCGCGCATGCCTTCGGCCAGCACGAACAGCGGGCGCACCAGCTGGTTGCCCAGCAGCACGGCCAGCAGCACGGCACCAAACACGGCAAGGAACAGCGCCAGAGTGAGCGTGCCGATGTACATGCGCCGCAGGCCTTCGCGGGTGAGCGCACGTTCCTGGTACTCGCGGTTGGCCACCTGCACGGCGAGGGCGTCGGTCACCAGCGCACCGGGCAACGGCACTACCACCTGCAGGTAACGTGGTTCAGCGCTGAATCCGAAGTTGGGCGGACTCACCAGCGCCATCACCTTGATGCGCGGCTGGCTGGCCGCGATCAGTGCCTCGATCTCACCGCTGCCGTCTTCCTCCAGACCTTCGATCTGCGCCACCACGCGCGCGGCACGCACGTTGCGCAACTGTCCGGGCGTGGGCCGTTCGGGGTTGATGTCGAAGCGCGAGACGCCGGAGCTGCCCAGCGCCTGTCCGCTGGCTCCCCAGAGCACGAGGTCGGTCACACCCAGTTGCTCGCGCACGCGCTCCAGGGCCAGCACAGCCGAGGTGTTGGGCAGGCGCGAAAGGCCTTCGGCCGCGACGCGGGTCTTGCTGCTGAGATCGGCGGCCAGGGTGTCCAGCGTGGTGCGGCCCAGGTTGAGGCCGGCCGTGAGCGCGGACTCGACACGCACGTCGAACCAGCTCTCGATGGAGCGGGAAACGAACTGGTACGACACGGTGTAGATGAGCAGGCCCGGCAGGATGCCGACCAGGCCGATGATGGCGGCAAGCTTGATCAGCAAGCGGCTGCCGAACTTGCCCCGTCGCAGGCGCACCGTCAGGCGCAAGGCCAGCCACAGGATGACGAGCAGCAGGAAGGCTGCGACCGCCACGTTGATGCCCACCAGCCAGTTGAAGTTCTGTTCGTAGAACGCCCGGTTGTTGGTGGCCAGGGTGAGCAGGAACAGCAGCACCATGCCCACGCCGGCCATGAACACCAGCCCGGCACCGATGGCCCAGCGCACGGCAGCGGGCTTGCTCCTGGGTGCCGTGGTGTGCACCGGGGTCACGGCGGAAGCCTGGCCGCGCACGCTGGACATGGCAGCTAACGAGCGGGCTCACGCCCACCGGCTTCGCCGGTGAGCTCGACAGCCTGCACCCCGGTGGTCACCTCCGGTGTGCGGTCTGTCTCGGCCTGTGCGGGCACCGGCAGTGTCTGCCGGTGCTCCACCGTCCATTCAGGTTGATTGGCCATGCCAATCTGGAACGGCCTGGGCAACAGGTTCAGGTCGAGGCGGAATGAGAACTCGACCTCATGGTCGGCATCGGGGTCCAGGCGACTGGCATCGGCCAGCCTCCACCGCGCCACCCGGCCCACCCCCGCCAACGCCTCGTTGAGGGAGTCGAAGTTCTGGTGCAGGGCGTATTGCAGGCCGGCGCCCCCCGAGGCAGCCGCAGTTTCATTCGAGAGGCTGACGCGCCAGCGGCGGGTCAAAGGCTGGTAAGCCAGACGGAGGGTGCGCGTCGCGCTGGCCACGCGTTTGTCGGTCCAGTACCAGCGCTGCCGGTAGACGTCGGCATGCCACACGAAATAGAGGGGAACGGCCTTGTACAACACGTCTTCCACCGCGCCGGCCGGCTGCAGCTCCATGCGGGCGGACAGGAAAAGGGCATCGTGGGTGCGTTGCAGCGAGAGCTGCTGCACCTTCGGGGCTTCGGCGTGGGCCGGCCAGAACGTGAACCACGACAGCACCAACCCCAGCCACCACAGCCGCCAGAGGCTCATGGCGCGAACCGGGCGGGCGATGGGAGGCCGTGGGTCAAGGCTGGTCGGCCTTGTCGATGCAGGCGTAGAAGAAACCGTCGTATCCACCCGGAGGATTGTCGTTGAACTCTCCGGGGGGGGCGGCCATACCCGGCAGCAAATGCCCCGGCGAGGCCCGATGGAGCGCATCAGTGTGGTGCACAAGGAACGCCTTCACCTGCTCGGCCCCCTCGGCCCGGAAAACCGAGCAGGTGGCGTAGACCAGCCTCCCCCCGGGTTTGAGCAGTGGCCAGAGGGCTTGGAGCAGAGCCCGCTGGGTGGCCACCAGCGCATCGACGTCGCTGGCACGGCGCAGCCAGCGCACGTCCGGATGGCGCCGCACAATGCCCGAGGCGGTACAGGGCGCGTCGAGCAGGATGGCGTCAAACGCCTGTCCATCCCACCACGCAGACGGCTGTGCGGCATCGGCGGCTCGCACCGAGGCCTGCAGGCCCAGGCGCTGCAAGGTGTCCCGGATGCGCTCGCAGCGGCGTGGGTCCACGTCCAGCGCGAGCAGGTTCAGGTCCGCCTGCTCAAGCAGATGTGCCGTCTTGCCCCCGGGGGCGGCACAGGCATCGAGCACGCGGTCAGCCGCCGTCCAGTCGCGACCATCGAGCAGTTGTCCGGCCGCCAGCTGGGCCGCGGCGTCTTGTACGGAACAGTGGCCATCGGCAAAGCCGGGCAGGCGTTCCACCGGCTGGGGCGCCGCGAGCACCACGCCGTCGCGTCCCACAGGCGTGGCTTTGAAACCGGCGGCCTGCAATGCCTGCAGATAGGCCGTGCGGTCCACCCGGCGGCGGTTGACGCGCAATGCCATCGGCCCCGGCTGGTTGTTGGCCTCGAGGATGGCCCGCCAGTGGTCGGGATGGTCGCATTGCAGCCGCTCGATCCACCACAGCGGGTGGTTCCAGCGCGCGACGGGGTCCGCAGCGACAGCGGGCAGCAGCGCATCGCGCTCTCGCAGGAAGCGGCGCAGGCAGGCGTTGATGAACGCCGCCTGGCGCTCGGTCCGGCGCTCCTGGCGTGCGGCCTCCACGGCCTGGCTCACCAGTGTGTGTGCGGGATAGCGCGGCGCCTGCTCATCGGAAGCGTCCAGCAGCAAGGCCACCGCGCTGCACAGCAGGGCTTGCACCGGCGGTGCGGGCTTGCGTTCGACCAGTCGGCCCACAAGGGCGCGGGCGGTACCCAAATGGCGCAGCACATGAAAAGTAAGTGCCTGCACACCAGGACGCAGCGACGGCGGCAGCTGGGGCAACACCTCGCTGAGCGAACGCCCCTGCTCGACCGCGAGCACGCAGGCGGCGGTGTGGCGCAGCTGGGTGGCCAGGGTCGGTCCAGGCGGATGGGATGCAGGGGATGGGGAGGCCGTGGCGGTCAAAAGGGGGATTCCGTGGCGGTGCGGTCGGGGCGGAGACCGCGAGTGTCACACACAGCCGGCCCCGATCGCTCAGCTCAGGGTCCAGCCGGGCCCGCCATCGACGGCCGCCGCAGCAGGCTGGACGGGTGCTGGCAAGGGCTCGTCCTCGCGGAGCAGAGGCAGCGGCCCCATGTCGCGCCCGTAGATGCGGCGGATGCGCTGGCTCAGTGGCGGGTGCGAGTCGAGCCAATGCTCGGTCCTGCCGCCCGCATTCGCCACCAGCAGCATGTGCTGCACCATCGAGCCCACCTGACGCGGCACCACACCTTCACGCTGCTGGCTCAGCACCTTGCGCAGCACGCCGCCCAGGCCATCGCGGCTGCGCGTCCATTGCACCGCGCGCGCGTCCGCCAGGTATTCGCGCTGGCGGGACACGGCGGCCTGCAGCGCATGGCCTGCCAGCCAGCCCAGCCAACCGGCGGCCATGATGGCCAGCCCGATCAGCGCGGCGACCATCCGGCGGTCTCGCGAGTCGGGCTCGAACAGGGTCTGGCCCATGCGAAACAGCATCTCGAGCCCGAATACCATGCCGACCAGCCGCATGTTCAGGCGCGTGTCGCCCTCCCCGATGTGGCTGAACTCGTGGGCCACCAGTCCCTGCAGTTCCTCGCGGGTGAGGTGCCTGAGCACGCCTTGCGTCACCGCCACCACGGCATCGTCCTCGTCCCACCCGGCAGCAAAGGCGTTGATGCCTTCATCGCGCGCCAGCACCATGGGTTGTGGCCGCTTCATGCCCGACGAGATCGCCATCTCGTCGACGATGTTGCAGAAACGCTGCTCGTCCAGGTTGCCTGAGGGCTGAGCGGGCCGCGCGCCCATCTGCTCGGCCAGTCGCACGCCACCGCCATCGGCCAGGCGTGAAGTCTCGACCCACCAGCCACCCAGCACGAAGAGCAAGGTCACGCCGGTATTGACCGCGAAGAAGTGACGGGGCAGGTGCAACCCCTCGCCGGGCATCCAGAAACCCCAGGTGAGACCCCAGGCCAGTGCCAGTGCCGCGTTGACCGCAACCAGCAGCAACAGCACCGTCAGGCCGAACGCGACCAGCAGGCGCCGGGTCTGGCCTCGGGCATCGCGCTGGAATTCGAAGAAACGCATGTCAGCACACGCGCTGGCAACAGCGCGCCGGGTGCATCACAGCTTGACGCGGAGGGTCTCGCGCTCGGCTTCGGTGGTCGTTGAGGCCAGCATGGCCTGCGGCTGGAAACCGAACAGCCGGGCGATGAGCAGCGTGGGGAACTGTGCCGCCGCGTCGTTGAACTCCAGCACGCGGTCGTTGTAGGCCTGGCGCGCAAAGCCGACACGGTTCTCCGTGCTGGTGAGCTCTTCGCTGAGCTCGCGCATGCTCTGGTCGGCCTTGAGATCGGGGTAGTCCTCCACCACGGCGAACAGCTTGCCCAATGCGCCCCCCAGCAACTGCTCGGCACCCGCCAGGGCACCCAGTGCACCGGCGTTGAGCGGGCTGCCAGCTGCGGTCTGCTCGGCCGTGCGCGCCTGGTTGCGCGCGGCGATCACCGCCTCCAGGGTCTGCGCCTCGTGCGCCAGATAACGGCGCGCGACTTCCACCAGGTTGGGAATCAGGTCATAACGGCGCTTGAGCTGCACGTCAATCTGGCCAAACGCATTGGCGATCGCGTTCTTCAGGCGGACCAGCCGGTTGTAGGCGCCCACGGCCCAGAAAAACACGACCAGGCCCACGGCCAGAAAAACCCACAGCGAAATGGACATATTCGGAGCTCCTTGTTGGCGTGCCGCCTGCCTCCCCGGCATGCGGCGCCAATATACCCCGCCACTTGCCCTGGCCGCCCGCGACAGCACCATGAAAAAAGCCCCCGGTGATGGCCGGGGGCTTTGGACAGGTCAACGGCGCGCAGCGCCGGTGGGCCCTTTACTCCGCTTCGTTGGTGGTGCTCGAAGCGTCGGCCTGGTCGGCCGCCAGCGAGATCGCGTCGGCCTCGGCGATGGCACGGCGCTCTTCGTCGTCCATCTTCTCCTTGACCTTGCGGGCCTCGTGGTAAGCCATGCCGGTACCGGCCGGGATCAGGCGACCCACGATCACGTTCTCCTTCAGGCCACGCAGGTCGTCGCGCTTGCCCATGATGGCCGCCTCGGTCAGCACGCGGGTGGTTTCCTGGAAGGACGCCGCAGAGATGAACGAGTCGGTGGACAGCGAGGCCTTGGTGATGCCCAGCAGCACGTTGCTGTAGGTCGCGGGGATCTTGCCTTCGGCGCGCAGGGCGTCGTTGGTGTTGAGGATCTCCGAACGCTCCACCTGTTCGCCGGCGATGTAGCTGGAATCGCCCACGGCTTCGACCACGACGCGGCGCAGCATCTGGCGAACGATCACCTCGATGTGCTTGTCGTTGATCTTCACACCCTGAAGGCGGTAGACGTCCTGCACTTCATCGACGATGTAGCGCGAGAGTTCTTCCATGCCCAGCAGGCGCAGGATGTCCTGCGGATCGGCCGGTCCGTCGACGATGCTTTCGCCCTTGTTGACCACCTGGCCTTCGTGCACCAGGATGTTCTTTTCCTTGGGGATGAGCTCGTCCCAGACCTTGCCATCCGGATCGGTGATCTGCAGGCGAACCTTGCCCTTGGTCTCCTTGCCGAACGACACGGTACCGGTCATCTCGGCCAGCATGCCCTTGTCCTTCGGGCTGCGGGCTTCGAACAGCTCGGCCACGCGCGGCAGACCGCCGGTGATGTCGCGGGTCTTCTGGCCTTCGACCGGAATGCGCGCCAGCACTTCGCCAGGGCCCACGTCCTGGCCATCGCGCACCTGGATCAGCGAGCCGATCTGGAAGCCGATGGTCACCGAGTGGTCGGTGCCAGGGATCTTCACCTCGTTGCCGGAAGCGTCGATCAGCTTGACCTGCGGGCGCACGACCTTGGCAGCGCCGCGGCGCTTCGGATCGATCACCACCAGGGTGGACAGGCCGGTCACATCGTCGACCTGCTTGGCCACGGTGAGGCCTTCCTCGACGTTCTCGAACTTCACCTGACCAGCGAACTCCGTGATGATCGGGCGGGTCAGCGGATCCCAGTTGGCCAGGATCGCACCGGCCTTGATGGCCTGGTCGGCCTTGACCGACAGGACAGCGCCGTACGGCACCTTGTGGCGCTCGCGCTCACGACCGTGTTCGTCGTGGATGATGATCTCGCCGGAGCGCGCGATCACCACCAATTCACCCTTGGTGTTGGTCACGTAGCGCATGGTGGCGTTGAAGCCGATCATGCCGCTGGACTTGGCCTCCACGCTGGAAGCCACGGCCGCACGCGATGCCGCACCACCGATGTGGAACGTGCGCATGGTCAACTGCGTACCGGGTTCGCCGATCGACTGCGCGGCGATCACCCCAACCGCTTCGCCGATGTTGACCAGGCCACCGCGACCCAGGTCGCGGCCATAGCACTTGGCGCAGATGCCGAAGCGGGTTTCACAGGTCAGCGCGGTGCGCACCTTCACCTCGTCCACCGCAGCGGCTTCGAGGGTGTCGAGCAGGTCTTCGTCCAGCAGTTCGCCAGCCGGCACCAGCACCTGGCGGGTTTCCGGATGGATCACTTCCTCGGCCGTGGTGCGGCCCAGGACGCGGTCGCGCAGCGACTCGATCACCTCACCGCCTTCGACGATGGCGCGCATCAGCGTACCG
Source organism: Hydrogenophaga laconesensis (assembly GCF_031457235.1). Lineage (NCBI taxonomy): Bacteria > Pseudomonadati > Pseudomonadota > Betaproteobacteria > Burkholderiales > Comamonadaceae > Hydrogenophaga > Hydrogenophaga laconesensis. The sequence goes on from NZ_JAVDWE010000017.1 coordinate 112,247, forward strand.
TTGGAGGTACCGCAGTCCTGCTGGTTGACCACCAGATCCTGCGTCACATCCACCAGGCGGCGGGTGAGGTAACCGGAGTTGGCCGTCTTCAGCGCCGTGTCGGCCAGACCCTTGCGGGCGCCGTGGGTGGAAATGAAGTACTGCAACACGTTGAGGCCTTCACGGAAGTTCGCCGTGATGGGGGTCTCGATGATGGAGCCGTCCGGCTTGGCCATCAGACCGCGCATGCCGGCCAGCTGGCGGATCTGCGCCGCAGAGCCACGGGCGCCGGAGTCGGCCATCATGTAGATGGAGTTGAACGACTCCTGGTCCACTTCCTTGCCGCTGCGGTCGGTCACCTTCTGCTTGGCCAGCTGGGCCATCATGACCTTGGAGATCTCGTCACCGGCCTTGCCCCAGATGTCCACCACCTTGTTGTAGCGCTCGCCCGCGGTCACCAGACCGGAAGCGTACTGCTGGGCGATCTCCTTCACCTCGTTCTCGGCACGGTCGATGATGGCCGGTTTTTCCTTGGGCACCAGCATGTCGTCAACGGCGATCGAGATGCCCGCACGCGTGGCCAGACGGAACCCGTTCTGGAGCAGCTTGTCGGCGAACACGACGGTTTCCTTCAGGCCGCACTTGCGGAACGAGGCGTTGATCAGGCGCGAAATTTCCTTCTTCTTCAGTGCCTTGTTCAGCACTTCGAACGGCAGGCCCTTGGGCAGGATCTCGGAGAGCAGTGCACGGCCGACCGTGGTGTCCACCAGCGAGGTGGAAGGCACGAATTCGCCCGAGGCCTTGTCCAGCGTGTGCTGGGTCAGGCGCACGGCGATCTTGGCGGTGATCTCGACCACACCGTTGTCCAGCGCGCGCTGCAGTTCGGCCAGATCGGCGAAGTACATGCCTTCGCCCTTGGCGTTGATCTTCTCGCGCGTTGCGTAGTACAGGCCCAGCACCACGTCTTGCGACGGCACGATGGAGGGCTCGCCGTTGGCGGGGAACAGGATGTTGTTCGAGGCCAGCATCAGCGTGCGGGCTTCGAGCTGCGCTTCCACGGACAGCGGCACGTGAACGGCCATCTGGTCACCGTCGAAGTCGGCGTTGAAGGCCGCACAGACCAGCGGGTGCAGCTGGATCGCCTTGCCTTCGATCAGGATCGGCTCGAAGGCCTGGATGCCCAGGCGGTGCAGCGTCGGTGCACGGTTGAGCATCACCGGGTGTTCCTTGATGACTTCCTCAAGGATGTCCCACACCACCGGCGTGCCGGCTTCCACTTCCTTCTTCGCGGCCTTGATGGTGGTCGCGATGCCCATGGCTTCCAGGCGCGAGAAGATGAAAGGCTTGAACAGTTCGAGGGCCATCAGCTTGGGCAGGCCGCACTGGTGCAGCTTGAGCGTCGGGCCCACCACGATGACCGAACGACCGGAGTAGTCGACGCGCTTGCCCAGCAGGTTCTGACGGAACCGGCCGCTCTTGCCCTTGATCATGTCGGCCAGCGACTTCAGCGCGCGCTTGTTGGCACCCGTCATGGCCTTGCCACGGCGGCCGTTGTCCAGCAACGAATCCACCGCTTCCTGCAGCATGCGCTTCTCGTTGCGCGCGATGATCTCGGGCGCCTTGAGTTCGAGCAGGCGACGCAGACGGCTGTTGCGGTTGATGACGCGGCGGTACAGGTCGTTCAGGTCGGAGGTCGCGAAGCGGCCGCCGTCCAGCGGCACCAGCGGACGCAGGTCCGGCGGCAGCACGGGCAGCACGTCGAGCACCATCCATTCGGGCTTGATGCCGGACTTCTTGAAGGCTTCCAGCACCTTGAGGCGCTTGGCGTTCTTCTTGATCTTGAGTTCGGAACCGGTCAGGTCGTTGCGCAGCTTCTCGATCTCGATGTCGAGGTCGATGGCCTGCAGCAGTTCCTTGATGCCTTCGGCGCCCATCTTGGCGATGAATTCGTCACCGAATTCCTTGCGCTTGGCGTCGTAGTCGTCCTCGCTCATGATCGCGAACTTCTTCAGCGGGGTCATGCCGGGATCGACGATCACGTACGCCTCGAAGTACAGCACGCGCTCGATGTCGCGCAGCGTCATGTCCAGGATCAGGCCCAGACGCGACGGCAGCGATTTCAGGAACCAGATGTGGGCGCAAGGTGCGGCCAGATCGATGTGACCCATGCGCTCGCGGCGCACCTTGGTCTGCGTGACTTCAACGCCGCACTTCTCGCAGATGACACCGCGGTGCTTGAGGCGCTTGTACTTGCCGCACAGGCATTCGTAGTCCTTGATGGGGCCAAAGATCTTGGCGCAGAACAGGCCATCGCGCTCGGGCTTGAACGTGCGGTAGTTGATGGTCTCGGGCTTCTTGACTTCACCGAAGGACCACGAGCGGATTTTTTCCGGCGAAGCCAGGCCGATGCGGATCGCATCGAAGTGCTCGTCGGGCGTGAACTGCTTGAACAGGTCGAGCAAGGATTTCATGGAGAACTTCCTTAAATATTTAAGACAACGTTAGGAAAGAAGTGACTGGTCCAGAAGCACCGCGGGACCGGCTTTGCCGGGCCGTTGGTGCTGTCCCCACAAGGGGACGCCGCGAAGCGGCGCAGGGGGTCGTCAGCTCCTTTCCAGCTCGATGTCGATACCGAGCGAGCGGATTTCCTTGACCAGCACGTTGAACGACTCGGGCATGCCGGCGTCGATCGTGTGCTCGCCCTTGACGATGGACTCGTACACCTTGGTGCGGCCTTGCACGTCGTCGGACTTGACGGTGAGCATTTCCTGCAGGATGTACGAAGCGCCGTACGCTTCCAGTGCCCACACTTCCATCTCGCCGAAACGCTGGCCACCGAACTGTGCCTTGCCGCCCAGCGGCTGCTGGGTGACCAGGGAGTACGGACCGGTCGAACGGGCGTGCATCTTGTCGTCGACCAGGTGGTGCAGCTTCAGGAAGTGCATGTAGCCCACGGTGGTCTTGCGCTCGAAAGCGTCACCCGTGCGGCCGTCGTACAGCTGCGCCTGGGTGCGGGTCTCGGTCAGCCCCTTGAGTTGTGCGATGTCGTCCGGATAGGCCAGCTTCAGCATGGCGCGGATCTCATCTTCCGAGGCACCGTCGAACACCGGGGTGGCGAACGGCACACCGGTCTGCAGGTTTTCCGCCATCTCGATCACCTCGGCGTCGCTCAGCGCGGCCAGGGTTTCCTTCTTGCCAGCCGAGTTGTAGACGGTCTCGAGGAACTTGCGCAGCTCGGCCACCTTCGCTTCGGCCTGCAGCATGTCGCCGATGCGCTGGCCCAGGCCCTTGGCGGCCCAGCCCAGGTGGACTTCGAGCACCTGGCCCACGTTCATGCGCGAAGGCACGCCCAGCGGGTTGAGCACGATGTCGGCAGGCGTGCCATCGGCCATGTGCGGCATGTCTTCCACTGGCACGATCTTGGAGACCACACCCTTGTTGCCGTGACGGCCGGCCATCTTGTCGCCAGGCTGCAGGCGGCGCTTGACGGCGAGGTAGACCTTGACCATCTTCAGCACGCCTGCGGGCAGTTCGTCGCCTTGCGTGAGCTTCTTGCGCTTCTCTTCGAACGCGAGATCGAAGCTGTGGCGCGTCTGTTCCATCGAGTTCTTGATGGACTCGAGCTGGGCGGCCACGGTCTCATCGGCCGGGCGGATGTCGAACCAGTGGTACTTCTCGACGTCGTCCAGGTAGGCCTTGTCGATGGTCGTGCCCTTGGCCAGTTTCTTCGGACCACCGTTGGCGATCTTGCCGATCAGCAGCTTCTCGATCCGGTCGAACGCGTCGGCTTCCACGATGCGCAGCTGGTCGTTGAGGTCCAGGCGGAAGCGCTTCAGTTCGTCGTCGATGATCTGCTGCGCGCGCTTGTCGCGCGTGATGCCTTCGCGGGTGAACACCTGCACGTCGATCACGGTGCCTTGCGAGCCCTGGTCCACACGCAGCGAGGTGTCCTTCACGTCGGAAGCCTTCTCGCCGAAGATCGCGCGCAGCAGCTTCTCTTCTGGCGTCAGCGTGGTCTCGCCCTTGGGGGTGACCTTGCCCACCAGCACGTCGCCGGGCAGCACTTCGGCGCCCACGTAGATGATGCCGGAGTCGTCCAGGCGGTTGAGCTGCTGCTCGGCCAGGTTGGGAATGTCGCGGGTGATTTCTTCCGCGCCCAGCTTGGTGTCGCGCGCCATCACCACCAGCTCCTCGATGTGGATCGAGGTGTAGCGGTCGTCGGCCACCACGCGTTCGGAGATCAGGATCGAGTCTTCGAAGTTGTAGCCGTTCCAGGGCATGAAGGCGATCAGCATGTTCTGGCCGATCGAAATCTCGCCCAGATCGGTCGATGCGCCATCGGCGATCACATCACCAGCCGCCAGCTTGTCGCCCTTCTTGACGATCGGACGCTGGTGGATGTTGGTGTTCTGGTTGGAACGCTGGTACTTGATGAGGTTGTAGATGTCTACACCCACTTCACCTGCGACAGCCTCGGCGTCGTTCACGCGGATCACGATGCGGGTCGCGTCCACGTAGTCGACCACGCCACCGCGCTTGGCGGTGACGACGGTGCCGGAGTCGATCGCGGCCACACGCTCGATGCCGGTGCCCACGAGAGGCTTCTCGGGACGCAGCACGGGCACGGCCTGGCGCGACATGTTGGCGCCCATCAGCGCGCGGTTCGCGTCATCGTGCTCGAGGAACGGCACCAGCGAAGCGGCCACGGAGACGATCTGTGCGGGCGACACGTCCATGTACTGGATGGTATCGGCCGGCGTCAGGATGGATTCTCCCTTCTCCCGCGCAGAGATCAGGTCACCGGTCAGACGGCCTTCGGCGTCCAGCGCGGCATTGGCCTGCGCGATGACGTACTTGCCTTCCTCGATGGCCGACAGGTAGTCGATCTGGTTCGTCACCTTGCCTTCGACCACGCGGCGGTACGGGGTCTCGATGAAACCGTATTCGTTCAGACGCGCATAGAGTGCCAGCGAGTTGATCAGGCCGATGTTCGGACCTTCAGGGGTTTCGATCGGGCAGACGCGGCCGTAGTGGGTCACGTGCACGTCGCGCACTTCGAAGCCTGCACGCTCACGGGTCAGACCGCCCGGGCCCAGGGCCGAGACGCGGCGCTTGTGGGTGATTTCCGCCAGCGGATTGGTCTGGTCCATGAACTGCGACAGCTGCGACGCGCCGAAGAACTCCTTGAGCGCCGCAGAAATCGGCTTGGAGTTGATCAGGTCGTGCGGCATGAGCGGCTCTTGCTCGGCCTGGCCGAGACGTTCCTTCACGGCCTTCTCGATGCGGGCCAGGCCGGTGCGGTACTGGTTTTCGGCCAGTTCGCCCACGCAACGCACGCGGCGGTTGCCCAGGTGGTCGATGTCATCGACTTCGCCACGGCCGTTGCGCAGGTCCACAAGAATCTTGACCACGGCCAGGATGTCGTCGTTCGACAGCACCATGGGGCCGGAGGATTCGTCGCGGCCCACGCGGGCATTGAACTTCATGCGACCCACGCGCGACAGATCGTACGTGTCCGGGTTGTAGAACAGTCGGTGGAACAAGGCCTGCACGGCGTCTTCGGTCGGCGGTTCGCCGGGGCGCATCATGCGGTAGATGGCCACGCGCGCGGCGAACTCATCGGCCGTCTCATCGATGCGCAAGGTCTGCGAGATGTACGCACCCTGGTCGAGTTCGTTGGTGTAGAGGCACTGCAGATCTTGCACGCCGGCGGTGCGCAGCTTCTTCAGCAGGGCTTCTGTCAGCTCTTCGTTGGCCTTGGCAATGATCTCGCCGGTGTCCGCATCCACAATGTTGCGGGCCACCACGCGGCCGATCATGAAGTCTTCCGGCACGCTGATGTGCGTGGTACCAGACTGCTCCAGTTCGCGGGTGTGGCGCGCGGTGATGCGCTTGTCCTTGGCCACGACGACCTTGCCACTCTTGTCGGTGATGTCGAAGCGGGCCACTTCACCGCGCAGGCGCTCGGGCACGAAGGCCATCTGCGCGCCGCTGTCCATCAGGCGGAAGTGGTCGTTGACGAAGAAGTTGGCCAGGATGGTTTCCGGCGTCAGGCCGATGGCCTTGAGCAGGATGGTGACCGGCATCTTGCGGCGGCGGTCGACACGGAAGAACAGCACGTCCTTCGGGTCGAATTCGAAGTCGAGCCACGAACCGCGGTAAGGAATGATGCGAGCAGAGAACAACAGCTTGCCCGAGCTGTGGGTCTTGCCCTTGTCGTGTTCGAAGAACACGCCCGGCGAGCGGTGCAGCTGAGACACGATCACGCGCTCGGTACCGTTGATGATGAAGGAACCCTTCTCAGTCATCAGGGGCACTTCGCCCATGTAGACCTCCTGCTCTTTCACTTCCTTGATCACCTTCGATTGCGCGGTCGAGGACTCGCGGTCGTAGATGATCAGCTGCACGCGTGCGCGCACGGCGGAAGCGAAGGTCAGGCCACGGGTCTGGCATTCGCGCACGTCGAACGCGGGCTTGGCCAGGTTGTACTCGACGAACTTCATCTCCACAAAACCGTTGTGGGAGACGATCGGGAAAGCGGCTTCGAACGCGGCCTGCAGGCCTTCGTTGGTGCGTTTCTTGGGGGCGCTGTCCGCCTGCAGGAACGCGGTGTAGGCGTCCTTCTGCATTTGCAGGAGGTAAGGAATCGCGAGAACGTTTTCGCGGGTACCAAAGCTCTTGCGGATGCGCTTGCGTTCGGTGTATGAGTATTTCGATGCTGAGGCCATGAGATCTCCGGGCTTGAGGTCTGCGGCGACTGTCTTGCCTACCAGGGCTGGATTCCTGGTGACTTTCTTGGTGGCTGGCCTCTACCAACCATTGGCGGACGGCCCATGCATTGCACACAGGCCCGAACCAAGTCGTCTTCTGCAGTCGGGGTCAGAAGACACTCAAAAGCCGACTCTGGAGCCGATTTTTGGGTGTGCTCTGAAAGCACCAAAGGCTGGAGGCCCTTTTCGAGCACTCCAGCCCCTGAGACCGGGCGAATTACTTCAGCTCAGCCTTGGCGCCGGCTTCCACCAGCTTCTTCACGGCAGCTTCGGCGTCGGCCTTGGCAATGCCTTCCTTGACGTTCTTCGGTGCGCCGTCGACCAGGTCCTTGGCTTCCTTGAGGCCCAGGCCGGTGATTTCGCGCACAGCCTTGATGACGGAGACCTTGTTCGCGCCGGCTTCCACCAGCACGACGTTGAATTCGGTCTTCTCTTCAGCGGCCGCAGCAGCACCGCCGCCAGCGCCACCGGCGGCGGGAGCGGCCATGGCGGCAGCGCTCACACCAAACTTCTCTTCGATGGCTTTCACCAGGTCGTTGAGTTCCATGACCGTCATGCTGTCCAGCGCGGTCAGAAATGCGTCTTTATCGAATGCCATTTTGATTTCCTAACAATTGATTTGAACGAATGTGCTGTGCCACTCAGGCAGCAGCAGCCTCTTCAGCTGCCGGGGCGGCAGCGCCTTCGCCTTTTTTGGCCGCCAATGCGCCCAGCACAACGGCCGTGCGCGAGATCGGCGACTTGAGCAAGCCACACAACTGGGCCAGCAGCACTTCCTTCGAGGGAATGCTGGCCAGCGTCTTCACGCCGTTGACATCCAGGGCCTTGCCTCCGTACACGCCACCGCGAATCACCAGCTTGTCGTTGGTCTTCGCGAAATCGGCCACCACTTTCGCGGCGGCCACGGCGTCTTCAGAGAAGCCATAGATCAGCGGACCGGTCATCTGGTCTGCGGCCACTTCGAACGGGCTGCCAGCCACCGCACGGCGGGCCAGGGTGTTCTTCAACACACTCAGGCTCACACCGTTGCTGCGGGCTGTCACGCGCAGTTTGTCCATGTTCGCGACCGTGATGCCACGGTATTCCGCCATCACGAGCGTTTGAGCTTTTGCGGCGAGGCTGGTCACTTCGGAAATGACCGCTTCCTTCTCACTGCGATTCAGACTCAAGGTCTACTCCTTAAATGTGCCCTCGGCCCGTCAGGACCTGGGGCACGCCTCATTGCAGCGATTCAACTGTTCAGGAACTCGTTCCATCTGCAGCGGGATCGCCATCTGCGTTGGCTTGTCACAATTAAGCCGGCTCATCGCCAGCACCAACGGTCTTGGATGGCCCCCGGACCGGCCTGCGCCCGTCTGGAGCCCACCACACCCAGGCCCCGAAGGGCCCGAATTTCTGCGATTACGCCGAGATGGACTGGGTGTCCACACGGACGCCCACACCCATCGTCGACGACACCGCCACCTTGCGCAGGTACACACCCTTGCTGGTGGCGGGCTTTGCCTTGGTCAGCGCGTCGAGCAGCGCCACCAGGTTGCCCTGGAGCTTGTCGGCATCGAACGAGCGGCGGCCGATGGTGCCGTGCACGATCCCGGCCTTGTCCACGCGGAACTGCACCTGACCTGCCTTGGCGTTCTTCACCGCGGTGGCCACATCGGGCGTCACGGTGCCGACCTTCGGGTTGGGCATCAGGCCTCGCGGGCCCAGCACCTGACCGAGGGTACCGACGATGCGCATGGCGTCCGGCGAGGCAATGACCACGTCGAAGTTCATGTTGCCGGCCTTGATGTCGGCGGCGAGGTCGTCCATGCCGACGATGTCGGCACCGGCTGCCTTGGCTTCTTCGGCCTTGGCACCCTGGGCGAACACGGCCACGCGCTTGGTCTTGCCGGTGCCATTGGGCATCACGACGGCACCGCGCACCACCTGATCGGACTTCTTCGCATCCACGCCGAGCTGCACGGCCACGTCGATGGACTCATCGAACTTGGCGTTGGCGCACTCCTTGACGATGGCCAGGGCCTCCGTCAGGGAGTACAGCTTGTTGCTGTCGACCTTGCCTTCAAGGGCTTTCTGTTTCTTGGTCAGCTTGGCCATTTACACGCCCTCCACAATCACGCCCATCGAGCGGGCCGAACCGGCGATGGTGCGCACAGCGGCGTCCACATCGGCTGCGGTCATGTCCTTCATCTTGGTCTTGGCGATTTCCTCGAGCTGGGCACGGGTGATCTTGCCGACCTTGTTCTTGTTGGGTACCGAAGAGCCCTTGTCGAGCTTGATCGCCTTCTTGATCAAGGTCGTCGCGGGCGGCGTCTTGATGATGAAGGTGAAGCTCTTGTCCGCGAAGGCCGTGATCACCACGGGCAGCGGCAGACCGGGCTCGACGCCTTGGGTCTGGGCGTTGAACGCCTTGCAGAACTCCATGATGTTCAGGCCGCGCTGACCCAGCGCCGGACCGATCGGGGGAGAGGGGTTGGCCTTACCAGCTGGCACTTGCAGCTTGATGAAGCCGACGATTTTCTTCGCCATGTTTTAGCTCCTGCGAGTGCAGACGGTTGCCATCAGGACAACCTCCTCGCGGTTGGGGACCCGGGAAAGGACGGATGACACAGGCGTCGGGCCGACCCGCCTGTGCCACGAAACACTTCAGGTCTTTTCGACCTGGCTGAACTCCAGCTCCACCGGCGTGGCGCGACCGAAGATGGTCACCGACACGCGCATCTTGTTCTTCTCGTAGTTGACCTCTTCGACCGTGCCGTTGAAGTCGGTGAAGGGGCCTTCCTTGACGCGGACGTATTCGCCAACCACAAACTCGACCTTGTGGCGCGGCTTGTCGGTGCCTTCCTGCATCTGGTTGACGATCTTCATGACGTCTTCTTCGGAGATCGGCGCCGGGCGGTTCTTCGCACCGCCCACAAAGCCCGTGACCTTGTTGGTGTGCTTGACCAGATGCCAGGTGTCGTCGTCCATCACCATTTCCACCAGCACGTAGCCGGGGAAGAACTTGCGCTCGGTGGTGCGCTTCTGGCCATTCTTCATCTCCACCACCTCTTCGGTGGGGACGAGGATGCGGCCAAACTTGTCCTGCATGCCCGCGCGGTTGATGCGCTCGATGATGTTGCGCTCGGCGGCCTTCTCCATGCCGGAATAGGCATGGACCACATACCAGCGCATACCCTCTGCGGCCACGGGACTGTGTTGCTCGCTCATCATTTCCTCCAGCCCAGGATCAGGTCGTAAAACACCCATTCGACGGTCTTGTCGGTCAGCCACAGGAACAGGGCCATGACGAACACGAACGCGAACACGTAGGCCGTCATCTGGATGGCTTCCTTGCGGGCCGGCCAAACCACCTTCTTGACTTCACGCCAGGCGTCACGGCCAAAAGCGATCAGCTGCCTGCCTGACTCGGACACCGCGAAGACCACCACTGCAGCCGCCATCAACACGATCAGGGCACCCCACTGCGCCAGCGCACCGCGCGACGACAGCAGGTAGAACGCCACGAACGAGCCCAGCAACAGCGCAATGGCAGCCGCCAGCTTGGCCTTGTCGGCGCCGGTGTGGACGGTTTGTACTTCGGTAGTGGCCATGAAGATCCAGACAATTCGTATCAAAAGCGCGCTCAAAACCCGAAAGCTTGAGACACGCAAGCCCACCAGAGGTCTTCACGACTTCGGTGGGCTTGTCAACCACTCAACAAGATGGATTCAGGTTCCTGGCTTCAGGTTCCAACGACATCCTGTCGGGTGGCAGGGGCAGTAGGAATCGAACCTACAACCTTCGGTTTTGGAGACCGACGCTCTGCCAATTGAGCTATACCCCTACTGGCTTGTGCCCCACTAAGGGCAGCTCCTTACGCGATGATTTTGGCGACGACGCCGGCGCCGACGGTACGACCACCTTCGCGGATGGCAAAGCGCAGGCCTTCTTCCATGGCGATCGGGGCGATCAGCTTGACCGTGATCGACACGTTGTCACCCGGCATCACCATTTCCTTGCCTTCGGGCAGCTCGATCGAGCCCGTCACGTCGGTCGTGCGGAAGTAGAACTGCGGACGGTAGTTGTTGAAGAACGGCGTGTGACGGCCACCCTCGTCCTTGGACAGCACATACACCTCACCCGTGAAGTGCGTGTGCGGCTTGATCGAGCCGGGCTTGCACAGCACCTGGCCGCGCTGCACTTCCTCACGCTTGGTGCCGCGCAGCAGGATACCCACGTTGTCGCCAGCCTGGCCCTGATCCAGCAGCTTGCGGAACATTTCCACGCCCGTGCAGGTGGTCTT
>NZ_JAVDWE010000018.1:0-119789 GCF_031457235.1 Hydrogenophaga laconesensis
GCGCCGGCATTCGACGCTCGGGTACGTCAGTCCCATACAGTTCGAGCAAGCTAAAGAAGCTTAGGCCGGTGTCAACGAAACCGGCAGCAGCCCAGGTGACGTTCTCCCTGAAACCGGACAGTTCTGAACTACAGGCTGGCCGCTTCGTTTGGTTGAACTGACCTGCTGTTGACGAACTCGTTCGGGGTCAGATTGCCGAGCGAGCCGTGGGGACGGTGGTGGTTCCGACGATTTTTCGCCAGCCGCAAGCGCTCAATGACCGCTTTTAGCGGCGGATTCAACCGGTCGATGCAACACACTAGCCCCCTCAAAACTGCAAAAAGCTGACCCCTGCCCCGACACTCGTCTGCCGGAAGTTGTAGTCCGACAGCGTTTCCCCATACCCGCTGAACAGCTGCACGTACCAGCGCAGGCCGTTGGGCTGGTCGCGGTAGACGGGGTAGGTCCATTCCAGTTGTGCGGTGTTGCCTTTGCCGCCGCGCATGTAGAGCGAGGCGGTGTGCAGGCCGCTGGCCCAGCCGAGGGTGAATTCCGAGCGGCCGCGGTAGTCGATGAGGTCGGGGTTGTTGTCGACTTCCGGGCGTTCTTTCAGGCGCTGTGTGTAGCGGCCGGTGAAGTTCCAGTTGCCCCGCTCGAAGCCGGCGGCGAGGTAGGCGCGGTTCCAGCTGCGCGACAGCGGGTCTGACTGGCCGTTGGACTGGTGGGCCACGCCCGCCATGGTGTAGCGCCATTGCCAGCCGAAGGGCAGGTAGCGCAGGCCGGGGCCGGTGGGCACCACGTACATCAGCTCGGGCTGGTAGTCCGTGTTGCGGAAGGGGCGAGAGTCAGCGTGGTTGTACACCTGCCACATGGTCTGCATGGTGAAGGCGGCCCACAGGTCGGCGCCGGGCAGGCCCACGTTCTGCAGCACCTTGGTGCGTACCGACAGCTGGAACTTGGCTTCTTCGCGCCGGTTGTCCGGCTCGCTCACGGCGGCCTGCGTGGGGGACTGCGGTGAGCGGTTGATGCGGCTGGTGATGTGGATCGGCAGGATGTAGTTCTTCTGGTACCCGACGAAGTTGAAGACGCCGCGCTTGTCTTCGGGGTCGAGCTCCCAGAATTTGGAGATGAGGCTGGTGCTCGCAGGCGCTGTGCCGGATGCGGCGGTGGTCGCGGTCAAGGGGGCGCCGGTGGGTTCCAGCAGCGAAGGGCCGTCGGCGATGGGGGCTGCGGTGGCTGGAGCGGCGGGCGTGGCCACCACTTCACCGGGTGAGGGCTGCACGCCGGGCGGCGGTGGCGCGCCGGGCGCGCGCTTGGCCAGGCGGTCGTAGCAGGCGAGCCGGTCCGTTGGGGCGCCAATGACGGCGCAGCGTTCCAGCGTGGGTTCAGGCAGGTCTGTGATGACAGGTGCGCTGGTCTGTGCGTGCAGCGCGGGCGCGGCGCCCACCGACAGGGCGCAGAGCAGGGACGAATGGAGCAGCGAAGGACGGGGCATGCGGCGGGCGTGTGGTGGTTTCATGGTCGGATGGCGTGGTTCGCTGAAAGTTCGGTGCCGTCAGGCGCCGGCAAGCAGCGTGCCCGTGATGAGTTTCCAGTGCGCTTCGCTCACCGGTGTGATGGACAGCCGGTTGCCGCGCTTGAGCACGACCATGTCGGCCAGCTCGGGGGTGTCGCGCAGCTCGGGCAGGCCGAGCAGGCGGGTCTTGCGCACGGCCTGCACGTCGAGCAGCAGCCAGCGCGGCGCGTCGGGCTTGGATGCGGCGTCGTAGTAGGGCGATGTCTTGTCGAACTGCGTGGGGTCGGGCCGTGTGCCGGAGGCCACGCGCGCAATGCCGGCGATGCCGGGTTCGGGGCAGCTGGAGTGGTAGAACAGCACGCCGTCGCCCACCTGCATGCCGTCGCGCATGAAGTTGCGCGCCTGGTAGTTGCGCACGCCGGTCCAGGCCACGGTGTGTTTCGGGGCCTTGATCGCGTCGTCGATGGAGACTTCGTCGGGCTCGGATTTCATCAGCCAGTAGTTGGGCATGGTCGTGTCCTTCTGGGTTCAATGCAGCTTCACCAGCGGCGTGGCCCGCTTCACCAGGTAGCGCGCCACCGCGAGCACGCCGGTGCGCAGGGTGCCGAGCACGGCCTGGTGGTGCATGAGGTGCAGGCTCACGTACATGAGGCGGGCGAACATGCCTTGCACGTACCAGCTGGAGGAGCGGAACAGGTTGCCCATGAGGTTGCCCACGGACGTCTGCGTGCCGAGCGAGACGAGGGAGCCGTGGTCTTTGTAGATGTAGGGCCGGGTGTTGGCCACCTGGTGGCGGGCGCGGCGCATGAGGGCGTCCACCAGGTAGCTGGCCTGCTGGTGCGCGGCCTGCGCGCGTGGGGGCACGAAGCCGCCATCGGCCGTGGGGCAGGCGGCGCAGTCGCCCAGGGCGTAGATGTCGCTCCGGCCTTTCACGAGCAGGTTGGGCTCCACTTCGACCAGACCGGCGCGCGTGGTGGGCAGGCCGAGCGTGCCCAGGAAGTCGGGCGCCTTGATGCCGGCCGCCCACACCACGATGTCGGCCGGGAACACGCGGCCGGTGGCGTCTTCCACCTGTTCGGGTGTGATGCGCGCCACACGGCAATTGGTTTCGATGCTGACGTGGCGTTCGCGCAGCAACTGCGCGGCGGCGGTGGACACCTTCTCGGGCAGCGGTGCCAGGATGCGCGCCGCGCCTTCGAGCAGCGTGATCTGTACGTCGTGGTGTGGGTCCAGCCGGCGGAAGCCGTAGCGCGAATGCACCACGCTGGCTTCGCGCAACTCTGCCGCGAGCTCCACGCCGGTGGCGCCACCGCCGATGATGACCACACGCACCTGCGCCTCGGCGCCTGCGCTCTTGCGCAGTTCGGCGGCGGTGAGCAGCTTGAGCATGCGCAGACGGAAGTGCTCGGCATCCGCAGGGCGGTTGAGCGAGAGCGTGTGTTCGGCCGCGCCGGGCACGTTGAAGTGGTTGGCCGTGCTGCCCACGGCGATGACGAGCTGGTCGAAGGGCAGGGTGCGTTCCGGAACGAGTTCTTCGCCGTTCTCGTCCTTCACGGGGGCGACGGTGAGGGTCTTGGCCGAAGCGTCGAGCCCGGTCATGGCACCGAAGCAGAAGGTGAAGCGGTTGTCGTGCGCGAGCATTTCGTACGACAGACCTTCCTGGTGAATGTCCAGCGTGCCGGCGGCCACTTCGTGCAGCGAGGGTTTCCAGATGTGGAAGAGCTGCTGGTCCACCAGGGTGACCTGAGCCGCACCCAGCCTGCGCCCCAGTTTGCAGGCCAGTTCCAGGCCGCCTGCGCCACCACCCACGATCACGATCCTTGTCTGCATCCGTCAAGCCTCGCTTCAAAAAACCAAGCGTCACTGTAGACCACAAGCATGGGGATAGGATGGGCCATGAACGCTATTGAACAGTTGCTTGCATCCTCGCCCCCGTTTCTTGCCGACTGGCTGCCCGCGCTCTTGCTGGCGCTTCCATTGCTGATACTGGCCGAGGTGGTGTTCCGCGTGGGCCGGCGCGTGGTGCGCCGCGCCGCGCAACGCGCGCCCATGGTGGGCAGCGTGGGCAGGGCCATCGAGGTGCCCGCGCACTGGCTGCTGCACCTGCTGGCCCTCAATCTCGCCTGGCAGCAGGTTGCCCCGCAGGTGGCGGCGCAGGCGCGCGTGGAGCGCATTCTTTCTCTGCTGCTCATCGGTGTGATGACGTGGCTGCTCGCGCGCGTGGTGCACGGCGTGGCGCGGGGCGTGGCCGAAGCGCACCCCACCGCCGTGGCCGACAACCTGGCGGCGCGCCGCATCCAGACGCAGACGCTGGTGCTGTCGCGCACGGTGCAGGGCCTGGTGGTGCTGATCGGCGTGTCGCTGATGCTGATGACGTTTCCCGCCGTGCGGCAGATCGGCACCAGCCTGCTGGCTTCGGCGGGGCTGGTGGGCATCGTGGCTGGCTTTGCCGCGCGGCCGGTGCTGGGCAACCTCATCGCCGGGCTGCAGATCGGGCTGAGTCAGCCCATTCGCATCGACGATGTGGTGATCGTGGAGAACGAGTGGGGCGTGATCGAGGAAATCACCGGCACTTACGTGGTGGTGCGCATCTGGGACCAGCGGCGGCTGGTGGTGCCGCTGCAGTACTGGATCGAGAAGCCGTTCCAGAACTGGACGCGCGCCACGTCCGAGCTGATTGGCACGGTGTTTCTGTGGGTGGACTACCGCATGCCGCTGGCGCCGCTGCGTGAGGCGCTGCAACAGGCCTGCGAGAAGACGCCGCACTGGGACCGGCGTTTCGCACTGCTGCAGGTGGTGGAGGCGGGCGAGAAGGCGATGCAGCTGCGTTGCCTGGTGACGGCGGCTTCCGCGCCCGCCGCCTGGGACTTGCGCTGCCACGTGCGCGAGTCACTCATCGACTTCATCCAGCGCGAGTACCCGGGCTACCTGCCGCGCCACCGCGCCGAGCTGGACCCGCCGGAGCCCGAGGCCTCGGTGCCTGTGGGCAATGGGCCGCCGCCAGTGGAAGGCGGTGCGGTGGAAATGCAGACGCCGAACACGCCCAGCTGACCAAGGGCGGGCCGACCGCCACACGTCACATCCACAGCGCGCGCCAGACCAGCAGGGGCAGCTCGGTCTTGTGCACGGTCACGCGCGTCTGCCAGCTGCGGTGCTGTTGCGCGGCGATGCGGTCCAGGATGCGCAGCCCGCCTTGCACCACCAGCCGCAGCTCCCACCCGGCGCGGCCCGGCACGCGGTGCACCAGCGGCGCGCCCTGCTGCATCAGGCCGCGCGCATGCGCGCACAGTTCGGCCACGAGCGCCTGCATGGCGGCGGTTTTTGCCGGGTTGGCGGACTCGAAGTCGGCCACGCTCAAACCGTGGCGTTGCAGCGCATCGGCCGGCAGATAGCAGCGTTGGCGCGGCAGGTCCACGCTGATGTCCTGCCAGAAGTTGATGAGTTGCAGCGCGCTGCAGATCTGGTCGCTCTGCTGCAGCGCCGTGTTGTCGCGCACGCCGTACAGATGCAGCAGCAGGCGGCCCACCGGGTTGGCCGACAGGCGGCAGTAGGCCAGCAGCTCGGCCATGTCGGCGTAGCGATGGCCACTGGCGGTGTGGCGCACGTCTTGCTCGAAGGCGCTGAGCAGGTCGTGAAGGCAGGCGGCAGGCAGGCCATGGCGGTGCGCGGCCTGGCCCAGTGCCTGGAAGAGGCCGGGCCAGCGGGCGTCGGGCATGTCCAGGGTGGAGCGCGAGGTGGGCTGCAGGCAGTGGTGCAGTTCGGCGCGGTAGCGGGCGAGGTCGGCCAGGCGCTGGGTTGGGGTGGCCTCGCCCTCGTCGGCCAGGTCGTCGGCCGTGCGGGCGAAGTGGTAGATGGCGGCCACGGCCGGGCGCAACGCCGGCGGGCACAGCCAGGACGCCACGGGGAAGTTCTCGTAGTGCCCGACACCCGAGCCCAACGGCGCGTCAGGGCTGCTGGATGACGCCGTTGTCATGAAGAAGGGCCATGGTTTTGATCTACAATTTTGTTACTAACCGGTCAGTCATTAGTGCGTGCCGCGCCCCGCGGACATTCGCCATCCGTGTTTCCGAACACAAGCATTCAGCCTGTCACACCATGAAAACACCGCATTTTGTCCTGATCGTGATCGCCTCCCTGACGCTCGTGGCCTGTTCACGCCCTCCTGCCCCGGAGGAGCCGATCCGCTCGGTGAAGCTGGTCACCGTGGGCACCGGTCAGGTGGTGGCGCGCAGCGAGTATGCGGGTGAGGTTCGGGCACGCACCGAGTCTCGCCTGGGCTTCCGGGTGGGGGGCAAGCTGGTGCAGCGGCCGGCCGAGGTGGGGCAGCGGGTGAAGGCGGGCCAGTTGCTGGCGCAACTGGACGCCCAGGACCTGGCCCTGTCCAGCCAGGCCGCGCAGGCCCAGGTGAGCGCCGCACAGACGCAGCGCGATCTGGCGGCGGCCGACCTCAAGCGTTACCAGGACCTGCAGGCGCAGGGTTTCGTGAGCGGTGCCGAGATCGAACGGCGCATGGCCACGCTGCAGTCGGCCGAGGCCACGTTGCGGCAGGCCAGGGCACAGGGCGCGGTGCAGGGCAACCAGGCCGGTTACGCGCGCCTGCTGGCCGATGGTGCCGGCGTGGTGCTGGCGGTGGACGCCGAGGTGGGCCAGGTGGTGGCCGCCGGCACGCCGGTGGTGCGCGTGGCGCGCGACGGCGCGCGCGACGTGGTCATCGCCGTGCCCGAAGACCGCGTGGCGCAGATGCGGCCGGGGGCGACCGCTCAGGTGCGCCTGTGGGCGGGGGCGGGCACGGTGTCCAGCGCCGCGCCGATGGAGGCCACGGTGCGCGAGGTGGCGGCCAGCGCCGATCCTGCGACGCGCACCTACCAGGTCAAGCTGTCGCTGCCCGATCAGGCCGCCGTGCCACTGGGTGCGACGGCCTATGTCACCCTGGGTAGCCAGACGGCTGCGAAGGACGTGATCAAACTGCCCACCAGCGCATTGATGCGCTCCGACCAGGGCGACCGGCAGGGCTCGGCCGTGTGGGTGTACGACGCCGCCGCGAGCACGGTACAGCCGCGCCCGGTTCAGGTGGCGGGGGCCGACGGCAATGAGATGGTCATCGTTGCCGGTCTCAAGCCGGGAGAAGAGGTGGTGGTCACCGGCGTACATGTGCTCTCGCCGGGCCAGAAGGTCACGCGCTTCACCGCCACCACCGCGCAGTGAGGCCCGGCATGCACGAAGCCGCCCCGACCTCCGCTGGTGAACCCACATCGTGGGTGTCGCGTTTCAATCTTTCGCAGTGGGCGCTGGACCACCAGGCCTTCACGCGCTACCTGATGATCGTGCTGATGCTGCTGGGCGTTGCCGCCTATTTCCAGCTCGGCCAGGACGAAGACCCGCCTTTCACCTTCCGCGCCATGGTGGTGCGGGCCTACTGGCCCGGCGCCACCGCCGAACAGGTGGCCGAGCAGGTGGCCGACCGCATCGAGAAGACGCTGCAGGAGGTGCCCTACGCGGACAAGATCCGCAGCTATTCCAAGCCCGGCGAGACGCTGATCATCTTCCAGCTCAAGGACTCTTCGCCGCCGACGGAAGTGCCGCAGATCTGGTACACGGCGCGCAAGAAGGTGGGCGACATGCGCGGCACCCTGCCGCAGGGCGTGGTGGGGCCGTTCTTCAACGACGAGTTCGGCGACGTGTACGGCGTGATCTACGCGCTGCAGGGCGAGGGCTTCACCCCCGCGGAGAAGAAGGCGGTGGCCGACGAAGTGCGCCAGCGCCTGCTGCGCGTGAAAGACGTGAGCAAGGTCGAACTCTTCGGCGTGCAGGACGAGAAGCTCTACATCGAGATCTCACAGAAGCGCCTGGCCACGCTGGGCTTGAACCTGCAGCAGGTGCTGGACGCGCTGGGCCAGCAGAACGCGGTGGAGTCGGCCGGTCAGGTGCAGGCGCCGCAGGATGTGGTGCAGGTGCGCGTGGCCGGTGCCTTCAATTCGGTGGAGCAACTGCGCGCCATGCCGATTCGCGCGGGCAACGGCACACAGATCCGCCTGGGCGATATCGCCCGCATTGGCCTGGGTTATGTGGACCCGGCGCAGGTCCTGGTGCGGCACGACGGCAAGGACAGCATCGCGCTGGGCATTTCCATGGCCAAGGGCGGCGACATCATCGCCCTGGGCAAGGCGCTCAAGTCCACCGTGGCCGGCATCGAGGCCACGCTGCCCGCCGGCATGACGCTGGCGCAGGTGCAGGACCAACCCAGCGCGGTGACGAACTCGGTGAACGAGTTCGTGAAGGTGCTGATCGAGGCGGTGGTGATCGTGCTGGCCGTCAGCTTCCTTGCGCTGGGGCTGCACCGGCGCCCGGGCGGTCGGGGGCTCAAACGCTACGTGCTGGACATGCGGCCCGGGCTGGTGGTGTTCATCACCATCCCGCTGGTGCTGGCGATCACCTTCCTCGCCATGCACTACTGGGGCATCGGCCTGCACAAGATCTCGCTGGGCTCGCTCATCATCGCGCTCGGCCTGCTGGTGGACGACGCCATCATCGCGGTGGAGATGATGGTGCGCAAACTGGAGGAGGGCTATGACATGATGCGCGCGGCCACCTTCACCTGGGACGCCACCGCCATGCCGATGCTCACCGGCACACTGATCACGGCGGCGGGTTTCCTGCCCATCGGTCTGGCCAACTCCACCACGGGCGAATACACCTTCGCCATCTTTGCGGTGACTGTGCTCGCGCTGGTCATCTCGTGGGTGGTGGCCGTGCTGTTCGTGCCCTATCTGGGCTTCGTGCTGCTGAAGGTGAAACCGCACACCGAGGGTGAACCGCACGAGGTGTTCGACGGCCCGTTCTACGTGCGCTTTCGCGCGGTGGTGGACTGGTGCGTGCAGCACCGCTGGCTGACCATCGGCGCCACCATCCTGACTTTCGTGCTGGGCATTGCGGGCATGGGCAAGGTGCAGCAGCAGTTCTTTCCCGATTCGAGCCGCCCCGAGATCCTGGTGGACATCTGGCTACCCGAGGGCAGCAGCATGAACGCGATGGACGAGGTGACGCGCCGGGTGGAAAACCGCCTGACGAAGGAAGAGGGCGTGCGCAGCGTGACGACCTGGGTGGGGTCGGGCGTGCCGCGCTTCTACCTGCCGCTGGACCAGATCTTTCCGCAGACCAACGTGTCGCAGATGATCGTGTTGCCCAGGGACCTGAGGACGCGCGAGACGCTGCGCAAGGCCCTGCCGGCCGTGCTGGCCACCGAGTTTCCCGAGGTGCGTGGGCGCGTGAAGCTGCTGCCCAACGGGCCGCCCGTGCCGTACCCGGTGCAGTTCCGTGTGGTCGGCACCGACCCGCAGGTGCTGCGCGGCCTGGCCGACGAGGTCAAGCAGGCGATGCGCGAGAGCCCGAACATGCGCGGCGTGAACGACAACTGGAACGAGTCGGTGAAGCGCCTGCGGCTGGAGGTGGACCAGGCCAAGGCGCGCGCCCTGGGGGTGTCGAGCCAGTCCATCGCGCAGGCCTCGCGCACGCTGCTCTCCGGCACCACGGTGGGCCAGTACCGCGAGGGCGACAAACTGATCGACATCGTGCTGCGCCAGCCGATCGAGGAGCGCGATGCCATCACCAGCCTGGCCAACGCCTACCTGCCCACGGCCAGCGGCCAGGCGATTCCGCTGCTGCAGATTGCGCGGCCGGTGTTCGACTGGGAGCCTGGTGTGTTGTGGCGCGAGAACCGCGATTACGCGATCACGGTGCAGGGTGACGTGGTGGAGGGTTTGCAGGGTGCGACGGTGACGGCCGAGCTGCAGCCGAAACTGAAGGCGATCAGCGACGGCTGGGTCTCCCGTGGCCTCGGGGCGTACCACATCGAGGTGGCTGGCGCGGTGGAAGAGAGCAGCAAGGGTTCGGCGTCCATCGTGGTGGGGGTGCCTTTGATGTTGTTCATCGTGTTCACGCTGTTGATGCTGCAGCTGCAGAGCTTCAGCCGTTCGATGCTGGTGTTTCTGACAGGACCGCTGGGCATGGCGGGCGTGGCGGGTGCGCTGTTGTTGCTGAACAGGCCGTTCGGTTTCGTGGCGTTGCTGGGGGTGATCGCGCTGATGGGGATGATTCAGCGCAACTCGGTGATCCTGATCGATCAGATCGAGCAGGATCGGGCGCGGGGTGTGCCGGCCTGGAATGCGATCGTGGAGGCTGCGGTGCGCCGGATGCGGCCGATCGTGTTGACGGCGGCTGCGGCGGTGCTGGCGATGATTCCGTTGTCGCGCAGTGTGTTCTGGGGGCCGATGGCGGTGGCGATCATGGGTGGGCTCATCGTGGCGACGGTGTTGACCTTGCTGGCCTTGCCGGCGATGTATGCGGCCTGGTTCCGGGTGAAGCGGCCTGCTTGAGGTTCGTTTCTTGCTTCTGTTTCGCGGGGTTCGGAGGTGATTGGCGCTCTGCTCCGCGAATGTCCCCCGGCGGCGGGAGGCCGCCTCCTCCTTTATTTCGCTGCGCAGAGCGCCAATCACCTCCGAACCCAGAACGTGCAGGCATGCCCACAGCGGCGTGCCTGTAGGTCATCGGTGATGCCGGGGCGCGGCGCAGCGGCATAAAAGGAGGAGAACCGGCGAAGCCGGTTCGGGGGACAGCCGCGGAGCCGCGCCCCGGCGTCGCCGATGACCGTTCTCGCCGGAGAAAACCGCCGAAGAAAACACATCGTCAACAATAGGCCATGCGACTAAGACACATCGAAGTCTTCAACGCGGTGATGCTCACCGGCAGCGTGAGCGCGGCCGCCCGCATGATCAACGTCACGCAGCCCGCCGTGAGCCGCACCCTGCAGCACGCTGAAATTCAACTGGGCTTTCCGCTCTTCCAGCGCGTCGGCGGGCGGCTGCGACCGACCGAAGAGGCCCAGACCCTTTATCCCCACATCGAACGCCTCTTCGCCCAGCTCGACGAAGTGCAGCGCCTCTCCGCCAGCCTCAGGGCCGGGCGGGGCAAAGGCGAACTGCGCGTGCTCACCGTGCTCGCTCTCAGCTACGAAGTGTTCCCGCGCGCCATGCGCCTCTTCCGCGAAAAGCATCCCAGCGTGCGCGTGCACCACGAAGCCCTGCATTCGCCGCAGATCATCGCCTCACTCGTGCTGCAGGAAGCCGACGTGGGCTACGTCTTCAGCGCCGTCTCGCACCCCGCGCTCGTGCAGGAAAAGCTCGCCGAACGCCACGTGGTGTGCGTGGTGCCCAAGGGCATGCTGCCTGCGCGGCAGGTGCGGGCCGGCACCATCAACCTCACCCAGCTCTCCAGGCTGCCCGTCATCGCGCTCGACGGGCGCGACCCGCTGGGTCTGCTGCTCGCTCATACCGTGCGCGACAGCGGTGCCGGCCTGCAGGAAGTGATGACCGTGCAGACCTACCACGTGGCGCTCGCGCTCGCGCACCACGGCGTGGGCGTGGCCATGGTGGAGGCCTGCACCGCGGCGTCGGCCGACCCGGAGAAGGTGGATGTGCTCAAGCTCGAACCCGTCGTTCCCACCACCGTGCGCATGCTGCGGCCCGCCGCGAGGCCGAACTCGCTGGTGGCCCGCGCCTTCACGCGCTGCATGCAGCAGGCGCTGCAGGAAATGGAAGACTGAACCTCAGGCGGGCTGCGCGCGCAGCAGCGCAGCCAGGCGCTGTGCGCTGCCGAAGGCCAGCGTGAAACCCAGGGCACCGTGCCCGGTGTTGAACCACAGGTTGCCCGGGCCGCCGGGCAGTTGGCCCAGCACCGGCAGGCCGGTGGGCGTGGCGGGGCGCAGGCCGGCCCAGGGCCGCAGCTCGTCATAGTCGCTGGCATCCGGGAACAGGGCACGTGCACTGGCCCGCAGCGAGTCGATGCGGTCACCGGGAATGTGCGTGTTGTCGCCCGCCAGCTCGGCCATGCCCGCCACGCGCATGCGCTGGCCCAGGCGCGCGAACACCACCTTGCGGGCAGCGTCGGTCACGTTCACCTTGGGGGCGGCCGAGGTCTCTTTCACGTCCACCGTGAGGCTGTAACCCTTGAGCGGGTAGACCGGCACGCGCAGACCGAGCATGCGTGCCAGGGGGTGCGAGGCGGTGCCGAGCGCCACCACGAAGGCATCGGCCTCGATCGGACCGCGCGGCGTCTGGGCTGCCACGATGCGGTCGCCTGAGCGCTTCAGGCCCGTGACGGGCGTGTCGAACGCGAAACGCACGCCCTGCGCGAGCAGCAGGCGCAGGAGCTCGAGGCAGACCTTGTGGCAGTCCGCCGCGCATTCGCTGGGGGTGTGGATGGCGCCGGCAAAGCGCGGCGCATAGCCCGCCAGCGCGGGCTCGATGGCGACGCATTCGGCCGGTGAAAGCGCGTGTTGCACGCTGCCCAGTTCGCGTTGCAGTGCCATCTGCTGGCGTGCACTGGCGAAGCTGGCCTCATCCTGATACAGCACCAGCTTGCCGGTGGCGGAGAAGTCGCATTCGATGTCGGTCTCGGCCCTGAGCTGTTCAAAACCCGCGCGACTCTCGGCGGCGAGGGCGAGCAGGCTGCCCGTGGTGCGGCGCGACACGGAGGCGCGGCAGGCCGCGAGGAACTGCAGACCCCAGGCCCACTGGTGGGGGTCGGCCTGCAGGCGCAGCTTCAACGGTGAGTCCGGCGCCAGCAGCAACTTGGGCAACTGCCGCCAGATGCCGGGGTCGGCCAGCGGTTGCACGTAGGCGTAGCTGAGTTGGGCGCCGTTGGCCGCGCTCGCGCCGGTGCCGGCGTGGGCGCGGTCGACCACGGTGACCTCGAAGCCTTCCCGGCGCAGTTGCCAGGCCGCGGCCAGCCCGACGATGCCCGCACCGAGCACGCACACGTGCCGCGCGGGGGTGGAAGAAGCGTTCATGGCGTCCACTGTAGGCAGACGGCAGTCGGCGGAAAAATGCCAATCGTGCCAACGCCCATGCCGCGAATTTATGGATGGCCCATAACCGGAAGGCATGGATCGGGTTGAAAAAGGCATTTTTCCCGAGGCGGGAGCGCTGCCTACACTGCGCCAGACATCCTCAGTGCCCCCATCGCCACCGCATGAGTTCACCCACCCGCGTCTTTCACCGCCAGCTGCACAAACCGATGCTCTTCGCCGTGAGCGGCCAGGGTATCACGCTCACCGACCAGGCGGGCAAGACCTACCTCGATGCCTCGGGTGGCGCGGCTGTGTCCTGTCTGGGCCATGGGCATCCCGACGTGGTGGCCGCGATGCACGCGCAGATCGACCAGCTCGCGTACGCGCACACCAGCTTCTTCACCACCGAGGTGGCCGAGGAGCTGGCCAACGTGCTGATCGATACCGCACCCGCTGGCATGAGCCATGTGTACTTCGTGAGCGGCGGTTCCGAGGCAGTGGAGGCCGCGCTGAAGATGGCGCGGCAGTATTTCGTGGAGATCGGGCAGCCGCAGCGCCGGCACTTCATCGCGCGCCGCCAGAGCTACCACGGCAACACGCTGGGTGCGCTCGCGGTGGGCGGCAACGCGTGGCGGCGCGAACAGTTCAAACCGCTGCTGATCGATGTGACCCACGTGTCGCCCTGCTACGAGTACCGCGATCGCCGCACCGACGAGACCGCCGAACAATACGGCCAGCGCCTGGTGGCGGAACTGTCCGGCGCGATCGACCGGCTGGGTGGCGAGAACGTGATGGCCTTCGTGGCCGAGACCGTGGGCGGCGCCACGGCCGGTGTGCTCACACCGGTGCCGGGCTACTTCAAGGCGGTGCGCGAGCTGTGCGACCGGCACGGCATCTTACTGATCCTGGACGAGGTGATGTGCGGTATGGGCCGCACCGGCACCCTGCACGCCTGCGAGCAGGAGGGTGTGACGCCCGATCTCATGACCATCGCCAAGGGCCTTGGTGGCGGTTACCAGCCCATCGGCGCGGTGCTGGCGCAGGGCAGGGTGGTGGACGCCTTCCGCCAGGGCAGTGGGCTTTTCCAGCATGGCCACACCTACCTGGGCCACGCCATCGCGTGTGCGGCCGCGCTCGCGGTGCAGCGCGTCATCCAGCGCGATGGCCTGCTTGAACAGGTGCGAGAGCGCGGGCAGCAACTCGAGACCTTGCTGCAACAGGCGTTCGGCGACCACCCGCACGTCGGCGACCTGCGTGGCCGTGGCCTGTTCCGTGGCATCGAGCTGGTGGCCGACCGCGGCAGCAAACAATGGTTCGACCCCGCGCGCAAGCTGCACGCCCGCATCAAGAGCGAGGCCATGGCCAGTGGTCTGATGGTCTATCCGATGGGAGGCACGGTGGATGGCCGCTGCGGCGACCACGTGTTGCTCGCACCGCCTTTCATCAGCACGCCCGCCGAACTGGAAGAGATCGTGGCCCGGCTGGCGGGCGCCATCGACCGCGCGGTGGCGGCGTGATGCACCACCATGCTCCAGCGGCATTCGCGGGCCCTTTCGGGGTAAACCCCGTCGCCCCCGCGGCTGGTCTGCACGATGCTTGCTAGAGGACATCAGAAGCCTTTTCCCGCGCACCAAGTTTGTTCAACCCGTCGAAACCTGCAGGAGCACCCAGCATGAAAAAGATCACCCTCAGCACCCTCGCCGCGGCCGCCGCCCTGATGGCGCCCATGGCGTCTGTCCAGGCGCAACAGAAGTTCATGACCATCGGGACAGGGGGCGTGACGGGTGTGTACTACGCGGCCGGTGGTGCCATCTGCCGCCTGGTGAACAAGGACCGCGCCAAACACGGGATCCGCTGTTCGGTGGAGTCCACCGGTGGCTCGGTGTTCAACGTGAACACCATCAAGGCCGGTGAGCTGGACCTGGGCTTCACCCAGTCCGATGTGCAGTTCAACGCCGTCAAGGGCGTGGGCCAGTTCAAGGACGCGGGCGCGTACGGCGACCTGCGCGCGGTCTTCGCCGTGCACCCTGAGCCTTTCACCGTGGTGGCGCGCAAGGAAGCCAACATCGCCAAGTTCGAGGATTTCAAGGGCAAGCGCTTCAACGTGGGCAACCCGGGTTCGGGCACGCGCGCATCCATGGAGGAGTTGCTGGCTGCCATGGGCTGGAAGATGAGCGACTTCTCGCTCGCCTCCGAACTCAAGGCCGACGAGCATGGCCCCGCGCTGTGCGACGGCAAGATCGACGGCTTCTACTACGCCGTGGGCCACCCGAGTGCCAACATCCAGGACCCGACCACCTCGTGCGGTGCGAAGCTGGTTTCGCTCACCGGCCCTGCGGTGGACAAACTGGTGGCAGAGAAGCCGTACTACGCCAAGGTCACGCTGCCCGGCGGCCTGTACCCGAACAACCCGCAGCCCACGCAGACCTATGGCGTTTCCGCAACCGTGGTGGCATCGAGCAAGACCTCGCCCGACACCGTGTACCAGGTGGTCAAGGCCGTGTTCGACAACTTCGACGAGTTCAAGAAGCTGCACCCCGCGCTGGCCAACCTCACGCCCGAAGGCATGGTGAAGGACGGCCTGAGTGCCCCGCTGCACGAAGGCGCGCTCAAGTTCTACAAGGAAAAGGGCTGGGTCAAGTGATGTGACGTGCGGGGCCGCCACTGGCGCGGCTCGCCGGTCACGAATGGCGAAGTTGCTTCGCCATTTTTTTTATCGCATGCCCTGCACAACCGGAGCGCACCATGAGCACCGACATCGAAAAAGCGCCCGAGGCCCTGCAGCAGCTCGTGGCCGACAGCGACACGGGCGGCCGCAAGCCGGTGGGCCTCACGGCCCGCATCATCTTCGCCGTGGCCTTGCTGTGGGCGCTGTTCCAGTACTGGTACGCCTCGCCCCTGCCGTTCGAGCTGGGCATCGGCATCCTCAACGACACCGAGGCGCGCGCGATCCATCTCGCGTTCGCGCTGTTCCTCGCTTTCCTGGCTTGGCCGGCGTTCAAGCGTTCGCTGCGCAGCCGCGTGCCATTGGTGGACTGGCTGCTGGCCCTGGCCGCTGCGTTTTGCGGCGCCTACATCATGTTGTTCTACGCGGAACTGGCCACGCGGCCAGGCCAGCCCAACACGATGGACATCGCGGTGGGTTCGATCGGCATCGTGTTGCTGCTGGAGGCCACGCGGCGCGCTGTGGGGTGGCCCATGGCTGCGCTCGCGGTGATCTTCCTCGCGTATTGCCTGCTCGGGCCGTATCTGCCAGATGTGCTCTCGCACAAGGGGGCTTCGATCAACCGGTTGATCTCGCACATGTGGCTCACGACCGAGGGTGTCTACGGCATTGCGCTGGGCGTGTCGGCCGGCACCATCTTCGTGTATGTGCTGTTCGGGGCGTTGCTCGATCGCGCGGGTGGCGGCAACTACATGATGCAGGTCAGCTTTGCGGCACTGGGCCATCTGCGCGGCGGGCCTGCCAAGGTCGCGGTCGTGTCCTCGGCGCTCAACGGCATGATCTCGGGATCTTCCGTCTCCAACGTGGTCTCAGGGGGCATCTTCACGATTCCGCTGATGAAGAAGGCAGGCTATGGTGGCGTGAAGGCGGGGGCCATCGAGACCATGAGTTCGGTCAATGGCCAGATCATGCCGCCCGTGATGGGTGCGGCCGCCTTCCTCATGGTCGAGTATGTCGGTATCCCCTACGCCGACATCGTCAAGCATGCGTTCCTGCCCGCCACGCTGTCGTACATCGGGTTGCTCTACATCGTGCACCTGGAGGCGCTCAAACTGGGCATGCAGCCCATCGTGCAGGCGGTGGCTCGGCCGTGGCGCGTGCGCCTGATGCGAAACGCGATCGGCATTGCTGGCAGCATCGTCGTGGTGTGCGCGATCTACTACCTGTTGCAGGCCATCAAGGCGTTCATGGGTGCGGCTGCGCCGTATGCGGCCTCGGCTGTTGTGGTCGGGCTCTACCTGTTCTCGGTGTATCAGGCCGCCAGCTGTCCGGATCTGCCGGAAGACATCGACATCGAACACCCCCAGCCACTGCAGACCTGGCCCACAGTGCGTGCCGGGTTGCACTACATCATGCCGATCGCGGTTCTGATCTGGTGTCTGATGGTAGAGGAGATGTCACCCGCGCTCTCGGCGTTCTGGGCCGTGACCGTGCTGGTGGTGCTGATGCTCACGCAAAGGCCGCTCATCGCAGGGTTCCGCCACGCCGGTGGCGAGGGCAGCTGGCGGCAGGGCTGGCGTTCCGTGGTGGACGGCTTCAACGACGGTTCGCGCAACATGATCGGCATCGGCGTGGCCACCGCCACCGCAGGCATCATCGTGGGGGCCATCACGCTCACAGGTCTCGGGCTGCGCATGACGGAATTTGTCGAGTTCGTGGCGCAAGGCAACGTGATGGTGATGCTGCTGTTCATTGCCTTCGTCTGTCTTGTGCTGGGGTTGGGCGTACCCACCACCGCCAACTATGTGCTCGTGGCCACGCTGATGGCGCCGGTGGTGGTGGAGCTGGGCGCCCAGAGCGGCCTGATCATTCCTCTGATTGCCGTGCATCTGTTCGTCTTCTACTACGGGATCATGGGTGACATCACGCCTCCAGTGGGGCTGGCCACCTTTGCCGCCGCAGCCATTTCCGGCGAAGACGCCATCAAGACAGGCGTGCAAGGCGCCATCTATGCGCTGCGAACGGTCATCCTGCCTTTCATCTGGATCTTCAATCCGCAACTGTTGCTGATCAATGTTCATGGTACCGGCGAACTGATACGTGTGCTGCTGGCCTGCACGCTGGCCACGCTGATGTTCGCTGCCGTGACGATGAACTGGTTCCGTGTGAAGAGCCGCTGGTGGGAAACGGCGCTGCTGACGGTTGCCGTGGTGCTGCTGTTCCGCCCTGACTTTTTCATGGACCGCATTTCGCCCGAGTACCGCCAGGTGCCCGCGTCGCAGGTGTACGACGTGGCGCGGGACACGGCGGCCGATGACCGGGTGGTGATGATCATTCATGGCACGACCATCGAAGGCGATGACGTGACAAAAACGGTGGCGCTGCAGTTGGGAGAGATGGGAGAGGACGGGCGCAGGCGCTTGAATGAGGCGGGCCTGCACCTCGTGCCCTTGGGGGATGCGGTGCAGATCGGACAGGTCAAGTTTGGCACCCGCGCAGCCAAGTCCGGTTTTGAGCAGGGTTGGGACGTGACGGGCATCCAGGTGCGCAGTGACCGACCCACCGCGCACTGGTTCTACCTGCCTGCGCTCCTGCTGGTGGCGTTCGTCTGGTGGACCCAGGGTCGGCGCATGCGCCGCTGAGGCTACAATCGCCGGTTGCCAAAAAGGGCAGCAGGCGCGGGTGGCGAAATTGGTAGACGCACCAGGTTTAGGTCCTGACGCCAGCAATGGTGTGGGGGTTCGAGTCCCCCCTCGCGCACCACCAGAAATGGAAAAGGCGTTGGTCTGGAAGGACCAACGCCTTTTTTCATGCCGACGCTTGGGTGTTCAGATCATTTGAACGCGCAGGTCGGGCAGGCCGGTGATGGTGCCCACCATCGTGTCGCCTGCCACCACCGCATTCACACCCTCGGGGGTGCCGGTGTAGATCAGGTCGCCGGGTTGCAGCTCCCAGGCCGCCGAGAGGTGCTCGATGGTCTCGGCGATGTTCCAGATCAGCTTGTGGATGTGGCTGCGCTGGCGATCCGTGCCGTTCACCTGCAGGGCGATCTCGGCATTCACGATGTCGCCGGCCTGGTCGGCCGGTGTGATCGGGCCGATGGGCGCGCTGAAGTCGAAGCCCTTGCCGATGCACCAGGGGCGGCCCTGTTTCTTCATGTCGTTCTGCAGGTCGCGGCGCGTCATGTCCAGGCCCACTGCGTAACCGTACACATGGGCCATGGCGTCGGCGGCCTTGATGTTCTTGCCGCCCTTGCTGATGGCCGCCACCAGTTCGATTTCGTGGTGCAGGTTCTTCGTCAGCGTGGGGTAGGGCATGCGGCCGGTTTCGCCGGCCGGCACCACGACCACCGTGTCGGCCGGCTTCAGAAAGAAAAACGGTGGCTCACGGCCAGTGAAGCCCATTTCCTTCGCATGGTCCTCGTAGTTGCGGCCCACGCAATAGACGCGGTGCACAGGGAACAGCTCGGATTTGCCGACGATGGGCACGCCGACGGTGGGGGGGGGATTGAACAGGTAGCTCATAAAGAATGGATGAAAAGAAGAATCAAATTTTCACGGTGCCGGAGCGCGACCCGCACCGAACCACACATCCTGGACCAGAGGCATCAAGGGTCCGGCTACGCCGGCCCGAGATGCCGTCCCCCTTCCAGCGCCGAAGGCGCGCCAGAGAGGGGGGACGCCGCGCAGTGGCGCAGGGGGGTGTTCCTCACACCGTCGCGTCGCCGCCTTCGACGATGACGTTCTCCACGATGCCCGCGTCGCCGCGGCGGAACGAGGCCGCCTCGGTGTACTCGGGCGACTGGAAGCAGTTGACGCCCGCCTCGAGCGTGGGGAACTCGATCACCACGAAACGGTGGAAGGTTTCGGGGCCTTCCATGATCTGGTAGCGCCCGCCGCGTGCGAGCACCTTGCCGCCATGGGCAGCGATGATGGCGGGCACACGGTCGGTGTACTTCTTGTATTCGACGGGGTCGCGAACGACGCAGCGGGAGAGCCAGTAGGCAGCCATGTGTGTCTTACTTTCAGTCAGGGGTTGGCAAGGGCGAGGTTGGGCAGCCAGGTGGCCAGCGCGGGGAAGACAGCGATGGTCACGATGGCGATCAGCAGCACGATCCAGTACGGCACGCTGCCAAGAAAGATTTCTCCGGTCTTCAGACCGGGCTCGTTCGGTATCGATGCCCTGACCGTGAACGCCAGGATGCCGAACGGTGGGGTCAGCAGGCCGGTCTCGATGGCGAGGATGCCAAGGATGGCGAAGGCGATCGGATCGAAGCCCATTGCAGCCGCGACGGGCGCGAAAACCGGCACGGTAAGCAGGATGATGGAGATCGAGTCGATCAGCATGCCGAGCACGAACCACACCAGCACCATCATCAGCAGGACCACGTATGGGGACATGCCGGACTGCGAAAAGAAATCCTGGGCCATGCCGGTCACGCCGGTCATGGAGAGCACACGCGAGTAGAGCTGCGCGGTCACCAGCAACAGCAGCAGCGGCGCCGATGTGCGGCCCACCGAGACCACGGCTTCCATCATCTCCTTCAGGCGCATGCCGCGTGAGATGGCCAGCACGAGGGCCAGTGTGGCACCCACGCCAGCCCCTTCGGTGGGCGTGAAGAAGCCGAACCAGATACCCCCCAGGACAATGACGATAAGGGCCACGATGCCGATCGTGCTCCACAGGATGGCGCGCAAATCGGCCTCCGGAACATCGACCGATTGGCCATCTGCCGACAGCGCCTGGACGGGTTGCGGCTTGAATCCCTCACCGACGCGGTGGGGCTGTCGGTAGGCCACCCAGGCGATGTAGCCGACGTAGAGGAGCACCACGAGAATGCCGGGAATGATGCCCGCGATGAACAGCTTGCCGATGGACAGCTCGGTGAGAACGCCCCAGACGATCATCAGCACCGAAGGCGGGATGAGCATGCCCAGGCACGCGCTGCCGGCGATGCAGCCCAGCGCGAACTTGCGTTCGTAGCCATGACGGCGCATCTCCGGGTAGGCGATCTTGGAGAATGCGGCAGCGGCTGCAATGGACACGCCGGTGACGAACGCAAAGAGCGCATTGGCCAGCACCGTGGCCACGCCCAGGCGCCCCTTGATGCGGTTCATGGACCGGTTCACCAGTGTGAACAGGTCTCTCGCGGCGCCGCATTTGGCCAGGAATTCGCCCATCAGCATGAACAGCGGTATCACCGCGAACACATAGTCGCGCAGCGCTTCGTAAGCGGTGGACGAGGCGAAGGAAATCATGCCGTGTATGTCGCCGGTCATGAGAAACAGACCCAGCATGCTGCAAAGGCCCAGGGCCACGGCAATGTGGATGCCCGAGAAGACGAGCGCGAGAAGGGCGCCGATGAGGATCAGCAGATCGGTGGGGTTTTGCATGGGGCCTCGATCAGTGCGTCGTGGAGAACGTGGCAGGGGGCTTGCCTTGAATGGCAAGGCCGATGTTCTGCAGCAGCATCAGCAGGTAGCTGATGCTGGCCATGAACGTGCCCAGCACCACGATGAAACGCGCGGGCCAGACCGGCACACGAAGTGCCCCTTCGCCTTCGAACTCATTGGACGTCCAGGCGTGCATCGCGCCGTCCCAGCTGCCGTAGCAGATGACGCCGAAGAACACCAGGCCGGCAAGGGCGGCGATGCAGGCCATCACGCTTTGCACGCGGGGGCTGCCCATGAGAACAAACATGTCCACGTTGAGCATGCCGCCCGAGCGGATCGCGAAACCCGCCTGCAGGAAGCAGATCACCACGATGGACAGGGACACGATTTCGGTCGTTCCCTTGACGGGACTGTTGAAAGCCCCGCGGCCGATGACATCGGCCACCACGAGGAAACACAGCAGGAAGGCCAGCAACGCAGCCAGTACAAGTAGGATTTTTGTGACGCGGTCGTTGAGCCGCCTGAGCATTTCCATGGTGGTGCCTTGTCAAACGTGGTCGTTGTCCCGCGGGATCACTTGATCTCGTAGCGCAGCGGCCACTTGTGGCCCAGCTTCTCGGCTTCTTCCAGCGCGGTCTTCAGCACCAGCGTGGCCGGCAAGCCCTGCTTGTCGAGCTCGGTCGCTTTCTCCTGGGGCCAGCCCTTGAGCGAATTGGCCCATTCCAGCTTCACCGCATCCGGCACGGACTTGACGGTCACGCCCAGCGTCTTGAGCTGCTCGATCTGTTTGGGGTAGCCCTCCTCATTGACGGTGCCGGTCTTGGCCTCGTATTCGCGGCCCACTTCCACGATGATGTCCTGCACTTCCTTGGGCAGGCGGTTGAAGCGGTTCTT
Source organism: Hydrogenophaga laconesensis (assembly GCF_031457235.1). Taxonomy (NCBI): domain Bacteria; kingdom Pseudomonadati; phylum Pseudomonadota; class Betaproteobacteria; order Burkholderiales; family Comamonadaceae; genus Hydrogenophaga; species Hydrogenophaga laconesensis. The sequence continues at coordinate 21,291 of NZ_JAVDWE010000018.1, forward strand.
GTTGATCGTGAGGCCGTGCCAGGTGATGGCGCCGAAGCCGATCTGCGTGTAGTACTTGGCCACTTCATTGAGCTTGAAGTTCACCCAGGCCGAGGGGAACATGATCCAGCCGAAGTACACGCCGGTCTGCATGGCCGTGTAGGCCTCGGGCAGCGCGGATTGCACCGGCACCGCGCCCGCGTATTCCAGCCACTTCAGGTTCAGGCCTGCACCCGCGAGCTTCCTGCCCTTCAGGTCGCTGATGGTGTTCCAGTCGAAGGTGGTGCCCAGGTTGTAGCCGTTGTCGGAGATCAGACCAAGCAGCTTCTGGTTGAACTTGTCCTCGAACACCTGCGACATGTACGGCACCTTGTTGTACACGTTGCGCGCCAGTTTCACGCTGCGCTCGGGGCTCATGGTGCCGAAGGGCAGCATGACCTGAAAGCCATGCAGCGGCAGGTTGGACGGCTCGAAGCAGAAGCAGTAACCGCCGATGTCGATGATGCCGGTCTGCACGCCTTCCAGCGTGTCTGCCGTTTTGACCATGGAACCGCCGTAGCCCTCGACGAACTCGATCTTGTGCTGCGTGCGCTCGGCCACGCGCTTGGTGACCTCCGGCACGAAGAAGGTCTGCATCAGGTTGACGTAGGTGTTGACCGCCGGGTGACCCGAGGCGATGCGCAGGCGGATGTTCTCCGCATGGGCAGCCGTGAGGCCACAGGCGGCGAGAACGCCGGCGAGGATGGTGTTTCTGACGAACTTGCTCATGGTCTTGTCTCCAATGTGTGAGGCTGTGGCCCCGTTTCTTCCAACTTTGAAACTGGCGCCGGCCAGGCCGGCACCCGATTCCCCTTCAACAAAAACAGCTGCGGAAATTGAGCACCCTCTGCTCAGGGCAGGATGACGCTCGATCCCTTGGTGCGGCCAGCGGCCAGGTCTGCATGTCCCTTCGCGGCCTCGGACAGCGCATAGCGCTGGTGGATCGAGACCTTCAGAACGCCTTGCGCGCAGAGCTCGAACACGGCCGCCGCCGAGGCGCGCAGGTCGGCCGTGGACGCGGTGTAGGTCACCAGCGTCGGGCGCGTGAAATAGAGGGAGCCCATCTTCTGCAGGGTGGCGGCGGCCACCGGTGGCGGCGCGCCGGTGGTCGTGCCGAAAGACACGAAGTAGCCGCGTGCAGAGAGGCTGTTGAGCGATTGTTCGAAGCTGTTCTTGCCGACCGAGTCGTACACCACGGGCACCCCTACACCACCGGTGATGGCCTTCACGCGCTCGGCCACGTCTTCGGTCAGGCGGTCGATCACGTGCTCGTAGCCGTTGGCTTTGGCAATGGCCGCCTTCTCGGGCCCGGCGACCACGCCGATCATGTGCGCGCCCAGGTGGCGACCCCACTGGCCAGCCAGCAGGCCGACCCCGCCGGCGGCGGCATGCATCAGCACGTGCTGGCCTTTCTGCACCGGGTAGCAGCGGCGCATCAGGTATTCCACCGTCATGGCCTTGAGCATCATGGCCGCGAGCTGTTCGTCGCTCACGCCATCGGGCGAATGCAGCAGGCGCTCGGCGGGGTAGTTGCGGTGCGACGCGTAGGCGCCGAGCACCGGACCGCTGATGTAGCACACACGGTCGCCAGGCTTGAAGTCCGTCACGTCCGCGCCCACGGCTTCCACCACGCCGGCGGCCTCGGTGCCCAGGCCGCTGGGGGTGGGCACGGGGTATTGGCCCGAGCGGGCGTAGATGTCCTGGAAGTTCAGGCCGATGGCGGTGTGGCGGATGCGGACCTCACCCGCGCCGGGTTCGGGCAGGTCCAGTTCGTCGAGTTGCAGGACATCGGGTTCGCCGGCGGCGTGGAAGCGGATGGCTTTGACTTTCATGGAGTTGGGCTGTGTTGGGTTCGTCGGAGAGGGGTAAGGGTTTCAGGGCGTGGCGTGATCGAGCGGCTCGGCGTTCAGGTAGGCCTGCACCAGGCGGGCTGGCAGGCGATCCAGGTAGCGCTGGCGCACGGCAGCCGTGGCTTCGCGCATGGCGGCGAGATCCATCGACGCGGGCATGACCACTTGCACGCCGAGTGACCGCAGTCGCTCGAGGGCGGTCGCGTCCTGCGCGGCGGCGGCCTTGCGTTGCTGGGTGGTGGCCTCGTTCACGGCGGCCTGCAGCTCGTCGCGCTGCGTGGCATTCAGGCGCGCGTACCAGGCGCTCGGGCACACCAGCAGCAGCACGCCGAAGAAATGACCGCTCAGGCTCACGTGGGGGTGGTGCTGCCAGAGGTCGAAGCTCAGCAGGTTGGTCAGCGGGTTTTCCTGCGCCTGCACGGTGCCGTCCTGCACCACGCGGATGAGGTCTTTCACGTCGGTGGTGAGCGCCTTGAAACCGATGGCGTCCAGCGCGTCGCGGTAGAGCGCGCTGTCCAGCGTGCGGATCACCAGGCCTTCGCAGTCGGACGGCGAGCGCAGGGGGCGCACCGCGTTGGAGATATGGCGGAAGCCGTTGTCCCAGAACGCAAGCACGTGGAAGCCGCTCTGCCGCGCCACGGCATCGCGCAGCATGGTGCCGGCATCGCCATCCAGCGCGGCGAGCGCGGTGGCGCGCTCCTGCACGGAGAAGGGCAGGTCGAGCACGGCGAGTTCGGGCACGCGCGCCGAGAGATAGCCCGAGGCCATGTAGCCGATATGGCGTTCGCCCTTCTCGACAGAGGCGAACAGCGACGCCGCGCTCTCGCCGATGGCGGTGACGTCGGTCAGGAGGTGGGGCGTGCCCACGGAGCTGTCATCGAGGCGGCGTGCCAGCGTGGTGAGCGCTGCCGTGAGGATGGACGCGCCGCCCTGGTAGCCGGCAAGGTGGAAGGTGCTTTTCATGTGGGGCTTTCGGAGGGGCCGGACGTGCGGCAGCGGGCGATGGCTTCCACGATGAAGGCGTTGTCGCGGCCCGCTTCGCCGCGCGCCACGCAGCCATCGAGCAGCTCGGCATACACGCCGGCGAAGGGCAGGGCCTGACCGCGTGTTTCGGCCTGTTCGAGGATGAGGCGGAAGTCCTTCAGGCTCTGGTCGACCTTGCCTTGCAAGGGCTCGAAGTGGCGCGTGGCCATCATCAATCCCTTGACCTGCATGACCCGCGAGTACGCGGCCGAGCCGATCAGCACGTCGAGGAAGCGCTCGGGGTCCAGACCCAGCCCACCGGCAAAGACGAGGCCTTCGGCCAGCGCAGCGCGGTTGAGCCCGAGCACCAGGTTGACCGCGAGCTTGGCGCGGCTGCCGTTGCCGATGGCGCCCAGGAAGTGGCGCGACGGGCACAGCGCTTCGAGCACCGGTGCGGCGCGCTGCAGATCGGCATCGGCGCCGGCCACCAGCCCGACGGCCTCGCCGCGTGCCAGCGTGCCGCTGGTGCCAGAGATCGGCATCTCCGCGAAGGGCAGGCCCGCCGCGGCGCAACGTTCTCCCAGGGCGGCGATGCGGTCCGGGTCGCAGGTGCTGACGCACAGCACCACGGGCTTGCGGCCCTTGCGTTGGGCCGCGCCCAGCAGACCGCCATCGCCTTCGATCACCTGTTCGACCTGCGCGGTGTCGAACACCGCCAGCACCACCACGTCGCAGTCTGCGAGGTCGGCCAGCTCGGCCACCGCCGTGCGGCCGGGGCCGGCAAAGGCCGAGCGGCGCGCGGGATCGACGTCGTAGCCGGCCATGGACAGGCCGGCTCCACCCAGGCGTGTCGCGCAGGCGGTGCCCATGAGGCCGAGGCCGGCGATGCCCACGCGCAAGGCAGCGTCGGACGTGGCCGCAGACGCCATGGGCGAAGCGACGCTGGCCTCCATCACTCGGCCTTGATGCCGGCGTCGCGGATCACCTTGCCGATGCGGGCATGGCCGGTGCGCGTGAGCTCGCCCAGTTGTGCGGGTGTGGACCCCAGCGGGTCGAGGCCGAGGCCCATCAGGCGATCGCGCACACCCGGGTCGGTCAGGGCGCGGGCCACCTCGGCGTTGAGCCGGTCGATGATGGCCTTGGGCGTGCCCTTGGGTGCGTAGAGACCGAGCCAGGTGGAGAAGTTGAAGGCGGGCATGCCGACTTCGGTGAAGGTGGGCACGTCGGGCAGCAGGCTGGAGCGGCGATCCGCCGGCTGGGCGAGCGCGCGCAGCTTGCCGTCCTTGATCATGGGGAGTGCCACCGAGACGGCCGAGAACATCACCGGCACCTGGCCGCCGGCCACGTCCGTGGTGGCCTGCGTCGCGCCCTTGTAGGGCACATGGGTCAGCTGAACCTTGTTGGCGGCAGAGAACAGCTCCATGGCGATGTGGTGCGGGCTTCCGTTGCCGCCGGAGGCGTAGTCCAGCTTGCGCGGCTGGGCCTGCGCCTGCGCGACGAGTTCATTCACGGTCTTCGCGGCGTTGTTGTTGGCCACCAGCACCCACGCGATGTTGGCCATGCGGCTGACCGGCTCGAAGTCGTTGAGCGGATCGAAGCTGGTCCTGGCGGCCAGGTTGACGGCGTAGTTCAGCACGCTGTCGGTGATGCCGCCGAGTGTGTAGCCGTCGGGCGCGGCGCGTGCGATGCGGTCTGCGCCCACCAGGCCCGAGGCGCCGGGCTGGTTCTCGATGGCGAAGCTGGCGCCCATGTTCTCGCCCACCTTGCCCAGGACGACGCGGGTTCCCACGTCGGCCGCGCTGCCCGCCTGCAGAGGCACGATCACCTGGATCGGCTTGTTCGGGTAGCTGGCCTGAGCCAGGGCGGTGGCGGGTGCGGCCAGCACGGCCAGCATGGGGGCCGACAGGATGGCGCGGCGCAGCCGGGTAAAGGTGAAGGGCATGGTGGTTGTCTCCGTCTCTTGTTTATGAAAGTCAGGCGCCCGATCGGCGCGATCTCGATGTTCGGGGCTGGAGGTGGAAAGGCCCGGCGCCGCCATGCGGCGCCCGCGTCATTCCTTCATTCCCGCGTCGGCCACGACCCTGGCCATGCGGGCGTGGTCGCTGGCCATGTAGTCGCGCATCTGGGCAGGCGTCATCACCGATGGGTCGATGCCGTTGTCGGCCAGCCGTTTGATGGTGTCGGGGCTGCGCAGCACCTTGGTCAGCTCGCCGGCGATGCGGTTGACGACGTCGTCCGGTGTGGCAGCGGGCGCGACGATGCCGATCCACGAGGCGTAGTCGTAGCCCGGCACCCCCTGTTCGGCCACGGTGGGGGTGTCGGCCATCACGGGTGTGCGCTGGGCGCCAGCCACCGCGATCGCGCGCAGCTTGCCCGCCTTGACCATGGGCAGCACGGTGCCGATGGCGTTGAACATGACATGCACTTCACCACTGGCGACGCCGACCGCAGCGGGGCTGGCACCCTTGTACGGCACGTGCAACATCTTCATGCCGGTGGCGGCTTCGAGCATGCTCATGGCGATGTGCTGGGCGCTGCCGACGCCGCCCGTGGCATAGCTCACCTTGCCCGGGTTGGCCTTCACGTAGGCCACGAGTTCCTGCACGTTGTTCACCGGCAGGCTGGGGTTCACCACCAGCGCCGTGGGCAGCACGGCCACCATGCCGACCGGCTTGAAGCTTTTCGCCGGGTCGAATGGCACCTTGCGCAGGTGAGGGAGCACCCCCAGGATGGCATTGTTGCATCCGCACAGCGTGGTGCCGTCCGGCACGGCGCGCGCGACCTTTTCGGCGCCGATCGCACCCGAGGCACCGGTCTGGTTCTCGATCACGATCGGCTGTGCCAGCGCAAGGGCGAGCTTTTCGGTGACGATGCGCAGCGCGACGTCGGAGGCGCTGCCTGCGGCCAGCGGTGTGACGACCGTGACGGTCTCACCCGCCGCCCAGACCGCCGGCAAGGCCGCGGCTGTGATGCACAGGGTTGTCGTGCGCACGAGGCGCTTCAGCAGGGATGTCATGTTTTGTCTCCTTCTTTTTTTGGGCCGTGCGTGCCGCGGTGCTCAGAGCATCACGCGCCCGCCGTTGGTATCGAGGTTGACGCCAGTCACGAACCCGGCGCCGTCGGATGCCAGGTACAACATCGCGGCGACGTGGTCGTCCACCTGTGCGAGGCGCCGCAGCGGCACCTGGGCGGCGATGCGCTCCACGTCCTCGGCACTGCGCAGGGCGGCGACGCGAGGCGTCAGCGTGGTGAGCGGGGCGATGGTGTTGGCGGTGATGCCGTGCGGGCCCAGTTCGTACGCGAGAAAGCGCGTGAGCTGGGTGACACCGGCCTTCGCCGCGCCATAGGCCGGTGACGACGCGGCATGCACGGTGCGACCCGAGATCGACGTCACGTTGACGATGCGGCCTGCTTTCGACGCTTTCAGCGCCGGGATGGCTGCGCGGCAGCACAGGAAGACGCTGCGCAGATTGAGGGCCACGGTGGCGTCCCATTCGGCGATGTCCATCTGCTCCACGGTGAGCAGCATCTTGTAGCCACCAGCGCAGTTGATCAACACGTCGAGGCCGTGACCGGCAGCGGCGATCTCGTCGAACGCGGCGGTGACGGCCGCTTCGTCCGTGATGTCCACCGCCACACCCCGTGCCATTCCGCTGCCCTGCAGGCCCGCGGCGATCTCGCGCACGCGCCCGCCGTCGATGTCCAGCAGGAAGACGTGAGCGCCCTGCGACGCGAAGGCCTGTGCCGCCGCGGCACCGATGCCACCTGCGGCTCCGGTGACCACGACGCTGCGGCCGGTGAGTTCGGGATAGTTCGGCATCATGCGAGACGCGTGCACGCGCGGGCAGGTTGTCGGCTTCGCGCCATCAGAACGTCGACGCCTTGACGGGCGCCTCTTTCGTCATGACGTCGGCGGCCGACTTGTCGTTTTCGCCTGCATCGGTCCACTCGGGCACGCGGCCGATTCGCGCGGCTTCGTGCCAGGCGAAGTTGAGTTCGACCTTGATGCCGTTGATGGGCTCGCGCATGAACAGCTGGTACAGGTTGGAGTTGTGCGCCTTGCGTTCGCTGAACTCCACTCCGTTTTTGTTCAGGCGGTCGATGAACTCCTCGATGCCTTCGCAGTTCAGGCACAGGTGGTCGATGCGGCCCGAGCCCATGGCGCCGGCGGCGGAGAAGTCCTTGTCGCCGTCAGTGGGCGTCTTGAGGTAGGTGTCCTGGTGGTTGGAGTAGCGCGCCTTGCCGATGTGGATCACGTCCTGTTCACCGATGTAGAGCCAGTACACCGGAAACCCGAATTCGGGGTGGTAGCCGTTGCGGAAGCCCAGGTTCTCCACGAACCAGTCGCGCGTGCCTTCGGGGTCGTGCGTGAGGATGAGCAGGTGTTCGAGAAAGCGCAGTCCCATGGTTGTCTCCTTGTGTTTCTGGTCGGGGTCACTTGCCGTGTTCGGCCGCCACGGGGCGGGTCTCGCCTGTCTCGATGAGCGTGCGCGTGGCATTGACCGAGGCGTAGATCCAGAGGATCTTCATCGGCTCGGTCTCCGACATGTTGCGGAAGCGGTGCGGCACGTTGGGCGGAATGAAGGTGGTGTCCAGTGGCTTGAGCTCCTGCACCTCGCCGTCGATGTCGAGGTAGGCGTGGCCGCTCAGCAGCACCACGCTTTCCTCGCAGTTGTGGCTGTGGAACGGGATCGCGGTGCCGCCGCTGAACTCGGTGATGCCGTTGATGAACGTGCTTGCGCCGACGGAGGGCAGCACCAGCGGGGTGGTGCGCGCGCCGCCGCCCCGGTCATGGCTCTTGATCTGGTCGGGGCGCAGCACGGCGTATTTGGTGGTGGTTTCGGTGGTCATGTGGGGGCTCCTTCAGGTCTGTGTTCGACGGATCAGGTGCGTGCGGGACCTGTCCACACGGTCTTGATGTTGGTGAATTCGTGCAGGCCGAGCACGCCGAGCTCGCGGCCGTAGCCCGATTCCTTCGTGCCGCCGAAGGGCAGGCGCGGGTCGGAAGCGACCATGCCGTTGACGAACACGGCGCCGGCGTCGATCTGGCGCGTGAGCTGGCGCGCGTGGTCGAGGTCGGTGGTCCAGAGCGCGGCCCCCAGGCCGAATGGTGTGCCGTTGGCCACGCGCACCGCTTCGGCGGCATCGGCCACGCGAAGGATGGCGGCGGCGGGGCCGAAGGTTTCCTCGCGCGCGGCGGTCATGTCGGGCGTGACCTGGTCGAGCACGGTGGGTTCGTAGAACGCGCCCGGGCCGGCCACGGGCTTGCCGCCCAGCAGCAGCTTCGCGCCTTGTTGCACGCTGGCTTCCACCTGGGCGTGCAGCTCGTCGCGCAGGTTGCGCTTGGCCATCGCGCCTTGCGTGACGCCATCGCCCATGGGGTCGCCCACCACCAGCTTGCGCGCGCCGGCCACGAAGGCGTCGACGAAGCGGTCGGCCACGGCGTGCTCGACGATGAAACGCTTGGCGGCGATGCAGCTCTGGCCGGTGTTCTGGAAGCGCGCCTTCACCGCCACGGTGGCGGCGGCCTCGACATCGGCATCCGCCAGCACGATGAAGGGATCTGAACCGCCGAGTTCGAGCACCTGCTTCTTCAACGCCTGGCCGGCCTGCGAGGCGATGCTGCGGCCAGCGGGGGTGGAGCCGGTGAACGTGACGGCGGCGATGCGGTGGTCCTCGATCAGGCGCTTGACCTCGCCCGAGCCGACGAGCAGCGTGGTGAACAGGCCGGCGGGCGCGCCCGCTTTCTGGAACACGGCCTCCAGCGCCAGCGCGCACTGCGGCACGTTGCTCGCATGCTTGAGCACCATGCCGTTGCCGCCGGCCAGCACAGGGGCCGCGGCGCGCATGACCTGCCAGAACGGGTAGTTCCACGGCATCACGGCCAGCACGATGCCGAGCGGGTCGTACACCATGCGGCTGTCGGTGGCGCTGCTGGGCACGACCTGGTCCTGCAGCATGCCGGGGGCGGCGTCCGCATAGACGTCGAAGTTCCATGCGCACTTCTCGACTTCGCCCACGGCTTCGGCCAGCGGCTTGCCCATCTCCAGCGTGGCCAAGGGGGCCAGCCCGGCCTTCTGCTCGCGCAGGGCCTGCGCCACACGGCGCAGCAGGGCCATGCGTTCGGCCACCGGGGTGCGGGCCCATTCGCGTTGCGCGCTCGCCGCGCGCTCGAGTTTCTGTTCGATCGCCGGGGCGTCGTGTGCGTCGTATTCGGTCAGCACCGCGTCGGTGGCGGGGTTGAAGGAGGTGATCGTCATGCCAGTGCCATTTCTTCCAGGGGGGCGATGCCGAGGTCGGCCGCCAGTTTGTGCAGGTCGCCCACGAGGCCGCCGGCGATGGGTACGCCGTTCTCACGGTAGCGGTTGCGTTTCTCGTGGCTCTGTTCGCCGGGGAGCCAGATGCGCTCGACGCCGGGCAGCCGGTCGCTGCCACGGATGTCGCGCACCAGCTTGTCGACCGCGCCCTTGAACAGGGCCGGGTCGCCGAAGGCGGCGAGGTCGATCACGAGGATGGCCTGGCCGGTGTTGGTGGTGGTCTTGAAGTCGGCGTTGAAGTCGATCACGTCGCGGCCCATGGCGGCCCCACCCAGCGTGCCGGCCAGCAGGCCGACGATGAGCGCCAGGCCATAACCCTTGTGGTCGCCGATGGGCAGCAGGAAGCCTTCGCCCGCCTTGTTGGGGTCGAGCAGCGGCTTGCCCTGGCGGTCGATCATCCAGCCTGCGGGCATCTGTTCGCCGCGCTTGGCCTTGGCCTTGACCTTGCCGTACGCGGCCACCGTGGTGGCCATGTCGAGCACCACGGGCGGCTCCTCGGCGGTGGGGATGCCGGCGGCGATGGGGTTGGTCGACAGCAGCATGTCCGTGCCGCCCCAGGGCGGCAGGTGGTTGGCATTGCCGACCGCGAAGTACAGGCCGAGCATGTCGTGCTCCAGCGGGCGCCGTGCATACAGCGAGGCCGGGCCGGCGTGGTTGCTGTAGCGCGTGCCAACCCAGGCCACGCCGCAGGTGCGGGCCTTCTCGATGGCGATGTCGACGGCGCGCGAGACCACGAGGTGGCCCATGCCGTTGTCGCCGTCGACCACGGCCATGGCCGCGCGTTCCTGCACGACATGGATGTTCGGGTGCTTGTTGATGCCACCGGCCTGGATGCGCTTGATGTACTGCGGCAGGCGGATCACGCCGTGGCCATCGGAGCCCTGCAGATCGGCCTCGGTCATGAGACGGGCGACCTGCGCGGCATCGGCCTCGGGCAGGCCCTGGCTGGTGAAGGCGGACTGGATGAAGCGCTGCAGCGCTTCGGGAGAGACGGTGATGGAGTTCATGTGAAAAGGGGCGTGGTGTCGGGTCAGGTGCTTTGAACGGAACCGGAACCGTTCAATTGGCCGAGATCCCCTTTTCCTGGATAAGCCGTCGGTACAGCTCGTACTGCGCCTTGGTGGCGGTGCCGAATTCGGCCGCGGTGGTGCCACGCGGGGTGACGCCAATGGCCAGCAGCTTGTCGCGCGTGGCGGGGTCGTTCACGGCAGCGCGCACCTCGTCGTTGAGCTTCTGCACCACCTCGGGCGGCGTGCCGGCCGGTGCGACCATGGCGAACCACGAGTTGAAGGTGAAGTTGGGCATGCCCGCTTCCTGGAAGGTCGGCACGTTCGGGAACTGCGGCAGCCGCTGGGGCGTGGAGACGGCCAGCAGGCGCAGCTTGCCGCCCTGGATCAGCGAGGTGACGGTGCCCAGGCCCTGCATGGACACCTCGACTTCGCCGGCGGCCACGGCCACGGCGGCCGGCGTGGCGCCCTTGTAGGGCACGTGCATGACGTCGATCTGCGCGCGGTCCATGATCAGGGCCATGCCGATGTGCTGCGGGCTGCCGTTGCCACCGCTGCCATAGTTCAGCTTGCCGGGCGCGGCCCTGGCGGCGGTGAGGAAATCGGCCAGCGTGCGGTGGGGCGAGTCGGCCTTGACGACCAGGCCCCATTCGATGGTGCCGACCAGCGAGACCGGCACGAAATCGGTGAGGGCGTTCCAGGGCATCTTCGGCACCATGTGCGGCACCATGGTGAGCACGCTGTCGTTGAAGCCACCGATGGTGTACCCGTCGGGCGTGGAGCGTGCGAGGCGCTCGGCACCGGTCACACCGGCCGCACCCGGAATGTTCTCCACCGCGAAGCCCTGGCCCATGGATTCGCCCATCTTCTGCGTGACCAGACGCGCGGCGTTGTCGACCGCGCTGCCGGCGGCCAGCGGAATGATCATCTTGATGGGCTTGTTGGGGTAGCCCTGGGCCTGTACGGCCAGGGGCAGAGCGAGCAGGGCGGCCAGGCCCAGGCGGCTCAGCATCTTCATGACATGTCTCCGTGTAGTGATAGGCAAGTGCGAGAGTACGCAGCGGCCTCGTCCATGTCTAATGCTGTATTCGCGCTCTGCCATATCAAAGTGATATTGATAAGGCTGCGCATCGGTGCCATCATTCCGGCGCCATGAACCTCAAAACCCTTCGCTATTTCATCGCGGTTGCCGACAGTGGCAGCCTGACCGCCGCCGCGGCTGCGATACCGATTGCGCAACCCGCACTGACCCGGCAGATGCGCGATCTGGAGGCCGAGATGGGGGTGCAGTTGCTGCAGCGTCTGCCGCGCGGGGTGCGCCTCACGCCGGCGGGTGTCACGCTCTACGAATCGGCGCAGCGCATCGTGTCGGAAGCGGCACGGCTGGGGCGCCGGCTCGCGCACAGCCAGCAGAAGAACCGGGCTCCGGTGATCCTGGGCGCGTCGCCCACGCTGGCCCGGTTGCTGCTGCCCCGGCTGATCGAGAACTGCATGGACGCAATGGACGACCTGGAGCTGCGGGCGCGGGAGGCCTTCACCCCCGCGCTGCTGGACTGGCTGGAGCGCGGCATGATCGACATGGCCGTGCTGACCAATCCCGAGCCCGGCCGCACGCTGTCGTTCCAGCCGCTGCTGGGCGAACCCTTTGCGCTGGTGTCGCACGCGCAGATGCGCATCGGGCCGGTGGTGTCGGTCAACCAGCTGGCGCGCATTCCCCTGCTGATGACCAGCTTGCACAGGGGCCTGGTCGACCGGCAGCTGGCCAGTCTGGGCAAGTCGCTGCAGGTGCGCGCCGAAATCGATTCGGTGGACTCCATCCGCGAGCTGGTGCTGCGCGGGCGCTGGGCGACGATCATGCCGGTGTCCGTGTTCAGCGACAACGCGCAGGACGCCTCCATCGTGATGTCCGAAATCTCCGGTGTGCAGCTCAACCGGTTGCTGGTGCTGGCCACGCGCATCGACCCGCGACCGAACCCGTCGCTGTCGCTGGTGCACGAGCTGGTGGTGGCCGAGTTCTCGCGCATGGAGCGCCTGGGCATCTTCAGCTTTGCCACCAGTGGCTCGGCCAGGCATGGCTAGCGCTGGCGACAGGGGGTTCAAGCCGTGGGTGCGCGCGGGCATCGTGCGTCAGCCGAGGAAGCGCTGCAGTTCGCGGTTGAACGCGTCAGGCTGTTCCACGTTGCTCAGGTGGGCTGCGTCGCGCAGCAGCACCAGTTCCGCACCCGGCCAGGCGGCCGCGATCTTGCGCGACATGTCGATCGGCGTGGCCTGGTCTTCTTCGCCCACCATCACGAGCGCGGGTTGCCGCAGGCGTGGCAATTTGTCCAGGGTGTCCAGGCCGCAGATCGCGGCGCAGCAGGCGGCGTAGCCCTCGGCCGGCGTGGCCGCGAGCTGGGCGGCAATGCGTGCGTGCGTCTGCGGGTCGCGCCCGGCAAAAGCCGGGGTGAACCAGCGGCCCATCGTGCCTTCCACCAGTGCACCCATGCCCTGGCTGCGCGCCAGCGCCGCGCGTTCGGCCCACATGGCCTGCGCGGCGGGCGGTACCTGCGAGTTCGAATCGGCGATGACCACGCGGTCCACCACCTCGGGATGCCGCAATGCGAGCACCTGGCCGATCATGCCGCCCAGCGACAGGCCGACCCAGTGCGTGCGCTGCACCTTCAAATGCCGCAGCAGGGCATGCGCATCGTCGGCCAGTTGCTCCAGCGTGTAGGGGCCGGGTGGCACGCTGCTCGCGCCGTGGCCACGGATGTCGTAGGCCAGCACGGTGAAGCGGCTGGCCAGAAACTGCAGTTGCGGCGCCCACATGTTGAGGTCGGCGCCGAGCGAATGCGATAGCGTCACCCACGGGCCACTGCCCATGACCACGGCATTGAGTTCAACGCCATCGAGGTGGATGCGTTGCGGTGTCATGGCTTTGGCGCTCCGCAGTCGGCCACGAGGCCCACCGACGTGATGCCCGCGACGGCAGCCTGTTCGTCTTTGCTGGAGAGTTCGCCGCTGACGCCGACGGCGCCCAGCAGTTCGCCCTGTGCATCGCGCACCAGCACGCCGCCTTGCACTGGCACGAGGTTGCCGCCGCTCAAGGCCTGCACGGCATTCATGAACAGCGGCATCAGGCCGGCGCGGCGTTCCAGTTCCTGACCGCCGAAGCCCATGCCGAGGGCGCCCAGTGCCTTGCCTTGCGCGATCTCCTGGCGGTAGAGGCTGGTGCCGTCTTCGGCCAGGTAGGCCTTGAGCGTGCCGCGCACGTCGAGCACGGCCACGGCCAGCGGGAGCATGCCCGCCTGGCGGGCGTGTGCCAGGGTGGCGTGCGCGATCTGGCTTGCGCATTCCAGGCTGAGGGAAGTGAGAAAGTGGGTGAGTTTCATGGGCGTCTCGTGGTGTGTCAGGCGGTGGCTGCTGCGGCAGGCCCCGTGCGCTGGCCAATGGCGGCGTTCACGCGCGGCATGACTTCGTTGGCGAACAGTTCCATCGAACGGCGGCCCAGGGCCGGGTCCATCCAGTCGTGGCAGGCGTACACCAGGTTGCCGAAATCGCCCACCTGCTCGCGGAACGCGAGGATCTGGTCCACCACCGAGTTCACCGTGCCCGCAAGCACCAGGCGCTGGGTCACGTGGTCGGGCGTGATCTTGCTGTCGGGCATGGCTGGGTCGGTCTTGAACAGGTTGCCGCGTCCGCCGGCGGTGACGAGCTTGCGCACCAGTTGCTTGAAGTAGAAGTGGTATGGGCCACCAGCCTCCAGTGCGTACCGCCGCGCGGTGGCCTCATCGTCCGCCACGAAGATGCTCTTGGCCACGCGCCAGTCGGCCGGGTCGGCCACCGCGCCCACGGCGGTGCGGCCTTCCACGTACTTGGGCCAGTGGGTCTTGACCCATTCGGGCATGAGAAAGTTGGCCGACAGGGGCGTCCAGCCGCGCTTGGCCATTTCGGCCACGCCTTGCGAGAACGGTGCGACTGCCGTGCCGACGATGGGCGGGTGAGGGTGCTGGAAGGGCTTGAGGATGACGCCCTGGCCGTACTCGACCGCCATGGTCTCCTGGACTGAGACGTTCCAGAACTTGCCTTCGATGTTGTATGGCGGCTCCGACGCCCAGATCTTCAGCACCGCGTTGATGCACTCGACAAACATGGCGTTGCGGTCGTTGCGCAGGTTGCCGAAGACTTCCGCGTCCGACATGAGGCCGCCCGGGCTGATGCCCATGATGAAGCGGCCGCGGGCGAGGTGGTCCATCATCGCCGCCTGCGCCGCGATCGTTGCGGGGTGTGAGTTGGGCAGGTTCAGGGTGCCGCTGCCCAGCTTGATCTGTTTCGTCTCGTTGATGAGTGTGGCGAGGAAGATCAGGCTCGACGTGACGGGCTCGGCGGTGTCGGTGACGTGCTCGCCCACGAACGCTTCGCTGAAGCCGAGGCGGTCGGCCAGGATGATGGCTTCGCGGTCTTCCTGGAAAGTGTCGGTCGCGCTGCGGCCCGGCGGGTGCAACGGCATCATGAAGGTGCTGTATTTCACGTGGTCTCGGTGGGTTGGGGTGGAGTGAGGTGTCAGGTCGCGTCGAGTTCCAGACAGACGCTCTGCGCATAGCGGCCCTGGCAGAACAGCAACGCGGGGCCCGGGCGGTGGTGGAAGGCTTCGACGCGGCCGAGGTACAGGATGTGGTCGCCGACCTCCAGGCGCTGCTCGGTGCGGCACTCGAACACAGCAGCGCAGTCGGTCAGCACGGGCAGGCCCTGCTGGCCGGGTTCGTGCGGCACGCCGTTGAACTTGTCCGGGACCGGGGTGGCGAAGCGGCGCGAGAGCGGCACCTGTTCAAGCGTCAGCACATTGATCACGAAGCGACCGCAGGCATCGAAAGCGGGCAGGCTGGGTGAGCTCGTGCGAAGGCTCCAGAGCACGATGGGCGGATCCAGCGATACCGAATTGAAGGAGTTGGCGGTGACGCCGACCGGACGGCTTGCCGTGTCCAGCGTGGTGACCACCGTGACGCCCGTTCCGAAAGCGCCGAGTGCCTGGCGGAGGTCGCGCGGATCGATGGTCTGCGATGGGTTGATCTGCGGTTTGTTGATCATGTGATTACTTTAACGTGATCAATTGATCTACAAAAGCCGGGGAAAACCCGGGCTTCCCGTCCCTTCGGGTGCGCGTGTCCCGAACGGTCAGTTGGAGGTGAGGGTGGCCGGCTCGCCGGGGGCGGTCTGCGGGCGGGATTCGTCGATCAGTCGCGGCAGCATCACGCGCGCGCCGATGAGGAAATGCTCGATCGTCATGGCGATCAGCTCATCGATGGGGTCGTCCACCGGCACGTCGAAGATCCACTCGCGCTGGCCGAAATAGAACACGCGCGCGTTGATGCTCCAGACCAGCTCGACCTCTTTCGTGCCGAGGGGCACTTCGTCCACGCTCGGCAGGCCGAACTCGTGCCGGAGTTCCACGGCGAGGGGTTCCAGGATGCGGCGGCGCAGGATGGCGAGGTACTTGCGGTTGATGTCCTCGCCCCGCAGGCCCGAGAACATGAAAATGCGCACCCAGTCGCGCGTGAGCGCGGCCTTGCTGTACTCGATGTACATGCGCGTGAGCCGCTCCTGCAGCGGCACGCTGCGGTCCTGGATGGTGGTTTCCCAGAAGGGATTCCAGCGGCCCATGTAGACCACCTCGAACACGCGATTGATCAGGGCTTCCTTGTTGGGGAAGTACTTGTAGAGCAGGGACTGCGTCACCCCCAGCCGTTTGGCCAGTTCGCGCGTGTCGCCCCCGAACCCGACCTCCGCGAAGAACCGCACGGCTTCTTCCGTGATGTGCGCTTCACGTTCGGCGGCACTCAGGCGTTTGGCGTGTGGGGAGGTCTTGCGGGTGGCCAAGGTGGGCTCGTGGTCAGGGCTGGGAAACGTCCAGCGGCTTGCGCTCGCGTACGGACGTCATGATAGCCTCGAGCGCCGCCACGTTGGCCAGCATCTCCCGGGGCGTCACGGGGTAGGGCGCCACGCCGCGCACCGCGCGCGCAAAGGCCTCGAGGTTGAGTCGCACCGAGGGCGCGGGCTCCGAGAAGCGGCGCGTCTGCGTCTGTCCGCGCAGGGTGGTGGTGATGTCCCAGCCGGTGGGATTCTCGGGGTGGGTGCGGTCGCGTATCTCGACCCAGCCTTTGGAGCCATAGACCGCGAAGCGGCCTTCGAATGGCGTGGCGAGCACGGCGCTGATCATGGCGTTGGCCCCGTTGGGAAAGCCCATCATGATGCCCAGCGTGTCGCCGTTGGCGAAGTCGGAGCCCAGCGTGGCCAGGCGCGCCCACAGGCTTTCGCAGGGGCCGAGGATGGCGATGCTGAGGTCCACGAGGTGGATGCCGGTGGCGGTGAGGGGGCCGACGGGTGCCAGCGTGTTCGACAGGCGCCAGTTGTCCTTGGGCAGGGCGAGAAATTTGTCCTGACTGAAGTTGGCTTCGATCTGCAGCACGGTGCCCAGCTCGCCGGAAGCAATGAGTTCACTCAGGGCCACCACTTCGGGCTCGAAGCGCCGCTCGTGCCCGATGCCCAGCACAAGATTGCGACGCTGGCATTCGGCCACGGCTGCGCGCGCATCTTCCAGGGTGAGGCACAGCGGTTTTTCGCAGAACACGTGCAAGCCGGCCTGCGCGGCCGCCACGATCTGTTGTGCGTGCTGCGGGTGGGGTGTGCAGAGGATGACCGCTTCCACACCGGGCTGCGCCAGCAACGCCGCCGGATCGCCGTGCAGCGGGACGCCTTCGAGCAGCGGGTCGTCGGCCATCGCGGCCAGCGCCTGGGGCTGGATTTCGGCCACGCCGGCCAGCTCCAGCCAGGGGGATGCGGCGATCTGCGCCGCGATGGTCTTGCCCCACCAGCCATAGCCAAGCAAGCCGATGCGAACAGGTTTTCCGGGGGTCTCCTGCATAAAAGTCTCCGTCTTTCCTGGTGTTGTGTTTAAACTATTTTAGCGAATTACAACAACCAGGAGATCAAATGAGCACCAAGAAACCGGCCTCTTCGGCCGCATCCACCGTTCGCGCAACCGCTTCCCGCTCCCCCCGTTCCACCGCCCCGGCACCTTCGCCTGCCCGCCAGCGCGTGGGCGTGGTGGGGCTGGGCATCATGGGTTCGGCCATGGCCGGCAACCTGCGCAAGGACGGCTTCGACGTGTGGGGCTTCGACCCCAGCCCGGCGGCCCGCAAGGCCCTCAAGGCCATGGGTGGAACCGTGTGCAAGAGCGCGACCGAACTCGCCGGCCTGGTCGACGTGGTCATCACCTCGTTGCCCGGCCCGGCCGCCATGCGGGACGCTGCGAGCGACCTGGCCGCTGGCGCCCGCAAGGGGCTGGTCGTGATCGAGACCAGCACCCTGGACATCGACGACAAGGCGCAGGCGCGCGATGTGCTCGCCAAGGCCGGTGCGGTGCTGCTGGACTGCCCACTCTCGGGCACCGGTGCGCAGGCGGCGGCCAAAGACCTCACGATCTACGCCAGTGGCCCGGCGGCGGCCATCCGAAAGGTGGAGCCCGTGTTCAAGGGTTTCACCAGTGCGCAATTCAACCTGGGCGCCTTTGGCAACGGCATGAAGATGAAGCTGATGGCCAACCTGCTCGTGGCCATCCACAACGTTTCCACCGCCGAGGCCCTGCTGCTGGGCCAGCGCTGGGGCATTTCGCCTGGCACGGCAGTGAAGGTACTGGCGGGCGGCGCCGGCGGCTCGCGCATGCTGCAGGTGCGCGGCCCGCAGATGGAGAACGAGGGCTGGAAGACGGTGACGATGAAGATTGCCGTCTGGCAGAAGGACATGAAGCTGATCGCCGCCGCGCTCAAGGAAACCGGCGTGCCGGCTCCCTTGTTTGCCGCCACCGTGCCGCTGTACGACGCTGCGATGGGCATGGGCCATGGCCTGCACGACACGGCGGCGGTGTTCGACGTGCTCGACCGCATGTCGCGGCCCGCTGCCTGATCGATCTTTTCAGAGGAGGCCCGAATGCCCATCTCGCTCAACCATTTCTCGATCCGCACCACCGATCTCGCCGCCACGAAGGCGTTCTACGTGAATCTGCTGGGGCTGCAAGAGGGGCCGCGTCCGGCATTTCCCTTCCCAGGGTATTGGCTGTACCAGGGACCGCTGGACGCCTATGCCAATGCCGCGGTACACGTGATCGGCATCGACCCGATCGAGCGCTCGGGCCTCGACAACTACCTTGGCGAGCGCGACACGGGCAGCCTCAAGGGCAGCGGTGCGGTGGACCATGTGGCGTTCTTTGCAACCGATCTCATCGGCATGCTGAAGCGCCTGCAGGCCGCCGGCATCGAGCCGCGCCAGCGCACCGTGCCCGGCGTCGGCCTGCACCAGTTGTTCCTGAACGATCCCAGCGGCGTGGTGGTCGAGCTGAACTACCCGATGGAAGAAAAGCAGGCGCTGGACCGCCAGTCGGTCGCGTGAGCGCCGGGAAGGAAAAGTCATGGCGCGCATAGTGGTGGTGGGCGGTTCGCTGGGCGGCTTGTTCGCCGCCAACGTGCTGCATCGCGACGGACACGACGTGACCGTGCTGGAGAAGGCGCGAGGTTCCATGGACGGGCGCGGTGCGGGCATCGTCTCGCACGATGCGCTGGAGGCAGCGCTGGGCCGTGCGGGACTCCGGACCGATGCGTCTCTCGGCGTGGCGGTGCCCGGTCGTGTGATGCTGCGCAGCGATGGCGCCATCGACACGCTGCTGGACATGCCCCAGGTGCTGACCTCGTGGAGCCGTCTGTACCACCTGCTGCTGGCCGCCTTTCCGGCCGAGCGCTACGTGCAGGGAGCGATGGTGACGCAGTTTGTCGATGGCCCCGATGGTGTGGAGGTGCAGGCGGACTGCGGCGGCGTGCCGCGCCGCTGGGAGGGGGATCTGCTCGCGGCCAGCGATGGCATCCGTTCCACCGTGCGACAACGCTGTTTTCCTGACGCGCAACCGCGCTATGCCGGCTACGTCGCCTGGCGCGGCGTGTGTGAGGAGTCCGTGCTGTCGCAACACACGCTGGAGACGCTGTTTCCCCGGTTCGGTTTCTGCATGACCGACAGCGAACAGATCATCGGCTACCCCGTCGCGGGCCCGCGCAACGACCTGACGCCGGGGCGACGTGCATACAACTTCGTCTGGTACCGCCCGGTGCCGATGGGCGAAGCGCTGGCCCGGCTCATGACCGATGCCGACGGCGTGCACCATCCGCAGGGTGTACCGCCCAACCGCGTGTCCTGGCGCCACATTGCCCACGCTCGCCAGGACGCTGCACGCCTGCTTGCGCCCCAGTTTGCCGAAGTGATCGAGAAGACCGCGCAACCCTTCTTCCAGCCGATCTACGACCTGCAGTCCGAACGCCTGTGCGCTGGCCGTGTCGCCCTGATGGGTGACGCCGCGTTCGTGGCCCGCCCGCACATCGGGATGGGCGTGACGAAGGCCGCCGAAGATGCGGTGGCCCTGGCCGGCGCACTGCGGGAGTACGGTGCTACGCTCGAGGCGCTGCGGGCCTATGAACGCCTGCGCCGTCCCGCCGGCCAGCTGGCGGTGGCGCGCGCCCGCTGGCTGGGTGGTTACATGGAGCAGGCCGCCAGTTCCGGCGAGCCGGCTGCCCCCGTTGCAAGTGCCGCGCAGCGCGCGCACCAGACCCTTCACGAGACGGCCATCGACCTCGGCCGGTATGGCCACCTGTCCGCCTTCAAGACAACGAACGCATGAGCATCGACCGCCTTCCCCCGATTCCTGCCGACAACTGGTCCACCGAACAGCGCGCCTGCGCCGAGGAGATCATCGCGGGCCCGCGCCGCGCCGTGATCGAGCCCTTTGTGCCGATGCTGCGCAGCCCCGAACTGTGCACCCATGCCCAGCGCATGGGCGAGTACCTGCGCTACCGCAGCGCGATCGGCCTTCGGTTGTCGGAGTTGGCCATCCTGCTCACGGCGCGGCACTGGAACCAGCAGGTCGAATGGTCGATCCACGCGCCCATCGCCCTGCGGGAGGGCGTCAACCCGGCCGTGGTGGACGCCATTTCCGAACGCCGCGAGCCGCCGTATGAACGCGAAGACGAAAGGCTGGTGCATGCGGTGGTGCGCCAGTCGCTCGAGGACCGCAAGGTGGCTGACGCGACATGGCGCGATGCGGTGCAGGCGTTCGGCGAACAGGGCGTGATCGATCTGCTCGGCATTGCCGGCTACTACACCCTGCTGTCGTTCGTCATGAACGGCGCCCAGACCCCGCCCACGCCCGGGCTGGAGATGCGCCTGGCACCCTGAGCGCGGCGCCACTGGCAGCCCCGGCTGTCAGGAGCGGGTGCGGGATTGGCTAGAATGGCGGGTTGCCATGTCGGGCGGGCCCGCTGCCGTGCGCGGCCGCTCTGGCGGGACTCGCAGTCCCCCTGCAGACCACCCCACCTGACGAAACCGTTTCCGAGGCCCGGCCGCTCCGAGCTGGCCGACCAACATTCCTTTGGAGAAATCCCATGACCGTGACCGTTGAAACCCTGGAAAAGCTCGAGCGCAAGATCACGCTGACGCTGCCGGCCGATGTGATCCAGAACGAGGTGTCCAGCCGCCTCAAGCGCATTGCGCGCGACGTGAAGATGGACGGCTTCCGTCCCGGCAAGGTGCCGATGAACGTCGTGGCCCAGCGCTATGGCTACTCGGTGCACTACGAAGTCATGAACGACAAGGTGGGTGAAGCTTTCGCCACGGCCGCCAACGAGGCCCAGCTCCGCGTGGCCGGCCAGCCCAAGATCACCGAGAAGGAAGGCGCGCCCGAAGGCCAGCTGACCTTCGACGCCGTGTTCGAGGTGTACCCCGAAGTCAAGATCGAAGACCTGTCCACCGCCACGGTGGAGAAGGTGTCTGCCGAGGTGGACGACGCCGCCATCGACCGCACGCTCGAAATCCTGCGCAAGCAGCGCCGCACCTTTGCGCAGCGCGCGCAAGACCAGGCTGCCCAGGACGGTGACCGAGCCACCATCGACTTTGCCGGCAAGATCGACGGCGAGCCGTTCGAAGGTGGCAAGGCCGAAGCCTTCCAGTTCATCGTCGGCGACGGCCAGATGCTCAAGGAGTTCGAAGATGCCGTGCGCGGCATGAAGACCGGCGAGTCCAAGACATTCCCGCTGGTGTTCCCGGCCGACTACCACGGCAAGGACGTGGCAGGCAAGACGGCCGACTTCCTGGTCACGGTCAACAAGCTCGAAGCGGCGAACCTGCCCGCCGTGGACGAGGCATTCGCCAAGTCCCTGGGCATCGCCGACGGCACGGTGGAAGGCCTGCGTGCCGACATCCGCAAGAACCTGGAGCGCGAAGTCAAGTTCCGCCTGCAGGCCCGCAACAAGCAGGCGGTGATGGATGCCCTGGTGTCCAAGGCCGAGCTGGATCTGCCCAAGTCGGTGGTGCAGTCCGAGCTGGATCGCCTGGTCGAAGGCGCTCGTGCCGATCTCAAGCAGCGCGGTGTCAAGGACGCCGACAAGGCGCCCATCCCCGAGGACCTGTTCCGCCCCCAAGCCGAGCGCCGCGTGCGCCTGGGCCTGGTGGTTGCCGAGCTGGTGCGCGCCAATGAACTGCACGCCAGGCCGGAGCAGATCAAGGCCCACATCGAGGAACTGGCAGCTTCCTATGAAAAGCCCGCTGACGTCGTGCGCTGGTACCAGGGCGACAACCGCCGCATGGCCGAAGTCGAAGGCATCGTGATCGAGAACAACGTCACCGAGTTCGTGCTCTCGAAGGCACAGGTCACCGACAAGACGGTCAGCTTCGACGAGCTGATGGCGCAGGCCTGACCTCCGGCTGCGGCCGTCAAAGAGAAGGGCGGAGCGATCCGCCCTTTCTTTTTCGGGTTTGCTCCCCATCTGGGGAGAGCCCGCAGCCCTGCGGCCGTTCCGGTCTTGCGGCCGGTGGACGTGGGGTTCCATGGGGTTGGTTACAGTAGTGGCATGGCAAGCATCAACATACGGAGTCACGCATGAGCGCAATGGACATTCAAGGTTTGGGCATGGTGCCCATGGTCATCGAGCAGTCGGGCCGCGGCGAGCGGGCGTACGACATCTACTCGCGCCTGCTCAAGGAGCGCGTGATTTTCCTGGTGGGGCCGGTGAACGACCAGTCGGCCAACCTGGTCGTGGCCCAGTTGCTGTTCCTTGAGAGCGAGAACCCGGACAAGGACATTTCTTTCTATATCAACTCGCCTGGTGGCTCCGTGAGTGCCGGCATGGCGATCTTCGACACGATGAATTTCATCAAGTCCGACGTGTCCACGCTGTGCGTGGGCATGGCCGCCAGCATGGGCGCTTTCCTGCTGGCCGCGGGCGCCAAGGGCAAGCGTTTCGCGCTGCCCAACTCCAAGGTCATGATCCACCAGCCGCTGGGCGGCACCCAGGGCCAGGCCACGGAAATCGAGATCCACGCCCGCGAAATCCTCAAGACACGCGAGCAGCTCAACAAGATCCTCGCTGAGCGTACCGGGCAACCGCTCGAGAAGATCGAGCGCGACACCGAACGCGACTACTACCTGTCGGCCGCCGAATCGGCCGAATACGGTCTCATCGACAAGGTCATTGAAAAGCGTCCCGGCTCCGCCGCCTGAGGCTCACCGGATTTGACCGTCCACAGGCCTCCAAACCGGGGAGATCGTGCCAAAACCGGCGCTTTTCCCCCGTTTGGACCCTGTGGGGCTTGAACTATCATTGTTGTTACCGCTTCATCCGACCTTCCAGACCTATGGCCGACAAAAAAGCCGCCTCCAGTGAAAAAGCGCTCTACTGCTCGTTCTGCGGGAAGAGCCAGCACGAGGTGAAGAAGCTGATCGCCGGCCCCTCGGTGTTCATCTGCGATGAATGCATCGATCTGTGCAACGACATCATCCGTGACGAACTGCCCGGTCTCGAATCGGTCAAGGCCTCTGGCGACGACGTTCCCACGCCGGCTCAGTTGAAGGCCAACCTGGACAACTACGTCATCGGGCAGCAAGCCGCCAAGCGCGCCCTGGCCGTGGCGGTCTACAACCACTACAAGCGCCTGCGGCACAAGGTCGCGGCGCGCAAGGACGATGTCGAACTGGCCAAGAGCAACATCCTGCTGATCGGGCCCACCGGTTCGGGCAAGACGCTGCTGGCGCAGACCATGGCGCGCATGCTCAATGTGCCGTTCGTGATGGCCGATGCCACCACGCTGACCGAAGCCGGCTACGTGGGCGAGGACGTGGAAAACATCGTCGCCAAGCTGCTGCAGAGCTGCAACTACGACGTCGAACGCGCACAGCAGGGCATCGTCTACATCGACGAAATCGACAAGATCACCCGCAAGTCCGACAACCCGTCGATCACCCGCGACGTGTCGGGCGAGGGCGTGCAGCAAGCGCTGCTCAAGCTGATCGAAGGCACCATGGCTTCCGTGCCACCGCAGGGTGGGCGCAAGCACCCCAACCAGGACTTCCTGCAGGTCGATACGACCAACATCCTTTTCATCTGCGGCGGTGCTTTTGCCGGACTTGAAAAGATCATCGAAAACCGCACCGAGGCGTCTGGCATCGGTTTCGGTGCCGTGGTCAAGAGCAAGAAGCAGCGCAGCCTCACGGAGGCCTTCAAGGAGATCGAGCCGGAAGACCTGATCAAGTTCGGGCTGATTCCCGAACTGGTCGGCCGTGTGCCGGTCATCGCCGCGCTGTCGGAGCTCAGCGAGGACGCTCTGGTGGAGATCCTCACCGAGCCGAAGAATGCTGTCGTCAAGCAGTTCTCCCGCCTGCTGTCGATGGAAGGTGCCGAACTCGAAGTGCGACCGGCCGCCCTCAAGGCGATCGCGCGCAAGGCGCTGGCGCGCAAGACCGGTGCCCGTGGCCTGCGTTCAATCCTGGAAAACGCGCTGATCGACACCATGTTCGATCTGCCAGGCATGAGCAATGTTGAGAAAGTGGTGGTTGATGAATCGACCATAGAGGAAAACAAGCCGCCCCTGCTGGTGTACCGAGAGGCGGCCAGGCAGGCCTGACGCCCTGCCGAGTGGGTCAGGCCCATCAACCCCCTCATGGAGTGATTGGTTGATATCGCTCGCTCCAACCCCATTTACCCGTTTTAGCCGAGGTTGAAATGTCCGGACAGACTCCTCTTCCCAGCACGCCGGTTGAACTGCCGCTTCTGCCCCTGCGCGATGTGGTCGTTTTCCCACACATGGTCATTCCGCTGTTCGTCGGCCGGCCCAAGAGCATCAAGGCCCTTGAATCCGCCATGGAGGCGGAGCGCCGCATCATGCTGGTGGCTCAGAAAGCCGCCGCCAAGGACGAGCCTTCGACCGAAGACATGTTCGAGATGGGTTGCGTCGCGACCATCCTGCAGATGCTCAAGCTGCCCGACGGCACGGTCAAGGTGCTCGTCGAAGGGGTGCAGCGCGCCAAGGTGCTCACCATCCGTGACGGCGAAAGCCATTTCATTGCCAGCGTGAACCCCGTTGATCCGGCGGTGGAGCGGGCGGACGTGCAATCCAACGAACTGGAAGCACTGCGCCGCGCCGTGATGCAGCAGTTCGACCAGTACGTCAAGCTCAACAAGAAAATCCCGTCGGAAATCCTCACGTCGATCTCCAGCATCGATGACGCGGGCCGGCTGGCCGATACCATCGCGGCACACCTGCCGCTCAAGCTTGAATCCAAGCAGGTGGTGCTGGACCTCGACCCGGTCAACAAGCGCCTGGAAAACCTCTTCGAGCAGCTCGAACGCGAGGTCGACATCCTCAATGTCGACAAGAAGATCCGCGGCCGCGTGAAGCGCCAGATGGAGAAGAACCAGCGTGACTTCTATCTGAACGAGCAGGTCAAGGCCATTCAGAAGGAACTCGGTGAGGGCGAAGAGGGCGCCGACATCGAGGAGATCGAAAAGAAGATCAAGGCCGCCAAGATGCCCGCCGAGGCGCGCAAGAAGGCTGAAGCCGAATTCAAGAAGCTCAAGCTGATGTCGCCCATGTCGGCAGAAGCCACCGTGGTGCGCAACTACATCGATGCGCTGGTCGGCCTGCCCTGGAGCAAGAAGACCAAGATCAAGCATGACCTTGCGCACGCCGAAGCGGTGCTGAACGAAGACCACTACGGCCTTGAGAAGGTCAAGGACCGCATCCTCGAATACCTCGCGGTGCAGCAGCGTGTGGACAAGGTCAAGGCCCCCATCCTGTGCCTGGTGGGCCCTCCCGGTGTGGGCAAGACATCGTTGGGGCAATCCGTGGCGAAGGCCACGGGGCGCAAGTACGTGCGCATGGCCCTGGGGGGCATGCGCGACGAGGCCGAGATTCGCGGCCACCGCCGCACCTACATCGGTGCCATGCCGGGCAAGGTGCTGCAAAGCCTGAACAAGGTCGGTACCCGCAACCCGCTCTTCCTGCTCGACGAAATCGACAAGCTGGGCACGGATTTCCGGGGTGACCCGTCGAGTGCGCTGCTTGAGGTGCTCGATCCCGAACAGAACCACACCTTCGGCGATCACTACATCGAGGTTGACTTCGACTTGTCTGACGTGATGTTCGTGGCCACGTCGAATTCCATGAACATTCCGCCAGCGCTGCTGGACCGCATGGAAGTGATCCGCCTCTCGGGCTACACGGAAGACGAGAAGACGAATATCGCGATTCGCTACCTGCTGCCCAAGCAGATCAAGAACAACGGCATTCGCGAAGGCGAGCTGGAGCTGAACGAGGATGCGGTGCGTGACATCGTGCGCTACTACACCCGCGAAGCGGGTGTGCGTTCGCTCGAGCGTGAGCTGTCCAAAATCTGCCGCAAGGTCGTCAAGGGCCTGCTGCTCAAGAAGTACACCCCGACGGTGGTGGTGACCGCAGACAACCTCAGTGAATTCCTTGGCGTGCGCAAGTTCAGCTATGGCCGGGCCGAGGCGCAGAACCAGGTAGGCCAGGTGGTGGGACTGGCATGGACGGAAGTGGGAGGCGATCTGCTGACCATCGAAGTGGCCACCATGCCAGGCAAGGGTGTGATTACGCGCACGGGCTCTCTGGGTGACGTGATGAAAGAGTCTGTCGAAGCCGCTCGTACGGTGGTCCGCAGCCGTGCCCGCATGCTGGGCATCAAGGACGAGCAGTTCGACAAGCGCGACATCCACATCCACGTGCCCGACGGTGCAACCCCCAAGGACGGTCCGAGCGCGGGTGCCGCGATGACGACGGCACTGGTGTCCGCCATCACCGGCATTCCGGTGCGCGCCGATGTCGCGATGACGGGCGAGATCACCCTGCGCGGCGAAGTCACGGCCATCGGTGGCCTAAAGGAGAAGATGCTCGCGGCGCTGCGCGGGGGTATCAAGACGGTCATCATCCCTGAAGAGAACGTCAAGGATCTCGCGGAGATCCCGGACAACGTGAAGCAGGGACTCGAGATCGTTCCGGTGAAATGGATCGACAAAGTGCTGTCGATTGCGCTGGAGCGCCAGCCGGTGCCGCTCACGGAAGAGGAAGTCGCGGCGCAACTCGCGGCTGCGAATGTGAGCAAGCCGGGCAGCGCGCCTGATGCCGTGAAGCACTGATCAAAAATTTGGGGGCGAACTTGAAAGAGGCCCAATTTTCAGGTTAGAATCATGGCTTACCGAAATGCAGCGGCAGACGGTAAAAAATGCGGGAATAGCTCAGTTGGTAGAGCGCAACCTTGCCAAGGTTGAGGTCGCGAGTTCGAACCTCGTTTCCCGCTCCAGATTCAAAAAGGGAAGCTCTGCTTCCCTTTTTTGTCAGAGGTTCAGGTCGGTGCCTTGAGCGCACGATCCCGATGGCGCGATAGCAAAGCGGTTATGCAACGGATTGCAAATCCGTCTAGTCCGGTTCGACTCCGGATCGCGCCTCCAGATGGAACATCGGCCCCGCCAACTCTGGTTGCCGGGGCCGATGCTTTTTCCGACCTGCCACAATGGTCGTGTGGCCTCGATGGTGAAATTGGTAGACACAGCGGACTTAAAATCCGCCGCCATCCTGAAAAGGGGCGTACCGGTTCGACCCCGGTTCGAGGCACCACCCCTAGGATTTTTGCGGTTTCACCGCTACAGTGAGTTTCCATGACCCGATACAACGCGCCCTTCGAAATCCACGTGCATGGCGACGTGCCATTGCGCGAGGAAGTGGTCTACAGCCAGATCCAGGACGCGCTCAAGCCTCTGTGGCAATACGCAGGTGCGCGCTCGCTGGCCGCGGCGGCGGAAAGCAGTTACGAGGATGAGCCCGGCATCCGCTTTGACGCCGAAGCGCATGTGCTGCAGATCTGCTGGACCGTGCCGGGCGACGAGGACTTTCGCCAGGTGATTGAAGAAGCCTGCATGGGCCTGAACGACATCGCTTCTGCGGGGGCGCCACTGGAGGTGTCCTTCTACGATGCCGAATACGACGAGGAAGACGAGTCCTCGCAAGAAGAAGCCCGTGACGATTTCCTGATGTGCTTCGTCGGCCCCACGCCCGCTGCCATCATGCAGGTGCAACGCGATCTGCTGGTGCAGGATGTGCTGCACATCATGGAGCGCCATTTCGATCAGTCCGAACTCGGTGAGGTCGTCGGCGTGATCGACAAGTTGTTCAACCAGCGCTTCGAATCGCTGGTGAATTCGATGCAGCTGGGCAAGCCGCCGCGTGGCCATGGCGGCCAGTCGGGCCATGGCGGTCCGCGCAAGCCGCGCCATCTCCACTGACCCGGCACTTGCCGGGCCTTGCCGGTCCGGTCATCGCCACGTACTAGACTCCGGTCCTGAGCGAGCACATCGCCTCGCCCATCTGGAGTGCCCATGGCTTTCTTTTCGACCGATGCCCTGAACCCCGGTGTGCGCAAGCGCGAGGTGTTCGGGTGGGCCATGTTCGACTTCGCGAATTCCGGCTACACGACGGTGGTCATCACCGCCGTGTTCGCGGCCTACTTCGTGGGTGCGGTCGCCGGCGGCGCCGAATGGGCGACGTTTGTCTGGACGCTGGCGCTCAGTATTTCGCACCTGATCGTGATGTTCACCATTCCCGCGATGGGGGCGTGGGCGGATCGGCACGCCGCCAAGAAGCGTTTGCTGATGCTCACCACGCTCGGCTGTGTGCTGGCCACGGCCGCACTGAGCCTGGTCGGGCCCGGCGCCGTCGTGCTGGGGGTGCTGCTGATCATCGTCTCCAACGTCTTCTTCGCCTGGGGAGAATCGCTCATCGCGGCATTTCTGCCCGAGCTGGCGAAGCCCGAGGCCATGGGACGTGTGAGTGGATGGGGCTGGAGCCTGGGTTATGTGGGGGGCATGCTCGCCCTGGGCCTGAGCCTGGGTTACGTATTGTGGGCGCAGGCCCAGGGTCAGAAGGCCGAGCAGTTCGTGCCGGTGACGATGTGGATCACCGCCGCCGTGTTTCTGGTGGCCGCGCTGTTCACGCTTGGCTTGCTGCGCGAACGCGCGCGGCCTGCGGTGGGCGCATCCGGTGTCTCCGGTTGGCGCGAATCGCTGCGGCAATTGCACCAGACCTTTCTGCAGGCGCGCCGCTACCGCGACTTCATGTGGTTGCTCGCCTGCGTGGCGGCCTATCAAGGCGGGGTGGCGGTGGCCATCACGCTGGCCGCGATCTACGCCGAGCAGGTGATCGGTTTCGTGCAGCAGGAAACCATGATCCTGATCTTCGTCCTGAACATCGCGGCAGCGCTGGGGGCTTTTGCATTCGGGTACTGGCAGGACCGGTTGGGCCACAAGCTGGCCCTGGGCATCACGCTGGTGGGATGGGTGGCGACATGCATCATCGCGGCCGTCACGACCACCAAGGGCGGCTTCTGGTACGCCGCGGCGATTGCCGGCGTGTGCATGGGCGCAAGCCAGTCTTCGGGCCGGGCGATGGCGGGCATGCTGGCACCACCGGCGCAACTGGCCGAGTTCTTCGGCCTGTGGACCTTTGCCACCCGCGTGGCCAGCATCATCGGCCCGTTGAGCTACGGCGCCATCACATGGATGACGGGAGGCAATCAGCGCCTGGCGATCGGATTCACGGCGGTGCTGTTCCTGATCGGCATGGCCTTGCTGCTGCCGGTGAACATGCAACGTGGCCGGGCTGCCGCGCTGGAAGGGCAAGTTCCTGCCACCTGAAGCCCGGTGGCGTGCGTCAGGCGAGAAGAAGGCTGCGTGCCTCGGTGTGAAGGCCGAGCCAGCGTTGCGCGGCGGCCGCGAGGGCGGCGGGCTGCCCGCTCGACAGCAGCAGCGGCGCCTGGGCAGTGGCGCTGGCCGCCGGTGGCAGGCCGAGCACCTCGCGCGTTCGGCGAGCCACGGGGGCGCCAGTGTCCACCAGCGTGACGCCCGTGCCGCTGAGGTGGCCGAGCAGTTCTCCTGCAAACGGGTAGTGCGTGCACCCCAGCACAAGTGTGTCGATGGCTGGCGATTCGGGCGAGCCCTGCAGCAGTTCGCTGATGTAGCGTTCGCTCAAGGCCTGGATGACGGGAAGGTCGTGCCGCTCGATGGCATCGGCAAGGCCGTCGCAAGGCTGGGAACTGAACCAGAGGGGGCGGGGGGATGCGGCCACCAGACGGTCACGCAATTGCGCGAACCGCGTGCTGCCCAGCGTACCGCGCGTGGCAATCACGCCGATGTGACCACTGCGGCTCAGCGCTGCAGCGGGCTTGAGTGCGGGTTCCACGCCGATGATGGGCAGGTCAGGGTGGTGTTGGCGCAAGGCGTCGATGGCATGTGCGGTGGCCGTGTTGCAGGCCAGCACGAGCGCGTCGATGCCGTGCTCCTTCCGCAAATGGGCGGTGATGCGGTGGGTGCGTTCCGACACGTCTTCGGCCGTGCGCTCACCGTAGGGCGCGTAAGCGCTGTCGGCGGCGTAGACGAAGCGCGTGCCGGGGAGTTCGGCCAGCAGGGCCCGCAGCACGCTCAGGCCGCCGACCCCGCTATCGAATACGCCAACGGTTTTCAAGCTGCGGCGACCTCGATGCCCTTGAACTCGCCCGTGGCAATGCGCTTCTGCCACTCGGCAGGGCCCGTGATGTGCGCGCTGGTGCCCCCGGCATCCACCGCCACGGTGACGGGCATGTCGACCACGTCGAACTCGTAGATGGCTTCCATGCCCAGGTCTTCGAAGCCGACCACCTTCGCGTGCTTGATGGCCTTGGACACGAGGTAGGCCGCTCCGCCCACGGCCATGAGGTAGGCGCTCTTGTGCTTCTTGATGGCCTCGATGGCGACCGGGCCGCGCTCGGACTTGCCGATCATCGCGATCAGGCCGGTTTCGGCCAGCATCATCTCGGTAAATCCGTCCATGCGCGTGGCGGTGGTTGGGCCGGCCGGGCCCACGGCTTCGTCACGCACGGGGTCGACAGGGCCCACGTAGTAGATGACGCGGTTGGTGAAATCCACCGGCAGCTTCTCGCCCTTGGCCAGCATGCCCTGGATGCGCTTGTGCGCGGCATCGCGACCGGTGAGCATCTTGCCGTTGAGCAGCAGCGTCTGGCCGGGCTTCCAGCTGGCCACTTCGGTCGGCGTGAGGGTGTTCAGGTTCACACGCTGGCTCTTCTGGGTGTCGGGCACCCAGTTGACGCTGGGCCACAGGTCCAGGCTCGGCGCGTCCAGATAGACCGGGCCCGAACCGTCCAGCACGAAGTGGGCATGGCGCGTGGCCGCGCAGTTGGGGATCATGGCTACGGGCTTGCTGGCCGCGTGCGTGGGGTACATCTTGATCTTGACGTCGAGCACCGTGGTGAGGCCGCCCAGGCCTTGCGCGCCGATGCCCAGTGCATTCACCTTCTCGTACAGTTCCAGACGCAGTTCCTCGACCTGGTCGAGCTTGTCGCCCTTGGCCGATTTGGCCTGCAACTGGTACATGTCGAGGTCGTCCATCAGGCTTTCCTTGGCCATCAGCACCGCTTTCTCGGCCGTGCCGCCGATGCCGATGCCGAGCATGCCCGGCGGGCACCAGCCGGCACCCATGGTCGGCACGGTCTTCAGCACCCAGTCGACCACGGAATCGCCCGGATTGAGCATGACCATCTTGCTCTTGTTCTCGCTGCCGCCGCCCTTGGCCGCCACGGTGATGTCCACCGTGTCGCCAGGCACGATCTCGGTGAAGATCACCGCAGGGGTGTTGTCCTTGGTGTTCTTGCGGGCGAACTGCGGGTCCGCCACGACGGAGGCGCGCAGCGTGTTGTCCGGGTGGTTGTAGCCACGGCGCACGCCTTCGTTGATGGCGTCGTCCAGGCTGCCGGTGAAGCCTTCCCAGCGCACGTTCATGCCCACCTTGAGGAACACGTTGACGATGCCGGTGTCCTGGCAGATCGGGCGCTGGCCGGTCGCGCTCATCTTGCTGTTGGTCAGGATCTGGGCGATCGCGTCCTTCGCGGCGGCGCTCTGCTCGCGCTCGTAGGCGCGGGCCAGGTGGGCGATGTAGTCGGCGGGGTGGTAATAGCTGATGTACTGCAGCGCGGCGGCGATGGATTCGATCAGGTCGGCCTGGCGGATGGTGGTGGTCATGGGTGTCGTGGGCGTGGAGGCAAGTCGCGTCGGTGGCCGCTGGGGCGTCAAGAAGCCATCAGATGAGAATTGCTTTTATTTGGGGCTATGCTGGAGACCCTGGGCAAGGCTGTCCCCAGCCCACTATTTTGACAGGTCGCACATTTCATGAACACACGCCCGGCTACCCGCTCCGAACGAGACACTTTCGGCCCCATCGACGTCCCGGCAGACCGCCTCTGGGGCGCGCAGACGCAGCGCTCGCTGCAGAACTTCGACATCTCCGGTGAACGCCAGCCGCGCGAGATGATCAAGGCGCTGGCGCAGGTCAAGCGCGCGTCGGCCGTGGTGAACCATGCGCTGGGCCTGCAGGACGACAAGAAGACGCAGGCCATCGTGAAGGCGGCGGACGAGGTGATTGCCGGGCAGCACGAGATCGAGTTTCCGCTGGTGGTCTGGCAGACCGGCTCGGGCACGCAGACCAACATGAACGTCAACGAGGTGCTGGCCAACCGGGCCAGCGAGCTGCTGGGCGGCGAGCGTGGGGAAGGGCGCCTGGTTCATCCGAACGACGACGTGAACCGCAGCCAGTCGAGCAACGACGTGTTTCCCACCGCCATGCACGTGGCCGCCGTGGAGGCGATCACGCACCGCCTGCTGCCCGCCATCGCGTTGCTGCGCGGCACGCTGGAGGCGAAGGCGCGCGACTTCGATGACATCGTCAAGATTGGCCGCACCCACCTGCAGGACGCCACACCGCTCACGCTGGGTCAGGAGTTCTCCGGCTGGGTGGCGCAGCTCGCCCATGGTGAAGCCCACGTGCGCGCGGCGCTGCCGCACCTGTGCGAACTGGCGCTCGGTGGCACAGCCGTCGGCACCGGCTTGAACGCGCCCAAGGGCTATGCGGAGCAGGTGGCGGCCGAGCTGGCCAAGCTCACGGGCCTGCCTTTCGTTACGGCTCCCAACAAGTTCGAGGCAATGGCCAGTGTGGACGCGCTGGTGCATGCGCACGGTGCGCTCAAGACGCTGGCTGCCAGCATGATGAAGATCGCCAACGACGTGCGCTGGCTGGCCAGCGGTCCGCGCAGCGGCATCGGCGAGCTGAGCATTCCCGAGAACGAGCCTGGCTCATCGATCATGCCGGGCAAGGTGAACCCCACGCAGAGCGAGGCCGTCACCATGCTCGCCGCGCAGGTGTTCGGCAACGACGTCGCCATCAACTTCGGGGGTGCGTCGGGCAACTTCGAGCTCAACGTGTTCCGCCCCATGGTGTCGCACAACTTCCTGCAGAGCGTGCGCCTGCTGGCCGATGGCATGAAGAGCTTCAACGACCACTGCGCGGTCGGCATCGAGCCCAACCGCGCCCGCATCACCGAGCTGGTGGACCGTTCGCTGATGCTGGTCACGGCCCTCAACACGCACATCGGCTACGACAAGGCCGCGCAGATCGCGAAGAAGGCCCACAAGGACGGTTCAACGCTGCGCGAAGCCGCGCTGGCCCTGGGCCATGTGACGGCCGAGCAGTTCGACCAGTGGGTGGTGCCCGGCAAGATGACGGGCCGGTGACGCCTTGAGCGGGCCGAGGGGCCCGCTACCATGGGCGCCATGATTTCCCTGCCCTGGCGCACCTCCTTCGGCATCGATCCCTTCACCAGCTTCACCCTGGCCATCCTGCTGCTCTTCATTGGCAAGGGGCTCACGCAGCGGTACGGCTGGCTTCGGCGCTACAACATTCCCGAGGCGGTGGTCGGCGGCGTTCTGTGTGCGCTGGTGGCCTGCGGGCTCTATTACGTGTTCGACGTGCGCGTGGTGTTCGACCTCGGCGCGCGGGACATGTTGCTGCTCTATTTCTTCGCTGCCAT
Source organism: Hydrogenophaga laconesensis (assembly GCF_031457235.1). Lineage (NCBI taxonomy): Bacteria > Pseudomonadati > Pseudomonadota > Betaproteobacteria > Burkholderiales > Comamonadaceae > Hydrogenophaga > Hydrogenophaga laconesensis. Next base: position 54,715 of record NZ_JAVDWE010000018.1, read on the forward strand.
CGGCATGGGTACCGATGTGCGCACCCTGCGCGAAGGCGGAAAACCGCTGGTGGTGCTGCTGGTGCTGGCCAGTGTTTTCATGCTGCTGCAGAACGGCCTGGGTATGGCGGTGGCCGAGGCATTCGGCATGGACCCGCGCGCCGGCCTCATGGCCGGGTCGATTTCGCTCACCGGTGGCGTGGGCACCACGCTGGCCTGGACGCCGCACTTCGTCCAGACGCTGGGCATCCCCAACGCCGGTGAACTCGGCCTGGCGGCCAACATGCTCGGCATGATCGCGGCCTGCCTGGTGGGCGGTCCCATGGCGGCATGGCTGATGCGACGGCACCGCATCGTGTCCTCGGGCGCGGCCGACGTGGAGGTCGGCACGCGTTACCAGGACGAACCCCACCTGAGGCTCGACTACCACGGTGTGCTGCTGGCCCTGCTGTGGCTCAACCTGGCCCTGATGCTGGGCCATGGTGTGAACGAACTCGTGGCCTTGAGCGGCCTGAACCTGCCGGCCTTCGTCGGCTGCCTCATGGCGGGCATCTCGCTGCGCAGCGCGGGGCAATGGCTGGCACCGTCCGGTGGGCGGCTGTGGAACTGGTCCAGCATGCGCCTGGGCGTGGCGCTCATCTCCGACATCAGCCTCGGCCTGTTCCTCACCATGGCGCTCATGGGGTTGCGCCTGTGGGAGCTGGAGCCCGTGCTGGGCTTCATCGCCACCACCATGGCGTTGCAGGTGGCACTGGCCGTGGCTTTCACGGCCTTCGTGGTGTTCCGCTTCATGGGGCGCGACTATGAAGCTGCGGTGATCTGTTCTGGTTTCGGAGGCATCGCGCTGGGTTCCACGGCCACCGCCATCGCCAACATGAGTGCCGTGGTGCGTGCCTACGGCGCAGCCCCCAAGGCCTTCATTGTGGTGCCGCTGGTCTGCGGGTTCTTCATCGACCTGATCAACGCGCTGGTGATCGGGCTGCTGGCGCGGTAAGGCGCGCACAAAAAAAGGCCACGCAATGCGTGGCCTTGCCAGGAGCGATCGAAACCTTACTTGGCCGCCGCCATGGCCTGTGCCACCCAGCCGTCGAAGGTCTTCTGGTGGGCCTTGATCCAGGCGTCGGTGTGGCGCTCCACGTCCTGGGGCTTGTTCTCGCCGTCGCGCATGCGCAGGTTCTGGGCGTTGATGTCGGCCACGGGCAGCGACATCACCTCGAACAGGCGGGCAGCGGCCGGGTTCTGTTCGGTGAACTGCTTGTTGGCCACGATGCGCTGCGTATTGAGCACGAAGCCGTAGTTCTGGCCGTTGGGCAGTTTCGTGTCCAGCTTGGCCTGCTCGCCGGGCAAAGAGGAGAACGGCACCTGCAACCACACCACCTCCTGGCCGGGACGCAGCACGCCGCTCACCCAGTAGGGCGTCCACGTGTAGTACAGGATGGGCTGACCCTGCTTCAGGCGCGTGATGGTGTCGGCGATCAGCGCCGCGTAGCTGCCCTGCACGTGCGTCACGGTGTCGCGCAGTTTGTAGGCGTCCAGGTGGTGCTCGATCACCGCCTCGCATCCCCAGCCGGGGTTGCAGCCGGTCAGGTCGGCCTTGCCATCGCCATTATTGTCGAACAGCCTGGCGATGGCCGGGTCCTTCAACTGGTCGATCTGCGTGATCTTGTGGGCATCGGCCGTTTTCTTGTCGATGAGGTAGCCCTGCGCGGCACCAGGCGAGTAGGCGCCCTGGCGGTAGAGCTTGGCGTCGCCACCGGCGTTCTTGTAGAAGTCCGCGTGCAGCGGGTCCCAGTGGTCGGCCATGAAGGTGGCGTCGCCATTGGCGATGGCCACGTGGGCGGTGGGGTACTCCACCTCCTTGATGGGTTGCACGTCGTAGCCGAGCTTGACCAGCGCGCGCGAAACGAGCAGGGTCTGGAAGGTCTCTTCGGCGATCGAGCTTTGCAGCGGTTGCACTTTCACGCCCTGACCGGGCAGGCTCTGCGCGGTGGCAGGCGTGTGCAGGGCAAAGGCCATGAGGCCGCCGCCGATCAGGGTTCGCCACAGGGGGGTGGTCGGGTGGAGAGTCATCGGTTTCCTTTCGATGGTGGGAGGAGAAAAGCCTGGGCGCGAACGCTCAGGAGGTGGAATGCGATGGGGCAGGCGTGTCGACGCCGGGTGTGGTGCGCGTGGGCGAGGGACGCACCAGACGCAGCACGAGGCCCACGGGGCCTTGCTGCCACCAGTGGCGTGCGCCACGGCGGGGCTGGCCCAGGGCCTGGGTGATGCGGTCGAGCGCAATGGCCAGCAGCACGATGCCCACGCCGCCCACGGTGGCCATGCCCATGTCGAGCCGGCCGATGCCGCGCAGCACCATCTGCCCCAGGCCACCAACGGCGATCATCGAAGCGATGACCACCATGGACAGCGAGAGCATCAGCGCCTGGTTGATGCCGGCCATGATCGACGGCAGGGCCAGCGGGAGCTGCACCTTGGCCAGCATCTGCCAGGGCGAGGCGCCGTAGGCGCGCGCTGCCTCGATCAGGTCGGGCCGCACCTGGCGGATGCCCAGGTCGGTCAGCCGCACCAGCGGCGGCAAGGCGAAGACGATGGTGACGATGACGCCGGGCACGTTGCCGATGCCGAACAGCATCACCACCGGCACCAGGTAGACGAAGGCGGGCGTGGTCTGCATGGCGTCGAGCAGCGGGCGCATCAGGCGCTGCGTGCGGTCGCTGCTGGCCAGCAGAATGCCCAGCGGCAGCCCGAGGGCAATACAGAACGCCAGCGAGGTCAGCACCAGCGACAGCGTGACCATCGCCTCCGGCCAGATGCCCAGCATGGCCACGAGCAGCAGCGAGACGACGGTGCCGATGGCGATGGCACGGCCCGCGAACTGCCAGGCCAGCAGGCCCATCAGCGCGATCATGGCGAGCAGCGGCACGCTCAGCAGCAGTTGCTCCACGCTGGTCAGCGTGGCATCGATGGGCGCGCGCACGCTCTGGAAGAACGGGCGGAAGTGGCCCACGATCCAGCCCAGCGCCTCGTTGATCCAGCGCTCGACGGGCAGCGAGCCGTCCCACAGCTGGCTGAGGCGGAACCCCTCATCCGCCGGTAAGGTGGTCGCGGCGACGTCCCCGCTGCCGCCACCGAGCCAGTTGTCGCTGGTGGTGGCGGTTGAGGCGCCCCACGGGTCGGTGGATGCGTCAGGGCTGGTGGAAATGGGTGTGTCGGTCTCGTTCATGGAGCCTCGTCTTTCGGAAACGGTGGTCGGGGCAGGCGCGCCGCGCGCCTGGGCGAGCGGGCGTTCAGCCCGCCGCGCGGTCGAGGAACTTCAGCAGCGTGTTCTTGCTGATGGCGCCGCGGTAGCGGCCCGCGTCGTCCACCACCGGCAAGGGGTAGGGCGCCTGCGCGGCCTGGCCGAACAGGTCGGCCACGGGGTGCGCCGCGCTGACGATCTGCACCTCGGGCAGGTAGGCGCGGGAGAGACCGAGCGGGCCGTCGTGGTCCTGCAAGGCCTGGCGCAACGAGTCCGCCGACACCATGCCAAGGTAGCGCTGGTCGGGGCTGACGACGTAGGCCCAGTCACGGTCCTTGTCCTCCAGCATCTTCAGCGCGGCGCGCGCGCCCTTGTTCGGGTGTTCGGCCACCACGACCTGCGTCTGGCGCGCGATGTCGCCGGCCTTGAACACGGCGGCGGCGTCGACACCGCGCACGAAATTGCGCACGTAGTCGTCGGCGGGCTGGCGCAGGATGTCTTCCGGCGTGCCGACCTGCACCACCTGGCCGTCTTTCATGATGGCGATGCGGTCGCCGATGCGCATGGCCTCGTCGAGGTCGTGCGAGATGAAGACGATGGTGCGGCGCTTGACCTGCTGCAGGCGCACCAGCTCACTCTGCATGTCGGTGCGGATGATCGGGTCCAGCGCCGAGAAGGCCTCGTCCATCAGCAGGATGGACGGGTCCGAGGCCAGTGCGCGCGCCAGGCCCACGCGCTGCTGCATGCCGCCGGAGAGTTCATCCGGGTAGCTGTCGCCCCAGCCCGCCAGCCCCACCTGTTCCAGCGCCTGGTCGGCCAGCGCGAGGCGCTGCGCGGGCTTCACGCCCGCGAGTTCGAGGCCGAAGGCGGTGTTGTCGCGCACCGTCATGTGGGGCATCAGCGCGAACGACTGGAACACCATGCTGATGTCCTTGCGGCGCAGGGCGCGCAGGTCGGCGTCGGACAGGTCGTTGATGTTCTGGCCGTCGATCAGGATGCGCCCGGCCGTGGGCTCGATCAGGCGGTTGAGCAGGCGCACCAGCGTGGATTTGCCCGAGCCCGAGAGGCCCATGATGACGAAAATCTCGCCCGCCTGGATGTCCAGGTCGGCGTCGAACACGCCGATGGACTGGCCGGTCTCGGCCAGGATCTCCTGCTTGGTTCGGCCCTGGCGGACCAGGTCGAGTGCGGCCTGGGGTTGGTCGCCGAACACCTTGAAAACGTGTTCGATGCGGATGTGCTTGGCCATGTGCGTGCTGCCTCCTGTGCAAGTTGACAAAGGCACCGCAGACGGTCATGAAGAACAACGGGGGCACACAGATGCCCACCGGGTCAACAGGACCGCAGGCAGACACTGACAGCGACGAATCGGCAAACCCAGCGCCTGCCGTCACGGGCGACCACGCAGCGGGCCCTGTCTGGGGGGCTGGCGGAGGCGGGGGTGACGCGGCGTCGAGGCCGGAAGACCGGCCATGGAATCTCTGTGCCGCGACGGGATACGGGACGATCCGCGAGTAGCACATGAGCGCTTCCCGGCAGGGCGCCAGGAAGCTGAGGTGACGAATTATAACTTTATTGAATGAATGTGACCGATCATCAGTTCCAAAACCTCATGAGGCGGTCGGCCAAGCCGTGTGGCCGCTCTCACGGCCTGCGGGATCTCACCAGCGCACCTCGACCTCGCCGGCCAGTGGCGACTCTTCCAGGTTCCGCCCCTCGCCGCCCCGGTCCACCACCACGAAGTCGCTGATCTCGCCCAACGCCAGCAGTGGGTGGTGCCAGACATTGCGGCCGTAGTTCACGCCTTGCCAGCCCTGGGTGATGAAGGCCTGCAGCGGCCCGGGCCGGCCGCCCGCATCGGGCGCCACCACCACCACGTAGGGCCGTGTCGTCAACGGAATGAACGCCTGCGACCCTAGCGGGTGGCGTTCCATCAGGCTCAGCCGCAGGGGCAGCGAACGGGGCTGTGCGCGGAAAAGGTTGACGATGGGACGGCCGCCATCGGCCAGGGCGTCGATCGCCGCCAGATCGTGGAAGCGCCGCGTGGTGCCACCGTTGATGTCGAACTGTCGGGCGCCATCGAGTTCGATCACCTGACCAAAGGGCGCAAACACCTCCTTCGTGAGTGGGCGGGCCTGCAGCAGGTTCACGCTGCCACCTTTTCCAGCGGCGCGAGCCGCTGGCGGTAGAAGTTGCTCACGTGGGGCGTGAACTCCATGAAACCCGCCACGGCCTCGAACTCGGGTGTGCTGTACACCCAGTCGCCCGCCACTTCGTAGATGGCGCAGTACTTGGGGCCGTCCTCCAGCGACACGAAGCGGCGTGCCGACAGCCAGCCGGGGCAGGCCAGCAGGGCAGGCAGGTGCACGGTGTCGTACCACAGGTTGAACGCAGCCTCGTGCTCGGGTGCAATGTCCACCCGCACCACATGCAGCACGGGCGTGCCGGTGGTCACGCCATCGGGCAGGCGAGGGGGTACGGTGTTGATGTTCATGCCGCAGGGGCCTCGGCCCTGGGCTTGACGCGCGGGAACTTGAGCGTGGCCTCGGCCTTGAGCACTTCCTTGCCGTCTTCGTTGCGGGCGCTGGCCTGCCAGGTCACGGTGCGCGTCTCGGCGTTCATCTCGTGGATCCAGACGCGAAAGGCGATCGTGTCGCCGTAGAACACCGGGCCGGTGAACCAGAAGCGGTCTTCGATCGACACGCCCAGCGTGCCGGCGAGTTCGGCGGTGAGCACGTTGGTGCAGATGCCAGCGACCATGATGCCGGGCGCCAGGCGGCGGCCGAAGCGCGTGGTTTCGGCGTAGGCGTCGTCCACGTGCACCGGGCCGAAGTCGCCCGTGGCGGCGATGTAGAGCGCACCGTCGGCTTCGGTGATGGTCTTGCTCACCGATACCTCGTCGCCAACGTGCAGGCTGTCGAAGGGCTTGAGGTCGTACATGCTCAGCCCGCCTTCACCGGAACCATGCGCGCGGTTCCCAGCGCGACGGCATCGCCGCCCGCGATGGCGCAGCGCAGGGCGCAGGTGATGCCCCCGGCGTCGGCGGCGGTCACCTCGACCAGCGCCTCGACCGTCTGGCCAACCTGCACCGGCGCGTGGAAGTCGATGGACAGGCCCGCCAGGCGCCAGTCCGGGCCGGCGAGGCGGTTGAGTGCCGTCGTGGCCAGCGCCACACCGTTGAGCTCGAAAGACAGCATCTGCTCGAAGCCGGCGGCGCGTGCGGCACGCTGGTCGACATACAGCGGCGCGAGGTTGCCGCTGATGCCGGTGTACATGGCCTGTTCGGCCACCGTGAGGGTCTTGCGGAACGACATCTTGTCGCCCGCCTGGAGTGAAGTGCTCATGAATCTTCGGATGTGATGTTGATATTGGAGTGCCAGTGCCTGGGCCAGAACTCCCGAGGAACCGGCTTTGCCGGGCCTCTGGGAGCGCCTCCCTTGGAGGGAGGCGCCGCAGGCGCTTCAGGGGGGTTACAAGTGCAACCCGCGCTTGATCACGCTGCGCGCGATCAGCATGCGGTGAATCTCCGAGGTTCCGTCGTAGATGCGGGTCACGCGGCTGTCGCGGTAGATGCGCTCCAGCGGCAGTTCCTTCGTGAAGCCCATGCCACCGAACACCTGGATGCCCCGGTCGGCCACGCGGCCCAGCATCTCGGAGGCGTAGAGCTTGACCATCGAGACCTTGTCGCGGCAGTCGATGCCCTGGTCGAGTTCCCAGGCGGTGTTGAGCACCATCATGCGGGTGGCGAAGATCTCGGTGGCCGAGTCCGCGATCATCTGCTGGATCATCTGGAAGTCGCCGATGGGCTGGCCGAACTGCTTGCGGTCGCTGGCGTGGTTGCGCATCAGTTCCAGCACGCGCTGCGCCATGCCGACGGCGCGCGCGCCGATGTGCGCCAGGCGGATGCCCGAGACGCTGTTCATGATGAGCTTGAAGCCTTCACCGACCTCGCCCATCACGGCGTCGGCCGGGATGCGGCAGTTCTCGAACACGAGTTCGGCATGGCCGTAGCCGCGGTGGCCCATCATGGGCTGCACGCTCGTCACCTCGAAGCCGGGCGTGCCCTTGTCGACCAGGAACAGCGAGATGCCGCCACGGGCGCGTTTGTCCTTGTCGTGCACCGCCATCACGATGACGTAGTCGGCAATGTCGCCGTCGCTGATGAAGTGCTTGCGGCCATTGAGCACCCAGTGGTCGCCATCCAGCGTGGCGGTGGTGCTGATGGCGGCGGCGTCGGAGCCGGCACCGGGTTCGGTGATGGCCATGGCACAGATCTTCTCGCCACTCACCGTGGGCAGCAGGTACTTCTCGCGCTGCGCGCCCTTGCAGGCCAGCAGCATGGGATAGACCTGACCGAAGATGCGGCGGATCAGGGCGTCCGACGTCTTGCCCAGTTCTTCCTCGACCAGGCACATCGCGACATGGCTCAGCCCGCCGCCACCGGTGTCCTCGGGCATGTTCATGGCGAACAGGCCGAGCTCCTGCGCCTGCTGGCGCACGCGCTTGAGGGCTTCGGGCGGCACGCGGCCCAGGGTTTCGGTTTCGGTTTCGAGCGGCTGGACCTCCTGGGTCACGAAGCGGCGCACGGTGTCCAGCAGCAGCTGGATCTCGGAGGGAACGGAATAGTCGAACATGGTGGAAGGTTGGTGGGAGAGATCAGGGAAGGGCGGTGGGCATGCCGATGACGCCGGCGTCGGAGAGCGCCTGGCACTCAGCTTCGCTCAGGCCCAGGCGCTGCAGCACGGCCTGGCTGTCCTGGCCGGCCTGGAACGGCATGCCTCGGTAGACGGGCAACTGGCCGTCGTAGCGCAACGGGTGGTTCACCAGCAGCGCGGTACCGCCGCCGGGCACGTCGATCTCGCGGAAGGCCTCGTTGTGCTGCGCCTGCGGGTCTTGCAGCAGGTCGTCGTAGTTGCGCACGCGTTCGTGCCAGATGCCGTGGGCATCGAACACCGGCGAGAGTTCGCTGAAGTGGCGCGTGCGCAGCTCGGCCGCCACGGCCTGGGCGTAGCGGTCGCGCTCGGCGTATCGGTCGATGCCCTGCAGGGCGCGCAAGGCGTCGCTGTCGAGCGCGGTGGCGAGCTTCACCGGGTCGTTCATCGACAGCACCACGTGGCCTTCGGCGAGCGGGTAGAGGCCATAGGGCGCGTCGTGGTACCAGCTGCCGACGTGGCGGTCGCGCGTGAACACGTCGGGCCGGTTCTTCACGGCGTAGTACTTGGTCAGGGCCTCGGTCTGCAGGTCGATGCCGGCAGCGAACAGGCTGCTCTCGACCAGCGTGCCTTCACCGGTCTGCAGGCGCCGCACATAGGCGCCGAGGATGCCCATGGCCAGCAGCGCGCCGCCATGCTGGTCCACCACCGCGGCGCCCACGTTCGACGGGCCCTGACTGCCGCCGCCCGTGGCCGCGATCAAGCCCGAGCGCGCCTGCATCAGCAGATCCTGTCCCGGTCGCGAGGCGGCCGGCCCGGTGCGGCCGAGGCCACTGGCCGAGGCCAGCACCAGCGAGGGCTTACGCTGGCGCAGCATGTCGAAGCCCAGGCCGAGCCTGTCGAGCACACCGGGGCGAAAGTTCTCGATCACCACATCGGCCTCGTCAATGAGGCGCAGCACGAGGTCGCGGCCCTCGGCCTGCTTGAGGTCCACCGCCAGGCTTTCCGTGTTGCGGTTGGCGGACATGAGGAACGCGCTGATCCCATTGACCCAGGAGTTGCCGCCTGACCAGTGACGTTCGAACGCGCCGTTCAAGGGTTCGATCTTCACCACCTCGGCACCCATGTCGGCGAGGTACTGCGCGCAGGCCGGGCCTTGCAGGTAGTGGCAGAAACTGACCACCTTCATCTTCAGTTGCATGGCGCGGCTCCTCAGGCGGTGGTGGCACCGACCACGCGTGACTGCACGAGCGCATCGATCTCGTCGGTGGCGTAACCCACCTCGGCCAGGATGTCGCGCGTCTGCGCGCCCAGCTTCTGCGGCACCAGCCGCAGCGGCGGGGCGGCGCCGTCGAAACGCAGGGGGTGGTTCAGCATCGTGACCGGCGCGCCCTCGGCCCCGGACGTGTCGACGAAGGCCTGCATGTGCGCGAGCTGCGCGTCGCCGCGCAGGTCGTCGTAGTCCTTCACCGGCATGTGCCAGATCGCCTGCTTCTGCAGCGCGGGTAGCCAGTCGGCGGTGGGTTTCTGTGCCAGGCGTTCGGCCACGGTGTGGGTGATCTCGTCGCGGCGGTCGAAGCTGGCCGAGGCGGGCATGTCGGCCAGGGCGGGCAGCTCCAGCGCCACGGCGAGGTCGGCGGGTGAGGCCATGGAGATCGCGAGGTGGCCGTCGGCGGTGGCGTGGATGCCCGACGGGCCGGCGCTGCACCAGCTGGCCAGGCCGTGCGCACCGCGCGGCGTGGCGCTGCGCGCGCCGTTGAGCCACGCCGTGAGCGATTCGGATTGCAGGTCGATGGCGGACTGCAGCAGGCTGCCTTCGACCAGCCGGCCCTGGCCGCTGCTCACGCGGCCGAGCAACGCGGCCAGGATGCCCATGGCCAGCAGGGTGGCGGCGTGCTGGTCGACGATGACCGGCCCGGTGGGTGTCGGTGCACCATCGGCGCGCCCGGTGCGTGCGGCCAGGCCGCTGCGTGCCTGCAGCAACAGGTCCTGGCCGGGCAGGTCGCGGTCGGGGCCGCTGGCGCCATAGCCACTGACGGAGGCGTAGACGATGCCGGGGTTGAAGGCCTTGATGTCCTCGTAGCCGAAGCCCATGCGCGCCATCGCGCCGGGGCGGAAGTTCTCCATCACCACGTCGGCGCGTTCGAGCAGGCGGCGCGCGATGGCCTTGCCTTCGGCCGACTTCATGTCCAGCGCCAGGCTGCGCTTGTTGCGGCCGGTGGTCAGCAGGTTCACGCTCTGGCCTGCGACGAAGTGGTTGGCCACGCCCCAGTTGCGGTGGAAGGCCCCGTCCACCGGCTCCACGGCAATCACGTCGGCGCCGAGGTCTCCGAGAAACTGCGCGGCCATCGGTCCGGCATGAAAGTGGTTGAAGCTGATGACACGGATTCCCGACAGCATGACGACTCCAGAAGGCATGCAAGGCACCCGCCTTGCGTAGGGCCTCAGAGGGGCTCCGGGGCTTTTTCAGAATAGCGGCGGGGGGCTGTTTCCGGACCATTCCGGCCTATTCGTTTTCCGCGACCAACTATCAATCCGTTGCATACGTCAGGGGCCTGGACCGGGCGCGGTGGCTATAGCGGCGGCTTATAGTCGCGCCCCTTGTTGTGATGGGTTCGCGCGGGCCTTCGCGCTAAGGTCACCGCATGACCGCTTCCCCCGAACACCGCTTCGGCGGCATCTACGCCGCCACTATCTGCCCGTTGCAGGCCGACGGCTCGATCGACGAACCCGTGCTCATCGGGCACCTGCGCAGCGTGGCCGGGGTCGACGGCATGACCGGCCTGCTGATCAATGGCCACGCGGGCGAGAACTTCATGCTCAGCCGCGAGGAAAAGCGCCGTGTGATGGAGATCGCGCGTGCCGTTTGCCCGCCAGCCACCGTGCTCATCGGCGGCATCAACGCCGAGGACAGCCACGAGGCGCAGCGGCATGTGGAAGACACCGAGGCCGCTGGCGCGGACGCGGTGCTGATCTTTCCGCCGTTCTCCTGGGGCCTGTCGCAGGATGCCGACGTGGCCCTGCGGCACCACCGCATCGCCACCGAGACCAGCGCGCTGCCGCTGTTCCTGTACCAGGCCGGCGTGCGCGCGGGCACCCTGGCCTATACGCCCGGCGTGCTGGAACGCCTGGTGCAACTGCCCAACGTGATCGGTATCAAGGAAGGCAGCTGGGAAACCTCGGCCTACGAGGCGCACCAGCGGCTGGTGCAGCGCGTGGCGCCGCACGTCCTGATGATGGCCTCGGGCGATGAGCACCTCTTCAGCTGCTTCGCGCTGGGCACCACCGGCAGCCAGGTCAGCCTGGCCTGCGTGGCACCCGAATTCATCACCGGCCTCTACCGTGCGATGCAGGCCGGTGACCTGGCCACCGCCCGCGCCTGGAACGACCGCATCTACCCGCTGGCCAAAGCCGTCTACGGCACCGCGCCAGGCGGCCACGCCACCGCCCGGCTGAAGACCTGCCTGAAGTTGCTGGGCCGCATTCCGGACGACCGCATGCGCGCGCCCATGGGCCCGCTGCCCGACGACGAGGTCGCCATGCTGCGCACCGCACTGCAGGCCGCCGGCCTTCTCTGACCCCATCCGGAGTGCCCCCGATGACCACCACGCTGATCCGCCACGGCCGCATCGTCACCGCCGTGGACGACTACCACGCCGACCTGCTGCTCGAAGACGGCAAGATCGCCGCCATCGGCCGGCACCTGCAGGTCGGCCCCGATGTGCGCGTGATCGACGCCAGCGGCCTCATCGTCTTTCCGGGTGGCGTGGACGTTCACACGCACCTGGAAAACACCTTCGGTGAATCGACCACCTGCGACGACTTCGAGTCGGGCACGAAGTCGGCGGCCTTCGGCGGTACCACCACCGTCATCGACTTCGCGTTCCAGAACCAGAACACCAGCCCGCTCGACGCGATCGCACGCGCCCAGTCCAAGGCGGCCGTTGGCGCGAGCATCGATTACGGATTCCACGTGATCGTGACGCACGTGGACGACGCCGTGCTGGGCGACATGCGCCACGCCATCCGCCATGAGGGCGTGAGCAGCTTCAAGATGTTCATGGCCTACCCGGGCACGGTCATGGTGGACGACGCCGCCATCTTCCGCAGCATGCGCATGGTGGGCGAGCACGGCGGCATGATCGCGCTGCACGCCGAGAACGGCACGGTGATCGACCTGCTGATCAAGGAGGCCCTGGCGCAGGGCCACACCTCGCCGAAGTACCACGCGCTTACCCGGCCCTCGATCCTGGAAGGCGAGGCCACGCACCGCGGCATCAAGCTGGCCGAGCTGGCGCAGGCGCCGGTGTACTTCGTGCACCTCTCGGCCAAGGAAGCCCTGGCGCACGTGATCGAGGCGCGCGATGCGGGCATTCCCGTGTTCGCCGAAACCTGCCCGCACTACCTGTTCTTCGACGAATCGGTGTACGACAGCGACGACTTCTCGCTCGCGAAGTACGTGATGAGCCCGCCGCTGCGATCGCGCGAAGCGCAGGACGCGTTGTGGACCGCGCTCAAGACGGACGACCTGCAGCTCGTCTCCACCGACCACTGCCCCTTCTGCATGAAAGAGGGGCACATGGGCAAGGTGCGCCAGAAGATGCACGGCAAGGACGTCTTCTCCAGGATCCCCAACGGGGCTCCCGGCCTGGAAACCCGCATGACGGTGATCTACGACGGCGGTGTGCGCACCGGCCGCATCTCGATCAACCGCTTCGTCGAACTGACCGCCACGGCGCCGGCCAAGCTGTTCGGCCTGTTCCCACAGAAGGGCACGATCGCGGTCGGCAGCGACGCCGACGTGGTGCTGTTCGATCCCCAGGCCGAGCACGTGATATCGGCGCACACGCACCACAGCCATTGCGACTACAGCCTGTTCGAGGGCCACCACGTGCACGGCAAGGTGCGCAAGGTGTTCTCGCGCGGCGACCTGATCGTGGACGGAGACCAATGGCACGGCACACCCGGGCGCGGGCGTTTCCTGCGCCGGGGCGAGGTCGGTGGCTACTGAGGCGCTGCCCAATGCCGTGGTGCGGCGCTTCGCAGCTGGCGAGGCCGCGCTGGGCCTGGGCATCCAGCAGTTGCGCGCGCCGGCCGTGGTTGGCCTCGCGCAGCGTTGCGGTTTCCACTTTCTGTTCATCGATCTGGAGCATGGTCCGCTGACCTGCGCCATGGCGGTGGATATCGCCGCGGCTGCTCTGCCGGCTGGCCTGCCGGCGCTGGTGCGCGTGCCGGGCAAGAACTCGCCCGACATCGCCAGGCTGCTCGACGGCGGGGTGCAGGGCATCGTGGTGCCCCACGTCGACACGCCCGAGGAAGCGCAGGCGGTGGCCTCGGCCTGCAAGTACCCGCCGCTGGGTCGGCGCTCCTTCTTCGGGTTGCAGCCGCACTTTGGTTACCGGCGCGTGCCGGTGCACGAGGCGATGGCGCTGGGCAACGCGCAGGTGCTGACGGTGGTGATGCTGGAGTCGCCACAGGCTCTTCGTCATGTGGACGAGATCGCCGCCGTGCCGGGCATCGACGTGCTGATGATCGGCTGCAACGACCTGTCGATGGAACTGGGCATTCCGGGTGAACTCGATCACCCGCTGATGGTGATCGCGCGGCATGCCGTGGTGGACGCCTGCCGCCGGCATGGCAAGACACCGGGACTGGGTGGCATTGCCGACGCGGTGTTGTTGCGCCGTTGCCTGCGCGAGGAGGGCATGCGCTTCGTGCTCGCCTGCAACGACACCGACCTGCTGCTCGATGCGGGCGTGGCCCGCGTCGACAGCCTGCAGCAGGCCTGAGACCTCAGGCGGCAGCCGCCGCCTGCTTCGCTTTTCGCTTCTCCATCTGGCTGCTGTACATGGCCTTCATGCGCAGGTCCACAGCGCGTGCGTGGGCCTCCTGCGCAGCGGCGTCGCGCTCGGTCACCGGGCGGGGCTCGTGGTCGAAATGCTTGAAGCGGTCGGTGCCGCGCACCAGCAGCGCCGATTCGCGCGTGGCGGTGCAGCGCACATGCGGTGGAATGAAGCGCGCTGCGATACCAATGCGGGCATCCGTGCCGGTGTTCTTGCCGGACGCGTGCAGCGTGCGCCCGTCGTGCAGCGCCACTTCACCCGCACGCAGCAACACGTCGACCGCACGCGATTCGTCCACCCCCTGGGCCGTCTGGCCACTGATCAGCATGTTGCCTTCGCTCTCGTCGGTGGCCACGGGCAGGCGCTCTTCGACGTGGCTGCCCGGGATGTAGCGCAGCGGGCCGTTTTCCGGGCCGATGTCCGACAGCGCGATCCACACCGTGACCTGTTCGACCGGGGCGATGTTCCAGTAGGTGTCGTCCACGTGCCAGGAGACAAAGCGCTCATCGCCGGGCTGCTTGATGAAGAACTCGGTGGACCACAGCAGCATGTCCTCGCCGATCACGCGCGCGGCGAGGTCGAGCACCGTGGTTTCGGTGGCGAGCTCCGTCAGCCAGGGGAAGAGCAGGTGCGGCTTGAGCGTGTACCTGCCTTCGAATTTGCCGCCCAGGGCCTGTTGCGAGGCCTCGAGCTGGCGGCGGTAGTGCAGGGCGCGCCCGGCGTCCATGGCGCGGATCGGGAAGGCGTAACCGTCGCGCGCGTAGTGTTGCATCCGATGGTCATCGTTCAGGGAGCTGGTTTGCATGGGTCTTTCAGTGCGTCATGACCTGCTTCAGGAACAGCTGGGTGCGCTCGCTCTGCGGTCGTGTGAAGAATTCGGAGGGTGGCGCCACTTCGATGACCTGGCCCTTGTCCATGAAGACGACCGTGTCCGCCACCTTGCGGGCAAAGCCCATTTCATGCGTGACGCAGATCATGGTCATGCCTTCCGAGGCAAGTTCCGTCATGACATCGAGCACCTCGTTGATCATTTCCGGGTCGAGCGCCGAGGTGGGCTCGTCGAACAGCATCACCTGCGGCTGCATGCACAGCGAGCGCGCGATGGCCACGCGCTGCTGCTGCCCGCCGGAGAGCTGGCCGGGGTACTTGTGGGCCTGGTCGGGAATGCGCACGCGGGAGAGAAAGTGCATGGCGCGCGCCTCGGCTTCGGGGCGCCTGATCTTGCGCACCCACATCGGGCCGAGCACGAGGTTCTCCAGCACGGTGAGGTGCGGGAACAGGTTGAACTGCTGGAACACCATGCCCACCTCGCGGCGCACCGCCACGACGTTCTTCGACTCGTTGTTGAGCTCGATGCCGTTGACGTGGATGTGGCCGCGCTGGTGGTCCTCCAGGCGGTTGATGCAGCGGATCAGGGTGGACTTGCCCGAGCCCGACGGGCCGCAGATCACCACGCGTTCGCCGCGCTTGACCTGCAGGGTCACGCCGTCGAGCGCGTGGTACTCGCCGTACCACTTGTGCACATTGGTCAGACGGATGATGGGTTCGGCATTGCCGTCCGTGGCGGGTGCAGCTGCGGTGCTCATGCGGTGGCCTTGGTGGTGGAGGGAGAAGAGATGCCGGCCTGCGCGAGCGCGGCGGCGATGCGGGTGGCGTCGTCGCCCGGCAGTTCGCGCACCATGCGCGAGAGCGGGCAGGCGATCACGCCGAGTTGCCACAACGCCAGCTTGATGCGGGCGTACATGTGCGGCCGCGGCAGGGCGTAGATGGCGCGCACCAGTGGGTAGAGCTGGTCGCTCACGGCGCGCATGGTGGCAAGGTCGTTGCGCTCGCTGGCGGTCCACAGTTCGTGCAGCTGCTGCGGCACCAGGCTGGCCAGACCCGAGAGCAGCCCGTGGCCACCCACGGCGAGCTGGGCGAGGAACCAGTCGAAATTCGACGGCAGCACCGCGACCTTGGCGCTCGCGAGGCGGATGGCGCGCCAGTTGTCTTCGTACAGCGTCATGGTGTCGCTGCCTTCCTTCACCGCCACCACGCTGGGCAGCGTGGCCAGGCGCGTGAGCAGGGCGGTGCTGTACGACGCGCCGGAGCCGATGGGGTACTGGAACAGCGCCAGTGGCAAGCCGCTGGCGTCGGCGATCGCCTGCACGTGATGCAGCACCTCGGCATCGGTGCGGGCGGGCGAGGGCGGGAGGGGGAACACGGTCAGCACGTCGGCATCGGCCGTGCTGGCCGCGCGGGCCTGTTGCACGGCGTCTTCCGTGGTCTCGGCCACGATGCCCGCCACCAGCTTCTGCCCTGGCCGCAGGTGGCGGCGGGTAAAGCGGATCACCTCGCTGCGTTCGTCGGCGGTGAGGGCCGAACTCTCACCCGCGTGGCCGTTGACGAACACCGCGTGGGTGGAGGCCGGCGATGCGGCGTACGACAGCAGGTGGGCGTAGCCAGGCCAGTCGATGCCGCCGTCCGGCAGAAAGGGGAGCACCGTGGCGACGGTGACGCCGCCCAGGAGAAGTGGGGTCATGGCAAGGCGCGAAGAAAAGACTGCGTGAGACACCGCTCAACGGGCATGGGCGGTGGAGGCGCCGAAGCGGCGTTCCAGGCGTTCCTGGATGAAGCCCCAGGCGGTGGTCATGACCAGGTAGTAGATGGCGGCCACACCGAAGACTTCGAGCACGTGGAAGTGCTCCTGCATCACCATCTGGCTGCGGCGCATGAGCTCTTCCATCGAGATCACGGAGGTGATGGAGGTGGCCTTGAGCAGGCCGTTGATGGAGTTGCCCAGCGGTGGAATCATCAGGCGGAAGGCCTGCGGCAGCGTGACCTTCCACACCACCAGCCAGCTGGGCAGGCCCAGCGAGTCGGCGGCTTCGCGCTGGCCCTTGGCCACGCCCATGAAACCGCTGCGCACGATCTCGGACATGTAGGCCGCCTCGTTCAGGATCAGCGCGATTAGCGCCGATTCGAGCACCCCCAGGCGCAGCCCCAGCTGGGGCATGCCCGAATAGATGATCACCAGCTGGATCAGCAGCGGCGTGCCGCGGAAGACCCACAGGTAGAAGCGAGCGATCTGCGAGAGCGCCACGTTGCTCGACATGCGCATGCCCGCCAGCACGAGGGCCAGCAGCAGGCCCCCCGCGGCAGCGGCAACCGTCATGCCCAGGGTGACACCGGCGCCCCAGAGCAGGAACTGGTTGGTGAGATAGCCGGCGAAAGCGGCAAAGTTGAAGATTTCCATGCGCGTGTCAGCTTGTCAGGAACGCAGACCCTGTATCAGTTCGGGCCCGGGCCGCGGATCGCGAACGGACGGTCGGCGAGTTTGGTCACGCCGTACTTGTCGAACAGCTTGTCGTAAGTGCCGTCCTGCGCCATGCCGTTGAGCACGGTGGCGATGGCTTCGGCCAGCGGGCGCGAGCGGAAGGCCATGGCGGTGGGGGTGCCACCCTGGCTGGCCAGGGCCATGCTGGCCTGGCCTTTGCGCACATAGTCCTTGCCGGTGTAGTCGGGCGGGGCGATCAGGTCGACCTGGCCGGCGCGCAGGGCCGCCATGGCGTCGGCGGTGGTCGGGAAGGCCTGGATGCGAATCGGCTTGGCGCCCTTGGCTTCGTTGGCCTTCTGGCGGTCGCGCAGCCAGCGTTCCATGTAGGAGTCGGCTTCCACACCGATGGCGAAGCCGCTGATCTCATCGGCCGATGCCAGGGTGATCTTCCTGTTCGGCGCGGCCACCAGATCCAGGCCGGTCATGCCGTAGGGCACCAGGAACATGGCCTTGGAGCGCTCTTCGGTCCAGAACATGCCGGTGTGGATGCCGTCGGAACGGCCGCCGCGCAGGGCGGGGGCCTGGGCCTGGAAGTCCATGCGCACGAAGTTCATCGTCAGACACAGGCGCCTGGCGATTTCGTCGCCCAGGTCGATGTTCATGCCCAGCAGCTTGCCGGTGCTGTCGACGTACTGCATCGGGGGCAGGGTCGGGTTGGTCGTGAAGGTCAGCTTGCCAGCCTCGACCAGTTCGGAAGGCGCCACGGCGACCACGGGCTTGCAGGCCTGGGCGCTGGCGGACAGGGGCGCGAAGGCGGCGCCCCCGGCGATGAGGGCCAGCGCGAGGGCTGAGCGGATGCGGGTGAATGACAACACGGTGGGACCTTTCGTTGGATCTGCCTGTCGGGAGTGAGCAGGAAGTGGACCCAAGAATAAGTCTGGCAATGACCGGTCTTCAATTCAGTTGAGGGGCGCGACTATAAGGGCACGGTATATGCGTTCCATGGTGCATGGCGCACACCAGAACGGCGCACCACCCCTTTCTGGCGCGCACGTTTTCCAACCTGGTGCATGTTTCGCGAGAGATTGCACCGAACCGAGGCGGTGTGCACCGCCGCAAACATGACCAACCCCGCCACGAAGACCCTGATCAACCTGCGCCAGCTCGAGGTGCTGCGCGCCGTGATGCGCTACCGCACAACCACCGGCGCCGCTGAAGAACTGGGCATGTCACAGCCCGCTGTGAGCAACGCCATCAAGCTGGCCGAAACCAAGGTCGGCGTGGCCCTGTTCGACCGCATCAGCAACCGCCTGCAACCGACGGCGGATGCGCAACTGCTGCTGGCCGACGCCGAGCCGTTGTTCCGCCTGCACGAGGCCATCCAGCGCAAGGCCTGGGACCTGCGCACCGGGCGCGCCGGTGTGCTGCGCATCGCCTCCACCGCCGAGCTCTCGCAGATGCTGGTGCCGGGCGTGCTGCGCCTGCTGCAGGACGCACACCCCGATGTGCGCATCGCGCTGGAGACGGTGCGCATGGACGAGCTGGTGGAAAGCGTGGAGAGTGGCAGCGCGGACATCGGTGTGGCGATGCGCCCGCCATCGCGGCCGAGCCTGGTGCGCGAGGTGCTGATCGAGTCCGAGCTGATGTGCATCTGCCCACCGAACGACCCCCTGGCCAACATGCCGGTGCTGACGCCGTTCGATGTGCATGGCCGCGACACCATCGGACCGGCCTCCGGCAGCCCGCTGGGCATCCTGCTGGACGCCGCGTTCGAGCGCTTCGGGGAGCACTACAGCCCGGTCATCGAGGCGCGCTTTTCCAATGTGGCTGCGCCGCTCGTGGAGCAGGGGCTGGGCATCGGTTTCGTGGACGAACTCACCGCGCGGCACCGTCCGCAACCCGGTTACTCGGTGCACCGGTTCAGCCCGCGCGTGCCGATCAAGGTCTGCGCGCTGGTGCTGCGCGACCGGCCGGTACAACGCATGACGAAAGCCTTTCTTGAGCTGGCGCGCGAGTTCCTGCAGGCGCGCCTGGACACCCGGACGGCGACGCCCGGCGTGTCCTGAGGGTCAGTGCTCGTCGCGTGGCGCGGTGTGCGCCATGAGGCGGTCCGTCATGGCGATGGCCATGGCGCTGAGCAGGAACACCACGTGGATGATGGTCTGCCACATCAGCACCTTCACGTCGTAGTTCGCGGCGTTGATGAAAGTCTTGAGCAGGTGGATGGAGCTGATGCCGATGATGGCGGTGGCCAGCTTCACCTTGAGCACCGACGCGTTCACATGGCTCAGCCATTCGGGCTGGTCGGGGTGGTTCTCCAGGTGCATGCGGCTGACGAAGGTTTCGTAGCCACCCACGATCACCATGATGAGCAGGTTGGAGATCATCACCACGTCGATCAGCGCGAGCACCACCAGCATGATCACCGTCTCGTTCAGGCCGGTCAGGGCTACGTCGCTCTTGTAGCCGATGCTCGTGATCAGCTTCTGCAGGGCGACTTCGCTGCCGAAGGCGGCCTCGATGAGGTGAACCAGTTCGACCCAGAAGTGGAACACGTAGATCGCCTGCGCGGCGATCAACCCGATGTAGAGGGGCAGTTGCAGCCAGCGGCTGGCGAAGATGAGGTTGGGGAGTGCCCGGATCGGGGCTTGGACTTTGACGGGGTCGCTCATGGGAGGTGACACAATGGCCGAGCGCCCGGGATGGGCGGCCAGTCGGCAGGCGGTATTGTAGGTCTGCGGCCTGTCCTGTAAGAGACTCGTAAGAGCGCTTGAGCACAGTCCCGGCCTGTCATGTGCCCACAACATTTAGGAGACATTCATGTCAGCGTCTTCGTCGACGATCGAATCCACCCTGGTCGAAAACCGCGTCTTTGAGCCCTCTGCGGCGACCGTGAAGGCGGCCCGTGTGTCGGGTATGGAGGGCTATCAGGCGCTGTGCGCCGAGGCCGAAAAGGACTTCGAAGGCTTCTGGGCCCGTCTCGCCCGCGAGAACCTGACCTGGAGCAAGCCTTTCACCAAGACGCTCGACAGCTCCAAGGCGCCCTTCTACAAGTGGTTCGAGGACGGTGAGCTCAACGCCTCTTACAACTGCCTGGACCGCCACATGGGCACTCCGGTCGAGAACAAGACCGCCATCATCTTCGAGGCCGACAACGGCGACGTGACCAGGGTCACCTACAAGGAGCTGCTGGGCAAGGTCTCGCAGTTTGCCAACGCGCTCAAGGCGCGCGGCGTGAAGAAGGGCGACCGTGTCGTCATCTACATGCCCATGACGGTCGAAGGCGTGGTGGCCATGCAGGCCTGCGCCCGGATCGGTGCCACGCACAGCGTGGTGTTCGGGGGCTTCTCGGCCAAGGCACTGCAGGAACGCATCCAGGACGCCGGTGCCGTGGCCGTGATCACGGCCAACTACCAGTTGCGCGGTGGCAAGGAGCTGCCGCTCAAGGCCATCGTGGACGAAGGCATTGCCATGGGCGGCTGCGATTCGATCAAGAACGTGATCGTGTTCCAGCGCACGCCCACTGCCTGCAACATGGTGGAAGGGCGGGACACCTTCATGCACGACGCCATGGCCGGCCAGTCGAGCACCTGCCCGGCGGAGATGGTGGGTGCCGAGCACCCGCTGTTCGTGCTCTACACCTCGGGCTCCACCGGCAAACCGAAGGGCGTCCAGCACAGCACGGGCGGCTACCTGCTGTGGGCCCGGCTCACGATGAACTGGACCTTCGACCTCAAGCCCGAAGACATCTTCTGGTGCACGGCCGACATCGGCTGGATCACCGGCCACACCTATGTCGCCTACGGCCCGCTCGCCGCGGGTGCCACGCAGATCGTGTTCGAGGGCGTGCCGACCTTCCCGAACGCTGGCCGCTTCTGGCAGATGATCGAGAAGCACAAGGTCACCATCTTCTACACCGCGCCCACGGCCATCCGTTCGCTGATCAAGGCCGCCGAGAGCGACGAGAAGGTGCACCCCGCGCGTTCCGACCTCTCCAGCCTGCGCCTGCTGGGTTCCGTGGGCGAGCCCATCAACCCCGAAGCCTGGATGTGGTACTACAAGCACGTGGGCGGGGAGCGCTGCCCCATCGTGGACACCTTCTGGCAGACCGAGACGGGCGGCCACATGATCACGCCGCTGCCGGGAGCCACGCCGCTGGTGCCGGGCTCGTGCACGCTGCCACTGCCGGGCATTGCCGCTGCCATCGTGGACGAAGCCGGCAACGACGTGCCGAATGGCTCCGGCGGCATCCTGGTCGTCAAGCGGCCCTGGCCCTCGATGATCCGCACCATCTGGGGCGACCCCGAGCGCTTCAAGAAGAGCTACTTCCCTGAAGAGCTCAAGGGCTACTACCTCGCCGGCGACGGTGCGGTGCGCAGCGCCGATCGCGGTTACTTCCGCATCACCGGGCGTATCGACGATGTGCTCAACGTATCGGGCCACCGCATGGGCACGATGGAAATCGAGTCCGCCCTGGTGGGCAAGACCGACCTCGTGGCCGAAGCCGCGGTGGTGGGCCGCCCCGACGACGTGACCGGCGAGGCCATCGTCGCCTTCGTCGTGCTCAAGCGTGCACGCCCCACGGGGGACGAGGCCAAGGCCATTGCCAAGCAACTGCGCGACTGGGTGGGCAAGGAGATCGGCCCGATCGCCAAACCCAAGGACATCCGCTTCGGCGACAACCTGCCCAAGACCCGCAGCGGCAAGATCATGCGCCGCCTGCTGCGCTCGATCGCCAAGGGCGAGGCCATCACGCAGGACACCTCCACGCTGGAGAACCCGGCCATCCTGGAGCAGCTGGCGGAGAACAACTGACCGCAATGGGCGCACGCCCCGCGTCCGGGCAACAAAAAACCCGCTGGAGGCCAGCGGGTTTTTTCATGGGGAAGCGGGGCGCTTACTTGATGCTCAACACCCAGGCCGCCAGCTTCTTGGCGTCGGCTTCGCTGACCTGCGGGTTCGGCGGCATGGGCACGGCGCCCCAGTTGCCCTTGCCCACTTCGGAGCCCTTGACGATCCTGGTGGCAAGCAGATCCACCGCCTTGGCGTCACCCGCGTACTTCTTGGCCACGTCCTTGTAGGAAGGGCCCACCAGCTTCTTGTCGACGGCGTGGCAGGCCATGCAATTCTTGGCCTTGGCGAGTGCTTCGTCGGCGATGGCCGGGGCAGCCAGCGTCGTCACGGCGGCCATAATCAGGAGAGCGCGTTTCATGGGGTGTCCTTCTGAGTGAATGCAAGAGAGTGTCACGCAAGGGATTCTACCGAGCCACATTCCCAGGGAAACGAACGGTTACAGTTTCTTGCCCGCTTCACGGGGCCTTTACGGGAGTTTGTGATGTATTTGCTGATCGCCGGTCTCGTCCTGTCGCTGCTGAAGACCATGGAGTTCGGTGTGGTGGCCGAATGGTCCTGGTGGTGGGTGCTGTCTCCCTTCGCCATGGCGGCCGCGTGGTGGGCCTGGGCGGACTACTCCGGTTACACCAAGCGCAAGGCGATGGAGAAGATGGAGCAGAAGAAGAAGAACCGCATCGACAAGCAGCGCGAGGCACTGGGCATCAAGCCCAAACGGCCTTCGCGCTGAGTCTCGCTCTGTCGCTTCAGTAGTTGTCGAGCACGGCGCCCTTGCTGGCACTGGCCGCGTTGAACGCGAACTTGGCCTGCACACCCCGCGTGTAGCGCGGTGCCGGGGCAGTCCAGCCTTGGCGGCGCCTGGCCAGTTCGGCCTCGGGCACGTTCAGTTCCAGCTTGAGTTCGTGTGCATCGATGGTGATCGAGTCGCCTTCGTGCACGAAAGCGATCGTGCCGCCAGCCGCTGCCTCGGGTGCCACGTGGCCCACCACCATGCCCCAGGTGCCGCCGGAGAAGCGGCCATCGGTGATCAGGCCCACGCTCTCACCCAGGCCCGCGCCGATGAGGGCGCCGGTGGGTGCCAGCATTTCCGGCATGCCCGGTCCGCCCTTGGGGCCGAGGTAGCGCAGCACCATCACGTCGCCGGCGACGATCTTGCCGTCCAGGATGGCCTTGAGCGCCGATTGCTCGTCGTCGAACACGCGTGCCGGGCCGGTGATGACCGGGTTCTTCAGACCGGTGATCTTGGCGACCGCACCTTCGGGCGAGAGGTTGCCCTTGAGGATGGCCAGGTGGCCTTCTTCGTACATGGGCTTGTCGATGGGGCGGATCACGTCCTGGTCGGCGCGCAGCGGCGGCACGTCGGCCAGCGTTTCGGCAATGGTCTTTCCGGTGATCGTGATGCAGTCGCCGTGCAGCAGGCCTGCGTCCAGCAGCACCTTCATCACGGCAGGGATGCCGCCGGCCTGGTGCAGGTCCACGGCCAGGTACTTGCCGCTGGGTTTCAGGTCGCAGATCACGGGGATCTTCTTGCGCATGCGCTCGAAGTCGTCGATGGTCCATTCCACGCCGGCCGTGTGCGCGATGGCGAGGAAGTGCAGCACGGCGTTGGTCGAACCGCCGGTGGCCATGATCACCGCGACCGCGTTCTCGATCGCCTTCCTGGTCACGATGTCGCGGGGCTTCAGATCTTTCTTGATCGCCTCGATCAGCACCTTGGCCGACTCTCGGGCCGAGTTCTGCTTCTCGTCGTGCGGGTTCGCCATGGTCGACGAATACGGCAGGCTCATGCCCAGCGCCTCGAACGCGCTGGACATGGTGTTGGCCGTGTACATGCCGCCGCACGAGCCCGAGCCGGGAATGGCGCGCATTTCGATTTCGCGCAGGTCTTCGTCGCTCAGGTTGCCGGCGGCGTTCTGGCCCACGGCCTCGAACACGCTGACGATGTTCAGATCCTGGCCCTTGTAGCGGCCCGGCAGGATGGTGCCACCATAGACGTAGATGGCTGGCACGTTGGCGCGCAGCATGCCCATCATGCCGCCGGGCATGTTCTTGTCGCAGCCGCCGACCACGAGCACGCCGTCCATCCATTGGCCGCCCACGCAGGTCTCGATGCAATCGGAGATCACCTCGCGGCTGACCAGCGAGTACTTCATGCCCTCGGTGCCCATGGCCATGCCGTCGGAGATGGTGGGCGTGCCGAACACCTGGGCGTTGCCGCCGGCTTCCTCGATGCCGGCGATGGCCGCATCGGCCAGCTTCTGCAGGCCGCTGTTGCAGGGCGTGATGGTGCTGTGGCCGTTGGCCACGCCGACCATGGGCTTCTTGAAGTCGCCTTCCTCGTAGCCCATGGCGTAGAACATGGAGCGGTTGGGCGCGCGCGACTTGCCTTCGGTGATGTTGGCGCTGCGGCTGTTGATGGGCTTGATGGAGATGGTCTTGTTGTCTGCCATGGGAGGTTTTATTCGTGGGTCGGGGGAGGGCGGCAGGCCGGCTGCCGGGCGGAGGCCAGCCGCGAGTATGCGTCAGGCCCGGTGCCGTTTCCAATTGGTTTGGCGGCTTTCAGTAATATGTCTGGCATATGAATGAGGCCATGAAATCGTTGCGCATTGAATTGCGTCTGTGGCGCCAGTTCGTGGTGCTGGCGGAGGAACTGCACTTCGGGCGCGCCGCGGCACGGCTGCACATGACACAACCGCCGCTCACCCAGGCGATTGCCGGGCTGGAGGAGGCCCTGGGTGTGCGGCTGTTCGACCGAACCCGCCGTAGTGTGGCACTGACGCCGGCCGGCGCAGCCCTGTTGCCGGAGGTGCGCGACCTGCTGGCCCGCGCCCAGGCCTTGCCCGAGCTGGCACGCGCGGCCGCCGCTGGCGAACTGGGGCGCCTGCGACTGGCGTTCGTGTCCACCGTGGGCTTCGAGTTGCTGCCCCGCTGGGTGCGCGCGTTCCGCCAGCGCTGGCCGCAGGTGGCGCTGGAACTGATCGAGGCCACGGGCGATGTGCAGCTGGAGTTGCTGTCGCGTGGCGAGGTGGACGCCGGCATGATGCTGCACTCGCCCGGGCTGATGGCGCCGGGGCTCGCGCAGGCGCGCGTGGCGAGCGAACCGCTGGTGGCGGCCCTGCCCGAGTCGCATCCGCTGGCCGCGCAGCAGCACCCCGGACTGGTCGCGCTGCTCGATGAACCGCTGGTGATCTTTCCGCGCCGCATCCTGCCCACGCTGCACGACGCGATCTTCGCGCTGTACCACGCCGCCGGCCGGGCACCGCTGGTGGCCCAGGAGGCCATCCAGATGCAGACCATCGTGAACCTCGTGTCCGCCGGCCTGGGCCTGGCCTGGGTGCCGCAGAGCGTGCGGCAGTTCCAGCGCCCCGGGGTCGTCTATCGCAGCCCACGGGCTTCACGGGGTCGCACGGTGCCGGCGTGCGAGACCAGCCTGGTCTGGCACGCGGACGCCGTCAGCCCCGCGCTGACCCACTTCATCGATTTCGCGCGCGCGCAAGGAGCGCGGCAGGCCGAATAGGCCGGGCCCCGGCGCTGCAACCAGGCCCTGCCACAATGCGCCCATGCTTCAACATCCCCAGATCGACCCCGTTGCCCTGCAGATCGGCCCCCTGGCCATTCACTGGTATGGGCTGACCTATCTCCTGGCTTTCGGGCTGTTCCTGCTGCTGGCGAACGCGCGCCTGCGGCACCCGCCCTTCGCGAACATCACCCAACCCCCCTGGACGCGCCGCGACGTGGAGGACATCCTCTTTCTCGGTGTGCTGGGGGTGGTGGCCGGTGGCCGCATCGGTTATTGCCTGTTCTACAAGCCCGCCTACTACCTGGCCAATCCGCTGGAGATCTTCGCGGTGTGGCAGGGCGGCATGAGTTTCCACGGTGGCCTGCTGGGCGTCATGCTGGCCATGGTCTGGTACGCACGCAGCCGCCAGCGCCCCTTCATGCAGGTGATGGACTTCGTGGCGCCCTGCGTGCCCACCGGTCTGGCCGCCGGGCGCCTGGGCAACTTCATCAACGGGGAGCTGTGGGGCCGCGTGGCCGACCCGTCACTGCCCTGGGGCATGGTGTTCCGTGGAGCGGGTGACCTGCCGCGCCACCCCTCGCAGGTCTACCAGTTCCTGATGGAGGGCCTGCTGCTGTTCGTGCTGCTGTGGTTCTATGCGCGCAAGGAGCACGCGCGCGGCCAGGTATCGGCGGTGTTCCTCTTCGGCTATGGCGTGTTCCGCTTCATCGCCGAATTCTTCCGCGAGCCCGATGCCCACCTGGGCCTGCTGTCGCTGGGCATGAGCATGGGCCAGTGGCTCTGTGTGCCCATGATCCTGGGTGGCGCCTTCATGTGGTGGTGGTTCGGGAAAAAGCCGTAAAGCCACCCCCTGCGCCGCTTCGCGGCTTCACCCTCTCTGGCGCCTTCGGCAGGGAGGGGGACGGCACCCCGGGGCCGGCGGAGCCGGACCCTCGGTGCCCCTGGGGGAGGTTCCTTCGCATGTGGCGGATTGCGCTCCGGCGCGACCGGGAGGCGTGTCTCTGCGGTCAATACACCAGGTGGGCCCGGGCCTGGCAGTTGAGGGTTCTCAGGTTCACGTCGATTTCACCCAGCCGCAGTCCGAGCACGTCGCGCAGCAGGGGGGTGAGCACATTGGTGCCCACCGCATCGAGCACCGGGCGCAGCACCTGCAGCAGGTAGCTGGTGAGTGAGGTGATGGCGTTGGGCACGGTCTCGCCACCGGCCGACGAGTTGCCATCAAGGCTGCTGGCGATGCCGCTGACGCAGGCCGCGTCGTTGGAGCCGATGAGGGCGGTGCAACCGCCGATCAGCCCGCCGAGCACCGCGCCCAGGACATCGCCCAGGCTCGTGAGCAGCCCGCCCACCAGATTGCCCACGCCCGCCAACAGGCCCTGCACGTTCAGCGCCAGGGTGTTGTTGAGCAGTGCGAGCACCTCGCTGGTCAGGCCACCGAGGAAGTCGCCCAGGCCCGAGGTGCTGTTCTGCATCGCGGTTTGTATGGCGGTCAGCCGGTTGACACGGCAGGTCCGTGTCGTGCAGGCAGCGCCTTCGGCGTTCCACAGGTTCTGGGCCATGGCCTGGCGTTGCGACAGCGAGAGGGTCGGCCCCCGGTCCAGCGTTTCCACCAGGAGGGTGGCCAGCAAGGCGTTGGTGATGTTGCTGACCGTGGTGCCCAGCAGCAGGTCGTTGCCCACCGTGGCGGTTTCGCCGGCCGCCAGTGTCACGCTGCTTTGCTGGGGCAGGGCATCCAGGTCGAGATGGGTGCGCAGGCTCACGAGGTTCACACCGAGCAGTCCGATGCGCAGCAGGTCTTCGTCGGCCAGGTTCTGGTCGCAGCTCGCGCTGGTGGAGAAGATCTCGTTCTCCTGCGCCGGGTTCGCGCCCGGTCGGCCCACGCAGACCTTGACGATGGACGCGTCCACGGCGATCGCTGCGCGCTCGGTGCCGTTCGGGGCGCGCAGCGCGGGGGTGCACATCTGGGTGAGCGTGCCACGGCCGTTCACCACGTCCATCATGATGGGCAGCCTGACACGCGCGATGTGCCCGATCACCGGCAGGTTGCCGGTGTCGATCTCGGCCCAGGTGCGCAGCTGCGCCGTGTAGGCCGTGGCCCCCACACCGCCGATGGCGATCGAGGGGGGCTCGATCAGCACCGTTCTCGCACTCACCAGACTGGACAGGCTCAGGCCGGAGACGTTCACGGCATGGCGTTGCGTGGCCACACCAATGGACGAATGCAGCAGATCGAGTGCGTTCACGCCCACGTTGAGTGCGGAGGAGGCACTGGCGCCCGGTGCGACGATTTCGGCGAACAGACCCGATGGGCCGCTGGCGAGGCTGCCGAGCTGCACCTGCAGGTTCGGTGCGCCCACCCGTGTCACCACGGCGTTGAGCAGGGACACGTTGGACACCAGCAGGCTGTCCTGACCGGCGAGCGTCACGATGGCGTCGAGCAGCGTGCCCAGTTGCACGTTCTGTGCTGCGAGCAGGGTGTTGAGTTCGCCCACGCCGATGTCGGTGGCCACAGGAATGTTCAGCGCCTGCAGCAGCCCCGCCGGTGTGATCTGCAATTGGGCCAGGCCGTCGTAGCCCACCAGCGATGTGCCGGTGAGATCGAGACCGATGCCTTTGAGCATGTCGCCCAGCAGCGAACTGCCCGTGCGCAGCAGGGTGCTGCCCACGGAGAAGGAGGCCAGCGGGTCGGTGGCGGCGGCCACGGCCTCGGCCTGCAGGCTGCGCTGGCCGGGAAAGAACGCGAGCAGCGGAGGCGGTGTGCCCGAGATGACGACGTGCACCGCGTTGTAGGCGGTCTGGTCGGCCGCGAAGTTGCGTTCGGTGCCCTGGGCCGGATCCCAGCGGCCGCAGGTGGCCACCGTCGTGAACCCCGCGAGGTTCTGCGCGGCGTTGGCGAGCGTGGCGGCACGGGCCGCCGTGCAATCGGCCGGCTGCACCGCCGTGGCCCCCGCGACGGCCGCGAGGTCGGCGGTTTTCTGGAGCTCGCGCTTCACGACAAACAGGTAACCCAGCTCCGTGCCGATGAGTGCGATGATGATCAGGCTCAGGGCGATGGCCGTGTTGATGACGATGGAGCCGGACTGTCGTTGGCGCAGGGCGGACATGGGTCTGCTCCTAGAGCGCGGCGGTGGCGCGGCTGGTGAGCGTGGCGGGCATCCACTGGCTCGTGTCGAACATCGGCACCCAGGGCAGCAGGCGGCCCGCCGCGTACGGGTAGGT
Source organism: Hydrogenophaga laconesensis (assembly GCF_031457235.1). NCBI lineage: Bacteria > Pseudomonadati > Pseudomonadota > Betaproteobacteria > Burkholderiales > Comamonadaceae > Hydrogenophaga > Hydrogenophaga laconesensis. Next base: position 83,270 of record NZ_JAVDWE010000018.1, read on the forward strand.
CACCGTGACGGTGAGGGTGGTCGTGGGCGTGGTGACGTCGATGTTCATGGTCTGCGCCAGCCAGGCACGCCGGTTGGCCGGTGTGTCGCTGTGGGCCAGCGGCACGATGATCGAACCGGCCAGCGAGTCCCACACCACGGTTTCGATGTGGCTGCGCGCGGTGGCGAGCTCGGGGCCGGTGGCGGTGCGCAACTGCGGGAACATCTGCACCGCGCGTGCGCCATCGGCGGCCGCGCGCGCCAGCGCCTGCTGGGTGTAGAGCACCAGGCCGAAGGTGGCGATGCCGTAGAACGCCAGCAGCAGGCCCAGCATCACGAAGGCGAACTCGATGGCGGCCACGCCGCGCTGGACGCCCTTCAGGGTGCGATTCACAGCCGGCTCCCATCGAGGAGCACATGCGCCTCGCCCACCAGCTCGTCCGGCAGCGCAAACGCCGGGAAGGGCGGCAACACGCGGTGCAGGTCGCTCAGCCGCACGGTGACGCTGACATGGCAGCGCTGCGCCCAGCTGGTGTCGCAGGCCAGCGTGCCGGCGGGTTGCAGGCAGTTGCCCGAACCGGTCTGGCAGATCGAAGGCAACGGAATGGTGAGCACCGCGTCGGCGGGCTTCCAGCCCAGCGAGCGCTGCTCGGCCACTTCCTGCGCCTTGAGCTGCCGCGCGGCCAGGCTGGTCTGATGACGCAACGCCGCGCGCGCACCGTCTTCGGCGGCGTTCTGCAACCCGAAGCGGAAAGTGAACACGATGCTGTAGCAGATGATCGAGTAGACCAGGCCGAAGAAGAGCAGGAAAGCCATGGCGTACTCGATGGCATAGACGCCGCGCTGCGAGCGACGGCGGCGGCACCGGTGGTACGGGGACATGGCCGTGGGCCTTACTTCTTCTGGCCCAGCCCCGAGTTGAACCAGGGTGGCACCGGTTGTTCGAAGCTCTTCAGATAGCGCTGGTGGCTGAGGTCGGCCACGCGCCCATCGATCGGCCGGGCGTAGGGAGATGCCTCGCGGCCTTCGCGCTGGCGCTGCAGCAGGCTGTGGGTGGCATCGCCCACGCGCACCTCTGGTTCAGCCGCCGGGGCCTGGGGTGTTTGCGGCGCGGCCGTGGCCTGGGCCCACAGCGCCGGAGCGGCGGTGAGCGCGGCCAGGAGAGGCAGGCAGTGGAACAGGCGCTTGTGTCGCGTTTTCATGGGGCCTCCTTGCGGGTGTGACAGCTCAGGTGTGACAGATCAGGGTGTGGCCAGTGCCGGGGGGCTGGTGAGCATGGAGCTCATCCGCAGGCCGGTGTGGATCGCAGGGCCGCTGGAGGCCTGGACCGGCGGGGCCAGTTCCAGCGCCAGTTGTTCGATGGCCTGGCGCGTGGCGCCATTGAATCGGGCTTCGTCCATCACCTGGCGCGCCTGATCGGTCTGGCCCTGCGTGAGCAGGTACAGCGCGAGGTTGCTGCGCACCTTGGGGTTGGCGGGCTGCAGCTGGGCAGCCTGCAGCACGGGCAGGCGGGCCGCGTCGAAGCGGCGCGCGCGCAGCAGGGCATAGCCGAGGTCGCTGAGCAGAAGGCCATCGGCCGGCAGCACCTGACGCGCCTTCTCGAACATCTCGGCGGCGCGCGCGTAGTCGTCGCTGGCGCCGGCGAGCAGGCCCAGCCCGCGGTAGGCCGAAGCGCGCTCGGGTGTGTCGAGCAGCTTCTGGTAGAGCGCTGCGCTGGCCGCCTGGTGCCCCGTCTGCCGCAGGGCATCGGCCCGCAGCAGGCGCGTCTCGTGGGTCACCCCCCAGCGTTGCTCGAGCGCGTCGATGTGCGCCAGCGAGGCGAACCACATGCCGCTGCCCTGCATCTGCCGGATCAGCGCGAGGTAGGTGGGCTGGTTGTCCAGACTGGGTTCGCGCGAGGCGGCCTGCGCGGCCTCGGCCTGGGCCGCATCGGGCAACGAGGCACAGGCGCCGAGCGCCAGGGCGCTGGCGGCGACAAGGAGTCGGCCGCAGGTGCGGCGCAGGGACAGAAGTTGGGCGGTGGTGTTCATCGTGCGGTCATGCTCCCGACGGAGCGGATGATGGCGAGGAAGCCGGGGCCCGCGGTGACGATCATCAGCGCGGGCAGGAGGGTGGTGACCATCACGACGGTCATCTTCACGGTGATCTTTCCGATGAGGGCTTTCATGCCCGCCTTGCGGTGCACACGCAGCCGCTCGCTGAACTGGCGGATGGGTTCCTGCACGGCGCCACCGTGCTTGTCCACCTGGTTGATCAGGGTGACGAAGTCCATGAGGTGCTGGTTGCCATGCAGGCTCGCCATCCGCTGGTAGGCGTGCTCGCGCGTGCGGCCCTGGCTGTACTGGCGGTTGGCCCGGGCCACCTCGGCGCCGATCACCGGCATCACATGCTGGAAGTCGTTGGCGATCACCTTCAGGCTCTGGTCCAGGCTCAAGCCCACACTTTGCAGCAGGCCCACCATGTCGACGAACAGCGGCAGTTCATGGCCCACCCGCTCGCACTGGCGACTGGCGCGGTGCCTGAGCCACCACTTGGGGGCCATGAATCCCAGGGCAAAACCGGCGGCCGACCAGAGGAGACCATTCGCTGTGTGGCCCCAGGCCAGGTGGATCAGCACCGGCAGGCCAAGCGCCAGCACGGCGCGCGAGATCAGCAGGCCGAGCTGGGTGCGGACGCTGGGCAGGCCGCACTGCTGGATGAGCTTCCGGTCTTCGTCGGCCACCAGCAGGCGTCCCACGCGGCTCTCCAGCCAATGGCTGGCGCGTTCGTTGTCGCGCACGAAGGCCAGTTCGTCGGGCAGGACATGGACCGGCGTGCCGTTCTCACCCAGCGCGCGCTGGATCACCTGGGTGGCGGCGTTGCGCTGCGCATGGCGGTGCAGCAGCAGGCCGGCCACGGTGGCCAGTGCCAATGCCAGCAGAAGCAGGGCCAGGATGGAGAGCTGCAAGGTGTTCATGCCGGTACTCCCTTGTCAGGACAGCCGTGCCAGCCGGTACAGCAGCAGGCCGCCGAATGCCTGCAGCGCGAGCGCGCCCACCACCATGACCTGGCCCGTCGGGTCGGTCCACATGCGGGCGAAGTAGTCGCCATTGGTGGTGACGATCGCGCCGCCGACCACGATGGGCAGCAGCCCGAGGATCCAGGCCGAAAGGCGCGTCTCGGACGACATGGCGACCAGTTCCTGGTCGGCTTCCTCGCGGTCCCGCATGAAGTGGGCCACGCGTTCAAGCAGCAGGTCGGACCGGCCGCCATAGCGCACGCCCAGACCGAGGATGGAGGCCAGCAGGAACAGCTCTTCGATGCGCACCTTGCGCGCCACCTGCAGCAGCGCCTGGTCGATGTCCATGCCCGCGCTCACCAGGCTTGAGGCGTTGTCCATGTGCGCGCGCAGCGGTGCCTTGGTGCCCGCCACGGCGGTCTGGAAGGCGGCCTGGGTGGAGTTGCCCATGACGATGAGGCGCACGATCACGTCCAGAAAGCCGGGCAACTGGCGGATGATCTGCCGCCGCATCGACTGCACGCGCAACCACACCGCGAACGCGCCTCCGATCAGCAGCATCAGCAGCAGCCCGAGCGCACTGACCGCGCCCGACAACAGCGCGGCGGCCCCCCCCGCGATGGCGATGGCCGCGCAGCCACCGATCAACGCGCCCGGCGACACGGCGCCCAGCAGCCAGCCCGGCAGGCGGATGGCCGGCTTGCGGGCGACGGCGCCGGCGGGCACCAGGGGCGGTGGTGCTCCGAAACGCAGCGAGCCGTGCGGCATGGGGTTGGACGGCTGCGGGTCGATCTTTTCGGCCAGCTGGCGCTGGGCCTCCAGGCGCCGCTGGCGGCGCACCGAGGCATCCCACAGCAGGAGGCCGGCAGCGGCAAGCAGCAGCGCCACGGCGAGGGAGATGAAGCTGCCTTCAGACATCGAGATGCCCCTTCGCCTGGGCCTGCAGGTTCTGCCGCAGGCGGGCGATCTTGGGCGAGTGCGGTGCCACGCCCATGGCAATCCAGCGGTCGCGTTCTTCGCCGTCGGGCAGCACCTGTGGCTCGTGGCGGAACAGCTCCTGCATGGCGACCACACTGTCGTTCAGGCCGGTCACCTCGCTGATGGAAAGGATGCGGCGCGAACCGTTGGGCAGGCGGCCGATCTGCACGATGAAGTCGACCGCGTTGGCGATCTGGCGGCGCAGGCTGAGCTCGCTGCCCTGGTAGCCGGCGAAACCCGCGAGCATTTCCAGCCGGTACAGGCACTCGCGCGGCGAGCTGGCGTGGATCGTGCCCATCGAGCCGTCGTGCCCGGTGTTCATGGCCTGCAGCATCTCGATGACCTCGCCGCCGCGCACCTCACCCACGATGATGCGGTCGGGGCGCATGCGCAGGCTGTTGCGCAGCAGGTCGCGGATCGCCACGTTGCCCGAACCGTCGTAGCCTCCGGGCCGGCTTTCCAGCCGCACCACATGCGAATGGTTGAGCGCAAGTTCGGCGGTGTCCTCGATGGTGACCACGCGTTCCGTGTCGGGCACGAAATTGGCGAGCGCATTGAGCAGCGAGGTCTTGCCCGAGCTGGTGCCGCCACTGACCAGGATGTTGCAGCGCGAGCGCACCGCCATCTCGAGCAGGTGGCCCATGGCCTGGTCGAACGTGCCCAGACGGAACAGGTCTTCGGGGCTGAGCGGGTCCTTGCGGAACTTGCGGATGGACACCGCCGGCCCGTTGATGACCAGGGGTTCGATGACCACGTTGATGCGTCCACCGTCGCTCAGCCGTGCGTCCACCATGGGGTTGGACTCATCCAGTCGGCGGCCGATGGGCGCGAGGATGCGCCGGATGATGCGCATCAGGTGCTCGTTGTCGGTGAAGTGCAGGTGCTCTCTCTGCAGCAGGCCGTGCCGCGACACGTACACCTGCTTGCTGCCGTTGATCAGGATGTCCTCCACGGCAGGGTCGTTGAGCAGGTCCTCGAGTGGCCCGAAGCCGGCGAACTCCTTGGTCAGCGCGTCGGCCAGCAATTGCGTTTCGCGGGCGTTGATCGGCACCCGGTGCAGGCGGACCTGGCTCTCGCATTCGAGGTTCACGAACTGCTGCACCGAGCTGCGCGACCACCGCCCGAATTCGGCACCGAGTTCCTCGATGCGGTTGAGTAGGTGTTCGTGGATGAAGGTCTTGACGGTCTGGAACTCGGCAGAGTTCAGGAAGACGTGCTGCGTGTCCGAGAATTCGACGTTGGTGGTCATGACCGTTTACCCCCGGTGAATCCACTTGTTCAGCATCTGGGCGATGCGCGGTGTGCGCAGCGGCTCCTCCCGGTCCGACGATGCGCTGCCATCGATCCACGGCACCAGCCCGCGCACCATCTGGCCCACCGCCTGCACGTAAGGGTCGTTGCGACCCGTGTGTGCCAGCAGCCGGCCCTGACAGGACGCCGCCAGCAGCGCGCTGGCCCGCGCGGGCAGCACGTGGGCCAGTGGCAGGCCGAGTTGGTTGGCGATGTCCAGCGCCGGCAGGTTCACGAACGGCTCGAACTTGTTGACCACCAGCGAGAGGTGCTGCATGTTGACGTCACGTTCGCGCAGCTCGCGCAGCAACGCGGCGGTGGACACGATGCCGCCGATGCTCTGGTCGCACACCACCCAGGCTTGGTCGGCGTTGCTGGCCAGCTGTGCCACGAAGTCGACGGTGGTGAAACCGCCCAGATCGGCGATCTGCACATCGAAGAAGTCTTTCAGGCGCTGGATGAGCGAGACGGACTCGGCATGCGAGATCTCGCGGATCTGCGCCAGACTCGACGGCAGCGGCAGCACGGCCGGTCCGCCAGCCTGTTGCGCCAGCGCGGTCTGCAACAGGGTGGCGTCCAGACGGTGCATGCTGTGCACGCCATCGACGAAGCTGAACTCGCTCTTGAGGCCGAGGTAGAGCAGGTCGTCGCGCGCGGGCAGGCCCAGGTCGAGCAGGGCAACGCCCTGGCGCTGCGGCGCGCGGCCCGGCACCCGGCTCAGGGTGATGGTACGTTGTGCCTGCAGCAGGGCGGCCAGGTTGCAGGCCAGTGTGCTCACGCCCAACCCGGCGCGCGCGCCCAGCAGCGCCAGCGTGCGGCCCTTGGCCTGCGGCGAGCGCAGCCCCTGGCGGCGCGCCATCAGGTCCTGCAGCACCGGCAGCACCTCGCTGGTCGGTCCGTCGAGGTCGAGGAAATCGTCCACGCCTGCGCGAAGCGCGGTGAGCGTGGTGTTGGTTTCGGTGGCGTGGCCGGTGCCGATCAGCAGCAGTTCGGGCCAGTCGCGCCGCAAGGCGGCGGCCAGGCGTGTGCTGCGCATCGCCTGTGCGCCGGAGAAGTCGAGGAATACGGAGCGCGGGTGCGCGGACGCGATGCGTTCGCCCAGCGCACCCTCGTCGAGCGCCACGGTGGTCACATGGCCAAGGTCGCCCAGCGCCGCATTCAGCCAGCCCGCGTGCTCGCCGTTGTCCGACGCGTAGAGGTAGACGTTGTGGCCCTGGGCGCTGGCTTGAAGTGGTGGGGGCATCTTGGTCATGGCGTTGGGTCGATGTTCATCGGGAGAAGCCGGGCAGGGCGTCATCGGCGCCGTTGCCGACCAGGAAGCTGCGCCAGAACGCGGGGTCGCGCTGCTCGCCCGCGCCTGGCAGCGCGGCGTTCACCTGTGTGCCCTGGGCCAGCGGCTTCACGAGATGGGGAGTCACCACGATCACCAGTTCCCGCTCGTTCTGCTGGAAATCCTGACGCTTGAACACCGTGCCCAGCACCGGCAGGTCGCCCAGCATGGGCACCTTGTCCACGCTGGAGGTGGTGGTGCGACTCACCAGGCCACCGATCACGAAGCTTTCGCCATCGCCGAGTTCCACCGTGGTGTCCGCGCGGCGGGTGGTGAGCGCGGGCACGGCCACGCCGTTGAGCGTCACGGCGTTGGTGTAGTCCAGGTCGCTGGCCTCGGGCGCCACCTTGAGCACGATGCGCTGGTTGGACAGCACGGTGGGCGACACCGTCAGCCCGATGCCGAACGGCTTGTATTCGATGCTGGTGGTGCCCAGCCCCTGCGCGATCGGTACCGGAATCTCTCCGCCGGCGAGGAAGTTGGCACTCTGCCCCGAGAGGGCGACCAGCGTGGGCTCGGCCAGCACGCGAGCCAGGCCATTGCCTTCGAGCAGCCCGAGATTGATGCCGATGTTGGCCTTGCCGAAGCTCATCAGCAGACCGAAGGCCTGCGCAAGTGGCGAGGTGGCCTCACCCTTGATGACCCCGTTGGGCTCGAAGGTCGACGAATTCAGCGAGCTGGGCGAGAACACGCCGAAGCTGAAGCCATGCCGGTTGGGCGCGGTGCTGAAGATGTTCAGGCCGGCTTGCTTGAGCACGCGCTTGTTGAACTCCACGATCCGCACTTCCACCTGCACGCTGTGGCTCTTCACGTCGATGGTGGAGCGGTCGGCCAGCGGGGCCTTGTCGGGCTGCGTGGCCAGCGCAGACTCGCGCGCCAGCTGGTGTTCCGTGACCGAGGGAAAACTGCCCTGCAGTACCGCGCCGCCACGCTGCACGTCGATGTTGTAGGTGGTGGCGGTGTCGCTGCCGCGTTCCCATACCAGCATCGACGTGGTGCCTGGCGCCTTGGCCGTGACGATGAGCCGGGCCGCCGGTGCCCCCGAGGCACCGCGCGACTTGCGCGTGACCATGACCGAGGCCACCTGCTCGTTGGCGATGGCAATGCGGTCCACGCCCTTGTCGATCACCAGTTCGTGCTGCGTGCCCGCCGCCAGGCTGAGCTGCTGCGCGGCACGGGATGGGGCCGTGAGGGTGCCAGCGGGTTGCGCGAACAGGCCCCCGGAAGATGCCGTCATCAACAAGCCCGCCAGCAGCACCAGACGAGGCCAGCGCGACGGCGTTTGTGCAGGGGTCCGTGCGGGGTGCGAAGTGGGCTTGGACATGGCGGGGCACCTGGTGGTTGTGGCGCGTGGGCTCAGTAGCGCACGGTGTCGCGGCGGTCGCCGCGGATGATCTCGACCTCATGGCCGGCGGGGAGGGCGGCGGCCAGCACCGGGCGGGCCGCCACGCTGATGGGGGGTGGCCGGCGGTGGCTGGACGCGCTGCCACCGGCCGCCAGGTCCTGCGTGGTCAGGCCGGCTTGCGCGCGATCGATGGGGGCCACGGGCGCGCCGCGCGGCTGCAGGGCGGTCTGCAGTTCGCTGAACAGCGAAGGATCCGGCTCGGTGGTGTCGTTCGGATGGCGCAGGGCCAGCAGCAGGCGGCCATGGGCTTCGCCCAGCGCCAGGCGGTTCACGTCTTCCACGCGCACCGCCAGCACCGCGGTGCGCGCCGGCTGGTTGCTGTTGGGTTGGGCTCGCTGGCTGCCCCGGCCTTCGGCGCTGGCGGGCATGCCGTCCACCGACGCGCTGCCGAACGCCAGCACGCGCATGCGCGAGAGCAGCAGGCGGGACTGGCTGCGTTCCACATCCTTGCCGTCGGCCTTGAGGGCAAAGAAAACGTCCACGAAATCGCCCGGGCGCACGTTGTTGCCCACGCCCATGACTTCGTCGGCCTTCACCGCGACAGCGCGCTCGCCGACCTCGAGCCGCATGGACAGACCCGAAACGAGCTGGTTCTCGAGCAGCGGAGCACCGACGCCCAGATCGAAGACCGGCACACGGCCCACCACTTCGGACACCGCCATGAAGGCGCCGCCGGGGTTGATGGTGAGTTGCGCCACCCGCAGGGCACTGGCGTCAATGGCCTGTCCGGCGGGCAGGGGCCTGGTGGCCACGACCACGGGAAAGGTGGCTTCGGCGGCCGCAGGCTGGGCGTGCGGCTGCGGTGTGGCCACCGGTGGGGGAGGCTGGCGGCTGAGCAGCCAGGCGTAGCCGATCAGCAGAAGGGCCAGCAACACCAGGACGGCAGCGATGATTTTGGAGAAGCGGATCATGGCGTTGTGGGATGTGAAGGGTGGATCGGTGTCGCAATGGCTCAGGTGCCCAGGCCAGACGCCATGAAGGCGATCGTCGCGACGGCGAGGTAGGCGGCCAGGGGGATCGGGCGGGGCCGTCGGCCATGGTCTCCTGGCCGGCCGGACAACGCCAGGGCCAGGCGGGGTGCGACGTGCCAGCGTTGCAGCACGAGCCAGAGCAGGCCATGCAGCCCGGCCAGCAGGCTGGCAACCACCCAGATGGGCAGCAGCGGTTGCATGCCCACCCACAGGCCGAGGGCGCCCGCGAACTTCACGTCGCCCGCGCCCATGAGCCCGAAGGCATAGAAACAGAGCAGGCCGCCGAAAGCGACAGCACCCCCCAGCAAAACCTCGGGCCCGCGCAGTCCGAACGGTTGCAGATCGAGCGCCACGGCCAGCAGCGCCAGTGCGGCACCGGTCAGCACAAAGCCGTTGCGTACCCGGCGCTCACGGCCGTCCTGGACGATGGCCGCGAGCAACCAGATGAGCAGGGCCAGCTTCATGGCGGTAGCCGGGAGGCGGGCTCAGGGCGTGGTCGCGCCGGTGGTCGCGACGGTCTTCACGTGATCGAAGATTTCGATCAGCGTGCCGCGGACGCCTGCGTCGCTGTTGAAGACGGCCAGCAGGATGACGGCCATCAGGCCGGCAATGATCCCGTACTCGATGGCGGTGGCGCCTTCTTCGTCGCGGAGGAAGCGGGTGATGCGTGCGTTCATGGAGAGCTCCTTGAGAAAACCTGACAAAAAAACGAGAACTTTGGATGGACTGTCATCGGGGTCATATAGGCCCCGATGTATTCACTTTTCTGGCGCCCTGGGTGCCAGCGTATTACCGTTGTTGAAATCAATTAGTCCCTTGGACCTCATCGTCGGCCGGTAAATCAGCGATGACCAATGCGTCTTTTCGATAATTCAACCTCCTATTGACTGTGTGCCAAGGTATTACGTTCTGGATGGCCGATCCAGCTTTCCCTACACCGTTTTCCGAGAATTCATTACATCTTCCAACCATCTTCACAAGTCTTGTGTATGTGCTTGTGTTGAAAGGACTTTATGGTGGCGTTCCCTGGGTATGAAGGCTATCGGCATGGCGTCCTGATAATGAAGGAAAGAGGGCTATTTGGACCGTCCAGTAATTGGCTTTGGCGTTTCATGGTGTGAGATTTGTCGCGTCGAATTCGCCTTTCGATGCGTGACTCTGAAAATTGACCGTCCGGTCTGAATTTTTCCTGCAGCAGTTGGTAATCACACCCGGCCATCTAATGCACTTATTTGTATTTGCCGGGGACCGAAGCTGTTGTCCTGGGTAGGGCCGGAGCAGGGGGTGAAGCGGTCATCGGGTTAACCCGGGGGGGCGACGCGCGTCAGAGCTCTAGAATTACACGTAATTACCGGTGATTACAGGATGCGACTGGTGCTCAACTCTCTGCATGACGAAGTGGCTGCGAAGCTTCGTGACCGCATCTTCTCGGGCGATCTCGCGCCGGGCAGCTTCGTCGACGAACCCGCGCTGTGCGCCGAGCTGGCCATCTCGCGCACTCCCCTGCGCGAAGCGCTGAAGGTGCTCACGGCCGAAGGTCTGCTGCGCCACGAGCCACGGCGGGGCTGTTTCGTCAGCGAGGTCACGGAGCGCGATCTGGACGACATCTTTCCCGTCATCGCCCTGCTGGAAGGGCGCTGCGCCTTCGAGGCCGCCAACAACGTGACGGATGCCGACCTCGTCGCCCTCGAGCAACTGCACGACCGGCTCAACCGCAGCGCCCGCGCGAGCCGCATCAACGAGTACTACGAAGCCAACTTCGCCATCCACGAAGCCATCATCACGCTGGCCAACAACCGCTGGCTGGCGCAGGTGATCGGCGACCTGCGCAAGATCGTCAAGCTTGCGCGCCTGCAGCAGCTGCATGCGCCAGGCCGGCTGGACCAGAGCCTGTCCGAACACATGGCGGTTTTCGCCGCGCTCAAGGCGCGCGATGCCGAGGGCGCCGAAGCCGCCATGCGCACCCATCTCACGCGGCAGCGCGTGGCCTTGCGAGAACTCGCGCGCAATCAGAAATCGAGGCTGTCCGCATGAACGCGGGCCGCTCCCCACCGTCTTGCGCCGCGCTGTGCGGCATGGAGGTTTTGCGATGACCCCCCCGGATTGGCTTGCACAAGGTGTTTCGATGCTGCGGCCGGCAGCCAGAAGCACCGGCCCGCGTTCCACGCAGGAGCGGCTCAAGGCCACGCTGCGGCTGGACGAGGAGGCCATGTCGCCGCGCATGCTGCGGCAGACCCTGAAAGACCTGCAGGCCATCGTCGACCCGATGGTGAGTGAGGTGGAAGGCGGGCGCCGTGCGCAGGCCATGATGGACTGGTACGCCACGGCCTCGATGCCGCACCGCCGCGACCTGTGGCTGCTCATGAGCGAGCGTTTCGTGGCCGACCCTCAGCACGTGAAGAAAGCCCAGGCCCAGTTCGCCGCGGCCGTGGGCACACCCGATGAAGCCGCGGCCGAGGTGCTGTACCGCCGTGCCACCGTCTCGCCCCGGCGGCGCCTGCTGCAACGCTTCAGCGCCAACCTCGATGGCGTGCGCTTCCTGGTGGACATGCGGGCCGAACTGCAGCCGCAGCTCAAGTCCGACAAGCGCCTGCTCGCGCTCGACGTGGAGATGGAATACATGTTCTCCACCTGGTTCGACGTGGGCTTTCTCGACCTGCGCCGCATCACCTGGGACTCGCCGGCTTCGCTGGTGGAGAAGCTCATCAAGTACGAGGCGGTGCACGACATCCGCAGCTGGGCCGACGTGAAGAACCGCCTCGACAGCGACCGGCGCTGCTACGGCTTCTTCCACCCGCGCCTGCCGGAGGAACCATTGATCTTCGTGGAGGTGGCGCTGATGAATGAGATCGCCGACAGCATCACACCGCTGCTGGACGAGTCGGCCGCCCCGGCCGACCTGGGCTCGGCGACCACCGCCATCTTCTATTCCATCAGCAACACGCAGACCGGCCTGAAGGGCGTGAGTTTCGGGGACTCGCTGATCAAGCGCGTGGTGGAGACGCTCAAGCAGGAGTTCCCGCGCCTCAAGACCTTTGCCACGCTGTCGCCCATTCCAGGGCTGCGCGCCTGGCTCTCGAAGAACGCGCCTGCCGACATGCTCAAGGTGTGGGAACAGGTGAACGAGCTCGACGAGGAATCGGAAGGCCGGCGCGCCCTCATGGGCTGGGCAGCGCGCTATCTGGGCGACGAACTGCACGACGGCAAGCCACTGGATCCGGTGGCACGTTTCCACCTCGGCAACGGTGCGCGGGTCGAACGGCTCAACTGGGCGGCCGATCCATCGGCCAAGGGACAGAAGCAGTCCTACGGCCTGATGGTGAATTACCTCTACGATCTCAAGCGCCTGGACAAGCACCGCGCCTCGCTCGCGCAGGGAAAAATCCCGATAGCAGCGGCCATCAAGGACCACTACCTTTGAGGCCGCCATTTCAACCACAAGGAGACAACAGCATGACTGAGAGCCTGAACAGACGAGACATCCTGCGCGCGGCGATGGCCGGCACCGCCCTCTACACCACGGCGGGGTACGCCCAGTCGACCTGGCCCACCAAGCCCGTGACGATGATCGTGCCCTTCCCGGCGGGTGGTGGCACGGACGCCTTTGCACGGCCCATGGCGGCGCAGTTCGCCCGTCTGTCAGGCAAGAGCCTGGTGATCGACAACCGGGGCGGCGCGGGCGGTACGCTGGGCGCGGGCATCGCGGCCAAGGCCGCCCCCGATGGTTACACCCTGTTCATGGGCGCCGTGCACCACGCCATTGCGCCCAGCATGTACCCCAAGCTCGACTACGACCTGGAGAAGGACATGGTCCCGCTGATCCTGGTGGCCAGTGTGCCGCAAGTGGTGGTGGTGAACCCCAAGCGGGTGACCTCCGCCAACTTCCAGGAATTCCTGGCCATGGCCAGGGCCAACCCGGGCAAGCTCAATTACGCATCGGCCGGCAGCGGTACCTCGCACCACCTGGCGGGCGAGCTGTTCAAGCAGCAGACAAAGACCTTCATCACCCACATTCCCTATCGGGGTGCCGGCCCGGCGCTGAACGACCTCATCGCAGGCCAGGTGGACGTGATGTTCGATGGCCTGGGCTCTTCCGCTGGCCATATCAAGGGTGGCCGCATCAAGCCGCTGCTGGTCTCGGGCAACAAGCGCAGCCTCGCCTTGCCCGACGTGCCCTGCGCCGCCGAGATGGGTCTGCCGGACTACAACGTCACCACCTGGTACGGTGTGTGGGCGCCCAGGGGCACGCCCGCCGGCGACCAGGCACGCGCCATCGAGGAGATCCGCAAGGCCGTGACCTCGGACGAGGCCAAGGCCGTGTGGGCCGCGCAGGGGGCCGAGTTCGCCAACATCAGTGGTCCTCAGTTCGAGGCCTTCGTCAAGGGCGAGATCCAGAAGTGGGCGCAGGTGGTCAAGGCTTCGGGGGCCAAACTCGAATGACAGGACGTGTGCACCTGGCCATCGATCACACGCTGGCGCGGGTGACGCTGTCCCATCCGGGCAAGTTCAACGCCATGTCGCATGCGATGTGGCGCGAGCTCAAGACCGTGTTCGACGGGCTGCAGGCCCGCCCGGACCTGCGCTGTGTGATCGTGGCGGGCGAGGGCGGTCACTTCTGCGCCGGAGGTGACATTGCCGAGTACCCGGGCTTCCGTTTCGATGCCGCTCAACTGCGCGCGTTCCACGAGGACGAGGTGTGGGGTGGCCTGAACGCCATGCTCGCGTGCGACCTGCCGGTGGTTGCGCAGATCGACGGCAACTGCATGGGCGCGGGCGTGGAGATCGCGGCCTGCTGCGACATCCGCGTGGCCGGTGACAGCGCGCGCCTGGGGGCCCCCATCGCCCGCCTCGGTTTTCCCATGGCCCCGCGCGAGGCCCGGCTGGTGGCGCGCGAGCTGGGCCTGGCCACGGCGCGTGCCATGCTGCTCGAAGCCGCCGTGTTCGATGCCGCCGACATGAAGGCGCGCGGTTTCCTGCACTCGGTGTTGCCCGATGCCGAGGTGGCCACCGACGTGCTGGCGCGCGCGCAGCGCATCACCCGCCTGGCGCCGCAGGCCGCGCGCATGAACAAGCAGACCCTGCGCGCACTGGCCGACGGCCATGCGGTGGAGCCGCTGTTGGACCAGGCCTACCATTACGCGGACAGTGCCGAACACCGTGAGGGCATCGCCGCTTTTCTCGCCAAGCGCCCGCCCGCTTTCTGATTTCCTTCGTTCCGTTCCAGCACCATGAACAACCACAACCTGTATGCCGCCTTGCGCGCGGCCTTTCCCGCCGACCTGGACAGCACTGCCGTGGAAACCGTCGGCGGCGCGACGGCCGGCCTGCGCTACAGCTGGCGCGACCTCGAACGCGCCAGCGCCATGATGGCCAACCTGCTCGACTCGATGAAGCTGCCCGAGGGCTCGCGCATCGCGGTGCAGGTGGAGAAGTCGGTCGAAGCGCTGGTGCTGTACCTCGCCACCTTGCGCGCCGGCCATGTGTTCCTGCCGCTCAACACGGCCTACCAGGCGGGCGAGATCGAGTACTTCATCGGCAACGCCGAACCCGCCGTGGTGGTCTGCAGCCCGGCCAATTTCGGCTGGGTGTCCAAGATCGCCTTCAAGGCCGGCACACGCCATGTGTTCACCCTGGGCGACGACCGCACCGGCAGCCTGCTGGAGCGGGCCGCGCACCACAGCGACGTGCACACGCCGGTGCAGAGCATGGCGGGCGATCTGGGCGTGATCATCTACACCAGCGGCACCACCGGCCGCAGCAAGGGCGCGATGCTCTCGCACGGCAACATGCTGAGCAACGCCCGTGTGCTGCGCGAGTACTGGGGCTGGCAGCCAAATGACGTATTGATCCACGCGCTGCCCATCTTCCACGTGCATGGGCTGTTCGTGGCCATCCACGGCGCGCTGATCAACGGCAGCCCGATGCTGTGGCTCAACAAGTTCGAACCGCGCGCGGTGGTGGAACTGTTTCCCCGCGCCACGGTGTTCATGGGCGTGCCCACGCTGTACACGCGCCTGCTCGCCGAACCCGGTCTCACGAAGCAGCAGGTGGCACGCATGCGCCTGTTCGTGTCGGGCTCGGCACCCTTGCTCATCGAGACGTTCGATGAATGGAAGCAACGCACGGGGCACACCATCCTCGAGCGCTACGGCATGAGCGAGACGGTGATGATCACCTCCAACCCCTACGCGGCGGACGCACGTTTCGGCGGCGCGAGCGAGCGGCGCGGCGGCACGGTGGGGTTTCCCTTGCCGGGCAACGAGTTGCGGGTGGTGGACGATGCCAACCAGCCGGTGCCAGTGGGCGAGATCGGTGCAATCCAGGTGCGGGGGCCGAACGTGTTCAAGGGCTACTGGCGCATGCCCGAGAAGACGGCCGAGGAGTTCACGGCCGACGGCTTCTTCAAGACCGGCGATGTGGGCCGCGTCGACGACCGCGGCTATGTGAGCATCGTCGGCCGCAGCAAGGACCTGATCATTTCGGGTGGCTACAACGTGTACCCGGCGGAGGTGGAGGGGTACATCAACGAGATGGCAGGCGTGGCGGAAAGTGCGCTGGTGGGCGTGCCGCACCCGGACTTCGGCGAGGTGGGAGTGGCGGTGGTGATCGCGAAGCCGGGCGCTTCCGTGAATGCGGATGAGATCGTGTCGGGGTTGAAGGCGCGGCTGGCAAACTTCAAGATTCCGAAGCGGTGTTTCGTGGTGGACGAGTTGCCGCGCAACACCATGGGCAAGGTGCAGAAGAACCTCTTGCGGGATCGGTACAAGGGCTTGTTTGCGTCTTGATTCATTGAGTTTCTGAGGGAGCGGCTCGCGGTGACCGGGGTGGCCGGCTCCGCGGCTGTCCCCCGAACCGGCTGCGCCGGTTCTCCTCCTTTTATGCCGCTGCGCCGGCCACCCCGGTCACCGCCAGCCTATGGGCACCTGGACTGTTGGGGCACCTGCATTTCTTTGGAGGACGGGGCGGCGGGGCTCTGCGCAGCGACATAAAAGGAGGAGGGCTGGCGCAGCCGGCCCGGGGGACAGTCGCGGAGCAGAGCCCCGCCGTCCCGTCCTCCCGCGAGGTCTCAGCGCGAAATCCCTAAGCCATCACCTCAACACCAGCACAGGAATGTGCGAATGCGTCAGCACCTGCTGCGTCTCGCTGCCCAGCAACAACCGCTTGATGCCCCGGCGCCCGTGCGACGCCATCACGATCAGATCGCACTTGTTGCGCTTGGCCGCCGCGATGATCGCCTCGGCCACCAGATCGGACTTCACCGTCACCGGCTTCACCTTCACCTCGCGCAACTGGCCCGCCGATTTGACCGCGTTCACCGCGACCAGCGCCTCCTCCTGCCAACTCTTCTCGATGCGCGCCACCTCGGCCGCCGCCAGCGCCACGCCCCCCTCGAAATAGGTTTGCGGGTAGCGGGGAATCACCTTCAATGCCACCACCTCGGCGCCCGTCAGGTCCGCCAGATTGATGCCGTGTTCCACCGCCTGTTGCGACAGTTTCGAGCCATCGGTGGCCACCAGAATTCGCTTGTACATCTGCATCTCCTTGTTGGTTGAACCCGGAAGCCTCAGGGTAACAAAGCAGAGGCATTCGTGCTTGACCTATGTCAAGGGCAGCGAACACCGCCTGGAATACGCTCAATGCCATGAACCCGGCCGCCACTGCGCTCCCGGCACATGGCGTGCCTGCCCCCCTGGCGCCTGCTCCGTCACCCGTGGCGGGCGGGGTGGATGCGCGCGCCGACTGGATCGGCCAGCACCGTGGACTGCTCACCGTCACCGACGACTTCACCGTGCTCGATGACCCGGTGGAGCAGGAGGTCTTCACGCACCGCCTGGCCCAGGGCGGTGAATCCGGCGAAGTCGAATCGGTGCTGATGGTGCAGGGCATGTATTGCGCCGCCTGTGCCGACACGGTGGAGTCCGTGCTGCAGGGGCGCCCCGGCGTGGCACGCGCCCAGGTGCACGCCGCGACACGGCGGCTCACCCTGCGCTGGGACCGCAACCAGGCCCGCCTGTCTGATCTGGCCCGCGCGCTCGGCGAAGCCGGCTACCGCGTGCTGCCGCTGCAACAGGCCCTGTCGATCAGCGAGCGCCTGCGCGAAACCCGGCAGGCCTTGTGGCGCCTCTTCGTGGCCGGTTTCTGCATGATGCAGGTGATGATGTATGCGTGGCCCGCGTACGTCACCCAGCCGGGCGACATCCCGGCCGATATCGAGCAGTTGCTGCGCTGGGCGAGCTGGGTGATCAGCCTGCCCGTGGTGTTCTTTGCCAGTGGTCCCTTCTTTGCCAGCGCCTGGCGCGACCTGAAACGCGGGCGCGTGGGCATGGACACACCCGTGTCCATCGGCATCCTCGTGACCTTCCTCGCCAGCTCGGCCGCCACCTTCGACCCCAGCGGTCCCTGGGGCGCCGAGGTCTGGTTCGACTCGCTCACCATGTTCGTGTTCTTCCTGCTGGGCGGGCGCTACCTCGAGCACAAGGCGCGCGACCGAACAGCCGGCGCGCTCGATGGGCTGATGAACCGCCTGCCCGAGGTGTGCGACCGGCAGAAGCCCGAAGGCGGTTACGAATCGGTTTCGCTGCGCCGTCTGAAGGCGGGCGACACGGTGCGCGTGCAGGCCGGTCAGGCTTTTCCCGCCGATGGCACGCTGCTCGAAGGGCGCGCCTCGGTGGACGAAGCCCTGCTCACGGGCGAGTCGCACCCGGTGTCGATTGAGGCCGGGCAGGGCGTGGTGGCCGGCAGCTACAACCTGGGCGGGCCGGTGCGTGTGCGCATCGACCGCGTGGGCGCGGACACCCGCTTCGCGCAGATCGTGCAGCTGATGGAGCGCGCCTCGACCGAGAAGCCCCGGCTGGCGATCCTGGCCGATCGCGTGGCCGCGCCGTTCCTCGTGCTCGTGCTGCTCGCGGCCGCTGCGTCGGGTATCTACTGGTGGCAGATCGACCACACGCAGGCCCTCGCGGTGGCGGTGGCGGTGCTGATCGTCACCTGTCCCTGTGCGCTGTCGCTGGCCACGCCAGCCGCCATGCTGGCTTCGGCGGGCGCACTCGCGCGCCGGGGTGTGCTGGTGCGCCGGCTGCAGGCCTTCGAGGTGCTGGCCGGGATTGACGCCGTGGTGTTCGACAAGACCGGCACACTCACCCACGACCGGCTCACCCTGCGCGACGTCAGGCTGCGGGACGGCCTGAGCCGTGGCGCGGCGCTGGCCTTGGCGGGTGCGCTGGCCGAAGGCTCGCTGCATCCCGTGTCGCGGGCCATTGCGCGCGAGGCGAATGCCTGTACCGTGGACCTCGCGCCGTTGGCCGGGCACACCGAGCAGGCGGGGCAGGGCATGCAGGCGCTGCGTCCGGACGGTGGCTGGGTGCGTCTGGGGTCGGCGGAGTTCTGCGGCATCGACACCGTGCAGGCAGCGCGAGAGGGCGCTCCGGTGGTGCACCTGAGCGATGCCCAGGGCTGGCTTGCCACCTTCGAACTGCAGGAGGGGCTGCGCACCGACGCCGTGGCCACGGTGGCGGCGCTGCGTTCCATGGGCGTGCGCACCTGGCTGCTGTCGGGCGACCGCGAGGCCGCGGCACGAGAGGTGGCGCGGGTGGTGGGTGTGGACCATGTCATTGCCCATGCCTCCCCGGAGCAGAAGCTGGCCGAGATCCAGGCGCTGCAGGCCCGGGGCCTGAAAGTGGCGATGGTGGGCGACGGCCTGAACGATGGCCCGGTGCTCGCCCGTGCCGACACGTCCTTCGCACTCGGGCATGCGGCGCCGCTGGCCCAGTCGCAGTCGGACTTCATCGTGCAGGGCGGCAAGGTCATGGACGTCGTGCGCACGCTGCAGCAGGCGCGCGCCACGTTGCGCACCGTGCGGCAGAACCTCGCCTGGGCCGCGGCCTACAACGTGGTGAGCGTGCCGCTGGCGCTGGTCGGCCTCATGCCACCCTGGCTCGCGGGTGCGGGCATGGCCGCCAGTTCGCTGCTGGTGATCGGCAACGCCTTGCGCCTGGCGCGCCAGTGAAGGTCTGCGATGGACATCCTCTACCTCCTCATCCCGCTCTCGGTTCTGCTCGTGTTCGGCATCATCGGCGTGTTCTGGTGGGCCTTGCAGGCCGGGCAGTTCGACAACATCGAACGCGAAGGCGAGCGCATCCTCAAGGGTGATTGAGGTTGCGCTTGACGTAGGTCAAGGCAGAAAAGGAACTCCCTGCGCACACTGCATGCAGTGACATTGGCAAGGAGTTTCTGTATGTCCGTGACCAACAAGACCAGCCCGTCGGCGGTCTACAACGACACCGTGGTTCGGCAGTTCGCCATCATGACGGTGATCTGGGGCGTGGTAGGGATGCTCGTGGGCGTGATCATCGCGGCCCAGCTCACCTGGCCCGCCCTCAACCTGGGCATCGAGTGGCTGTCCTACGGCCGCCTTCGACCGCTGCACACCAACGCGGTGATCTTCGCATTCGGCGGTTGCGGCCTGTTCGCCGCCAGCTACTACGTGGTGCAGCGCACCTGCCAGGTCCGCCTGTTCGCCGGCAAGCTCGCCGCCTTCACCTTCTGGGGCTGGCAGGCCGTGATCCTGCTGGCGGTGGTCTCGCTGCCGATGGGCATGACCTCCGGCAAGGAATACGCCGAACTGGAGTGGCCGATCGACATCCTGATCACGCTGGTGTGGGTGGCTTACGCCATCGTGTTCTTCGGCACCATCGGCATGCGCAAGGTGCGCCACATCTATGTGGCCAACTGGTTCTTCGGTGCCTTCATCCTCGCGGTGGCGGTGCTGCACCTCGTCAACAGCGCAGCGGTGCCGGTCGATCTCTTCAAGAGCTACTCGGCCTATGCCGGTGTGCAGGACGCGATGGTGCAGTGGTGGTACGGCCACAACGCCGTGGGCTTCTTCCTCACCGCCGGCTTCCTCGGGATGATGTATTACTTCATCCCCAAGCAGGCCGAGCGCCCGGTGTATTCGTATCGCCTGTCGATCGTGCACTTCTGGGCGCTGATCTTCACCTACATGTGGGCCGGCCCGCACCACCTGCACTACACCGCGCTGCCGGACTGGACGCAGTCGGTCGGCATGGTGTTCTCGCTCATCCTGCTGGCGCCCAGCTGGGGCGGCATGATCAACGGCATCATGACCCTCTCGGGTGCATGGCACAAGCTGCGTGACGACCCGATCCTGCGCTTCCTGATCGTCTCGCTCTCGTTCTACGGCATGTCGACCTTCGAAGGTCCGATGATGTCGATCAAGACGGTGAACGCGCTCTCGCACTACACCGACTGGACAGTGGGCCACGTGCACTCCGGCGCCCTCGGCTGGGTGGGCCTGGTGACGATGGGCTCCATGTACTACCTGATCCCGCGCCTGTACGGCCAGAAGAAGATGTACTCGGTGCCCGCCATCGAACTGCACTTCTGGATCGCCACGCTGGGCATCGTGCTCTACATCGCCGCGATGTGGATCGCCGGTGTGATGCAGGGCCTGATGTGGCGCGCCGTGAACCCCGACGGCAGCCTGACCTACACCTTCGTCGAGTCGGTCAAGGCCACGTTCCCGTTCTACGTCATCCGGCTGCTCGGCGGCGTGCTGTACCTGGCCGGCATGGGCGTGATGCTGTGGAACACGGTGATGACCGCGCGCAGTGGCCGCGTGGAAGACGTCCGCATTCCCGTTCTCAACCCCGCCCACGCCTGAGGAGCCACCACCATGGCCGACAACAACAAGCCCCAGGGTTTCACCCACGAGCGGATCGAGACCAACAACTTCCTGATGATCGTGCTCATCGTTCTGGTGATCGCGGTCGGTGGTCTGGTCGAGATCGTTCCGCTGTTCTTCCAGAAGTCCACCACGCAGCCGGTGGAAGGCCTCAAGCCGTACAGCGCGTTGCAGATCGCCGGGCGCGACGTGTACGTGCGCGAAGGTTGCTACAACTGCCACTCACAGATGATCCGCCCCTTCCAGGCCGAGACGCTGCGCTACGGCCATTACTCGGTGGCGGGCGAGTTCGTGTACGACCGTCCCTTCCAGTGGGGCAGCAAGCGCACGGGCCCCGATCTCGCCCGCGTCGGTGGCCGCTACAGCGACGAGTGGCACCGCATCCACCTGAACAACCCGCGCGATGTCGTGCCCGAGTCCAACATGCCGGCCTACGCGTGGCTGGAGAAGAAGACCGTGAACGACGCCGGCCTGCCCAAGCGCATGGAAGTGCTGCGCACGCTGGGCGCGCCGTACACGGACGAAGAAATCGCCGCCTCCAGGGCCGAGGTGAAGGGCAAGACCGAAATGGAAGCCCTGATCGCCTACCTGCAGGTGCTGGGCACCGCCATCAAGTAAGCGCCAGGAGAAAACCCATGGACCTCAACGACCTGCGCAGCGCCGTGACCGTGATCAGCCTGATGACCTTCCTGGGCATCGTGGGCTGGGCCTGGGCCCGGCGCAACCAATCCCGCTTCGACGAGGCAGCCATGCTGCCGTTCCAGGACGAAGCCCCCAACGACAGCACGAAAGAACCGTCATGAGCGACTTCACCAGCGAATTCTGGTCCTGGTATGTGGCCGGGCTGACCGTGGTCAGCATCCTGGCCTGCCTGATTCTGCTCTGGGTCAGCGGCACCACCAAGGTCAAGGCCTCGGCCGACAACACCACCGGCCACGTGTGGGACGGCGATCTGCAGGAGATGAACAACCCGCTGCCGAAATGGTGGGTCTACCTGTTCATCATCACCGTGCTGTTCTCGCTGGCCTACGGCCTGCTGTACCCGACCTTCGGCAAATACCCCGGCCTGCTCGGCTGGACGTCTGGCGGGCAGCACAAGGCCGAGGTGGCGAAGGTCGAGAAGGCCATCGCACCGATCTACGAGCAGTTCGCCAGCAAGACGCCGCCCCAGCTGGCGGACGATGCCCCGGCCATGGCCATCGGCGAACGCCTGTTCATGAACAACTGCGCGCAGTGCCACGGCTCGGACGCGCGGGGCGCCAAGGGCTTTCCCAACCTCACCGACCGCGACTGGCTCTGGGGCGGCGATCCGGATGCGATCAAGACCACCATCACCAACGGCCGCACCGGCGTGATGCCGCCGATGGCCGCGGCCGTCGGCACGCCCGACGACGTGCGCAACGTCGCTCACTATGTGCTCAGCCTCTCGGGCAGCCCGCACGACTCGGTGCGCGCCGCGCTCGGCCGCAGCAAGTTCGGCGCCTGCGCGGCCTGCCACGGCATGGACGGCAAGGGCAACACCGCCATGGGCGCACCCAACCTGAGCGACAACACCTGGCTGCATGGCTGGGGCGAAGAGGCCGTGGTGCGCGCCGTCACCAAGGGCTTCAACAACCAGATGCCCGCGCAGGCCGGCAAGCTCAACGCGGACCAGATCCACGTGTTGACCGCCTACGTCTGGGGCTTGTCGAAAAAGCCAGGCTCAGCGAATTGATCCCCGAACCTTCGATCACACCGTGACCACCGCCACCGGCAAACCCAGAACCACCATTCCCATCGTCCCCGCAGAGGACGAGACCATGGTGTCGCTGTACGCATCGCGCGAGAAGATCCAGCCGCGTTCCGTCAAAGGTCTGTTCGCCACGTGGCGCTGGGTCATGGTGTGGATCACGCAGCTGGTGTTCTACGGGCTGCCCTGGCTGGAGTGGAACGCGCGCCAGGCAGTGCTGTTCGATCTGGAGGCACGCCGCTTCTACATCTTCGGGCTGGTCCTGTACCCCCAGGACTTCATCTACCTCACCGGCCTGCTGGTCATCTGCGCCTTCTCGCTGTTCCTGTTCACCGCGGTGGCCGGGCGGCTCTGGTGCGGCTTCGCCTGCCCGCAGACGGTCTATACAGAGATCTTCCTGTGGATCGAGAAGAAGGTGGAGGGCGATCGGGCCGCGCGCCTGCGGCTGGATCAGTCGGCAATGTCTGCGGTCAAGTTCGGCAAGCGCTCGCTCAAGCATGCACTGTGGATCCTGTTCTCCCTCTGGACGGGATTCACCTTCGTCGGCTACTTCGCACCGATCCGCGAACTGGGTGCGCTCTCGCTGGCCGGCGCCCTCGGACCGTGGCAGTGGTTCTGGATCTTCTTCTACGGCTTCGCCACCTACGGCAACGCCGGCTTCATGCGCGAGCAGGTCTGCAAGTACATGTGCCCCTATGCGCGCTTTCAGAGCGCCATGTTCGACCGGGACACCATGATCGTCACCTACGACGAACAGCGCGGCGAACCGAGGGGCGCCCGTTCGAAGAAGGCGGATCCGAAGGCCCTGGGGCTGGGTGCTTGCGTGGACTGCACCCTGTGCGTGCAGGTCTGCCCCACCGGCATCGACATCCGCAAGGGCCTGCAGTACGAGTGCATCGGCTGCGCCGCCTGCGTCGACGTGTGCGACGACGTGATGGACAAGGTGGGTTACCCGCGCGGGCTGATCCGCTTCTCCACCCAGAACGGCGTGGCCAACGGCTGGAGCACGCGCCAGATGCTGCGCCGCGCCATGCGCCCGCGCGTGCTGGTCTACACCGCCATCCTGGCCGCGATCACCCTGGCCGTGGGCCTGAGCCTGTTCCTGCGCACACCGCTCAAGGTCGACGTGATCCGCGACCGGGGGGCGCTGGCCCGCATGGTGGAGCAGGGCCGCATCGAGAACGTCTTCCGCCTGCAGATCATGAACGCCACCGAGGTGCCCCAACGCTATGCCATCGGCGTCTCGGGTCTGCCAGGCATCGCGCTGGCCTCCAGCCCCGAGGTGGAGGTGCTTTCCACCGAGGTGCGCGCGGTGGCGGTGCGGGTGCAGATTCCGCCGGACGCGGCCAGCAGCGGCTCGCACCCGATCCAGTTCGACATTCGCGCCGTGGGCGACGAGGCGATCCATGTGTCCGAGAAGGCCGCGTTTCTTGTGCCGCGCTGAACTCTCATCTTCATCCGAGGAGCTTCCATGAACCCATCGACATCTCCCGCGGTCGCCGCGGCCCCCGTTGCCTGGTGGCGCGTGCCCCACATGTGGCTGGTCGTGGGCGGCCCGCTGGCCGTGGTCGTGGCCAGCATCTTCACCGCCTTCATCGCTGTCAGGAACGCCGACCCCGTGCTCGACAAGGCCGAGTTCGAACGCGACCGGCAGGCCGTGCAGGTGCTGGAAGGGCAGGCGAAGACGGATGCGCTGATCAAGCTGCAGCCCGCACACCAGGCCCGCAACCACGCGGCCTCGCCGGTGGTGCCCAGGGAGCCCTGAGATGAGCGCGCGCCCATGGATGGCCATTGCCTGGCCTGCCTTCCTGTTCGCAGCGGTGCTGGAAATGGTGGTGTTCGCCGCAGTGGATCCGGGCGATCTGCACGGGCTCAGCGGCGAGCCGCTGGGCTGGACCCGGCAGGCGGTCTACACCGTGTCGTTCTTCGTGTTCTGGGCCGTGACGGCCGCCGCCAGCGCGCTGAGCGTGGCTCTCGTCAACCGCAGGTCTGAGGGTTGACGATGCGGCGCAGGCCGTCGGTGTTCTTGATGTGCACGTAGCGCTGCTTCACATCGATGATGCCGTCCTCCACGAACTTGGAGAACGTGCGGCTGACGGTTTCCAGCTTCATGCCGAGGTAGCTGCCGATTTCCTCGCGCGTCATGCGCAGCACCAGCTCGGATTGCGAGAAACCCCGTGCGTGCAGGCGCTGCACCAGGTTGAGCAGGAAGGCGGCCAGCCGTTCTTCGGCGCGCATGCTGCCCAGCAGCAGCATCACGCCGTGGTCGCGCACGATCTCGCGGCTCATGATCTTGTGCACGTGGTGCTGCAGCGTGGTGAACTCGCGCGAGAGCTCTTCCACCTGGTCGAACGGCATCACGCAGACCTCGGCGTCTTCCAGGGCCACGGCGTTGCAGGAATGGTGGTCGCTCACGATGCCGTCGAGGCCGATGATCTCGCCCGTCATCTGGAACCCGGTCACCTGGTCGCGGCCGTCGGCCGTCGTCACACAGGTCTTGAAGAAGCCCGATCGCACGGCGTAGAGCGACGTGAACTTGTCGCCCACGCTGAACAGCGACGTGCCACGCTTGACGCGGCGGCGTTTGGAGATCACCTTGTCGAGCTTGTCCATCTCATCGGGGTTCAACCCCATGGGCAGGCAGAGTTCGCGCAGGTTGCAGCTCGAGCAGGCGACTTTGATGCTTTGAGCGTCCATTGGAAAAGGTCCAGATTCGCAAAAGGTTACAGCATACCCCCCAGGGGTGTGAATTGACGCCCCCGGAGGGGATCAGATCGACGTCTTTTGATCCGGATCAAAAGATATTGCGGGGCAGTGGCGCACAGTGAAGGCCTTGATGGAGATTCGATCTTGAGCCACGCCATATCCGAGGACCTGCTGCGGCGTTTCGACGTATCCGGGCCCCGGTACACCTCGTACCCCACTGCCGACAGGTTCGTGGAGGCCTTCACCGAGAACCAGTACATCCAGGCCCTGGAGCAGCGCCGCGCCGGCTCCATGGCCTTGCCCTTGTCGCTGTACGTGCACATTCCGTTCTGCGAATCAGTCTGCTACTACTGCGCGTGCAACAAGGTCATCACGAAACACCATTCGCGCGCGGCCGAGTACCTGCGCTACCTGGCGCGTGAAGTGGAGCTGCAGGTGGCTCACCTGGGCACGGGCCACAACGTGTCGCAGCTGCACCTGGGTGGCGGCACGCCCACCTTTCTCTCCGACGCCGAGCTGGAAGACCTCATGGCCATGCTGCGGCGCCACTTCACCCTGGTGCCGGGTGGCGAGTACTCCGTGGAGGTCGACCCGCGTACCGTGACCGAAGAACGCCTGAAGACGCTGGCCCGGCTGGGCTTCAACCGCCTGAGCTTCGGGGTGCAGGACTTCGACCCGGCGGTGCAGAAGGCCGTGCACCGCGTGCAGCCCGCCGGGCAGGTGTTTGAGCTGGTGGCGGCCGCGCGGCGCATCGGCTTCGAATCGGTGAATGTGGACCTGATCTACGGCCTGCCGCTGCAGACGCCCGAGTCGTTCGCGCGCACGCTGGCGCAGGTGAGCGAGCTGAGGCCCGACCGCATCGCGCTCTACGCCTACGCCCACCTGCCGTCGCGCTTCAAGCCGCAGCGCCGCATTGTGGCCGCCGAACTGCCCAGCGGGGGTGACAAGCTCGGCATGCTGTCCATGTCGCTCGACAAGCTCATGGCCGAGGGCTATGTGTACGTGGGCATGGACCACTTCGCGCTGCCCAACGACGCGCTGGCGGTGGCCAAGCGCCAGGGCCGGTTGCACCGCAACTTTCAGGGCTACAGCACCCAGCCCGATTGCGATCTGATCGCGCTCGGCGTTTCCGCGATCGGGCGCATCGGCGCCACCTACAGCCAGAACGCGAAAACGCTGGAGGAATACCGCGACCTGCTCGACCAGGGGCGGCTGCCCATCGTGCGCGGGCTGGCGCTCACGCGCGACGACTTGCTGCGCCGCGCCGTGATCATGTCGCTCATGTGCCAGGGCGAGGTGTTGTTCGAATCGATCGAACTCGGCCACCTGATCAACTTCCGCAGCTACTTCGCGCGCGAGCTCGATGTGCTGGAGGGCCTGGAAACCAACGGCCTCGTGCGCCTGAGCCCGACGGGCATCCAGGTCACGGAAACCGGCTGGTTCCTGGTGCGCGCCATCGCCATGGTGTTCGACAAGAACCTGCAGGTGGATCTGGACCGGGCGCGTTTCTCCCGGATCATCTGAGGCCAGGCCCGCGCCGCCACCATGCAGACCTCGATGGCGATCACAGCCCTCTTCATGGGCTTGGTGGGCGGGCCGCATTGCGTGGCCATGTGTGGCGCGGCCTGTGCCGGCGTGGCGCGTGCCGCCGGGCCGCGTGGCACGCAGGCGCTGGTGGGTTTCCAGCTCAGCCGCATGCTGGGCTACGCGTTGTTCGGCGCGTTCGCGGCGGGTTCCGTGCAGGGCCTGGCCTGGCTGGGCACCCACACCGCCGTGCTGCGGCCCGTGTGGACCATGTTCCATGTGGCCGCTTTGCTGCTGGGCGCGGTGCTGCTCTGGCAGGCCCGGCAACCGGCCTGGATCGAAAACCTGGGGCAGAACGTCTGGCGGCGTGCACGCCCGGTGATGGCCACGCTTGGGCCGCGCGCGCCGGTGGTGCTGGGCATGGCGTGGGCGCTCATGCCCTGCGGGCTTCTCTACTCGGCGCTGCTGGTCGCGTCGCTCTCGGCCAACGCGCTGGAAGGTGCGGCCATCATGGCCTTGTTCTCGATCGGCACCTCGGTCTCGCTGACCGCCGGGCCGTGGCTCCTCTTGCGGCTGCGCGGTGCGCGGTCGGGCCAGTGGGGCATTCGCCTCGCGGGCCTCGCGCTCCTGGCCACGTCAGGCTGGGCCCTTTGGATGGGCATCACACAGCCCACCGGCCTGTGGTGCCTGTGATGCGCCTTTAGTGAGACGGCGCGTTGCGGCCGGGCAGGGTGGCCAGCACGAGGCCCAGCAACGCAATGCCAAAGGCCACGCCCTGCAAGAGGGTGAGCCGCTCGCCCATGAAGAGCACACCAATGGCCGCTGCGCTGATTGGCAGCATCACCGTGAACACACCGGCCTGCGAGGCGGGTACCGTCTTCAGCCCGGTCATCCACAGCCACACCGTCCACACGCTTGCGGCCAGTGCGTAGAACACCAGCAGGCCCCAGATGGGCAGGGCGACGGTGGAGAAGTCGAACGTCCACGCGGCCCACAGGCCGAACGGCGTGACCAGCGCGAAGCCCCAGAGGTTGATGATGGCCGAGATGCGCTTGGGCCCCAGCCCTTCGGTGAGGTGCTTGCCGATCACCACGTACGAGGCTTCGCACACCACCGCCGCGAACACGAGCAGGTTGCCAAGCAATGCCTTGCTGATACCGAACGGGCCGCTCGTGTCTGCCACGGCCGCGGCCGTTTCTACCTTCTGCAAGGAGAACAGGCCGATGCCGATGGCCGCGCAGGCGATGCCCGCCGCACTGCGCCAGCCAATGCGCTCGCGCAGAAAGACCCAGCTCAACACCGCCACCACCGCCGGAATCGACGACATCACCACACCCGCCGCCACGGCGGTGGTGAGGCTCACGCCGAACAGCATGCAGATGGAGAACAGGAAGTTGCCCAGGAACGATTCGAGGAAGAGCAGGCCGCGTGTGCGCGGCGACAGGGCGGGCTCGTCGGCCGGCTTCTTCAGCCAGTTCCACATCGCCACACCCCCGATGCCAAAGCGCAGCCAGGCCAACAGGAACACCGGAAACACGAGGACCAGCGGCTTGGACAGGGCGACATAGCTGCCCACCAGGGACATGCTCAGGGCCAGGCTCGAATAGGCCCACAGACGGTTCGGGGAAGTCACGGTTGCTACTTGAAGAGGCTCGAAAGTGGATCGCATCATGCCTGAGAGCCGTTCTTTTCAGGATGAGAGATTTTCTTTTCTCATCGTGAAATTGTGAAATGCTGCATCGCAAGAAATTTTCTCAATGCAAGAAACTGGTTTTTGTATAGAGAAAAATAACAAGAAGATCATTGAAAACAAAAAAGAAAATTTTTGTCTTATATAAGACATAAGAGCTTCCAAAGGTCTTCTATAAGACTTAAAGTCGTCCCAACGGCAACGCACTTTCATGCAAACCCGCCGCCCCCGTTCCTTCAACCTCACGGAGTACCCAAATGCCTCAATCCCTCACCGAGCAACTGAGCCGCGCACAGCAAATCGAAGCCCTCGAGAAAGACTGGGCAACCAACCCCCGCTGGAAGGGCGTCAAGCGCGGCTACACCGCAGCCGACGTGGTCCGCCTGCGCGGCAGCATGCAGATCGAGCACACGCTGGCCAAGCGCGGCGCCGAGAAGCTGTGGGACAAGGTCAACGGCGGCGCCAAGAAGGGTTACGTGAACGCCTTCGGCGCCATCTCCGCCGGCCAGGCCATGCAACAGGCCAAGGCCGGCCTGGAAGCCGTGTACCTGTCGGGCTGGCAAGTGGCTGCCGACGGCAACACCTCCGAAACCATGTACCCCGACCAGTCGCTCTACGCGTACGACTCGGTGCCCACCATGGTGCGCCGCATCAACAACACCTTCAAGCGCGCCGACGAAATCCAGTGGGGCCGTGGCATCGAGCCGGGCAGCCCTGAATTCATCGACTACTTCCTGCCCATCGTGGCCGACGCCGAAGCCGGCTTCGGCGGCGTGCTCAACGCCTTCGAACTCATGAAGAACATGATCGCCGCCGGTGCCGCCGGCGTGCACTTCGAAGACCAGCTGGCCGCCGTGAAGAAGTGCGGCCACATGGGTGGCAAGGTGCTCGTGCCCACGCAAGAGGCCTGCGAAAAGCTGATCGCTGCCCGCTTCGCGGCCGACGTGATGGGTGTCTCCACCATCGTGCTGGCCCGCACCGACGCCGAAGCCGCCAACCTCATCACCAGCGACCACGACGCCAACGACAAGCCCTTCCTGACGGGCGAGCGCACCCAGGAAGGTTTCTTCCGCGTCAAGAACGGCCTGGAGCAAGCCATCAGCCGCGGCATTGCCTACGCGCCGTATGCCGACCTGGTGTGGTGCGAAACCGGCGTGCCCGACATCGGCTTCGCCCGCGAATTCGCCCAGGCCGTGCAAGCCGCCTGCCCCGGCAAGCTGCTGTCGTACAACTGCTCGCCTTCCTTCAACTGGAAGAAGAACCTCAACGACAAGCAGATCGCGTCCTTCCAGGAAGACCTGGCCGCACTCGGCTACAAGTACCAGTTCATCACGCTGGCCGGCATCCACATCAACTGGTTCAACACCTTCCAGTTCGCCCACGCCTACGCCCGCGGCGAAGGCATGAAGCACTACACGGAAATGGTGCAGGAACCCGAATTCGCCGCACGCGACAAGGGCTACACCTTCGTGTCGCACCAGCAGGAAGTGGGCGCGGGTTACTTCGACGACGTGACCACGGTCATACAGGGTGGTTCTTCGAGCGTGAAGGCGCTGACGGGCTCGACCGAGGAAGAGCAGTTCCACTGATCATCACGTAGAGGAGACAGGGCCACCCTTCGGGGTGGCTTTTTTGTTGGCAATGCGCGACGAACAAGATAATGCGGCTGTACAGGTTAGTAAGCTCGAAAGCTGGAGGAAACCCAAATGCTAGAACCCCTAGGCAAGTCGCTTGGCGCCGTAGTTGAAGAGCGACTGTCGAGTCCTCTTGTTAGCAGCTTTGCCATTTCGTGGTCTCTCATTAATTACAAGTTCTTTGTAATTCTTCTCTCGAAGAACTCTGTCACAGAGACATTTGCTCTAATTGAAAAGCTCTGCTTCCCGACGATGTGGCATTGGATCGGATATGGCATCGTGTTACCTAGTGTAGCGACTTACCTTTATATATATTGGCTCCCAAGCATCTCACTTAGAGTTTATGAGCGATGGAGATTGACGCAGCATGAAAATGATCGCATTCGCAATAAGTATCCCACTGATAAAATGCTTTCGCAGGAAGAGTCTTGGGAATACCAAAAGAAGTTTGCGGAACTTCAGCAAGCAGTAGCTAGCGAACAGATGACCTTCAAGGCGGTTCAGGGTGACCTAGATCTTGCAAACAACAAGATAAAAGGCCTCACGGAATCAGCTGCAAATGGACTCAATGAAACTCGGGAGCTTCAGGCAAAATTCCATGCTATTGTTTCTGAGCTAAAGGAGTCTGAACTAAACAATGCAGGTTTGCGTGGCACTCTTCGCCAGGGAAAGCTTACGCTTTCTAAGCTCAGAACTGTAATTGAGAAAAACGGAAATGTTGATGAAGATTTTTGGTCCAACGATGACAAAGAGTTTTTCGCGAAAATACTTCGTGTAGAAGATGCGGAGCTAGTTGGCGTGCATCCTGATGGATCGATAACAAGGTCCTGAACAATATCCTTCATCTCACCATGCCCGAAAGCTTTGGGGCGTAGTACCCATCATTCACCCATATGTCTTTGCACAGCTCCGCTAATTCTATGGCTATACAGTGGGGAGTCGATCGATTACTGCAGCCTTTAATGCGTAGTATGTGGCCATCGGCGCAACAATCAGTGGGGCGAGGGTGTCTCGCATAAACATGTCCGTTGTGTTTCCACATCGTTGCAGCTCAAGTAACCTTCTTAGACCTATGAAGATTTCTCCTGCCGCAGACTTGAGATCATCTCTAGGATTTCCCCTCCCGACACTATTGCTTATCGCATCTGACTTGATTTTCATAGCCTCCGGCAGAAGCGCTTCTTTGCCTTCGCGGACAACCAGTGCTTCGATTACATCATCTGCAAGCAGGTAGGATTCTAGGTTTCGATTGGCCAATACTAGATCGCCATTTATTTCGAATTCCGCAACCTCGGCATCCGATTTGTCATCGCGATCACACATTGAGCGGACTGAGGCAGTCGGAACTATGTCGGAGAGTGTCTTGCGTATCGATACTCCGCTAGCTAGTATCTGATTGGATGCTCCTCCAGATATAAACAATATGTCCGGGTGTTGACTTGCAAGTACGCGATTGTAGATTTCCGCGTCAAAATCCTTGCGCCGATTTCCTGTTGTAGACCCTTCGCATACAACAACTATTCGCGGTGCTACGCGCATGGTTAAATCATCGAGGGCGATTGAAAGAAGCTTTTCCCATGTGACTCGGCCAAGATTGCTTGGGACGATTTCTCTTGGAACATCAGGATCTTCGGCATCAAAATCTATGATTGCAACATTTCCGGGTCTATCGGCAGCCATTTCTTGTGCGGCACGCAGTACGCCTAACGAGTGCGTGGTTACCCAAAGCTGTGCACCTTCCGGCAGAATCTTCACCATTTCTTTCAAGAGGAGGCCTTGAATGCGCGTGTGTAAATGGGTTTCCATCTCATCGATGCAATAAACGGCATCGCTGTAAAATCTCTTCTTGATGTGAAGATCCAATAGCAAATCAAATGCGGCTTTTTCACCCCCCGAAAGATTCTTGTAGTGATAACCATTGGCGGAGCCTTTGTCGAAGTAAAACGCGCCGCTACCGAGGGGGTCACTAATGTTGTTTAACACTAAATCCCCGAACACCCTTCTCATTGAATGCCGAACTTCTCCAATAAGTTCCTCGCGTAGTGTTGACACACTTTTCTCGTCATTTTTCGTATCGTAGACGCCGGCCATGGTGTCATACACGAGTCGCTGATAGTTCTCGGATACGGTCTGATCATTGTCAATGATTCGCCCTAACTTGATGTTGTCAGATGGAGAGCTGGGTCTGCCGATACCCCCAATCGAGAAGTCGGGATCGTTTCTGTAGGCGCTGCGGACGTAAAGACATCCTCTATGAGGAGATACATCCCCCACCAACTTGACCTCTATACTTTGCGTCCAGTCGAATGGTTCGTTGGGGTCTTTTCGATAGTACAGAATATCAGAATTAAATCCGAAGCCGGTGCCCGAGCGGTACCATTGCAATAAGGCATCAAAAAGTGAGGATTTGCCACATCCATTTGGCCCAACGACGACGACTAGCTTTGCCGATTCAGGTATGTCGCGAACTATCAAGTCTGTAAATCTTTTGAAGTTCCGAAGGTGGATGCTTTTAATCCGCATAACTTAACCTCAAAATGGTCTGATGGGCAGTATAGTGTCGGCCTTGTTAAGGCCCTAATACAAGTGAGGAAGACAGAAGCATTGTTGGTCAAAGTTGGGAAATGCGTGCCACATCCTATCTACAAGCTTCCGTGAAATTGAGGCTGATGGAAAGGATGCGTGCACATGATCTAGATGGCATGCTCTGAGTCGCCGTAGCTTGCTGGGGGCAGATAAAGATGATTCGAGACTGGCTCTTCGTTGGCTGCGGCGTGAACGTATGGCGTCGAGGACATCACCAGAAATTCGTATCTTCGCCCATGTCACCAGTTGAGTGTCCAGGCCTAAATGCTCCGTTGTGAAAGGGTGAGGGTGATCCGATGCAACTTCCGGTACTTGCTTTCCGCAATTAGCGGCCTGATGTAAGAAGATTTTGACTGAATCCTCGTTGATTTTTGCTTGTTTTCGCAAAGTATGCGAACTGCACTTTGAAAAGATCGCATGCTTTTCGAATATTGTCGAGAAGGGTGGATCGTTTCATTACCTGCGTATCCTCGGAGAACACAAGATGATAAATTGTTGCCCAAACGAGTGCAGCTGCATGAAAATTGATTGCTTCCGTGGGGCCTACGAGTGAGGTGCCCAATTCTGGAGCAATTACTTCTTTGGCTAGGCTTGTTCCGACCACTTTGCATGATGATATGAAAAGGCGCCTGCCCTTCATATGAGGTCGTAGTAGCTCCCCAAGCTCCTCGTGGTCAATGTCGTCTTGATTCGTTGTGCAGATTCCATTTTTATCTCCGTGCGCTGAGAGATGTAGGTATCTGTAGTTAGATGCTCCGAACTTGCGAACAGCGGTCTCGAATTCACCACGTGTCCGGACATAGCGGTACTGCGGGTTTTTCCCGTGAAGCCGCAAAAGGTGACTGAGGAACACCCCTTCAAAGCGCCCATTCCCCTCATCTTCCGGGTGCAGGCTTTCAATTATATAGACATCCGCAATTGTTGCCATGTGTATATTGGTATTTAGAGTAAGGTGCTTGAGTAGCTAAGGCATTAGGTCACACATCGATTGCACTTCTCAAAGTAGTTTCTGCACGTGATGCCAACCAACACCTGCTTGTAGATATGGCATGTGCAAGAGATTGCGGGAGCAGCCGACCAGGTATCGGCGGCGCTACCCGGGACCGAGCGACAGAAACCACTTTCCCACTTGCATTACCAACTCAATAGACCGCACCCAGGAGCAGTAAGCGCCTCTTGATCATCTTTACGAGGGTCTGTGGGCGCTAGGTGTGAAGTCTCAATAGGTTGTTCATCCGTCTCGGATTTGGGAAGCTGTGGTTACCAGGCCAAGCAACTCAAGTCAGGAGAGACGGATGAACAGTCATAAGCATGCTCGATTGACGCCCGCAGGTCGAACCCTGGGAAGCGCTCCCGTATTTCGCCTAAACAGACCGCGGTTCCCAATAAATCGGCTGTCGCACGCAACTCAACGTCTGTAGCTCGCTTGGCTGGGGCGCAGCCACACATAATCCCAATCATCAAGAGTCCAGCAATGGCTTTAAGCATTGCAATTCGCATGCGAGGCGCTCTTACCCGCATTGGTGGAATCAACAGCCCCACACTCCGGAGCCAAAGCTGCCTGGACTGTATATACTGCAATTGATTTTCTGTTGTTCTTTGTATATGTCGGTCGGTTCGCTGTACGCGTTGCTTGAACCAGAACGGTCCGGCGCTCCGCCGAAATACCTAGGGTAATTACTTTTCACGAGCGCTTCATTCGTGGGCACGAAATGAACGACTTCGCCGTATTTTGAAGTAGCTCCCTCTTTGTCTTCTGCGATATGAGAATAGAAAGTTCTTAAGTGGGTGGCGCTGTTTATATTGCAGTGACCGTACGGTGCGGCGGTTACACCCATCAACGGGTTTGTTAAATCCTTTGGGGTGAAAATTTTGTAGCAATGAACATGCTGAAAAGTAATTCTATTTTTCTCGAATCTAGCCAGTCGGTATAGATAAGAGACACGGTCGCCAGCGTCTGGAATTAAGGTGAATTGAACAATTGCGGAATTCGTTTTCGGAATCTTTTCGAAAGCCAGCTTGTATGCCTTGTTGTTCGTTAGGTCAACAAAGCTATAAGTCCCATCTTTCAATTTTCCGAACATAATAGTCTGGCAACTATCTTTGTTCCCGCTAACACAGTAATCGAACCAAGGTCCACCGTTCGGAAGCGGCGCGGCATAAGAGTTTTCAATATATGCACTCGGGGACAAAAAAAATCCCGTTAGCAGCGGATATGCTGCGAGCAGCCCTACCATGCGAAGGAACGCTTTAAACATTATAGATTCCTGAGTCTTGGATTTGTGTCGAGTCGGGGTCGCGCTAGAAATAATTAAGTGTCAGGAGTTACCTCGGTGGCCCTAACGAATTCAGGCAGGAGGTAAATATGTATGGACAGGCCTCTTCTGCAATCTAGCAGCCTTTTGCCGTTCTGTGTGCACACCCCACCAAATTTTTTTCGGCGCCGAGCCACCCAAGCGCGATGCTTAATTCATGGGGGTGAGGGCGGTAGAAGCAGACAACGGCCGTACTGAGTTGGCGTCGCCACATCTGGTAATGATGTGTCTAGCCGGGCATGGTGCAGCGCCTACCGCTGACTAACCGTAAGCCTCAGCTGTTCATTGGCATCAATGCGCGCAGCGAGGCCTACGCAGCGTCCGGGCAATCGATGTCGCAACGGCTCGGCACCGCCGCAGCCACCCGGAACCAACCTGGGCCTCCCTCGTGCAGCCCTGGAGCCACGGCGGCCTCGCCTGGGACCAACTTGGCGCACCCCTGGGCACAACCTGCGCCGGACCCGGCCCGCTAGCCCGCGCCCTGGACCCTCATGCGCCTCTCGACGTCCTTTACGAGGTCTGAGGGTGCAACGTCGAGCGCGTCACACAGTTTGAACATCATTCGAACGCTAAGGCTGCTTTGCCCAAGCTCTATCACTGATAGATAGCGGCGGTCCACGTCAGCACGAAGTGAGAGCTCAGTCTGGCTCCACTTACGACGTGTACGCAGGCTTCTGATCGCCTGACCGACTGCTTGATCTGGTTCCACTTGGCTTGCTCTGAGGGATGGGCAAGGGTGGGCCAGAACACTCCCGAGTTTGCCGTCTGCATACGGCAAAATGCTCCTCGCACTTCCGGTGTCGAGGGGTAAAGGCGTGGGCGCAAGAAGCACTTGCCCCACTGATCGTTATTTCAACAAGGAGAAATCTTGATTCGATTTGCACATATGGCGGGCGCATCTGCCTTGGTCCTCCTGGCTGCATGCGGGGGACCATCCAGCGCCGATCTGGAGAAGTATTCGGAGGCCTGCGTGGACTTCTACAAGGAGCGCCGGGGGAAGTTCAGCGACGACGTGGAGATGCGCAAGCACTGGATGAAGGACGGCAAGGTGGTCATAGCTCTCAAGGTCGAACGGCCGAGGGAAAGTGGCTACACCGAGGAGCTATGCATCGTGGACCCTGAGGAGGGCACGGTTGGGCTTCCGTCCGTTTTCGAGCGCTCGCGGTGGGCTCAATGAGCGTCCACACCCAACAAAGGAGCCGCGGAGCTGTGACGTTTCGTGTTGCGGGTGTTCTCGTAGCAGCGATGGTGCTACAGGCATGCAAGCCAAGCCCACCGCCGCCCCCACCTGCACCCAAGGAGACGACGCTTCAAAAGCAGACCAGAGCGTGCACCGATGACGTGAAGCTGGGGCTCAACGATCCCGCCTCCCTGGAGGTGGTGACCGTAAAGGAGATCCCATTGGACAACGGAGGCATCGCAATCGATCTTGACTACACCGCAAAGAATGCAATGGGTGGACGAGTTCGCGGGCAGACGTTCTGTGTCTTTAAGGAGAAGCAGAGCGTAGTGCTTGATGAGGAGAACCGCGTCAACCAAGTCCGCAAGATGATGCGCACCATGAATGAATTGGGAATCCGCACCAACTGAGTGGGCTGCTGCCGGTTTCAAAGACACCTTGTTAAGGTGGAAGATGAAACCGGAGGTGGTTTATGGAGAGAAGACGGACATTCAGCCGCGAGTTC